>NZ_SCMX01000023.1 GCF_005503625.1 Cupriavidus sp. 2SB | reverse complement strand
GTCCAGCCGGTTCTGCACATCGGCATTCGGTTGCACCGACTGCCAGCCGTTGCTGGTGTGCTGCTGCCAGCCGTTATCCGTGTGCTGGTAGACGTTTCCGTCGTGCCCCGCATAGACATTGCCGTTGTTCCAGACCACGGCGTTGTCCTTGTTCGGATTGGCGACAAAGCCTCGACTGCCCGCCGTCTGCTGGCCGGTCTGCGTGTTGCCGGCCACGCCGATCTCGCCAGCGCCCACGCGGCCGGTCTGCGCGTTGTAGCCTGCGGCCTGTCGGCCCGCCGCATAGTTGCCCGAATACTCGTTGCCGGCCACGCCGCCGCGCGCCGCACCTTCGCGGCCGGTCGACGGATTGGCGAACGATCCCTGGCGCCCCGCCGCGTAGTTGCCCGAGTAGGGATTGAAGGCCGCACCCCGGCTGCCCTGGTAGCGAGCGCCCGTGGCCGCGTTGTAGCCGGCACCTGCCGTGCCACGCCACTGGGTGCCGGTCCAGGCATTCCAGCCTTCGGCATGGGTGACCGTGCCTTGCCCCCACCGGCCATAGAAGTTCGCCTGGTTGATATTGACGAAGTTGCCGCCGCCCCAGCCGCCGTACCAGTACGGACCCCAGTACGGCGCCGCGCCGCCCCAGATCGCGCCTGCCGCAAAGCCGAACGCAAACCCCTCGGCCACGCCGATGCCGAAGCCTGCGCCATAGCCGTACGTCACCGGATAGCCGTAGTAATAGCTGCCGACATAGGGCGGATAGACATAGCCCGTGCCGTAGACGACGGTGCCGTCGGGGCTGACCACCACGCCCATATAGCCCGGCGTGTAGCCGACCACGACAGTCGTCGGTGTGACCGAGTAGATCCGCACATAGGTCACGTAATACAGCGGCGAACTGGGCGGGATCGTGTAGATGGCCGAGGGCACTTCGGTGGCCACGCGCCACGGGCCGCCCGGCACACCAGCGGTGAACCAGACGCCGTTGGCCACGGCGTAGTAGTGGGCGCTATCGACCTCGATCACGGGCGTGCCCGTGTTGACCGCGTAGCGCAGTGACGTGCCGGTGATGGCCTCGAATTTCGGCGGGCCATCGTAGGTGACGGCGACCGTGGCCTTGTCACGTGCCACCGAGGCGGTCTGCGGAATCGTCGCCGCGATCTCGGCTTCGCGGGCCTGCGGCGTGCCCGGCACCGAGACCAGTACATTCGCCTTGGGGTCCTTCGGCGAGATCTTCGCGAACTCCGCCGGCAACTGGTCACCGGGCACGTATTCCCATGGCCCGTTGAGCATCGCCGCGCGGAACCAGCGCCCCGAGATCAGCACATAGGTCTGGTTGCTCGACGGATCGACAAAGACCGCGTGGTCGGCATTGGACATCGTCAGCAGGCCCACCCCCGCGACCGGTGTCATCTGCGGCTCGCCCTGTGTCACGATCAGTTCCGCTGGCCGCGTCGCCAACTGCACGGCTGGCGGCCGCGCGGGCTTCTTGCCATCGGCAGGCATCATCGGATCCGCCTTCGGCTCGTTCTTGACCGCTGCAATCTTGCGGGCGGCGCCTAGCAGCGCGGCGGGCGGATTGGCGACGGCATCCCACTTCCCACCCTCCGATGCCGAGCGATACCAGTAACCCCCCGCCTGCAGCCATAGCTCGCCGCTGGTATCGCGCAGCAGCAACGCGCGGCTGTTGATCGCGCGCTCGTAGCCAGTGCCAGCCACCTCGCGCCAGACGGGCTCGCCATCCACATGCACAAGCAGCGTGGGCGTGGCGGCGAACAGGATCTGCGGAGCATCGTTCTTCACGGGCACGCGCTGCGCTTTCGCCAGTTCCTGCGACACGGCGTAGCTGGCCTGCAACTCATCCAGCGGCACGGTCAGGCCCTTGGGAGACAACTGGCCGATCAGGGCCTGGCGGATCTTGTCGGCGGCTTCCGGGCGTGTGGGCACGTCCACGCTATCGATCTGGATCTTCGACAGTTGCACCAGCGCCGATGGCTTGTCGATATCGGCCTGCGCCGAAAAACGCGCCACGCCATAGGTCGGCGCACCGTCCTTGGCGCCGATGCCCACTGCGGCGCGACCTGACATCCGGTCACCCTCCCATTTCTCGATCTCGGGCTGGTAAAGCTCCACGTGCTCACCCGCCACCTCGTAGCTGCGCGGCCAGGTGAGCGGCGCCACCTTGCGGGCGGCGCTGGCGGGCTGGGCCGTGGTGGCAGCCTGCGCATCCACCGGCAGCGGCGCCGCCGCCACACCGAGCAGCGCCGCGGCGATCAACGTAGGGCTGATGGGCAAACGCCTGGGAAATCGCTTCAACATAGAAACTCCAGCAAGAATGGGCAGCATCAGACACCACTGCAGCGTCAGTGAATCTAAATGACCGCGCAGGCTGGAACAATGCGCCTCGAAAACATTCATCTTGCGCCCAAAATCGGACAGATCGATGCCGCCTTGCCACGGGCAGCGCAGGCATTTGTCGCGTATCTTGCACCTACACCCTTGAATCATGCGCGTGAGGGCCTCAACTACGTCGAATTACGATGCCATCGCCCCCGCCATGAGTTCCAAGCTGCTGCGCCGCTCCCTGTTGCTGCCCGCGATGATCGTCGCGGCGCTCCACGTCTATATCGGGGTGCGCCTGCTCCCGCCCCTGCCCGGTCCGCTGGTGGTCCACACGGTGGGCGTGCTCTGGCTCATGGCGTCGAGCCTGCTGATTCCGTCCGCGTTGATGGCCCGGCGCCTGTCCACGGGCTGGGCGGATCGACTGAGCTGGATCGGCATGCTGGCGATGGGCTTCTTCTCGTCGCTGCTGATCCTGACCGTCGCCCGCGACATCTTCCTGCTCGTAGCCACCCTGACCGGCTGGCAGCCTGCCCGCCTCGCTGCCAACAGCGCAGCGGCAGTGTGGGGACTGGCGCTGGCAGTCTCGGCCATCGGTTTCTTCAACGCGCGGGGGCTGGCGCGGGTGGTGAAGGTGGATGTGCCGATCGCTAACCTACCCGAGGCATTCCAGGGTTTCACCATCGCGCAGATCAGCGATATCCACGTGGGGCCGACGATCAAGCGCCCCTATCTCGATCGCATCGTCGATCGCGTGAACGGCCTCAAACCCGACGCCATCGCCGTGACGGGCGATCTTGTGGACGGTTCGGTTCGCGAGCTATCGGCCCACACCGCACCCTTCGCGCGACTGGAAGCGCGGCATGGCGCCTATGTGGTCACAGGCAATCACGAGTACTACTCTGGCGCGGAGCCGTGGATCGCCGAACTGCGGCGCCTGGGCCTGACGGTGCTGATGAACGAGCATGTGGTGGTCACGCGCGGGCAGGCGTCGCTGGTGCTGGGTGGCGTGACCGATTTCACGGCGGGCGGCTTTATCGAAAGCCATCGCAGCGATCCGGTTCGTGCGCTGCAGGGTGCGCCAGCCGATGCGTCCGCACGCGTGTTGTTCGCCCATCAGCCGCGCTCGGCCCCCGCTGCTGCAGCGGCAGGTTTCGATCTGCAGCTATCGGGACACACGCATGGCGGCCAGTTCTGGCCATGGAACCTGTTCGTGCCAATGCAGCAGCCCTATGTGCATGGGCTGAACCGGCATGAAAGGATGTGGATCTATGTGAGCCGCGGAACGGGCTACTGGGGTCCGCCGAAGAGGTTCGGGGCACCGTCGGAGATTACGCTGGTGAGGTTGGTGCGGGGGTGAGTCTTCTGCTCTACCGCTTGTTTGCTCCCCTCTCCCGCGACGCGGGAGAGGGGTTGGGGGAGAGGGCCGGAAGTTCTGCTTGCCGACATCAGCAATTTGAACCGCTGGCCCTCTCCCCCGCCCCTCTCCCACAAGTGGGAGAGGGGAGAAGAACCAATCAACGCATGATCGGCTTGTACCGGATCCGCTTCGGCTTCGCAGCTTCTTCACCCAGGCGCTTCTTCTTGTCCGCTTCGTATTCCTGGTAATTGCCCGGGAAGAACTCCACGTGCGAATCGCCTTCGAAGGCCAGGATGTGCGTAGCGATACGATCCAGGAACCAGCGATCGTGGGAGATCACCATGACGCAGCCGGCGAACTCCAGCAGTGCGTCTTCCAGCGCGCGCAGCGTTTCCACGTCGAGGTCGTTCGACGGTTCGTCCAGCAGCAGCACGTTGCCGCCTTCGATCAGCGTCTTGGCCATATGCAGGCGACCGCGTTCACCGCCTGACAGCGAGCCCACGGTTTTCTGCTGGTCGCCGCCCTTGAAGTTGAAGCGGCCGATGTAGGCGCGCGACGGCGTTTCGTAGCGGCCCACCGTCAGCACATCGGAGCCGCCCGAGATTTCCTCGAACACGGTCTTCGTGCCATCCAGCGCATCGCGGCTCTGGTCCACGAATGCCATCTTCACCGTCGGGCCGACCTTGATCTCGCCGCTATCCGGCTGTTCCTTGCCGGTGAGCATCTTGAAGAACGTCGATTTACCGGCGCCGTTCGGCCCGATGATGCCGACGATGGCGCCCGGCGGCACCTTGAAGCTGAGATTGTCGATCAGCAGTCGATCGCCAAAGCTCTTGCTGACGTTCTCGAATTCGATCACTTCATTGCCCAGACGCTCGCCCACAGGGATGAAGATTTCCTGGGTTTCGTTGCGCTTCTGGTATTCCTGGCTGTTCAGTTCGTCAAAGCGCGCGAGACGCGCCTTCGACTTGGCCTGACGGCCCTTCGGATTCTGGCGCACCCACTCCAGTTCCTTGTTCAACGCCTTCTGGCGGGCCGACTCGCTCGACTCTTCCTGCTTCAGCCGGTTTTCCTTCTGCTCCAGCCACGAGCTGTAGTTGCCCTTCCACGGAATGCCATGGCCGCGATCCAGTTCGAGAATCCACTCGGCGGCGTTATCGAGGAAGTAGCGATCGTGGGTCACGGCCACCACGGTGCCCGGGAAGCGCGTCAGGAACTGTTCGAGCCAGTCCACGGACTCGGCGTCCAGGTGGTTGGTCGGTTCGTCGAGCAGCAGCATGTCGGGGCGCGACAGCAGCAGGCGGCACAGCGCCACGCGGCGCTTTTCACCACCGGACAGGTTGCCGATCTTGGCGTCCCACGGCGGCAGGCGCAGCGCATCGGCGGCGATGTCGAGTTGCAGCTCGGCGTTGTTGCCATCGCTGGCAGCCAGGATGGCTTCGTACTTGGCCTGCTCGGCGGCCAGCGCGTCGAAGTCGGCGTCCGGCTCGGCGTAGGCCGCATAAATTTCGTCGAGCTTCTTGCGCGCTTCGAACACGCCGCCCAGCCCGGCTTCCACCGATTCACGAACGGTCTGCTCGGGATCGAGCTGCGGCTCCTGCGACAGATAGCCGATGTTCAGGTTCGGCATCGGCGTAGCTTCGCCCTCGATTTCCTTGTCGAGGCCGGCCATGATCTTCAGCAGCGTGGACTTGCCCGAGCCGTTCAGGCCCAGCACGCCGATCTTGGCGCCGGGGAAGAAGGACAGCGAGATGTCCTTGAGAATGTGACGCTTGGGCGGAACGATCTTGCCCACGCGGTTCATGGTGAAAACGTACTGTGCCATGGGAGCGGGTTCGGTTGAGTGCTGTGGAATGCGGAGGAAGGCGGCTGCGCTGGGCGCACCGCGAGGGAATGGCGGGAGTGTAGCAAACGGATGGCAGGACTCAATGCCATCCCCGCATCACCCACCTGGCACCCACGCATTGATCCGGCACGGCCGGTACAATACCGGGTTCTTTGGAGCGCCTTCACGGTGCTTCCATCACCCCCGAATTTCTCCGATATCTTCCGAATTGCGATGAGCAAACCCGCCCTGACCCTGAAGTTCAAGTGCAAGAAGTGCACGAAACCCGTCACGCTGTATCTGCAAAAGACCTCGGCCTGCTCGCACATCATGCCGTACCAAGGCATCTGCAAGTGCGGCGAACTGATGCGCCACGCCACCGGTGACAAGGACGCGGTCGCGTCGTTCGTCAACTCGACGGACAACAGCTGGATGCACCAGCACCATCACCACCACTGATTGACGATTGGCGATGACCGAAGGCTGGCGGCCGGGCGTGAAAGACCCGATGCGATTCCTGGGCGGCTATCCGCCCAACGTACTCGACCAGGTGCGCGCCGCGATGGCGGCCGGCACGCTGGGCGACCATATCGCACGCCGCTATCCAGAGCACCACATCATCCAGACCGATCGCGCGCTCTACGAATACACCGCAGAACTCAAGCAGGAATACCTGCGCAGCGCGCCGCCGCTGCACAAGGTGGGCTACGACGCGCGGCTCGACACCGCGCAACACGCGCTCGGCCTGCACACAGCCATCTCGCGCGTACAGGGTGGCAAGCTCAAGGCAAAAAAGGAAATCCGCGTGGCGTCGCTATTCAAGGACGCACCCGCCGATTTCCTGCGGATGATCGTCGTCCACGAACTCGCCCACCTGAAAGAGAGCGACCACGACAAGGCGTTCTATCGCCTCTGCGAACATATGGAACCGCGTTATCACCAGCTGGAGTTTGATACGCGCGTGTATCTGGCGTGGCGGGAAGTGGAAAAGACGCAAGGGGCTCGCTGAACCCCTTGTTTGCTCCCCTCTCCCGCAAGGCGGGAGAGGGGCAGGGGGAGAGGGCTCAGCGGTTCAAATTGCGATCAGTCGCAATACAAGCCTTTGCCCTCTCCCCCACCCCTCTCCCACTATCGCGGGAGAGGGGAGCGCATAACGACTTATCGCGCTGCGAAAATCAATCGCAGCTATACCGATACTTGTCATTCAACGCCAACGGCAGCACCAACGTCCGCAGGTTCAACGCCTTGGCCTTCGCGCATAGCGTCTTGCGCGTGGTGGCGTCCTTCCACTTCGTCTGATACTCCACGTTGAACACAGGCTTGCCCTGTACGGTGAACGCCGAGTAACCCGCGCATTCGTTGTACCTGAAGCACGACTCGTTCACCGCGAAATCGAACGACGAAGCCAGATCACCCAACTGGTCCACACTGTTCTTCAATCCCACGGCCAGTCCGCGCGCATGCGCTTCGGTTGCCAGGAAGCGGTTGTAGTCGAGCTGCGTGGCTGCTGTCAGCGGCAAGCCCGGCTTATTGGTGTAGCCGTCGACATTGTCGGGATCGACCCCATCGCAGCCCTTCGCCCTGGCGAGGTCCATGCGCGCTTTCATGATCGTACGCACGTTGGCCGATCGCGTGTCGAGCCAACGTTCGCCCGCCCAGCCATCGAGTGCATTACCCATATCGGCCGCCTTGAACTTCGAGAAGTCCGAGCGCCAGTTCTCGCTGCTGCCTGCGGAGAAGTAGCAGACCACGCGCTTGCCCTGCGCCTTCAGGTTATCGATGGTGGCCTGCGGCGTATCGAACAGGTCGATGTCGAACACCGCCGCGTTGTAGCTCGTGTTGACGGTGCCCTGCAGTTGCAGTTGCCACGTGTCGTTCACCGAGGGGATCCACCGCGCCGGTGTCACCGTGCTTCCCGATGTTGCCATCGTCGACAACATCGTGGCATTCGCTTCCGACACCCGCACTACCGAATTGCCATCGTCGTCACCGCCGCCACCGCATGCGGCCACTGTCCCGACGATCGCCGCCATTGCCACGCGCGCAAGCCCCCGGCCTGCTTTCCTGCGTTCCATAGATTGACCTCTCCAGTTGTACCCAACAGAAAAAAAATCGGCCGGATTGTTTGTCCCCCGCGTGGCCAGCCACCGGCGCGGGGATGCCCTTTTTCAGAAAGGGTCGGTACGGTGTGGCACCGATTATGCGCGAGACAAGCGTCGATGACTGGACAACTCACCGCCCTGTCGTCACGCCACAGGACTGTCATCGAACTCCGCCACCCTTACGGGACTTGTCCGCTTAGAAGTTATCGGTTGAGGATTCTGGAGATTGAAGGGGGATGCCGAAGTCGGCCCAAGCCAGATCGAAGATCGCCGATTGTGCAGTCATTGTGTAACGAAAAAGACATATCGCTTCCCTAGTATCTGCGGCTGTCCCTGAACCGGCGCGCGTCACGCAACGCGCGCCTTCCCGCAAAAGACTGGAGGAACGATCATGTCGTACATCACCGACAAGCTGCGCGCACCGCGCCGCGAAGCAGAAGGCAACAAGACAGTACCGGGCCAGACGCTCGAAGAACTCGTAGCCGCCAACCCGGCCCGTCGCCGCGTACTGCGCGGCAGTCTCGGCATGTCGCTGCTGTCCGCCTTCGGCGGCGGCACGCTCCTCGCCGCATGCGGTGGCGACGACGACAACACCGCCGCACCGGCGCCCGCCCCTGCACCGGCTCCGGCCCCTGCACCGACGCCCGGCCAGCAGCCGCTCGACTACAGCGTCAACTTCAAGGGCCTGGACTCGAAGATCACGGCCAACAAGGTGACCGTAGCCGAGAACTACGAGACCTACACGATATTCTCGGCAGGCGACCCGGTCGCTCCGGGCGCAGCCGGCTACAAGGGGGCGTTCCAGACGTCGATGGAAACGGAGCAGCAGGCCGGCGGCAATCACGACGGCATGCACTTCTATGAAATCCCCGGCGTCGATCCGCAAAAGGGCGGCCTGCTCGTGATGAACCACGAAGCACCGGATGCCGCCATCCTGATGTCCGGCTCATACGACCCCGCCACCGCCACGCCCGAGCAGAAACGCATCGTGCTGTCGTCGGTAGGCGTGTCCGTCATCGAGATCGAACTCGTGGCCGGCAAGTGGGAAGTCAAGCGCAACTCGCTCTACAACAAGCGCTACTCCGGCAACACGTCTTACCGCGTGTCCGGCCCGGCCGCAGCCGCCGTGGGCCCCGTGGTCATCGGCACGCTCAACAACTGCTCCAGCGGCCATACGCCGTGGGGCACGTACCTGACGTGCGAGGAAACCACCGACAACTACCTCGACCCGACGCACGCCGACGAAGGCTACGGCTGGGTGGTCGAGATCGACCCGCTCCAGCAGATCAGCGGCCTGCCCGTGAAGCGCACCGCCATGGGCCGCTTCGACCACGAGAACACCGCGTTCATGACCACCGCAGACAATCGCGTGGCGTTCTACATGGGCGACGACGGCACGCCTGGCTGCATCTACAAATTCATCCCGAGCGCCGCGTTCGACGCCACCAATCGCCTGAACAACGCCAGCCTGCTCGACAACGGCACGCTCTACGCGGCCAAGTTCAATGCCGACGGCACCGGCGACTGGATCGAACTGACCCAGGGCAAGAACGGCCTCACCGCCGGCGCCTCGGACCCGGGCAACTGGACCCAGGCCGCCCCGGGCGTGGTAGTGCCGGTCAACGTCGACTTCAACACCCAGTCAGACGTCCTGATCAACACCAAGGCCGCCGCCCGCGTGGCAGGCGCCACGCTGATGGATCGCCCCGAGTGGATCACGGTGGGCCTCGACAAGACCATCTACTGCACGCTGACCAACAACGGCAGCCGCGTGCAAATCGACGCAGCCAACCCGCGCAACAACAACTCGCACGGCCACATCATCCGCTGGCGCGAAGACGGCGACTCCCCGCTCGCCACCAAGTTCAAGTGGGAAATCCTGCTGCTAGCCGGCGACCCCTCGATCGCCGCCCCCAACCTGAAGGGCAACATGATTGGCGCCACCTTCAGCAGCCCCGACGGCATCCGCGTGGACCCGAAAGGCCGCCTCTGGGTGCAAACCGACGCCGGCACCGGTACATCCGTCACGAACATCTTCGGCGCGAACTCGATGCACTACGTCGACCAGGTGACGAAGGAAGTGCGACGCCTGCTGGTCGGACCGCAAGGGTGCGAAATCACCGGCCTGGCCTACACGCCGGATCTGACGACGTTCTTTGTGAATATCCAGCATCCGACGGGGACGGGGGTGGCTGGTGGGAACTGGCCGGATGCGAACCTGCCGTCGAGGTCTTCGACGGTGGTGGTGCGGCATAAGGATGGGAAGCCGGTGGGGGGGTGATATCCACGAGGGAAGAAGTAAAAAAGCCACGCTTTCGCGTGGCTTTTTTACTGGAAATTGGTGCCGGCTGCAGGACTCGAACCCGCCACCTGATGATTACAAATCAACTGCTCTACCTGATGAGCTAAGCCGGCATGTTTGGTGCAGACCGCGATTCTACTGCATGCGGTCGGCTTTGTGGATGTCTATTTGACAACCTTCAGCGATGGCTTCTTGCCGCCGATGCGGGGCACAGGCGGTGGGGTCGGTTCGTCGTCCGAATCGACGCCGCCAGCGTCGGCGGTAACCGGCGCGGGCGTGTCGATGTCCACCGGGGCCAGCTTCGGAGGCGGGTTGTTTTCGCGTTCTGTAGCAGCCTGGGTTTCGGGGACGCTGCGTTCTACCGGGAACGCCATGCCCTGCCCGTTTTCGCGTGCGTAGATGGCCAGCACGTTTTCGATGGGCACATCGATCTTGCGCGATACGCCACCGAAGCGGGCGCTGAAAGCAATCCATTCGTTGCCCATGTCCAGGCCGCTGGTTGCGTCGAAGCTCACGTTCAGCACGATTTCGTTGTTCTTCACGAACTCGCGCGGCACGTTGGTCTGGCTGTCGACGAACACGGCGATGTACGGCGTGAAGCCGTTATCCGTGCACCACTCGTAGATGGCGCGGATCAGGTAGGGCTTGGTGGAAGTTTCAGACATTAGCTTTGCGGTGGCGTCGCGGCCGTCTTAGCGACGCATGACCTTTTCGGACGGAGTCAGTGCTTCGATGTAGGCCGGGCGGCTGAAAATACGTTCTGCGTACTTCAGCAGCGGTGCGGCGTTCTTCGACAGTTCAATGCCGTAGTGGTCCAGGCGCCAGAGCAGCGGCGCGATGGCGACGTCGAGCATCGAGAACTCTTCGCCCAGCATGTACTTGTTCTTGACGAAGATCGGGGCGAGCTGGGTCAGGCGGTCGCGAATCGCGGCGCGGGCACGCTCGTGGTTCTTCTCGGCGGCCTTGCCCTTCTCGTTCTCCAGCACGTACACGTGGGTGAACAGTTCCTTTTCGAAGTTGAACAGGAACAGGCGGGCGCGGGCGCGTTGCACCGGGTCTGCCGGCATCAGCTGCGGATGCGGGAAGCGCTCGTCGATGTACTCGTTGATGATGTTCGATTCGTACAGGATCAGGTCGCGTTCGACGAGAATCGGCACCTGGCCGTACGGATTCATCACCGAAATATCTTCCGGCTTGTTGAACAGGTCAACGTCGCGAATTTCGAAATCCATGCCCTTTTCGAAGAGGACAAGGCGGCAACGTTGGGAAAACGGGCAAGTGGTACCCGAATACAACACCATCATGGTTGAATTCCTTGGGTGGGAAGTGCGCCAAATTCGTAGCAATTTGACGAACTTAGCAGTGCTAGCTCAGACAGGGCAAACATTCTGCCGGAACGGCCCATCGAAAAGCAAATTAGTTACAAATGATCCATGGATCACTGAAACCACCAGGCCGGCATCGGTAACCCGAAACGCCCCAAGCAAAAGGGTCGGCGCGGCGGTGCATTGCTGCAACTTCCGCGCCGACCCCTGGGGATGGCATCCTGCGTTGTTACAAACACCGTTACAAAGCTAACGGAGCAAACCTCCCCTGCTTACTTCACATCCTTCCAGTACGCCGCATTCAGGCGCCAGGCGAAGATGGCAAAAACGCCGAGGAAGAGCAGCACCCAGACGCCGAGCCGCTTGCGGCGGCTCTGCGCCGGCTCAGCCATCCAGTTGAGGTAGTTCACCAGGTCGGCTGCAGCCTGGTCATACTCCTGCGTGCTCATCTTGCCAGCAGTAACCTGCTCCCAGCCAGCCAGTTTCTGCACCTTGTGGCCGTGCTCCTCCACTTCGGCGAACTTCGGCACGCGAACACCTTGCAATTCCCACAGCACGTGCGGCATGCCGACGGCCGGGAAAACCAGGTTGTTCCAGCCCGTCGCGCGGGTGTCGTCACGGTAGAAGGTACGCAGATAGGTGTAGAGCCAGTCATTGCCCCGTGCGCGGGCGATGACCGACAGGTCCGGCGGAGCTGCGCCGAAGAACGCCTTGGCATCCTTCGGCGGCATCGCCACAGTCATCGTATCGCCCACCTTGTCCCCGGTGAACAACAGGTTCTGACGGATCTGGTCGTCAGTCAGACCCAGGTCCTTGAGCCGGTTGTAGCGCATCATCGATGCACCGTGGCAGTTCAGGCAGTAGTTGACGAACAGCTTGGCGCCACGCTGCAGCGACGATACATCGCTGGTATCCAGCGGCGCCGGCTCCAGCGGATAGCCTCCTTCTGCGGCCATCGCGGGCAGCGCGGCAAGGCACGCGCCGACCAGTGCGAAGATCGAAAGCAACTTTTTCATCTTGTGTCCTTGTCCTCTTGTAGGGTCGCGCGGCGTCTTAGTGCGGATGGAACGTGACACGCTCCGGCACCGGCTTGAACGTGCCGGCACGGCTCCACAACGGCATGGTCAGGAAGAAGGCGAAGTACAGCAGCGTACCGAGCTGCGACACCTTCTCGCCGACCGGCGACGGCGGTTGGACACCCAGGTAACCCAGGACCAGGAACACCACCACGAAGACCGTGAGAATTGTCTTGTGGAAACCCGGACGGTAACGGATGGACTTGACCGGCGAGCAGTCGAGCCACGGCATGAAGAACAGCACGATTACCGAGCCGCCCATCACCAGCACCCCCCAGAACTTGGCGTCGATGAAATAGAAGCCAACGGCCAGGATCACAAGCACCGCAACCGAACCAATGCGGATGCGCGCATCCTTCGTGCGAAGGAACACCATGCCCAGCACGAACGCGAAGAACAGCCACAGAATCGGCAGGAAGTTCGTGGTCGTGGCGCGCAGCATCGAATAGAACGGCGTGAAGTACCACACCGGTGCGATGTGCGGCGGTGTCTTGAGCGGATCCGCCGGGAAGAAATTGTTGGCTTCCAGGAAGTAGCCACCCACGTCCGGGAAGAAGAAGATCACCGCCGAGAAACAGATCAGGAAGCCTGCCACGCCCACCAGGTCATGCACCGAGTAGTACGGGTGGAACGGGATGCCGTCGAGCGGAACACCGTTCTCGTCCTTCTTCGCCTTGATCTCCACGCCGTCCGGGTTGTTCGAGCCCACTTCGTGCAGCGCGATGATGTGCGCCACCACCAGGCCCAGCAGCACCAGCGGCACTGCAATGACGTGGAACGAGAAGAAGCGGTTCAGCGTGGCATCGCTCACCACGTAGTCGCCGCGGATGAACAGCGACAGGTCCTGGCCGATCACGGGAATCGCCGAGAACAGGTTCACGATCACCTGCGCGCCCCAGTACGACATCTGGCCCCATGGCAGCAGGTAGCCCATGAACGCCTCGGCCATCAGGCACAGGAAGATCAGGCAGCCGAAGATCCAGACCAGTTCGCGCGGCTTGCGATACGAGCCGTACAGCAGCCCGCGGAACATGTGGAGGTACACGACCACGAAGAACGCCGAGGCGCCAGTGGAGTGCATGTAGCGGACCAGCCAGCCCCATGGCACCTCGCGCATGATGAACTCGACGCTGGCAAACGCCACGGGAATGCCGGCGGCATTCAGGGTGCCATCCGGCTTGTAGTTCATCACGAGGAAGATGCCCGTGACGATCTGGATCACGAGCACCAGCAGCGCGAGCGATCCGAAGAAATACCAGAAGTTGAAATTCTTCGGCGCGTAGTACTTGGAGAGATGATCTTCCCAGAGTTGGGTCGCGGGGAAACGGGCGTCGATCCAGCCCAGCAGCCCGGTAGTCTTGACTTCTTTTTCGGCCGCCATGATCACGCTTCTCCTTTCTCGTCCTTGCCGATCACGATCTTGGTGTCGGAGAGGAACTGGTACGGGGGGACGTCAAGGTTCTGCGGGGCAGGCTTGTTCTTGAACACGCGGCCAGCCAGATCGAACGTTGACCCGTGGCACGGGCAGAGGAAACCAGGATCGGCGCCGAGCTGCGGGTTGGCACCCGAGGCAAAGGGACCGGAGGGGGAACATCCAAGGTGGGAGCAGATGCCCACGACAACGAGGAGATCCTTGTGCTCGGCACGCGAGCGGGTCTCGTTCTTGCAATAGTCGGGCGTCGCCATCGTAAAGGGAACGTCTGACTTGGGATCCGCTACTTCAGCGTCGGTCTTCTGAAGCGAAGCCAGCATTTCCGGGGTACGGCGGAGAATCCAGACCGGCTTGCCACGCCATTCCACCGTCATCATTTCGCCAGGCTTCAAGGCACCAATGTCGGCCTCGACGGGCGCGCCGGCGGCCTTGGCCTTCTCCGACGGTGCAAAGGTACTGACGAAAGGTACTGCTACTGCTACGCCTCCTACGCCGCCCGCGACTGAAGTCGCGATCAACCAATTGCGGCGACCTTTGTCCACGTTCTTCACGTTTTGCTGGTCACTCATTCCAAACCCCAGGGGATGTCATCAATTGAATCCTGCGTCAACAAAAAATTATACCTGAGGCACATCTGGCGA
Source organism: Cupriavidus sp. 2SB (assembly GCF_005503625.1). Taxonomy (GTDB): domain Bacteria; phylum Pseudomonadota; class Gammaproteobacteria; order Burkholderiales; family Burkholderiaceae; genus Cupriavidus. Next base: position 73,681 of record NZ_SCMX01000023.1, on the reverse strand, counting down.
CGATAGGCGAACTACTGATAGCCGCGGCGCCGATAATCCGTCATGGGATCGCGGGTGTGACCGCTTGGGGGCGGTTCTGGCGCTGATTCCCGACTTGCACTCGAGGTTGCGATGATGCAGTCTTTGTCAAACTCAAACGTTAATCTGGAACAACAAAATGGAGAATAACCAATGGGAATGATGAGCGAGTTCCGAACTTTTGCAATGCGCGGCAATGTCGTGGACCTGGCGGTCGGGGTCATCATCGGTGCGGCCTTCGGCAAGATCGTGGATTCCATCGTCAACGATCTGATCATGCCGCTGGTGGGCCGGATCATCGGGAAGCTGGACTTCTCGAACCTCTTCATCGTGCTGGCGGACCCTCCGCCCAATGTGCCGCACACGCTGGCGGACCTGAAGAAGGCGGGCGTGCCAGTCTTTGCCTACGGTAACTTCCTGACCATCGTGGTCAATTTCGTGATCCTGGCCTTCATCATCTTCATGATGGTGCGCGCGGTGAACAAGATGCGCGCGAAGAGTGAGGAAGCGCCGAAGCCCGCCGAGACGCCCGAGGACATCAAGCTGCTGCGTGAAATCCGCGACAGCCTGCAAGCCCCGCGCGCCTGAGGCTCCTTCGGTTTGCAACCATATTCCGAATCCGGATCAGACCGGGTTCGGAATATCGATGAACGTGTGGCGCAGCTCGAAACGTTGTGCCAGATGTTCTCCGACGGCGCGGATGCCATACCGTTCCGTGGCGTGATGCCCCGCCGCGATGTAGGCCACCCCGCTCTCGCGCGCCAGATGAGTGGTCGGCTCGGAGACCTCACCGCTGATATAGACATCCACGCCGGCATCTACAGCCGCCGCAAAATAGCCCTGCGCACCGCCCGTACACCAGCCAACAGAACGGATCATCTGGTCCGGATCGCCAATCGTCAGCGGTTCCCGATCCAGCACGCCTCCCACGTGGGCGGCAAATGCTTTCAGCGGCATCGGCTGCAGCAATGTGCCCGTCCAGCCGAGTTGATCGTCGCTGAAACGTCCGATGGGAGACAGCCCCAGTTGCAACGCGAGTTGCGCGTTGTTGCCGAGTTCGGGGTGGTTGTCGAGCGGCAGATGGTAGGCCATCAGGTTGAGATCGGCGGCCAGCAGATTTTTCAAGCGCGCGTGCTTTTGACCGATGACCCGTGCATCCTCGTTCTTCCAAAAGTAGCCGTGATGGACGAGGATCGCGTCGGCACCGGCCTCGATCGCGGCGTCGATCAGTGCCAGGCTCGCCGTGACACCGGTGACGATATGCGTGACTTCGGGTCGACCTTGCACTTGTAGCCCGTTCGGGCAATAGTCCTTGAAACGCGGAACTTCCAGAAGGTCGTTCAAGTACAATTCAAGCTCTTTTGTTTTCATTTTCTGGTCAAAACTCCAATATGTTGCGCCGCTTCTGGCTGTTTTTCGCCCAGGCCGTCACGGTCGTGCTGGCCGTGTGGTTCGTGATAGCCACGCTCAAACCCGAGTGGCTGCAGCGCGGGCGGGTGGCCGTGCAATCCGGGTCTCCCATCGTCGCATTGAAGGAAGTAGTGCCCAGCGTGGCCGGTTCCGCAGCGCAGGGGTCGTACAGCGACGCTGCTCGCGAAGCGATGCCCGCGGTGGTCAATATCTTCACCAGCAAAAACGGCTCAAAGCGGACGCCCAACCCGCAGGCGGAAGATCCGTGGTTCCGGTTCTTCTTTGGCGATCGGCTGCCTGAGCGGCAGGAGCCCGTATCCAGCCTGGGTTCCGGAGTGATTGTCAGCGCCGAGGGTTACATTCTAACCAACCACCATGTGGTGGACGGCGCCGATGAGATAGAGGTAGCGCTGACCGACGGTCGCAAGGCCAACGCCAAGGTCGTGGGGTCCGATCCCGAAACAGACCTGGCAGTCCTGAAGATCACGCTGAAGGATTTGCCTGCAATCACGCTCGGTCGAATCGAGAACGTCAAGGTGGGCGATGTGGTGCTGGCCATCGGCAACCCGTTCGGTGTCGGCCAGACCGTGACGATGGGTATCGTCTCGGCGCTCGGCCGTAGCCATCTGGGCATCAATACCTTCGAGAACTTCATTCAGACCGACGCTGCAATCAATCCCGGTAACTCCGGCGGCGCGTTGGTCGATGCGCAAGGCAATCTGCTCGGCATCAACACGGCGATCTATTCGCGCTCGGGCGGCTCGCTGGGTATCGGCTTCGCCATCCCTGTCTCGACGGCCAAGCAGGTGATGGAGTCGATCATCTCGACTGGCAGCGTCACACGAGGCTGGATCGGTGTGGAGCCACAGGATCTGACGCCTGAAATTGCCGAATCCTTTGGTCTCGACGCCCGGGAAGGTGCGCTGATCGCCGCCATCGTGCAGGACGGACCTGCGGACAAGGCAGGCATGAAGCCTGGCGATGTGCTGGTCTCGGTCGATAACCAGGTCATTTCGGATACGACCGCACTGCTTAACGCCATCGCCCAGCTCAAACCCGGTGCCGAGGTAAAAATGAAGATGATCCGACGCGGCAAGGCGTCTGAACTGACTGTCACCATTGGCAAGCGACCTCCGCCGCCGCGGCGCGCGATGCCGTTGGACGAAGAGTGATCGCTGAGCAGCAATCGATAGTGCAGTAGAAGGTCTCAACGCAGAAAGCAAAACCCCCGCCTCTTCAGACGGGGGTTTTGCTTTTTGAGGGTCACCGATGCTGCACCGATGCAAACAACACAGGAATGGGGCGACGACAGGCGCTTTCCCGTCGATGCTGCTGGATACTCCCTCACCACCCCGGAGTCAGAGGCGGTACATGGCGCCACGCTCGAATCCAGCCTCTCGCATCGTCTGCGCCGCCGGATTCAATGTGCCATCCATGTCTCCGAACAGACCACCGATTCGCACCGGCGAGCGAAAGGGATACGACGGAGTCCAAGGCGCGCAACTTGAAACCCACAACCCAGGCCACAAAACAAAACGCCGGCATCCTTGCGGATACCGGCGTTTTGGACAAGCCGAATCTGAAGCGGGCTTACACCCGCGTCAAATTAGAACTTGTGGCGAACACCAACCACAGCGCCGAACTGGTTGGCACCGTTGTTGGTCGCGCCGAAGGCCGAACCACCAGCGCCCGTGCCCGACAGACCCAGTTGCGAGCCGTCCTTGTTCTTCGTGTAGGCGACGTTGAAGTACGCGTCGGTACGCTTCGAGAACGCGTAGTCAGCCGAAGCCACGAAGCTCCACGGATCTGCACCGCTGTTGCGGAAGTCTTGGTAGTACGCAGCGCCCGTCAGCGAGAACGCCGGGGTCAGCTGGTAACCCACGCCCAGCCAGTACAGGTTGGAGGTCGACGAGTTGTTCGGTTGACCGATTGCCACGGCGCCCGGCAGCACTGCGCCGTCCAGAGCCTTGGCCCAACGGTAACCAGCGAACACCTTGGCCGGGCCAAAGGCGTACGTACCGGCTGCCGATGCGCGACGGATCTTGGCGTCGGTCAGACCAGCAACGTTGATACCTTGGTTCGTTTCGTCGTAAATGGCACCGAACGAGAACGGACCTGCTGCGTAGATCAGGCTGGCAGTGTAAGCACGGCCCAGCTTGTAGTTGCCCGGAACTTCGCCAGCGGTGCCTTGGTAGGTCACGCCGCCGATGGTGTTGGCTGCGCCGCCAGTGTTCGTGCCTTGGCTATACAGCAGCGAGCCGGTCAGGCCGCCGAACTTGCCGATGTACTTCAGCGAGTTGTCAGCACGAGCCTGGAATTCCGGAGCTTGGCCAGTGATCGAGTAGTTCGAAGCGATGGCCATCGGGTCGAAGGCCAGACCGAAGTCATAGAACGGCGTCTGGTGGCGACCCAGGGTCAGCGTGCCGTAGTTGCTTTGCAGACCGACGAAAGCCTGACGACCGAACAGGCGGTTGCTTTGGCCCATCGTGCCGCTATCAACGTTGAAACCGCTTTCCAGGACGAACACGCCCTTCAGGCCGCCGCCCAGATCTTCCACGCCGCGCAGGCCCCAACGGCTGCCGGACATGTTGCCCGAGTTCAGGCGCACGACGTCGTGGCTGCCCGAAACGCCCGGCTGATGGTTTTGGTATTCGATACCGGCGTCAACGACACCGTACAGGGTCACGCTCGATTGGGCATAGGCGCCACCGGCGGCCAGAGCGGCAACGGCAGCAGCAAACAGTTTCATCTTCATATCGACACTTTCCTTGTCAACTGATTGGGAAATCTTGGTTGCCCAAGTGCTTGGGCGACGCATTTAGCTTCACGTCTGCGTCGTATTATGTGTCACCCCCCCTGCCCGTCAGAAGTCTTTTTCGCCGTAAACCGAGTTTACCGACGCTTCTTGTTGTGATGAAGCAACAGCAAACCCGAATATTTTCACCATTTTGGTGCAAAAAAGGCATAAAGACCCGGGATATACAGGTCGTTAACAACTCGCGGGGAACTCAGTCAGGCTGGGTTTCGCCTTCTGCGGGCCTACCAAGAGGCTGACGCGTCACAAAACGCGCCATAAGCAGGCCGAGTTCGTACAACAGCACGAGCGGCACGGCCAACAGGAGTTGCGACATCACATCGGGAGGTGTGACCACTGCCGCAATAATGAAAGCGCCCACAATCACATATGGGCGGATCTGCTTTAATTTTTCCAGTTCCACCACGCCGAACTTGACGAGCACGATGACTACCACCGGCACTTCGAACGTGATGCCGAAGGCAAGGAACGTGGTCATGGCAAAACTCAGGTATTTATCGATGTCCGTGGACATCTCGGCCCCGAGTGGCGCGTTGTAATGCGCCATGAAATGGAAAACGGTTGGAAATACCAGGAAATAGGCAAACGCCACGCCGCACAGGAACAGCACATAGGTACTGGTAACCAGCGGTACGATCAGCTTCTTTTCATGCTGGTAAAGGCCCGGCGCCACGAACTTCCATATTTGGTAGAGCACCCAGGGCAACGCGATCAGGAACGCCACCAGCATCGTGACCTTCATGGGCACGAAGAACGAGCCGGTGACATCGGTCACGATCATCCGGCCATTCTTGGGCAGCGAGGCGGTCAGCGGCGCGGAAAACAGGTTGAAGATTTCAGCCGCCCAGTAAACCAGGCAGACAAAGACGAGGATCACGCCACCCACGGCCTTGACCAGTCGTTCGCGCAGCTCGACCAGGTGGGAAATGAACGTCTCTTGCTGGGACTCGGCGTTGGGGTCGAGAGGATCTGGGGTGCCCGCCATGCTTACTCGAAAAAGGAACGATTACGACCGGTGGCCGGGCGATGGCGCTTGACGCGCGCAGCGCCGGACTGCACCCACACGCGGGTATTCTGCTGACGCTTGAACCAGATAGGCCGCGCGCCCTGCTTCACACGCCAGCTCTTCCGGCCGTTGTGCGATTTGTGAGCACTGTCCCAACTGGGCACGTAGCCAGCGGAAACGCCGGAGTCCATCCCAGCCGAATTGTCGGCCGACTCCGCACCGTTCAGCGCTTCATTCAGCGACTGCGTGTGCTCGTTGACTTCCTTGTGGATGGTCTGCTCGACATCGCGCGCGGCAGTCTCGAATTCCGTGCGCATCTTGCGCAGTTCCTCGAGTTCCACCTCACGGCTGACTTCAGCCTTGACGTCATTGATATAGCGCTGCGCACGGCCGACCAGTGCGCCAACCGTGCGCGCCACTTTCGGCAAACGCTCGGGGCCGATCACGATCAGCGCAACAGCGCCAATGAGTGCCAGCTTGGAAATGCCGAGATCGATCATGCGGACATCGGGACAGTAACACGTGACAGGCGGCCGCGATTCACGCAGCCGCCATGTGGAGGGAGGAAAACAGCCGCCCGGACTTTATTGCTGGCGCGACTTTTCCTTGGCTTCCACGTCGATCGTGGTGGTGTCGCGCAGTTCCTTGGCCGGTGCCGGCTGGCCATCTGCCGCCGCTTCACCATTGCCGTCCTTCATGCCGTCCTTGAAACCCTTCACGGCACCGCCCAGGTCGTTGCCAATATTGCGCAGCTTCTTGGTACCGAAGACGAGCATGACGATCACCAGCACAATCAGCCAGTGCCAAATGCTAAACGAACCCATTTCTTGCTCCTGATGTAGCTGCGGCGTCGGATGGAATAGCCGCCCCGCCAGTAGTTCCGTCCCTCAAAGGCCGCGCCGGTCGACGGTGGCCGGCGCAACATCCAATCGGTGCATCGCTGCACCGATCACTCTTCATACCCAGGCAATCTGACGAACGTCCTCAGAACGCCGGCGTCTTCCACTGGTCGCGCGGGCCGCCGAGCACATGCAGATGGAGATGGAAAACCTCCTGTCCACCGTCCGTGCCGGTGTTGATCACCGTGCGGAACCCGTTAGTGCAGCCGGCAAGGCGCGCCAGTTCAGGCACCTTGAGCATTATTCTAGCAAGCACCTCGGCATCGCCGGGCCCGCAATCGGCCAGCGAATCGACATGCGATTTCGGAATAACCAGAAAGTGTACCGGCGCTTTGGGATGAATATCGTGAAATGCCAGCAGGTCGTCATCCTCGTAAACCTTGTTCGACGGGATCTGGCCGGCCACGATCTTGCAGAAAAGGCAATTGTCCTGGGATTTCATGAAATTTTCGTTGCAACGTGTCCAACGCGCCCTGGCTGTCTCAGAACTGCTCGCCCGGGTACATCGGCTTGCGGTCATTCAGATTGAGCCAGCCCTTGATAATACGGTATAGCATCCACAGGGAAAGCACGCTCCAGAGCCCGATGGCCACCGGAAACAGCAACACCGTCACAAACATGGCGCCGCCCACCACGAACCAGAGGATCGACCACCAAAAAGTGCGGATCTGCCACGCGAAGTGCGAAGCGTAGAGCGTACCCCGTGTGTCGTCACGCTTCACGTAGTTGACGACAATAGCAATCAGCGCAGTGATTCCGCCAGTCAGCCAATGTATCGCATAGAGCGCATAGAGGATATGCGTGAGTTTGCGTAGTCCATCGAGTTTGTCCGAATCGACCGTTGTCGTGACCTGCGTGGTGTAGTCCGTCGCCATTCGTGACCTCCAACGTAGCGCATCCGCCGCTCCGGACCATTTCCGGGTGGCATGGCGTCATCCTACTCCTTGCGGCTTGCCTTCTCCGCCAGCCCCGACAATCCTTCGCGGCGCGCCAGTTCGTCGATGACGTCGGCGGGAGACCTGCCCACGTGCGCCAGCAATACCATCGAATGGAACCACAGGTCGGCCACTTCGTAGACCATCTTGTCGACAGTTGCGGCGTCCAGATTGGCTGCACGTGCATCCTTGGCGGCCATCACGGTCTCGGTGGCTTCTTCGCCGATCTTCTTCAGGATGGCGTCGTCGCCCTTCCTGAACAGCTTGGCCACATAGGACGATTCCGGATCGCCACCGTTCTCCGGCTTGCGAGATTCCAGCGTGGCGGCCACGCGCGCCAGCACATCGGCGGAGGACAGTTCCTGACTCATGATTTCGAAGTGTAGATCTTGGAGGGATCCTTTAGCACCGGCTCCACGGTCTTCCAGTCGCCCGTTTCGGCATCCCCTTCGAACTTCTGGAAGAAGCACGAGTGGCGGCCGGTGTGGCACGCAATACTGTCGATCTGCGTGACCTTGAGCAGTACCACGTCTTCGTCGCAGTCCAGGCGCATCTCATGCACCTTTTGCACGTGCCCCGATTCCTCGCCCTTGTGCCACAGGCGCTTGCGCGAACGTGACCAGAACACCGCTTCGCCCAGTTCCGCGGTGCGCAGCAGCGCTTCGCGGTTCATGAATGCGAACATCAGCACATCGTTGGAGCCCGTCTCCTGGACGATCACCGGCACGAGCCCGTTATCGTCCCACTTCACCTTGTTCAACCACTTGTTCGCCATGATCAGATCCGGACCGGAATGCCCTCGCGGGCCATGAAAGCCTTGGCTTCGCCAACGGTATGCTGGCCGTAATGGAAAATGCTGGCCGCGAGCACCGCGTCCGCACGGCCCAGCTTGATACCGTCGGCCAGGTCCTGCAATCCACCCACGCCACCCGAGGCGATCACCGGCACGGGCACGGCGTCGCTCACGGCGCGCGTCAACTCCAGGTCGAAGCCGCTCTTGGTGCCGTCGCGGTCCATGCTGGTCAGCAGGATCTCGCCGGCGCCGCGCCTTGCCATCTCGCTGGCCCACTCCACGGCGTCAAGGCCCGTGGCCTTGCGGCCGCCATGTGTGAAGACTTCCCAGCGGGCCGGCTCACCGGGCGCCGATGTGCGCTTGGCGTCTATGGCCACGACGATGCACTGCGAGCCATATTTCCCGGTAGCGTCAGAAACCAGTTGGGGATTGGCAATGGCCGAGGAATTGACGCTGATCTTGTCAGCGCCGGCATTCAGCAGGCGCCGCACATCTTCCACGGTCCGCACGCCGCCACCCACCGTCAGCGGGATGAACACCTGCGAGGCAACCGCTTCGATGATGTGAAGGATCAGGTCGCGGCCATCGCTGGTAGCGGTGATATCGAGGAATGTAATTTCGTCGGCGCCCTGATCGTCGTAGCGGCGCGCGATTTCCACAGGGTCGCCCGCGTCGCGCAACTCGACGAAGTTGACTCCCTTGACCACCCGCCCGTTCGTGACGTCGAGGCAGGGGATGATACGTTTGGCTAGCATGAGTTTCCTTGCCTGCCGCCGCCCGCCTGGGGCAGCGGCTGGTTGGGGTGCCATTGGGGCACCCTGCCGGCGACGTTACTCCGCGCCCAGCTTGTCGGCGTGCGCCTGGGCTTCCGAGAAGTTGAGGTCGCCGGAGTAGATTGCGCGACCGCAGATCACACCTTCCACGCCCTCATGCTCCACCGCGCAGAGCTGGTCGATATCGGCCATGTTGGACAGGCCGCCGCTGGCGATCACCGGGATCGACATCGACTGGGCCAGCTTGACCGTGGCATCGATATTGATGCCCTGCAGCATGCCGTCGCGGCCGATGTCGGTGTAGATGATGGCTTCCACGCCGTAGTCCTCGTACTTGCGCGCCAGATCCGCCACTTCGTGGCCGGTCAGCTTGCTCCAGCCATCGGTGGCGACCTTGCCATCGCGGGCGTCGAGTCCCACGATGATGTGGCCGCCGAAGGCCGAGCACGCATCCTTGAGGAAGCCGGGGTTCTTGACGGCAGCCGTGCCGATGATCACGTACGAGAGGCCATCGTCGAGCCAGCGCTCGATCGTGTTCAGGTCGCGGATGCCGCCGCCAAGCTGCACGGGGATCTCGTCGCCCACCTCGGCGATGATCGACTTGATGGCCGCCTCGTTGCGCGGCTTGCCGACAAACGCGCCGTTCAGATCAACCAGATGCAGGCGCCGCGCGCCCTGATTGACCCAATGACGTGCCATGGCGGCGGGATCTTCGGAAAAGACGGTGGCCTGGTCCATGTCGCCTTGTTTGAGGCGTACACACTGACCGTCCTTCAGGTCGATGGCCGGAATGAGCAACATAGCGTAACGAGCGTGGTGGTTGTGTAAAAAGGGAAAGGTAGCGATGCCGGCGCGGACGCTGGCGTTCAGGTCATGTCAGTTTTGCAAGGAATGCAGTCTGGGTCGTCGGCTCTGAACGATCGGTATCGATATCGCTTGGGACAATTCTTGGTGTGTCTGGCAAAAAGGTGCTGCTAACGTGCTTCTGCTCGTGAGGCCGCTTTCGAGGCTTCACGGATTCCAGTGCACGAAGTTCCGGTACAGCTGCAAACCCATCGCGGCACTCTTCTCCGGGTGGAACTGCGTGGCGAAAATATTATCGCGTGCCACTGCGCTGGTAAACACAACGCCGTAATCCGTCTCGCCAGCCACATGGGCCGCGTCTTGCGCCCGCACATAATAGCTGTGGACGAAATAGAACCAGCTCTCGTCCGGAATACCGTTCCACAGCGGGTGGGCCCGCGTCTGGCGAACACGGTTCCAGCCCATCTGCGGCACCTTGAAGCGCGAGCCGTCTGCCTGCGTCATGCCATCCAGCTCGAAGCGGATCACCTCGCCTGGCATCAGTCCCAGCGCAGGCGTATCGTCCTGGCCGATGCGAGCTTCGTGGCTACGGTCGAACAGCATCTGTTCGCCAACACACACACCGAGCATCGGCTTCGAGGCGGCGGCTTCGATCACTGCTTCCTGCAGGCCCGATTCGCCGAGTGCACCCATGCAGTCCGGCATCGCGCCCTGCCCCGGCAATACCACGCGGTCCGCCGCGCGAATCGCTTCCGGGCGATCCACGACCTGGACATCCGCTTCCGGCGCTGCGGCGCGAAGCGCCTGCGCCACCGAGCGCAGGTTGCCCATGCCGTAATCCACAATTGCTATGGTAGTCATGATTTCAAAACAGGCAACAATGTCTTGAGCCCGTCCACAATGAATTCAACGGCCAGCGCCGACAGGATCAGACCCATCAGGCGCGTACCGATATTGATCCCGGTCCGCCCGATCACCCGTGCGATCGGGTCAGCGGCCCGGAACGTTCCATACACCACGCACCCCAACACCACGCCAATCGCCACCAGGATCAGCAGTTCGTACCAGTGATCCGTCTTGCCGGCATACACGATCACGGTACTGATCGATCCCGGCCCCGTCAGCAGCGGCAACGCCAGCGGCACCACCGCGATACTCGTCTTGGCTTCGGCCTCGTCCTCTTCCTCGGGTGTGGCCTTGGTCCGACCGGCCTGCGCGTTCAGCATGTTCATCGCCATCATGATCATGATGAGTCCGCCGCCAACCTGCAGCGATGCCACCGAGATATTGAAGAACGCGATGATCTGCTGGCCCAGCAACGCCGACAACCCCACCACGATCGCCACGGCAATCGACGCCGTCTTGATCGTCTTCAGCTTTTCCGCCTCGGTCTGCTGACTGGTCAGACTGATGAAGAACGGGATGGCACCGATCGGGTTGATCAGCGCTAGCAGCGAGATGAAAGACTTCAGCGTATCCATCGGATGCGGGTGAGTAGCGGTGGTGGCGTGTCAGCGTCGCCGCAACCAGCCGGCTCGCCTGCAAGGGGCGCAGGTCAGTACCCAGTATCGTTCAGAGCGTTCCCTTGGTCGATGGAATCTGGCCAACCGCGCGCGGGTCAAGCTCCACCGCCATGCGCAGTGCCCGGCCAAAAGCCTTGAACACGGTCTCGCACTGATGGTGGGCATTGATGCCGCGCAGGTTGTCGATATGGAGCGTCACGCCGGCATGGTTCACGAAGCCGCGGAAAAATTCGATGAGCAGGTCCACGTCGAACGTACCCACGCGGGCGCGCGTGAACGGCACGTGAAACTCCAGGCCCGGACGGCCCGAGAAGTCGATCACCACGCGCGACAGGCACTCGTCCAGCGGCACGTAGCTGTGGCCGTAGCGGGTGATGCCCTTCTTGTCGCCAATGGCGCGCGCCACGGCCTGGCCCAGCGTGATGCCCACGTCTTCCACCGTATGGTGATCGTCGATATGGGTATCGCCCTTGGCTTCGACCTCGAGATCGAACATGCCATGGCGGGCGATCTGGTCCAGCATGTGGTCGAGGAACGGCACACCGGACGCCAGCTTCTGGCGGCCCGTGCCATCAAGGTTCAGCGAAACGCGAATCTGCGTTTCCGAGGTATCGCGAGTGACCTCTACAACACGCATGGTGGGGTTAATCCTGCAATGAAGCCTGGAATGCTTCAAGAAACTGCGCGTTTTCTTCGGGGGTGCTGACCGTCACGCGCAGACAGTTGGCCAGCAATGCGTGCATTTTACTCACGTTCTTGATCAATACCCTCCGTGCGAGCACCCGGTCGAATACCTGTGTAGCGTTCGGCACACGGACCAGCAGAAAGTTGGCTGCGCTCGGGAACACCGTCACACCCGGCAGCGCCGCCATCGCATCGGCCAGCTTCGCGCGTTCTGCGCGCAGTTGCGCGGCCTGATCGTCGAGCACATCCACATGTTCGAGCGCGAATAGCGCGGTGGCCTCGGTCAGCACGTTGACGTTGTACGGCGGGCGCACCTTGTCGAGTTGCGCCAGCCAATCGGGCGAACCAGCCATGTAGCCCAGGCGGATACCAGCCAGCCCGAGCTTGGATACCGTGCGCATGACCAGCAGGTTGCCGAAATCCTTCAGTCTCGGCATCCAGCTTTCCTGCGCGAACGGCTGGTAGGCCTCGTCGACGACCACCAGGCTCTGGCACACCTCGCCTTGTGCGGCGCGGACGATGGCTTCCATGTCGGCGGCATCGAACAGGTTGCCCGTCGGATTGTTCGGATAAGCCAGATAGATGATGGCGGGCTTGTGCTCGGCCATCGCTGCCAGCATCGCGCTACGGTCCAGCGAGAAATCGGCACGCAGCGGCACGCCGACAAACTCCAGTCCTGCAAACTGCGCCGACATCGCATACATGACGAAACCCGGCAACGGCGCCAGCACCTTCGCACCAGGCTTTGCAGCCGCCAGCGACAGGATGCTGATCAGTTCGTCCGAACCATTGCCGAGGATGACGTCCATGCCAGCCGGCACGTTCATCACTGTCTTCAGCTTGGCACGCAGTGCCTCGCTGCTGGGCACCGGGTAGCGGTTCAGGGCCACCTCGGCCAGCCGCGCGGCCAGCTGGTCGCGCAGCGCGGGCGGCAGCCGGTAGGGATTCTCCATCGCGTCGAGCTTCACCAGTCCGTGCGAATCGGCGACATGATAGGCGCCCATGGCGCGTACGTCGTCACGGATGATGCGTTCGATCAGGGATGGGTCTACGGCTGACATATCGATCCTTATGGAGGCGGCTCTGAAATTGACTTAACGTTTGAAGCGATACTCGGCGCTGCGCGCGTGGGCCTGCAGCCCTTCGCCATAGGCAAGTTCGGCGGCGATCTGGCCCAGCATCTGCGCCCCGCCCTCGCTGACCTCGATCAGGCTTGAACGCTTCTGGAAGTCATACACGCCCAGCGGCGACGAGAAGCGCGCCGTGCGCGAGGTCGGCAGCACGTGGTTGGGACCGGCGCAGTAGTCGCCCAGCGACTCGCTCGTGTAGCGGCCCAGGAAGATCGCGCCAGCATGGCGGATCTTCTCGCTCCACTGGCGCGGGTTCTCGGCCGAAATCTCCAGGTGCTCCGGTGCAATGGCGTTTGCGATGTCGCACGCCTCTTCCATGTCGCGCACCTTGATCAGTGCGCCACGCCCGGAGATCGACGCGGCGATCACCTCGCGGCGCGGCATCGTCGGCAACTGGCGACGGATGCTCTCTTCGACGCGACGCAGATAGTCGGCGTCCGGGCACAACAGGATCGATTGCGCCAGTTCATCGTGCTCGGCCTGCGAGAACAAATCCATCGCCACCCAGTCCGGATCGGTCGTGCCGTCGCAGATCACCAGGATCTCGGACGGGCCGGCGATCATGTCGATACCGACCGTGCCGAACACGCGGCGCTTGGCCGCCGCCACATAGGCATTGCCCGGGCCGACGATCTTGTCCACCTGCGGCAGCGTGGCCGTACCGTAGGCCAGCGCGCCCACAGCCTGTGCGCCACCGATCGTGAAAACACGATCCACACCGGCGATCTGCGCGGCTGCGAGCACCAGCTCGTTGCGCACGCCGCCGGGCGTGGGCACGACCATGATCACTTCCTTGACGCCAGCCACGCGTGCCGGAATCGCGTTCATCAGCACAGACGACGGATATGCGGCCTTGCCGCCAGGCACGTACAGGCCCACGCGGTCCAGCGGGGTCACCTTCTGACCCAGCATCGTGCCGTCCGATTCGGTGTACTCCCAGCTATGGCTGCCGCACTCGATCTTCTGCTTCTCGTGATAGGCACGCACGCGGGCAGCGGCCGCTTCCAGCGCGGCGCGGCGCTTGGGTTCCAGTTCTTCAAGCGCGGCTTCGAGCGCCGACTGCGGGATTTCCAGCGCGCCCATCGACGCGGCTTCCACGCGGTCGAAACGGCGCGTGTATTCCAGCACGGCCTCATCGCCACGACGGCGCACATCGGCCAGGATGTCGGCTGCGGCGCGGTCGATGGCCTCGTCTTCCGAGGCTTCGAAGGCCAGTACCTGCCGCAACGCTTCAGCGAAGCCGGGCTCGGTCGAATCGAGCCTGCGGATCGACAGGTTGTCCATTTCGGATTCGTTCATGACTTCGTTCCTTGCGGGTCCCCGATCAACTTCACCTCAGGCGATTGCCGCCGAGGCCCGTTCAAATGCGTCCAGAATCGGCGTCAGCCGTTCCCGCTTGAGCTTCAATGCCGCCTGGTTGACCACCAGCCGCGACGAGATCTGCACGATCTCCTCCACCTCGACGAGGTTGTTCGCGCGCAGCGTGCCACCTGTGCTGACCAGATCGACGATGGCGTCGGACAGTCCTACCAGCGGACCCAGTTCCATCGACCCATAGAGCTTGATCAGATCCACGTGGACGCCCTTCTTGGCGAAGTGCTCACGCGCGGTCTGCACATACTTGGTGGCCACTGCCAGCCGCGCACCCTGACGCACGGCATTGGCGTAGTCGAAACCGGCCGGCACCGCCACCGACATGCGGCAGCGAGCGATGTTCAGATCGATCGGTGCATACAGGCCGGTCATGCCATGTTCCATCAGCACGTCCTTGCCCGCCACGCCAAAGTCCGCGGCGCCGTACTGCACGTACGTGGGCACGTCCGAAGCGCGCACGATGATCACGCGCACGGCGGGATCGGTCGTGGGCAGGATCAGCTTGCGCGAGGTTTCCGGGTCCTCGGTGACCTCGATGCCGGCAGCGGCCAGGAGCGGCAGCGTTTCCTTGAAGATGCGGCCCTTGGAGAGCGCCAGCGTCAGCTGGTTGGGCGAGGCATTGAAAGCGGGGCTCATCGTAGATTCTTCAAACGCGTTCAGGGGGCGACTCGATACGATCTTCGTCGATGTTCGATAGTCGATGGTGTACGTGGCTCAGGCGATGCGGCGGATCTTCGCGCCCACGGCCGACAGCTTGTCTTCCATGCGGTCGTAGCCACGATCCAGGTGATAGATCCGCTCGATCGTCGTTTCGCCATCGGCCACCAGGCCGGCGATCACGAGACTGGCCGACGCGCGCAGGTCGGTGGCCATCACGGTGGCGCCGGACAGGCGCGGCACGCCCGTCACGACCGCCGTGTTGCCTTCCGCCGTAATGCTCGCGCCCAGGCGATTCAGTTCCTGAACGTGCATGAAGCGGTTCTCGAAGATCGTTTCGGTGATGCGCGCGGTGCCTTCGGCCACGGCATTCAATGCCATGAACTGCGCCTGCATATCGGTCGGAAACGCCGGGTACTCGGACGTACGGAAACTCACGGCCTGCGCGCGCTTTGGCATCGCCAGACGAATCCAGTTGTCGCCCGTCTCGATCTGGGCGCCGGCTTCGCGCAGCTTGATCAGCACGGCGTCGAGGATCTGCGGCGGGATATCGCGCAGCGTCAGGTCACCCAGCGTGGCAGCGGCCGCGCACAGGAACGTGCCGGCCTCGATGCGATCGGCCACTACGCTGTGACGCGCGCCGTGCAGGCGGTCCACACCGTGGATCACCAGCCGATCGGTGCCGATGCCCTCGATCTTCGCGCCCATCTTCACCAGCAGTTCGGCGAGGTCGGTCACCTCGGGCTCGCGTGCGGCGTTCTCCAGCACGGTCTCGCCATCAGCCAGCGTG
Source organism: Cupriavidus sp. 2SB (assembly GCF_005503625.1). GTDB lineage: Bacteria > Pseudomonadota > Gammaproteobacteria > Burkholderiales > Burkholderiaceae > Cupriavidus. The sequence continues at coordinate 58,070 of NZ_SCMX01000023.1, read as the reverse complement.
GCGGCCATCAGCAGGTTCTCGGTGCCGGTCACTGTGATCATATCCGTCACCACGCGCGCGCCCTTCAGGCGGCTGGCGCGGGCATGGATGAAGCCATGCTCGATGGTGATCTCTGCGCCCATCGCCTGCAGGCCCTTGATGTGCTGGTCCACGGGGCGTGCGCCGATGCCGCAACCACCCGGCAGCGAGACACGTGCCTCGCCGAAGCGCGCCACCAGCGGTCCCAGCACGAGGATTGACGCGCGCATGGTCTTCACCAGTTCGTACGAAGCTTCCGGCGCGTTGATATCGGCCCCGGTCAGCGTGGCCACGCCATCCACCATTTCCGCCTGCATGCCCATCTGGCGCAGCAGCTTGAGCATGGTGCGCGTGTCCTGCAGGTCAGGCACGTTGTCGATAGTCACCGTGTCGGCGGTCAGCAGGCTCGCGCAGAGGATCGGCAGCGCGGCGTTCTTGGCGCCCGATACGCGGATCTCGCCCTTGAGGGGGCCATTGCCCTGGATCTGGAATTTGTCCATGTTCTGTCTGGTTCACCGCCCCGACACACGTCCAGGCGGCAGTTGATCTGTTGTGTGGCGCCGCTTACTTGTCGGCCCCGGCCTGCCACTCGGCAGGCGTCAGCGTCTTCATCGACAGCGCATGGATCTCCGCGCGCATACGGTCACCCAGGGCCGCGTAGACCCGCTGGTGACGCTGGATCAGGCGCTTGCCATCGAACTCCGCGCTCACGATGGTGGCGAAGAAGTGCTGGCCATCGCCTTCCACTTGCAGATGTTCGCAGGGCAACCCTTGGGCAATGTAATCCCTGACTTGTTCCGGTGTAGGCAGCATGTCTGTCTCAAATGTAATCAGTGAATGGCGGCGGATCGACGTCGATCAATGCCGCAGCTTGTAACCCTTGCGCAGCAGGTGCAGCGCCAGCGCGGCCAGCACGACGAATGCCACCGCCACCACGGCCAGGCTGTACAGCGGCGGCACGTCGGACACGCCGAAGAAGCCGTAGCGGAATCCGTCGATCATGTAGAAGAACGGATTGGCGTGCGACACCGCCTGCCAGAACGGCGGCAGGGAATGAATCGAATAGAACACGCCGGACAGGAACGTTGCCGGCATGATCAGGAAGTTCTGGAACGCGGCCAGTTGATCGAATTTCTCCGCCCAGATGCCGGCGATCAGCCCCAGCGTGCCCAGGATGCCCGCACCGCCCAGACCGAACAGCAGGATCCAGAACGGATGGGCGAAGTGCAGGTTGGCAAACCATGCCGTCACCAGCAGCACGCCCAGGCCAACGCTGAGTCCGCGGATGATCGACGCCACCACATAGGCGCCGAACATCTCCCAGTGCGACAGCGGCGGCAGCATGATAAATACGAGATTGCCTGTGATCTTGGACTGGATCAGCGACGAAGAACTGTTCGCGAACGCATTTTGCAGCACGCTCATCATCACCAGGCCAGGCACCAGGAATGCGGTGTAGCTGATCTGGTCATAGACGCGCACGCGGCCTTCGAGCACATGGCCGAAGATCAGCAGGTACAGCACGGCGGTCAGCACCGGCGCGGCCACGGTCTGGAAGGCGACCTTCCAGAAACGCAGCACTTCCTTGTAGAGCAGCGTGCGGAAGCCCACCAGCCCGCCCACGGCCATCGCATCCAGCCGTTGCTGCTGGGTCACATCCACGTCGACGGGGTTCTTCATGCCGCGGCCTCCATGGCGGAATTCGGCAGGCTGCCGGGCATCTCGCCCTCACGGCGCATGATCTGCACGAATACATCCTCCAGGTCGGCCTTGCTGATTTCCATGTCTTCGATTTCGCATCCGGCGGCGCGCAGCGCGCCCAGGATCGGCTCCACGGCCTCATAGCCCGACAGGCGCAGGCGATGCGCCCGCTCGCCCGGGTTGCCCTGCGTGCGCAGTGCTTCGAGTTCCGCCGGCAGCGTACCCTTCGAAAGTGTCAGGACGAGTTGCAACCCGGCGAACTGGTTCAGCAGACTGCTGGTACGGTCCAGCGCCACCACCTCGCCGAACTTGAGCATCGCGATGCGATCGCACAGCGCCTCGGCTTCTTCCAGATAGTGCGTGGTCAGGATGATCGTGTGGCCTTCGCGGTTCAGGCGCGAGATGAACTTCCACAGGGTCTGGCGCAGTTCCACGTCCACGCCGGCCGTCGGCTCGTCGAGCACGATCACGGGCGGGCGATGCACCAGCGCCTGCGCCACCAGCACACGGCGCTTCATGCCGCCCGAGAGCTGGCGCATGTTGCTGTCGGCCTTGTTGGTGAGATCCAGGTTGGCCATGATCTCGTCGATCCAGTCGTCGTTACGCGACAACCCGAAATATCCCGACTGCAGCCGCAGCGTCTCGCGCACGGTGAAGAACGGATCGAACACCAGTTCCTGCGGCACCACGCCCAGCATGCGCCGCGCCATGCGGTAATCGTCCACCACATCGTGACCCAGCACGCTGACCGACCCCGAATCGGCGCGATTCAGGCCTGCGAGGATCGAGATCAGCGTGGTCTTGCCGGCGCCGTTGGGACCGAGCAGGCCGAAAAACTCGCCACGCTCGACGCTGAAACTGACGCCCTTGAGCGCCTGCAGGTTGCGGTAGCGCTTGCGGACATCGGTAATTTCGATGGCTTTCATGGCCAGATGTTGGGACGGGGCCGCTTGCACGGCCGGGCCTCTCTTGGAGTTGGGAAGCGACCCTGAGGTTAGCCGCGAAGCACCTGAGGGAATGGTCTCAGGGCAGTTGGGGGCGACTTGGGGACGAACAACCCGGAATTATAGGGGATGCGGGGGTTCTCCCGCTCTGACCTGCGCGACGGCGGGCCAGGCCCGACGCCGTGGCATCGCATGACCGCGCGCTTGAGTCCGCGCACGGCAACGGATGCCGGTTCAATGTCGGTGGTGGTGGTGCTGCGGGAGGGTGGCGCCGGCGGACAGACCCAGCAGGGTGTCGACGCCGTAAAGGCTGGCCAGCGACTGCAACTGCGGTGGCACACCCTGGAGCGCCAGTGTCTGGCCACGTTGCTCGGCAGCACGCTGCCACGCCAGCAGCACGGCCACGGCCGACGAATCGACGTGGGTCAGCGCACTGCAATCCACCGTCACGTCGCCCTGCCGCACATGCGACAGCCCGTCACGCAGCACGTCGGCGGCGTTGCGGTTGGTCAGCGAGGAGCCAAAGGCTGGCATGGGATCAGGGAGGCTTCGGGAGAGGAATCGAAACTCCCGCCTGCAAACAAAAAAGTGCAACAGCCGGGAGCGAGCGACCATTGTAGACCAGATCCGCGCGCCATGTTGCGGCGCAACGGTTTCCAGCGTCACATGGACAGTCAGCCCTTGGCGTTGGCCAACTGGCGGTTGCGGTCCTGCAGCGTCTTGATGATGCCGTCAATACCCTGCTGGGTAGCAATCGTGTTGAAGCTGCCCTTGTAGGCTTCGGTCAGCCACGCGCCCAGCACGTTGATGTCATAGACTTTCCAGCCTGCAGCGGTCTTCTCAAGGCGGTAATCCATCTGGATCGGCTCGCCCTTGTTGATGACCTGCGTACGGATCGTCGCGTCGGTGTCCTCCGCAGTGCCACGGTACGGACGGAACTGCACCTTCTGGTCGCGGATCTGCGCGATGGCGCCTGCGTAGGTACGGATCAGCAACGTCTTGAACTCGTCGGCGATCACTTTCTGCTGCTCGGGCGACGCTTTCGACCAGTTACGGCCCATGGCGATCTGCGTGGTGCGCGTGAAATCGGCATGCGGCAGGATCTTCTGTTCCACAAGTTGCGTGATCTTGCCGATGTTGCCAGCCTGCATGTCCTTGTCGGCCTGCACGGTCGCCATCACGTCGTTCACGACGGTCTTGACCAGACCATCCGGCGTGGCAGTGTCGATGGCCTGGGCCTGTGCGGCGCCCGAGAATGCCAGGACAGTCAGGAATGGAAGCAGAACTCGCTTGAGCATGTGAATTTTCCTCTTTTCATTGTGGTGACACTGCAATATCGGCAGGGTCACGCCCTCCCGGTACACCAGACACGGCGCCGGGACGGGCTCATTGAAACATAGGCGCCGTCGCGACGCTGCCCGAATCATGCTTGAGACACCACTTTCAAACACTTTGTTTCAGGGCTGACACCGCGCTCACAGCGCCGTACGTCCTTGACTGGACTGGGCTGGCGCCGGATCAGCCAGCGCTCGTCGTGGTGGGTGCCGCGCCATCGTCCTTCGGTGCCGGCTTGTCGTCTCCGTCATCCTCGTCGTCCTTGGACTTCGGCGGATTGCCGTCATAGATCAGGTACTGGCGGCGCTGCAGGTACGAATCGCGCAGGAACGAGTACTTGTCCAGCGCCGCGGCCTCGATCAGGTTGGACGCACCTAGCAACTGTGCCCGGCCGTCGACCACGCGAACCCCCGATACTGCAAGGCTGGCGGTCCACGGCGAGATATAGAAGGTGGGATCCATGAAACGGTCCACCACCATGCCCGACGCGTCGCGCACGCTGCTCGGCCCGAACAGCGGCAGCACCAGGTATGGGCCCGTCGGCACACCCCAGACCCCCAGTGTTTGGCCAAAATCTTCCTTGTACTTGGGCAGGCCAGCCGGCGTGGCGATGTCGATCAGGCCACCGATACCCAGCACGCTGTTGATGGCCACGCGCATCGTGTCTTCCATCGCACGCGTCGGCTTGCCCTGCAGCAGGTTGTTGCCGGCCGAGTAGACATCGCTGATGTTGGAGAAGAAATTGCCTACTGCCGTGCGCACCGGCGAAGGCACGACGTTCTGGTAACCCTCGGCCACCGGCTTCAGCGCGTAGCGGTCGAGGTTGTCGTTGAACGTGCTGACGCCGCGATTGAAGGGTTCCAGCGGATCGGCCGGGTTGGCTTGGGGACCCGTGGCGCAACCCGCCAGGGCAAAGGCGGCAACGGAGGCCGCGATCAGGCGTTGATAGGAACTCATTTGCTGCCGCCAAGCCCCGGCGCCGCAGGCAAGGCTGCCGCGCCCGAGCCGGACGTATCCGTCGAAGAAGAAGGGGTAGCCGGCGTCGAGGCAGGGGCCGGCGAGCTGCCGCCGCCCGCATCCGCGGCCTTGTTATAGAGGAACTGACCGATCAGGTTCTCGAGCACCACGGCGGACTGGGTCATCGTGATCTTGCTGCCCTGCGCCAGCATCTTGTCGTCGCCGCCCGCTTCGAGCCCGATGTACTGCTCGCCCAGCAGGCCCGAGGTCAGAATCTTGGCCGAGGTATCTCTCGGGAATTCGAAGCGCTTGTCCAGGTGCATCGTCACCTTGGCCAGGTACTCCTTGTCGTCGAACGTGATCGACGACACACGGCCCACCACCACACCCGCGCTCTTGACCGGTGCGCGCGGCTTCAGGCCGCCGATATTGTCGAAGTTGGCGGTTACCGTATAGGTGTCCTGGAACGAAAAGCTGCTCAGGTTGCCGGCCTTGAGCGCCAGGAACAGCAGTGCAGCAAAGCCCACCACCACAAACAGCCCCACCCAGTAATCGAGCGAATTTTTCTTCATGCGAGTCTCTTTTGGAAAGCTTTAGCTGAACATCAGCGCGGTCAGCAGGAAATCCAGCCCCAGCACGGCCAGCGACGCCATCACCACGGTGCGCGTCGTGGCGCGCGATACCCCTTCAGGCGTCGGGTTGGCCTCAAACCCCTGGTACAACGCAATGAACGTCACCGCGACACCAAAGATGAAGCTCTTGATCACGCCATTGAGCACGTCGGCGCGCACATCGACACCGCCCTGCATCTGCGACCAGAACGCGCCGGCATCCACGCCGATCAACTGCACACCCACGACATAGCCGCCCAGGATGCCCACGGCGCTGAAAATGGCCGCCAGCACCGGCATGGCAATCACGCCACCCCAGAAGCGCGGCGCTATCACGCGTTGCAGCGGATTCACGGCCATCATTTCCATGGCCGTAAGTTGCTCGCCCGCTTTCATCAGGCCGATCTCGGCCGTCAGCGACGTACCGGCGCGGCCCGCAAACAGCAGCGCCGACACCACCGGACCCAGCTCGCGCACCAGCGAGAGCGCCACGAGCAGCCCCAGCGCCTGTTCCGAGCCGTACCGGTTCAGCGTGTAGTAGCCCTGCAAGCCCAGCACGAATCCGACGAACAGCCCCGACACCGCGATGATCAGCAGGGACAGGTTGCCCACGAAGAACACCTGATCGGTCACCAGCCGGAAACGGCGGAAGAGCGCAGGCGATAGCGCCAGCAATGCCACGAACATGCGCGTCGCTCGGCCCAGGCCACCCACGAACTGGCGCAGCGCGGCGCCGATGGAGATGAAGAAGCCGGTCAACGCGAGCCTCCGGCGAGAAAATCTTCGGCCAACGAGGGGCCGGCATAGTGGAATGGCACCGGGCCGTCCGCCTCGGCACGGACAAACTGGCGCACGAACGGATCTTCCGACCGGCGCAGCTCCTCTGGCACGCCTTCGGCCGCGATACCGCCGTTGGCAATGAAATACACGTAGTCCGCGATCTGGAACGTCTCCTGCACATCGTGCGAGACGATGATCGTGGTGGCGCCCAGCGCGTCATTCAGGTTGCGGATCAGGTTGGCCGTCAGGCCCAGCGAGATCGGGTCGAGTCCGGCGAACGGCTCGTCGTACATCAGCAGCGCCGGATCCAGGGCAATCGCCCGGGCCAGCGCCACCCGCCGTGCCATACCGCCCGAGATCTGTGCCGGCATCAGGTCCCGCGCACCGCGCAGCCCTACGGCATTCAGCTTCATCAGCACCAGATCACGAATCATCGACGCGGGCAGATCAGTGTGCTCGCGTAGTGGAAACGCCACATTATCGAAGACGGAGAGGTCAGTGAACAGGGCCCCGAACTGAAAGAGCATGCCCATCTGACGCCGCACGGCATAGAGACCGGGCTGATCCATGGTGTCGATATCGGCGCCATTGAACGTCACACGGCCTCGTTGGGGGCGCACCATGCCGCCGATCAGCCGCATCACGGTGGTCTTGCCGCAGCCCGATCCGCCCATGACCGCTACGACCTTTCCACGCGGAAAACGCATCGAAAGCCCGGAAAGTATGGGCGTGGCGCCATCGGCATACGCGAAATCGACGTCCGTGAGTTCGACGATGTTCGGGCCGGTAGCAAGCTGGCCAGCAGGGTTCGGCACGGTAGCGCTCACAATGTCACCGGTTTTAGGCAGGTCGCCATTATAAGGGCTACTACCTACCGGTCACTGTCCCGTGTGGTGATCTCACCATTGCCAGCACGACAACAATCGGCATCCGGTGGGAAACGAGGTGGCATCTGCAGATGCGGACTACGCGCCACCTGCCCTCGGGAGGCGTACCAGCCGGGCCGCACTCAGGGTTCAGCGCGTGTCCCGCCTTGCCTCATGATGACCTGCCACTGTACGGATTCCGACCGGATGGCCGTGGCGAAAGCCTCGGGCGAATCCCGCACCGGCGTGAGCCCGGCAGCCAGCAACTGGGTCTGCACGTCCCGCTCGTTTGTCACGTTGTCCAACTCGCCGGCCAGGCGGGCGACAATGGCTCGTGGCGTCTTGGCAGGGGCCATGACGCCGTACCACGCCAGGGCGCCATAGCCATCGAGGCCCGACTCTTGCAGCGTGGGCACTTGCGGCGCCAGCGGCGACCGCAGCGGCCCAGCCACGCCAAGTATCTTGAGTGCGCCTGATCGCACATGACTCTGCACGGCCGTCCACGAACAGAAACAGGCGCTGATGCGGCCCGCCAGCATTTCCTGGACGACGGCATTCTCGCCCTTGGCGGTGACCAGCGGCACACCGTTCGAGACGCTGCGCACCGCGTACTCGGCATAGAGATGGGAAGGACTCCCGGGCTGACCATAGCCGAAGCTGTACGACGCCGGATTCGAGCGCACAGCGGTAACCCACTGCTGCGACGTCGTCATCGGCAGCCGTCCGTCGATGACGAGAAACAGCGGCGTGGCAGCCACCCGGGCCACGGGCGTGAAGTCGCGCATCACGTCGTAAGGCACGGGCTCCAGCCCTGGCTGGATCAGCATGTTGGCCTGATGGAACAACAGCGTGTGCCCATCGGAACTGGCCTTGGCCACGAGGTCGCCGGCCATGGTGCCCGATGCACCCGGACGGTTATCCACTTCGACAGGCACCGCCAGCCGTACCTCCAGCCGCTCGGCGAGCAGGCGCGCGACGGCATCGGCCACACTGCCGGCCGGGAATGGCACGATCATGCGCAGCGACCGCGCCGGGAAAGATATCTGGCGATTCTGCAATTCCGCGCGGGAGCTGTGCGGAATGCTCGCAAGCTGGGCGAAAGCAGGAGGCTGAGCGAGGACCGTCGTCATGCCGCTCAGGCAGACAACTGCACACCCCAACCACTTGGCAGCGAGTATTGGCAACTTCGCTTGACCTCGCCAAAGCCGCATACAAACGCGTACTTCGGTCATCAATTTCCTCCGGGCCGCAGCCCACCGCAGCGGCACCAGTTCGGCTGAAAGGGATTCTCGAGGCAGTTTCTTTTGTTATGTTCTGTGGAAATTCTAAGAAGAAGAGCGGGCGCGGCACAGACACGTAAACGCTCTCAGGGCGGACCCCAATGTGAGCGCTCGTATAATCCGCCGATGCATCCGAAGTCAGAATTCACGCTGCGGCCGATGCGCGCCGCCGACTTGCCCGCCGTGCTCGATATCCAGGCGCAATGCTATGGCGCCGCGCTCGTGGAAACTGCCGCGGCGCTGGCGAGCCGACTGGACCTCTCGCCCTCCACTTGCTGGATCTCCGGATTGCCCGATGGGACATTGGCCGCCTATCTGTTCACGCACGCCTGGCCCGAGACATCGTTGCCGCCATGGAATGGCGCACTCGCGCGGGACTGGCGCGATAGCGAATCGCTGACGTGGTTCGTGCATGACATGGCCGTAGCGCCGATCGGGCGTGGGGCGGGTCTGGCGGTGCAGCTCTACGAGGCGGCGCGCGAGGTGGCGTGGAATGCGGGCCTGCGGTCTTCACGGCTGGTCGCCGTACAGGATGCCGATGGATTCTGGCGCAAGCTTGGGTACGCGCCGGTGGCGAGGCATTCGCTTGGCGCGAAGCTGGCGACGTATGGGGAGGGGGCGGTGTTGATGGAGTGTGGGCTGTAAATTCATCACCCGCCGTCTGGCTCCCCTCTCCCACACGGTGGGAGAGGGGCGAAAACCGGAGGCACCGGTTGATGCTTACCGCGGCAGTTCCGAATATCCCATCAGGAACGCATCCACCGAACGCGCGGCCTGACGGCCTTCGCGGATGGCCCAGACCACGAGCGACTGGCCGCGACGGACGTCGCCGGCGGCGAAGACCTTCGGCACGTTGGTGTGATACGCGCGCTCGCCTTCGGTCGATGCCTTGGCGTTCTTGCGAGCGTCGGTATCCACGCCGAACGCTTCGAGCACCGAACCTACCGGGTTCGTGAAGCCCATTGCCAGCAGCACCAGATCGGCCTTGAGCACGAACTCGCTGCCCGGCACTTCCTGCATGCGTCCGTCCTTCCATTCCACGCGGCACGCCTTCAGCGCCGTGACCTTGCCGTTCTCGCCGATGAATTCCTTGGTGGCCACCGACCAGTCGCGCGAGCAGCCTTCGTCGTGCGACGACGACGTGCGCATCTTGATCGGCCAGTACGGCCACACCAGCGGCTTGTTCTCTTCTTCCGGCGGCTGCGGCAGCAGTTCGAACTGCGTCACCGACACCGCGCCATGGCGGTTCGACGTACCCACGCAGTCAGAGCCCGTATCGCCGCCACCGATCACGATCACGTGCTTGCCTTCGGCACGGATCTCGTTGGCGCCGTCGCCGGCCACTTCCTTGTTTTGCGGAATCAGGAATTCCAGCGCGTAGTGCACGCCATCCAGATCGCGGTTCGGCACCGGCAGATCGCGCGGCACTTCGGAGCCGCCCGCCAGCACCACGGCGTCGAACTGGTCCATCAGCGCCTGCGCAGTCACCGTTTCGCGAGCGTAGTTCTTGATGCCGGCCGGCAGCTTGTCGCCATCGGTCACCATCACGCCCGTGCGGAACGTCACGCCTTCCGACTGCATCTGCTCGATGCGGCGGTCGATCAGCGTCTTTTCCATCTTGAAGTCGGGGATGCCATACCGCAGCAGGCCACCCACGCGGTCGTTCTTCTCGAACACGGTCACGTCGTGACCGGCGCGCGCCAGTTGCTGCGCAGCGGCCATGCCCGCCGGGCCCGAACCCACCACGGCCACGGTCTTGCCGGTCTTGTGCTTGGCTACCTGCGGTGCGACCCAGCCTTCTTCCCAGGCCTTGTCGATGATCGCGTGCTCGATCGACTTGATGCCCACCGGCAGTTCGTTGATGCCGAGCGTGCAGGCTGCCTCGCACGGTGCCGGGCAGATGCGGCCCGTGAACTCGGGGAAGTTGTTGGTCTGGTGCAGCACCTCGATCGCCGACTTCCAGTCCTGGCGATACACCAGGTCATTGAAGTCGGGAATGATGTTGTTGACGGGGCAGCCGTTGTTGCAGAACGGAATTCCGCAGTCCATGCAGCGCGCACCCTGGAGCTTCGCTTCGTTGTCCGACAGCGCGAACACGAACTCCTTGTAGTGCTTCACCCGCTTGACTACCGGTTCGTAGCCTTCGTTCTGGCGCGGAAATTCGAGAAAGCCAGTCGCCTTACCCATGTTGCATCCTTGGTCTTGCTTGGCGCGAGGCGGCCGGGCCAGCCTCGCGTGGGGTCAGTATCTTGTCGGCGCCGCGGCCCGTGGCCGCAGGCGCCCTCTCGTGGGGCTGCCCGATCAGGCGGCTACCGCTTCGCGATCGTTGTCGCGTGCGGCCTGCTCCTTGGCGTACATCTCGCCCAGCGCGCGCTTGTACTCGGTCGGGAAGACCTTGACGAACTTGCGGCGTGCCGTTGCCCAGTCGGCCAGCAGCGCCTTGGCGCGCTCCGAACCGGTGTAGCGGAAATGCTGCTCGATCAGGTTGCGCAGGATCACTTCGTCCAGCTGGCGCTTGCCATCGAACTTGTGCCACTGCGATTCCGGCTGCTCCTTCTGCTGGTCCGCCGAGGCGAGCACCGGATCGAGTGCCACCATCGCCGTGTTGCAGCGCTTGTCGAACAGGCCGTCCTCGTCATAGACGTAGGCCAGGCCACCCGACATGCCAGCCGCGAAGTTACGGCCCGTACCGCCCAGCACCACCACCGTGCCGCCGGTCATGTACTCGCAACCGTGGTCGCCCGTGCCTTCCACAACTGCCGTGGCGCCCGAGTTACGCACCGCGAAACGCTCGCCGCCCACGCCGTTGAAGAAGGCTTCTCCAGCCAGCGCGCCGTACAGCACCGTGTTGCCGACGATGATGTTGCGCGTCGGGTCGCCACGGAACTCGTGCGGGGCACGCACGATCACGCGGCCGCCGGACAGGCCCTTGCCCACGTAGTCATTGGCATCGCCGACGAGGTCGATCGTCACACCGTGCGCCAGGAACGCGCCGAACGACTGGCCGGCCGTGCCCTGGAACTGGATGTGGACGGTATCGTCGGGCAGGCCCTCGTGACCGTACTGCTTGGCAATCACGCCGGACAGCATCGCGCCCACCGTGCGGTTCACGTTCTTGACCGGCTGAATGAACGAGACGCGCTCACCCTTGTCGATGGCAGGACGCGCCTTGGCGATCAGCGTGTGGTCCAGCGCCTTGCCGGCTTCCACCGACAGGCCGTGGTCCTGCACGTCGGTGTGGTAACGCGGCACATCCGCCGGGAACGGTGCCTGGTAGAAGATGCGGCTGAAGTCCAGGCCGCGTGCCTTCCAGTGTTCGATGCCACCGCGCGTGTCGAGCAGGTCAGCGCGGCCGATCAGTTCGTCGAACGTGCGGATACCCAGTTGCGCCATGATCTCGCGGGCTTCCTCTGCAACGAAGAAGAAGAAGTTCACCACGTGCTCGGGCTTGCCCTGGAATTTCTTGCGCAGCGCCGGGTCTTGCGTGGCCACGCCCACCGGGCAGGTGTTCAGGTGGCACTTGCGCATCATGATGCAGCCCTCGGCCACCAGCGGTGCCGTGGCAAAGCCGAACTCGTCGGCGCCCAGCAGCGCGCCGATCACCACGTCGCGGCCCGTCTTCATCTGGCCGTCAGCCTGCACGCGAATGCGGTTGCGCAGGCCGTTCAGCATCAGCGTCTGCTGCGTTTCGGCCAGACCCAGTTCCCACGGCGATCCGGCGTACTTGATCGACGACCACGGCGATGCGCCCGTGCCACCGTCATGGCCGGCGATCACCACGTGGTCAGCCTTGGCCTTCGCCACGCCGGCCGCCACGGTGCCCACGCCCACTTCGGACACGAGCTTGACCGAGATGTCCGACATCGGGTTCACGTTCTTCAGGTCGTGGATCAGCTGTGCCAGATCCTCGATCGAGTAGATGTCGTGGTGCGGCGGCGGCGAGATCAGGCCAACGCCCGGCACCGAGTAACGCAGCTTGCCGATGTAGTCGGACACCTTGTGGCCCGGCAACTGGCCGCCTTCGCCCGGCTTGGCGCCCTGCGCCATCTTGATCTGGATCTGGTCGGCGGAAGCCAGGTACTCGGCCGTGACGCCGAAGCGGCCCGACGCCACCTGCTTGATCTTCGAGCGCAGCGAGTCGCCAGCCTTCAGTTCCAGGTCCTTCTCGATGACGTGATCGCCCAGCAGGCTCTTGAACGTGTCGCCCTGCTTGATGGGAATGCCGCGCAGTTCGTTGCGATAGCGCTTCTCGTCCTCGCCGCCTTCGCCCGTGTTGGACTTGCCGCCGATGCGGTTCATCGCCACGGCCAGCGTTGCGTGCGCTTCGGTCGAGATCGAACCGAGCGACATCGCACCCGTGGCGAAGCGCTTCACGATTTCCTTGGCGGACTCCACTTCTTCCAGCGGAATCGCGCGGGCCGGGTCAACCTTGAACTCGAACAGGCCGCGCAGCGTCATGTGGCGACGGCTCTGGTCGTTGATGATGTTCGCGTATTCCTTGTACGTCTGGTACTGGCCCTTGCCATCGTCCGCACGCACCGAGTGCTGCAGCTTGGCGATAGAGTCCGGCGTCCACATGTGTTCTTCGCCGCGCACGCGGTAGGCGTATTCGCCGCCCGTGTCGAGCATGCTCTCCAGCACCGGGTTGTTGCCGAATGCATCGCGATGCAGGCGCAGCGCTTCCTCGGCCACCTCGAAGATGCCGATACCTTCGACATTCGACGGCGTGCCGTGGAAATACTTCTGCACCAGTTCGCGCGACAGGCCGATGGCTTCGAAGATCTGGGCGCCCGTGTACGACATGTACGTGGAGATGCCCATCTTCGACATCACCTTGAACAGGCCCTTGCCGATCGCCTTGACGAAGTTCTTGACTGCCTTTTCCGGCGACAGGTCGCCCGACAGGCCCGCGGCCATATCGGCCAGCGTTTCCATCGCCAGGTACGGGTGCACGGCTTCCGCGCCGTAGCCGGCCAGCAGTGCGAAGTGGTGGACTTCACGTGCCGAGCCGGTTTCCACGACCAAGCCGGCGGACGTGCGCAGGCCCTTCTCCACCAGGTGATGATGGATGGCCGACGTGGCCAGCAGCGCGGGAATCGCCACCTCGCCACCGTCCACGCGACGGTCCGTCACGATCAGGATGTTGAAGCCCGAACGCACGGCGTCCACGGCTTCCGCGCACAGCGATGCCAGGCGGGCTTCGATGCCTTCCTTGCCCCACGCCACCGGGTAGCAGATGTTCAGTTCGTAAGAACGGAACTTGCCGCCGGTGTAGTGCTCGATGTTGCGGATCTTGGCGATGTCCTTGAAGTCCAGCACGGGCTGGGACACTTCGAGGCGCATCGGCGGGTTGATGTTGTTCAGTTCCAGCAGGTTCGGCTTCGGACCGATGAACGACACCAGCGACATCACCATGTTCTCGCGGATCGGGTCGATCGGCGGGTTGGTCACCTGTGCGAACAGCTGGCGGAAGTAGTGGTACAGCGTCTTGTTCTTCGACGACAGCACGGCCAGCGGCGAGTCATTTCCCATCGAGCCCGTGGCTTCCTCGCCGGCCAGCGCCATCGGCGCCATCAGGAACTTGACGTCTTCCTGCGTGTAGCCAAATGCCTGCTGGCGATCCAGCAGCGGCGACACCGGCTTCTTCTCGGCCGCCACGTCTTCCGGCTTGGCGTCGATCTCGTCCAGCTTGATGCGGACGGCGTCGATCCAGCTCTTGTACGGCTTGGCGTTGGCCAGGTTGTCCTTGAGTTCCTTGTCGTCGATGATGCGGCCCTGCTCCATGTCGATCAGGAACATCTTGCCCGGCTGCAGGCGCCACTTCTGGACGATGCGCGATTCCGGGAACGGCAGCACGCCAGCTTCCGAAGCCAGCACGACGAAATCGTCCTCGGTCACATAGAAGCGGGCCGGACGCAGGCCGTTACGGTCCAGCGTGGCGCCGATCTGGCGGCCATCGGTAAAGCAGATGGCGGCGGGGCCGTCCCACGGCTCCATCATCGCGGCGTGGTATTCGTAGAAGGCACGACGGTTGTCGTCCATCATGGTGTGCTGTTCCCAGGCTTCCGGGATCATCATCATCATGGCGTGGACGAGCGGGTAGCCGGCCATCGTCAGCAGTTCGAGGCAGTTGTCGAACGATGCCGTGTCCGACTGGCCCGGATAGATCAGCGGCCAGAGCTTGGGCAGGTCATCGCCGAGCACGGGCGACGAGATCGCGCCAGTCCGCGCGTTCACCCAGTTCACGTTGCCCTTGACCGTGTTGATTTCGCCGTTGTGGGCAACCATGCGGTACGGGTGGGCCAGTTCCCAGGCCGGGAAGGTGTTCGTCGAGAAGCGCTGGTGAACCAGGGCCAGTGCCGACACGGCGCGCGAATCCTGCAGGTCCAGGTAGTACTCGCCCACCTGGTTGGCCAGCAACAGACCCTTGTACACCACGGTACGGGCCGACATCGACGGCACGAAGTATTCCTTGCCGTGCTTGAGCTTCAGCGCCTGGATGGCGTGGCTGGCCGTCTTGCGGATGACGTAGAGCTTACGTTCCAGCGCGTCGGTGGTCATGATGTCGCGGCCGCGACCGATGAAGATCTGGCGGATGACCGGCTCGGTCTCGCGCACCGTCGGCGACATCGGCATGTTGGCGTCCACCGGCACATCGCGCCAGCCCAGCACGACCTGGCCTTCCAGGCGCACCGTGCGTTCGAGTTCCTGCTCGCAGGCCAGACGCGACGCGTGTTCCTTCGGAAGAAAGATCATGCCCACGCCGTACTCGCCGTTCGGCGGCAGGGTCACGCCCTGCTTGGCCATTTCCTCGCGGTAGAACTGGTCCGGAATCTGGATCAGGATGCCGGCCCCGTCGCCCATCAGCGGGTCAGCGCCCACGGCGCCCCGGTGATCCAGGTTCTCCAGGATCTTCAAGCCCTGCGAAACGATTTCGTGGGACTTCTTGCCTTTGATGTGCGCGACCATGCCGACGCCGCAGGCGTCGTGCTCGTTGGTCGGGTCATACAGGCCCTGGGCCTGCGGGCGGGCGGCGAGTGCATCAGAAGCGGTGGGGTGTTGCGTATGGTCCACGGGCTGAATTCCGGTGAAGGCTGCGCAATCAGCGCGCGTGCAGACCGTAGGGGTGGCTGCTGCAGGGCCTCTTTATCGGGCGTGGCAAGCAGGCACCGCAGCGGCGTACACGAGCGTGACGCGCCGCACAATGACTGTGTGGGTGGGGCAACTATAAGAGAATCGACTTAACCGTGCAGATTTTTTAAATGGGGTCAGAACACATTAAAAATCGCACCATTTTTGTAGGGTCAATTAATGGGGACACATTAAATTTCGCGCACAAATGCCTCAACTTGGTGCGTGCTCCGACGGCGCCGTCAACGCGTCCTCGCCCCCCACCTTGCGCGGCCGGCCTTTGGGAAGGGGTTGCACGCGCCGGGTGGACTGCCGCTCCAACTGCGCCAGGAACGCATCGCTACCCAGCGGCCAGCCGCTATGGGCATGTTTTTGCAGAGTGGCGAGCGCCTTGCCGGACAGGCCGTCAGCCATCAGCGCCCGGTAGTTGGATTGACGCTCGAATGGCGTGTTACCGAGATCCCAATACACGGAGTGATCGCTTACAAGCGGACTGGCTTCGATGCCGGCATGATGGCGATAGCTGCTCCAGCGGTCGGCGTCAGGCGTCAAGACATCGGCAGAACGAACCGCATTCCCCTCGACATAGAGCATGGCGGGCATCATCCAGAGGCCGGGTTCGATGACCGCCGAGCGAAACCGTCCTTCCCAGAGGGTGCCAGTACGCTCTGCCACCCGATTGAAATGCCGAGCGTAGCGCCGGCCCACCGCTTGCATCGTCAAGCTCAGCGAATCAGCCCCCTTGGGCGTGGCGACCAGGTGGATATGGTTGGGCCGCAATGCATAGGCGTGGATCGACAACTCGTGTTCGCGGGCTGCCATGCGCAGGCAATCGAGGTAATGCAGGTAGTCGTCTGTGCCGAGGAACACCGGCTGGCGGTTGTTCCCGCGCTGCAACACCAGCACAGGCATGTCAGGGGGAGAGAATCGGGGAAGGCGAGCCATGGGGCAATCCGGCTATCTGATCTTGGGTGGCCCCAATGATAGCCTGATCTGTCCCCGTTTATTTCAATGCATCCCCGGCGAGTCAGTTGCTTTCGCTGACTGCGAAAATGCGGCGATGCTCGCGGATGGCATAGCGGTCCGTCATGCCGGCGATATAGTGCGCGATCAACCGTGGCTGATCGGTGCCGTGGCCCGCCGCCTGGTATTGCGGCGGCAGGAGGCGCGGATCCTGAATGAATGCGCCGAACAGGTCGGTAATAATGCGCTGGGCTTTGGCCGACATCCGCATCACCAGGTAGTGGCGATACAAATGGCGGAACAGGAAACGCTTGAGTGCCTGGGCCTCTTCATGCACCTTCGGACTGAACGACACCAGCGGGCCGGCGGCGCGTACGTCATCGATCGTCTTCGGGTTGGCCGCCACGATATTGCGCCCCGTGGTCTCGATCAGATCGACGATCAGCGTGTTGATCATACGGCGCACCGTCTCATTGATCACACGCCTGCCGTTGATACCCGGGAACGCCGCCATCACCTCCGCGCGATGGCGTCCCCACATCGGGATCTCGTCGAGTTGCTCCAGGGTCAGCAAACCCGACCGCAGGCCATCGTCGATATCGTGGTTGTTGTAGGCGATCTCGTCGGCCAGGTTGGCCAGTTGCGCCTCCAGCGAGGGCTGCGCCCCCTCCAGAAAGCGGCGCCCCAGCTCACCCAGCGCAGCGGCGTTCACGCGCGAACAATGCTTCAGGATGCCCTCGCGCGTTTCGAACGTCAGGTTCAGCCCGTTGAAGCCGCCGTAGCGCTCCTCCAACTCGTCCACCACCAACAGGCTCTGCAGATTGTGCTCGAAGCCTCCGTGGTTCTTCATGCAGCCGTTGAGCGCATCCTGACCGGCGTGGC
Source organism: Cupriavidus sp. 2SB (assembly GCF_005503625.1). Taxonomy (GTDB): domain Bacteria; phylum Pseudomonadota; class Gammaproteobacteria; order Burkholderiales; family Burkholderiaceae; genus Cupriavidus. Next base: position 40,602 of record NZ_SCMX01000023.1, on the reverse strand, counting down.
CGAATGGGGTGTGCCCAAGATCGTGCGCCAGCGAAATGGCCTCTACCAGATCCTCGTTCAGCCGGAGGTTGCGGGCGATGGACCGCGCGATCTGCGCCACTTCGAGGCTGTGCGTCAGCCGCGTGCGAAACAGGTCGCCCTCGTGATTCACGAAGACCTGCGTCTTGTATTCGAGTCGGCGGAAGGCTGTGCTGTGGATGACGCGATCGCGGTCGCGCTGGAATTCGCTGCGCGACGACGAGGCCGGCTCCGCATGCACGCGCCCGCGCGACCGCGCAGAGAGCGCGGCATACGGGGCGAGGTGGGCGTCGAGGTCGGCGGGTGTGACTTTCAGGGGAGCGGTGGTCATGCGGGCAATCCGTTAATCCGTGGCTGGTTCGGGGTTGCAAGGCATAACCTGTCGCTCACGCGACCGGTGCCTCGGTAGGCGGTTTGAGGACGGCGTGGCGCAACGTATCGCGCAGATCGGGGTCCGGCACCGTGGTAATGAATGCTTCGCCCAGCTTGCGCAACAGGATGAACTTGATGCTGCCGGCTTCGGCTTTCTTGTCCACCTTCATCAGTTCGACATAGCGATCCACGCCCAGGTCCGGCGCCACCACGGGCAGCATGGCCGCTTGCGTCAGCGTGCGGATACGCGCGCGGGTCTGCACGTCGATGAAGCCCAGCCGATGCGACAGGTCCGCTGCCATCACCATGCCGCAGCCCACGGCCTCCCCGTGCAGCCATTCGCCGTAGCCCATGCCGGCTTCGATGGCATGGCCGAACGTGTGCCCAAAATTGAGGATGGCGCGCAGGCCGCCTTCGCGCTCGTCCTGCGCCACCACACTTGCCTTGATCTCGCACGAGCGGCGCACGGCTTCGGCCATCAGCACGACGTCGCAGTCATTGAGTCCGCCGATATTCGATTCGATCCAGCCGAAGTAGTCCGCATCGGCGATGGCACCATGCTTGATGACCTCGGCCAGCCCCGCTGCGAGTTCCCGCGGCGGCAGCGTTCGCAGCGTGTCGATATCGGCGATCACAGCATTCGGCTGGTGGAACGCGCCGATCATGTTCTTGCCGAGCGGGTGGTTGATACCAGTCTTGCCGCCCACGGACGAGTCCACCTGTGACAGCAGCGTCGTCGGCATCTGCACGAACGGCACGCCACGCATATAGCAGGCGGCTGCAAACCCCGTCATGTCGCCCACCACGCCGCCGCCCAGTGCGATCAGTGTCGTCTTGCGATCGGCGCCAGCCTGCAATAGCGCATCGAAGATAAGGTTCAGCGTTTCCCACTGCTTGAAGCGCTCGCCGTCGGGCAGTACCACCGTCCGTACGGTCTTGCCGAGCTTCGCCAGCACGGCCTCGACGCGCGCCGCGTATAGTGGCCCCACGGTTTCGTTGGTGACGATGACAGCGTGCTGCCCCCGCACATGCGGTTGCAGCAGTTCGGCGCGGTCCAGCAGGCCGCCGCCGATATGGATCGGGTAGCTACGCGTCCCGAGATCGACTTCCAGCGTGATCATGAATGGGTGTCCTGGGCCGGGCGCCCGTCTGGCTCGTCCGTTTCCGAAATCGAATCGGCGGCAGTATCGACGGGCGGAAGCGTGAAGCCGGCCATTTCAAGTTGCATGAGAACCATATTAGCAAGCTGTGCCACGGTCGGCTTGCCGGTTTCGATAATGAAGTCCGCCACTTCCCGATAGAGCGGATCGCGCTCGGCGTAGAGCGCTTCCAGGCGCCCCTTGGGATCGGCGGTTTGCAGCAGTGGACGGTTGCGGTCATGCCGGGTGCGCAGCCACAGGTCATGCGGGCTGGCGCGCAGGTAGACGACCGTGCCATTGGCCTTCAGGGCCGCCCGGTTGGCCTCGCGCAGCACGGCGCCGCCGCCGGTTGCCAGCACAATGCCGCTGCGCGACGTCAGTTCTGCAATGGCGTGTTCCTCGCGGTCCCGGAATCCGGCTTCACCTTCGTGATCGAAAATTACCGGGATGCGCACGCCACACCGCGCTTCGAGTTCATGGTCCGAATCGAAGAACGGATAGTTCAGGCGTCGGGCTACGGCGCGGCCCACGGTGGTCTTGCCGGCGCCCATCAGGCCAACAAAGAATAGGTTCGGGCGATTGGCTGTCACAGGAGACTGTCTTGCACGATAAGGCTCGGGGCACGCGCGGTCGCCTGGGAGGGGACGCGACGTGATGCAAACGCCATTGTGCATCATTGCATGGCTCCCGTCCCGGCCAGCCATCGATACCGCCCACGACGCCGCCAAAAGGAAAAAGGCCGCGTCGGGTTGCGACGCGGCCTGCCAGTTTACTGCATCCGGGCTTGGTGCTGCACCCGGACCGGGCTATTTCAGCGAGACGTTATCGTTCAGGATGCGCGGCGTCAGGAACACCAGGAGCTCGGTCCGGTTGTTGACCTTGGCGTTGTTCTTGAACAGGTTGCCGATCACCGGGATATCGCCCAGGAAGGGCACCTTGTTGACGTTGTTGCTTTCGTCCTGGCTGTAGATACCGCCAATCACCACCGTGCCGCCGTTGTCGACCAGCACCTGGGTCTGCACGTGCTTGGTGTCGATGGCAAAGCCGTTGACGGTCTGGATACCGACACTGTCCTTGTTCACATCGACGTCCAGCAGCACATTGCCTTCGGGCGTGATCTGCGGCGTGACTTCCAGCTTCAGGTTGGCCTTGCGGAACTGGATCGACGTGGCGCCGCTCGACGTAGCCGACTGGTACGGCAGTTCGGTACCCTGCTCGATCAGCGCCTTGATGTTGTTTGCCGTCACGACACGCGGGCTGGAGATGATCTTGCCCTTGCCGTCAGCTTCCAGCGCCGAGATTTCCAGATCCAGGAAGCGGCCTGCGCCGGCGTTGAAGATGCTGAACGCCACCGATGCCGGGTCCACGCCATTGATCGCCGCTGCCGGCAAACTCAGCGCCGGCGCGTTGGTCCACTTGCTGTCGGCCGTGAATGGCGAGGCCACGTTCTGATAGGAATTGCCGATTGCGCTGCCCGAGCGCGGCAGGGCAAAACCCAGCTTCACACCGAGATTGCGGCTGAACGTATCGCTCGCCTCGACGATGCGCGCCTCGATGATGACCTGGCGTACAGGAATGTCGATCTTCTGCAGGAAGCCTTGCACTTCTTCCAGCTTGCTGCCGATGTCCGACACGAACAGCTGGTTCGTACGCGGATCCGCCGTCAGCGAGCCGCGCTTCGACAGCATGCGCGTCACGCTCGCGGCACCCGCTGCACCACCCGCCGGTGCAGCACCGCCGCCACTGCCCGCAACCGGCAACCCCAGCAGCATGCGGCGCACATCGTCGGCACGCTGGTAGTTGAGTTGGAACACCTGGCTGCGGATCGGCTCGAGTTCGTTGATCTGCTGCATCGACTCAAGCTCGAGCTTTTCCTTCGTGGCCAGCTCGGCCTTCGGCGCCACCCACAGCACGTTGCCGTTGCGGCGCGACGCCAGCCCCTTCGAGTCCATCACGATCTGGAGCGCCTGGTCCCACGGCACATCCTTGAGGCGCAGCGTCAGGTTGCCCTGCACCGTGTCGCTCGTGATGATGTTCAGGTTCGTGAAGTCCGCAAAGACCTGCAGCAGCGACCGGATATCGATGTTCTGGAAGTTCAGCGACAACCTCTCGCCGCGATATCCCTGACCGGCGATCAGCTTGTTCGGATCGTTCTTGACCGGCCGCACCTCCACCACGAACTGAGTGTCGGTCTGGTAAGAGCTATATTCCCAGTTGCCCCGCGGCTCGATGATGAGGCGAGCGCTGCCGTTGGCATCGTTGGCACGCAGACCTTGCACCGGCGTGCCGAAATCCGTCACGTCGAAGCGGCGGCGCAGATCGGCGGGCAGCGCGGTGCCCATGAAATCCACGACCAGGTTCTGGCCCTGCTGCTGGATGTTGATGCCGGTATCGCGCGAGGACAGGTCCACCACCACGCGGCCCGCACTCTCGCCTGCGCGACGGAAATCGATATTGCGTACCGACGGACGGTTGGCCGCCACGGCGGCGGTCACGGTCGGCGATGGCGCGAACGTCGGTGCGGCGGCGGTAGCCGACTGCGTGACGTTGTCCATCAACACCACGTACTGCGTGCCCCGAATTTCCGTGCGATACGTCGCGTTGCGACTCAGGTTCAGCACCACGCGGGTGCGGTCCCCGATCTGCATCACGTTGGCGCTCTTGAGCAGCTTGCCGGCGTACTCATACTGTGCCCGGCCCGCTACAAACCCGGTATCGAAGAAATCGATCGCGATCTTCGACGGATTCTGCGTCGTGAAATCCACCGGCTTCTGCGCCAGCGGGCTCTTGAGGTCGACCGTGAACACGGTCTGCTCGCCAACCACGTTGGCGTCCACCTGTTTGAGCTGGTTGTTCTGTGCAAATGCGGCCGGAGCGGCCAGCATCAGCGCCATAGCGGACGCGCCCGCAAGCGTCCTGACCCAACGTGCGGTGATCATGCGGATGCCTCCAGCTTCAGGCTGGTCATTTTCTCTTTCCAATCTGAGACCCCTTCCCGAACCAATTCGCGCAACACGATCTCCTGATCGTTGATGCGGACGACCCGGCCATAGCTTTGGCCGAGATATTGACCCACCTTGACGTGGTGGATCTTGTTATCTACGCGTACGACACCGTAGGTCTCGCCGTTTTTCTTCAGCATGCCGAGCATCTTGAAGTTCTCCAGCGGATAGTCTTCAAGCGGCTCGCGTCGCCGTCCGGCCTCCGGCGACTCGGTCATCGACTTGTTCAGCTCGCCGATCTTGGTCTGCGCAAATGGCTCCGGCGAACTACGGCCGGCATACTCGCGCGGCGTGTAAGGCTTGACGTCGGGCAGCGGCTCGGGCGCGGGCGCCTTAGCGGCACGCGTCTGGTCCATCCACAGTCTCAGGCCGTCGTCCTCGCTAGGGCCGCATCCGGTCAGCGCGAGCACCGCCAGTGCCGCAGCAGCCAACGTATGCAGCGCAACCGGGGGGCATCGTTCGAGAAGGCGACTCACTTGGCACCTCCCTTCTTCTTCGCCGCGGCATCGGCAGCCGCCTTGCGTTGTGCTGCCTGCTCGTCCGGGTCCAGCGCACGATAGGCCATCGCCACACCTTCCATCGAAAGCGTGCCGTCCTTGGCCACCGACATGTTCAGGTTACGCATCGACACGATCCGCGACAGGGCCGCCACGTCCGCATTGAACAGCGCAACGTCGTGGTAGCGGCCGGTGACCTTGAGGTTGACCGGAATCTCGGCAAAGTACGGCTTGATGATGGCGGCCTGTGGCTTGAACAGTTCGAACTGGAGGCCGCGCGCCACACCAGCGTGGTTCACGTCCGCGAGCAGCGCGTCCATCTCGGTACTGTTCGGCAACTGGCGTTCGGCAAGCGCGACGCGCTTTTCCACTTCCACCTTCTGCTTGCGCAATGCTTCGAGGTTGGCCACCTGCGCCACCTTGCTTCGGAACTGTGTCTTGAGAGTCTCGTGTTCGGCATGACGGCGATCAAGATCGGCGGTTTTGTCGCTCCAGTAGAACTGCCAGCCGAGTACCAGCACGATCACCGCGGCCAGAACCGAGAACAGCAGGCGCGGGGCGGTAGGCCACGTTTCGGGCTCGTTCAGGTTCAGGCCGCGGAACTGCGCGGTCAGATCCTGCAGGGAGATATCGGAATTCAGCGCCATGGTCAGACCTTGCCTTTCGCGGGCTTGGCCGCGGCCGCCGATGCGCCGCCGGCGCCCTTCTTGACGGCGGGTTCTTCCACGCGATACGAGAAGCGCATCGAGAAGTCGAACAGCCTGCGTTGCTCCTTCAGGTTGTTCGTCATCACGGTGGCCTTCGACTCGACCAACTCGGCTCGATCGAGCCATTGCACCTGGTCGATGTTGCGAAGCAGTTCGGAGACACGCTCGTTGGATTGCGCGATGCCGGCCATGACAAAGTTGTCGCCCGTCTGCTTGAGGCTTGTCAGGTACACGCCTTCGGGTACCTGGCGAACCAGTTCCTCGAGCAACTGCACCGGCAGGTTGCGCTGGGCCTGCAAGCTTTCGATGGCGCGCTGCCGGTCGAGCAGTGCCTCGATATCCTTCTTGAGCGAGTTGACTTCCTTGATCTGCCCGTCCATGCGGGCGTTCTCGGTCGAAAGCGTCTGATTCAGACGGCTGACATCCTCGATCTGCGCGTCAATGTAGAAGCCGCCAGCCAGCACCACGAGCGCACCTGCGCCCGCCGCACCGCCCAGCATCGTGTAGACCTTCTTGCGTCGGGCTGCCTTGCGCGCCTCGTGATAAGGCAGCAGGTTGACCGACGGAATGGTATTCGTCGTCGTGGACATGCGTGTCCCCCAAGGTGGGTTATTGCAGTCCGCGCAGCGCCAGTCCCGCACTGACGATGTACGCAGGCAGGTCACGCTGGAGATAGCGTTCGTTGACCTTGCCTGCGGTCATCATGTTGGCGAAGGGATTGGCCAGCGTGGTCGTGATCTGCGTCTGCTGCTGGATCGCCGCCTGGACACCCAGCAGCGAAGCGTGGCCGCCGGACAGCAGGATCTCGTCGACACGTCCCAGGCTGGAACTGGCGATGAAGTTGCCGATGGCACCCTGCACTTCCATGGCGAGTGCATCGAGCGACGGCTTGAGCAGTTGCGCACGCCACGCTTCGGGAAGCGTGTTCTTGCGCTTCTTGATCTCGGCCTTGAGCGCGTCCAGTGTGAACATGCGAGCGGCGCTCTGCGTGAGCTGGTCGCCGTAGCTGTTCAGAGGCTGCTCGTACAGTTCCTTCCAGCCCTGGTAGAAGATGGCCTTGGAACGGCTGCCGCCAAGATGCACGACCGCCACGACCGGCAGATCCTTGGCGTCGGTTTCCGTCACACCCACCGGAACGCCAAGCATCTGCACGACCGAACGCTGTACGGCGTACTCCTCCACGTCCATGACCTGCGGCTTGAGGCCGGCCATTTCGGCAGCCGTCACGCGCTCCTGCACACGATCGCTGTTGGCGGCCGTGACGCGTACGCCAATGCCACCTTCGGTTTCGCTGGGACCAATCACCGCGAAGTCGAAATTCACCGCCTGGGAAGGCGGATAGAGGCGGTGCGCCTCCGATTCGACCTGCGAATAGAGTTCGTCCTCGGACAGGTTGTCCGGAAGACTGACCGTCTGGGATTCCGTGAGCATGGACGGCACACCCAGGACTACGTCCTTGGTGCGGATGCCGGCCTTGCCAAGGGCACGCTTCAGCGCGATCCCCACGGCCTCGATGTTGACCACGTTGCCATCGGCAACGGCATTGCGATCCAGCAGTTCGCTGGCGCATTTCTCCAGCCTGAAGTCGTTCTTCCCTGCCCCGACGGACAGTTCGACGACCTTGACGCTAGACGACCCAATATCTACGCCGACCGTAGTACGGCGTAGAAGACCCGACAAGATGCCCCGTCGCAAGGTTGACCCCCTGACATTTGAACTCGCCCACGGCTTGTTTGCTCTAATGGTGCGAGCCAGTTTCTTGGATGAAACGTTTGCTCTTTTATGTTCGTGGATTCTCACTCAAACCATGGGCGCTGGCAATGTGCCGGTTTGACCACGCATCCATTTTCAGAAGGTCGTCGCGAATCCGTTGCCAAAATCCGACGCTCCGAAACATCGCCGTCGCAGGGCGTCGTTTCCCGGCAACGCGCCCCTTCCGACGTCACGTCAGACGGGTCGTTTTCACCAACGCTGCGAGACCTCCCGCTGACCCGCGCTGCGTCAGCGATCTGCACCGCGTGACAGGCAGACCTCAACGTCATTACATCTTGTAACAGCGCGATAGCGCCTTCCGCGCCACCGGGCGCGCTGTGTGGCCAGGCGCCGACGATATAATCCGGGCACTCTTGTCAGGTAAACCCCTTATGGCCACAGCACAACAGAAGCCGTCCCTCCCCGTCCGCCGTCCGCTCTGGACGCGCATCATGTTCTGGGTGCTCGGACTGCTTGTTGCCGGCATGGTTGCGGTGGCGCTGCTGGTAGGCTATGCGCTGGTTGTGGCAGCCCCGAACCTGCCGTCGCTGGACACCATCACCGACTACCGTCCCAAGATCCCGTTGCGGATCTACACGGCCGACAACATCCTCATTGGCGAGTTCGGCGAGGAGCGCCGCAACTTCGTGCCGATCGGCGAAATTCCCGACGTGATGAAGAAGGCCGTGCTCGCGATCGAGGACGACCGCTTCTACGAACACGGCGGCGTGGACTTCGTAGGCGTGCTGCGGGCTGGCCTGGCCAACCTGCGCGGCGGCCTATCGCAAGGCGCATCGACGATCACGATGCAGGTGGCACGCAACTTCTTCCTGTCCAGCGAGAAGACCTACACGCGCAAGATCTACGAGATGCTCCTCGCGTACAAGATCGAGGCCAATCTGACCAAGGATCAGATCCTCGAGGTGTACATGAACCAGATCTACCTGGGCCAGCGCGCCTACGGGTTCTCCAGCGCCGCACGCGTGTATTTCGGCAAGTCGATCAAGGACGTGACGCCGGCCGAAGCCGCGATGCTGGCCGGGCTGCCCAAAGCACCGTCGGCGTACAACCCGGTGGTCAATCCGCGCCGCGCCAAGGTGCGCCAGGAATACATTCTCCAGCGCATGCGCGACCTCGGCTACATCACGCCCGAACAGTACGATCAGGCGGTACGCGAGGAGTTGAAGGTACGCAGCGAGGGCAACGAGTTCTCGACCCACGCCGAGTACGTGGCTGAAATCGTGCGGCAACTGATGTACGCGCAGTATCGTGAGGAAACCTACACGCGCGGCCTGACGGTCCACACCACGTTGAACAAGACCGACCAGGACGCCGCATACGAGGCTGTGCGCAGCGGCATCATGACGTACGAGCGCAAGCACGGCTACCGCGGTCCGGAGGCATTCATCGACCTGCCGTCGGACTCCGCCGAGCGCGAGCAGGCCATCGACGATGCACTCGTCGAGCATCCGGGCAGTGACGACCTGCGCTCCGCCGTGGTGACCAGCGTGACGGCCAAGCAGGTCAAGGCCACGCTGCTGTCCGGCGAGGTGGCAACGATCGAAGGTAACGCGCTGCGCTTTATCGCGCCGTCGTTGTCGGCCAATGCCCAGCCCAAGGTCAAGATCCGCCCGGGCGCAATCATCCGCGTGACGCAGGACGAGAAGTCCAACTCGTGGTCCGTGACGCAGCTGCCCGAGGTAGCCGCGGCATTCGTCTCGCTGAATCCGGAGGACGGTGCGATTCGCTCCATGGTGGGCGGCTTCGACTACAACCGGAACAAGTTCAACCACGTCACGCAAGCGTGGCGCCAGCCCGGCTCGAGCTTCAAGCCGTTCATCTACACGGCCGCATTGGAAAAGGGTTTCTCGCCGGCGACGGTGATCAATGACGCGCCGCTGACGATTGGCCCGGACACTGGCGGCCAGGTATGGGAACCGAAGAACTACGACGGCAAGTTTGAAGGTCCGATGACGATGCGCCGCGCGCTGGCCAAATCGAAGAACCTCGTTTCCGTCCGTATCCTGCGCGCCATTGGCACGCAGTACGCCCAGGACTACATCACACGCTTCGGCTTCGAAGCCGACAAGCATCCGGCCTACCTGCCAATGGCACTGGGCGCGGGAAGCGTGACGCCGTTGCAGATGGCCGGCGCCTACTCGGTCTTCGCCAATGGCGGTTACCGCGTGAATCCGTACCTGATCCAGCGTGTGGAAGATTCGCGCGGCAAGGTCATCTCGGAAACCCATCCGCAGACGGCCGGTGCCGATGCGGTGCGTGTGCTGGATGCGCGGACCGCCTTTATCGCCGACAGTATGCTGCGGGAGGTGGTGCGCAGTGGCACGGCCAATCCGGCCAAGCAGCGGCTGGGCCGCAACGATCTGGCCGGCAAGACCGGTACCACCAACGACGCGGTCGATGCCTGGTTCGCAGGCTATACACCGAAGCTCGTGGCCATCGCCTGGATGGGCTATGACCAGCCCAAGAGCCTGGGCGTGCGCGAAACCGGCGGCGGGCTGGCCCTGCCGATCTGGGTGGGGTACATGAGCAAGGCGCTGAAGGGCGTACCGGAAAGCCCGGATCGCCAGGCGCCGGAAGGCGTGGTCAACGTGGCTGGCGACTGGACGCTTGAGGAGAACGCGGGCGGCGCTGGCGTGGCCTCCGTGGGCCTGGGCGATCCGTGGCCGGGCAAGCCCGAGGAAAGCTCGCGTCCGATCCAGGACACCGAGCAGGAAAAGAAGAAGATCCTGGAGATGTTCGGCGGCGCATGATGTGCGGCCTCCGGCTTCAAAACGAAAAAAACCGGCCCTGGCGGCCGGTTTTTTTATCATGGCGCCGAAGCGCCCCAGCGCTTACTTCAGCGTCAGCGTCGCACCGGCCTGCTGGCTCATGTAACCCGACAGCGCCGCGTACAGCTCCGCCCCGCTGCGCGAATCGATCCATTTGGCGCCGTCATGGCGAAAGTGGAAGCCTCCTGCCTTGGCCGCCACCCACAATTCCTGCATCGGCGCCTGGCTGTTGACGATGATCTTGGAGCCATCCTCGAATTCGAGCTCCATGACATTGCCGGTGCGGTTGATTTCGACATCGGCATCTACCGCGTCGGCGGCCGACTCGATGTCGGCTTCCAGCTTGTCCAGCGCGGCCCCGGCCAGCGCCAGGAACTCCGTTTCATTGAGGGGGGGCATGCTACACTCCAAGACCGCCGGCGGCCCGTTTCCGACAGGCTTTGGGGCCGGCATCAATTGATGGAAATCAGGGAAGCAGCACGCCTCCCCCAGCCATCCGAAAGCCCATCCAGACAAATGAAGGACTCCCCGATGCTGCGTCGTGGTGCGATTGTATCGGCGTTTGCCGCCGTTCTCGCGATGACCCTCGCCGGCTGCGGCATCCGCGGCCCGTTGTACATGCCCCGGGTACCGGGCGAACCCACCCCGCCGACCGTGCCCGATCCGGGCCTGGGCAAGCCGGGTGCCGTGACGCCGGCCCAACCCATGGGCGAACCGGCCACCACGCCAGTACCCGTCCAGCCGGCCACCGGCGCTTCCGCCCCCTCCGCACGCTGAGTGCTGCACGCCACGAACATGACTGAATTCTTCTCCCGCCGTCCGGACGGCACCCTCGCCGCCGAACAGGTGCCGCTGGCCCGTATCGCCACCGAGTTCGGTACGCCGACCTACATCTATTCGCGCGCCGCGCTGACCACCGCCTACAATGCCTACGCGGCTGCCTGCAAGGGCCGCAATGCGCACGTGCAGTACGCAGTCAAGGCCAACTCGAATCTGGCCGTGCTGCAGGTCTTCGCAAAGCTGGGCGCGGGCTTCGACATCGTCTCGGGCGGTGAACTACTGCGCGTGATCGCCGCTGGCGGCGACCCACGCAAGGTGGTCTTCTCCGGCGTCGCCAAGAGCGAGGCCGACATGGCGCTGGCACTCCAACATGACGTGCGTGGCTTCAATGTCGAATCGATTCCCGAACTCGACCGGCTCAACGCCGTGGCGGGACGCCTGGGCAAGCGCGCGCGCGTGTCGCTGCGCATCAACCCCGACGTCGATGCCAAGACCCACCCCTACATCTCCACGGGCCTGAAAGGCAACAAGTTCGGTGTCGCATTTGAAGACGTGCTGCCGACTTACCGCAGCGCCGCCGCACTTCCGCACATCGACGTGGCAGGTATCGATTGCCACATCGGATCGCAGATCACGGAAGTCGCCCCGTACCTTGAAGCACTGGACAAGGTGCTGGACGTAGTGGAAGCGCTCGAAGCCGAAGGGATCAAGCTCGAACACATCGACGTAGGCGGTGGTCTCGGCATCACGTACGACGACGAGACGCCGCCGGACATCACCGGCTTCGCCACGACGCTGATCGACCGCGTGGCGGCGCGAGGTCACGGTCACCGCGAAGTGCTGTTCGAACCGGGCCGTTCGCTAGTTGGCAATGCTGGCGTGCTGCTCACCCAAGTGGAGTTCCTGAAGCCGGGCGCGGCAAAGAATTTCTGCATTGTCGATGCCGCCATGAACGATCTGGCCCGCCCTGCAATGTACGAGGCGTTCCATCGCATCGAACCCGTGGCGCCGCGCGACGACGCCGCCAGCACCTACGATGTGGTCGGCCCCGTGTGCGAATCAGGTGACTGGCTGGGCCGTGATCGCGCGCTGGCTGTGCAGCCGGGCGACCTGCTGGCGGTGATGTCGGCTGGCGCGTATGGCTTCGTCATGAGCTCGAACTACAACACGCGTGGCCGCGCCGCCGAAGTCATGGTCGATGGCAACACCGTGCACCTCGTGCGCGAGCGCGAACTGCCGGCGGACCTGTTCGCCAATGAGCGCCTCCTGAAAGACTGAAGACGCCTCAGACATCCCGATGCGCCCTGCATCGGCACGCCAAAAACGGCGATGCTGCGACTACCGCACGTCGCCGTTTTTTCATCGCACTCCGGGACGACGTGCAGAAGCCGCTTTATGCCCGCTTGCCCCGCCACCACACCCGCGCTGCCAGCAGCACAAACACCACGGCAGCATAGATCGACACTTCACCAAAATCGTTCTTGCCGGCCTTGTGCCACCAGAAGTGCAGGATCGCCAGCACGGCGATGGCATAGATCGCCCGATGCAGGCTCTGCCACCGCTTGCCGCCGAGCCATCGCACCATAACATTGGCCGAGGTGGCAGCCAGCGGCACCATCAGCACGAACGCCGCAAACCCGACCGTGATAAACGGGCGTTTGCCGATGTCCTTGAGAATGGCCGCCAGTTCGAATCCTCGATCCACGGCCAGCCACAGCAGGAAGTGCTGCAGCGCGTAGAAGAACGTGAACAGGCCCAGCATGCGACGCAGCCGAAGCAACCAGTTCCAACCGGTCAGCCTGCGTAGCGGAGTGACAGCCAGCGTCACGCAGAGCATCACCAGCGTCCACGTCCCAGTGGACCGCGTCACGAATTCCAATGGATTGGCGCCGAACTGCGAGGTCGCGCCCAGGTACATCAATCGCGCGAACGGCAGCAATGCCAGCAACCACACCACGACCTTCACGGCACGCAGTTGCGCTGGCGTGGGCATCGCCAGCCCGCGCGCCTCGCCCGCACGCGTCGGGGTAGCCGACGGACCGCGCCCATCCATCAGAAGTTCTTCCTCAGATCCATGCCCTGATAGAGCGATGCCACTTGCGCGCCATAGCCGTTGAACGGCAGCGTCTTGCGCTTGGGCGCGAACAGCGCGGAGAAACCACCACCGCCTTTGTCCTCACCAATGCGACGCTCCGTGGCCTGGCTCCAGCGCGGATGATCGACATCCGGGTTCACGTTGGAATAAAAGCCATACTCATTGGCGGCGGCAAGGTTCCAACTCGTCGGCGGCTGCTTGTCGACGAAACGAATCTTCACGATCGACTTTGCGCTCTTGAATCCGTATTTCCACGGCAGCACCATCCGCACGGGTGCGCCGTTCTGATTGGGCAGCACCTCGCCATACAGCCCGAAGGTCAGCAGCGCCAGCGGATGCATCGCCTCGTCCATGCGCAGTCCTTCGCTGTACGGCCAATCGAGGACACTGCTACCCAAGCCCGGCATCTGCTTCTTGTCGGCCAGCGTGATGAACTGCACGAATTTCGCGCCGGGCTGCGGCTCCACGCGCTTGATCAGTTCCGCCAGCGGATATCCGATCCACGGGATCACCATCGACCAACCTTCCACGCAACGCAGCCGGTAGACACGTTCCTCCATCGGCGCGAGTTTCAGTAGCTCGTCGATGTCGTAGGTCTTGGGATGCTTGACCAAGCCTTCCACTGCCACCTGCCACGGACGCGGGCGCAGCGTGCCGGCATTGCGGGCGGGATCGGACTTGTCCGTGCCGAACTCGTAGAAGTTGTTGTAGGTGGTGACGTCCTCGTAGGGCGTGCGCTTCTCGGTCACGACATAGGCGTTGTTCGGCGTGGCGGGCAGCCGCGCCAGTTTGCCGGGCGCGCCTTGCGCAAACGCTGAACGCGAGAGCCACGTACCCGCCATCCCAGCGCCGCCGAGCGCCAGCAACTGCCGACGCGAAAGATATGTCTCCCGAGGCGTGATCTCGGATGCGGCAATGTCATCACCGCGCAGCCATTTGGGGGAAGGAATCAGCATGATGGGCAGCATTTATTCTGGACGATGCTGCATTGGACACGAAAACGGTCTCAAACGTGCGATGCCGCCCCCGACATTGCGACAAAAGGCCGCGCCCGCCCCTTCTACCCGGGAGCCGGCGCGGCCTTCTGGCGGGTCGCCGTGCCCGCTCAGGGCTTTGCGACGTGCCAGACGTTGTTCAGGTTGTCGCCTGCACGATCGCCAGCCTTGGCGTCCTTGGCAAAGCGATAGAGCGGCTTGCCCTTGTACGCATACTGGCGTGCGCCGTCGTCGCGCGTGATGATCGAATAATCGCCCGATGCCGTACGGCCGGGCTCTGCCAACAGCGGCGGCCAGTTGGTGGCACACGCGCCGTTGCAGACGCTCTTGCCACTGCTCGCCGTGTCGCGGTCAAACGTGTAAAGCGTCAGGCCCTGCGGATCGGTCAGTACGCCGTTGGCGACCTTGACGGTCGGCGGCATGTTTCCACCTCCCATTCCCATGCTCGCGCAACCGCCCAGCAGCAGCGCTGCCGTACCCAGTGCCAAGGCAGCCGGTCGCAATGCAGACATGGCGTTGTGACGAATAGTCATCTTCAAGTCTCCCTTCTCGGTCGGCGCCGACAACCGGTGCCGTTCACCCTCAGTAAACACCGAATGTGATGCGTTTGTCGCCGTCGAGTTCAAATAAATGTCACCTGTGATGCGGGCGCTACTCGACAAGACAAACGAAAAAGAGCCCGTCGTATTGGACGGGCTCTTCGATCGACAAGCTCGGGTCCAGCGTCGGCGCGTCTCAGAGTTCGCCGTAGCTATGCAAGCCCGAAAGGAACATGTTGACGCCCAGGAACGCAAAGGTCGTGACCAACAGGCCCACCAACGCCCACCACGCCGCCATGGTGCCGCGCAGCCCCTTCATCAGGCGCATGTGCAGCCATGCCGCATAGTTCAGCCACACGATCAGCGCCCAGGTTTCCTTGGGGTCCCAACTCCAGTAGCCACCCCACGCTTCGGCCGCCCACAGTGCGCCCAGGATCGTCGCAATCGTGAAGAACGCGAAGCCCACGGCGATCGCCTTGTACATCACGTCGTCGAGCAGTTCGAGCGATGGCAGGCGCTCCGCCATGATGCCGCGCTGCTTGAGCAGGTAGGCCACCGCCACCATTGCAGCCAGTGCAAACGTGCCGTAGCCAATGAAGTTCGCCGGCACGTGGATCTTCATCCACCAGCTTTGCAGCGCCGGTACCAGCGGCTGGATCTCCTGCGCATTGCGGGACACCGTATACCAAAGCAGGAACGCCACCGCTGCCGACACTACCAGCATGACGAAGGCGCCCAGCGCGCGCGTGGCGTAGCGACGCTCGTAGTACAGGTAGAACAGCGACGTGATCAGCGTGAAGAGGACGAAGACCTCGTAGAGGTTCGAGATGGGAATGTGACCGATGTCTGCGCCGATCAGATACGACTCGTACCAGCGCACCATCAAACCGGTAAAACCGAGGACCACGGCGGCCCAGCAGAGCTTGCTGCCGATGCTCGCGCCCGTTTCGGATCGGGTGATCAACGACACCCAGTAGAACGCCGTCGAGAGAAACACCAGCGCGCTCATCCACAGGATGGCCGACTGGCTCGACAGCAGATACTTCAGGAAAAATGCCTCTTCGGCACGCGCCAGGTTGCCCTGGTACATCTGGATCGCCAGCAGCGACAGTACGGCGATGCCTACCATCAACGGCCGCACCGCCTTCCAGTGCCAGCCAAGCAGCGCGAACGTCGGCACCGACGCAATCAGCACGGCCTTGTCGTAGACGTTCATCCAGTGTCCGTACTGCGCCAGCGCGAAGCCGGCACCCACAACCAGCAACAGCGCAAAGGCCCAGTCAACCCAGGTCAGCCGGCGAAGGAACGACGGTTCCAGATAGTCGGCATCGAGCGAGGCATCGACCTGAGGGATATCTTGGGCTGCGACGCTCGGTCGTGCTGGCAACCCCGGATTGGCGTGGTTCAGATTGGAGGACATGGCATTCCTGCTATGCGACGCTTGCGCGCCTGTTATATCTGCTATCTCTACGGTCTTTCTACTATAGCGACGCGCCGCGTTGATCATCGCGCGCTGATGTTTCCGATCGATGTGCTGCGGAAGACATCGCTGCCGTGACCCCGGCCCCTACCGCGCGTCCGATATCGTCGCGCAGTGCCGTGAACTCCTTCTCGAAGTCGAGCGTGCGTCGCTGCGTGGACATCGCCATCATGACGTGACTGCCTGTCGCGTCGCTCTCGTCTTCGCGCCTGTCGCGCACCCAGACCCAGACCCGGCGCTCGCGAATGTAGAACATCGCGAACACGCCCAGCGTCAACAGCAGGCAGCCAAGATACACGATGTTTTTGCCCGGCGCACGGGTCATCTGGAACACGCTTGCCTTGACCTCCTTGAAGTCATCAAGCTGCAAAAATACCGGTGCCAGATAGAAAAAGCTGTCTGACAACGCGTTAATGGACTGCTGCAGGAATGCCGCACTTTGCGCATCACCCGGGATCGTCGGCTGCTTGGCCTGCTCACGCGACAGTTGCCACAATTCCCACATCGAACCATTCAGAATCTTCAGCAATACATCGGCGGCCTTCTGCTGCTCGCCCTGCGGCACGGACTTCTCCAGGAACGCCGCAATGGCCGTGAAGCCGCCCGGCGGAGAGTCCGGCGAAGGACGCGTGGCACCGGCAAACAGATCCATCGCACGCAAGGCGCTTTCGGCAAGCTGGCCACGCAGCGCTTCCTTGCCGGCCCCGGGCATCGAGGCTTCCGCAAACCGGCGTGCGGCCTGTTCACGCATCGCCTTGTCCTGCAGTGCCGCACGCAACCGCATCCAGTCATTCAGGCTGCGCTGGTCATCCGCGGGAATCCGCAGGTAACGGAACGACTCGCTAGGGGATTCGCGCATGCCAGCCAGGAATACCGTCTGTCCTTCGAGTTGCACCGGCAGCATGTAATTGTTGAACTCGCGCGCCTGACCGTTGCGATCACGCAGCTTGTACTGGACCGAGGGGCCGACGTTGCGCAGGTTCTTTTCCTTGTCGAGATTTACCGCAGAGCCCAGGTGCTGATCCAGCGTGCCGAGCGGCTTGCGCGCGACGCCGCGCACATCGGCCTTGCCCGAGCCATCGGTCACCGTCTCGACATTGATCTGCCGGAAATCGCTGAACTCGACGGTCAGGCCGTCGACGTCGGGACCCGTACCCGCAAGCTGCACGTTACCGCCCACCGTGCCACCGAGCGCGAAGGTGGCATGGCTGCTACCGGCCATCGGATAGCCCTCGAATTTCAATTGCGAGCCGCCATCCTCGAAGCTCGACTGGTAAATCGCAATGCCATCGATCGTCAGCGGCTCGTTGACCTTGATCGTCGCCTCAGTCTGCTTGCCTGTTGCACGGTCGGTCACAATGACATCGGACGCAAACAGCTTGGGCATGCCGGTCGAGTAGTAGTCGACCGTGAACTTCTTGAGCATGATCGTGAACGGCAGGTCCTGCACCAGCGCGCCGTCCGCGACGTTGAGAATGGCCGTCGACACGGTAGCGCCCTCGGGCACGAACGCATTGCCACGGAATCCCGGGTTGCTCGTCGACAAACGATGCTGGGCCCCGATTTCGCTGATGAGGGCGTTGCCACTGATCGGCGACTTGCCGCCAAACCACATCTGCGCGCGAATCAGCATATCGCCATCGAGCAAACCGCCGATACAGATCACGACGATGGCTGTATGGGCAAGAATGTAGCCAAGCTTGTTCGCAGCCCCGGCCTTCGCCGCCAGCAGCGTGGCACCCTCATGCTCCACCGGCTTGATGCGATAACCCCGATTGCGTAGCAGTGCGGCCACGCGGCCGACCGCTTCCGCACGACCGCGTGGCGCGTCATATTCCCCGCGATGATGGAACGCACGGAGACTGCGCTCGCGCACATGGTCTTTCCACGAACGCATCTCGACCAGCATCTTCGGGGCGTTGCGGGAGATGCACAGCGATGTGGAAATCACCAGGAAGGCCAGGATCAACAGGAACCACCACGAGCCGTACACCTTCTGCAACGACAGCGTGTGGAAGAGATCAGCCCAGAACGGTCCGAACTGGTTGACGTAATTCGGATACGGCTCGTTCTGCTTGAGCACCGTGCCGATCACGCTGGCGATGGCAATCACCGTCAGCAGCGTGATGGCGAACCGCATCGAGGACAGCAACTCGACGGTATCGCGCAGGACGCGGTGGGAGGTCTTCAGGTGCAGCCCTGAAGTGGAAGGGTTCGACATGTGCGGAAACGCCTGAAATCCATGTGGCGCGAGTCTCTCGCGCCGGTGTGACGCCACGGTGCGGCGCAAAAAATGAAAAAGGGTGGACATGCTTCGGCAAGCAGGCCACCCTCTTCGATTGTTGCCCGCGTCTCCGGTTCATCCCACTACGGGATATACCGGATCGCGCGCGATACGACTTAACGGACGCCGGCGACGTAATCCGCCACCGCCTTGATCTCGGCATCCGACATCCTGGCGGCAATCGTGGTCATGACCGAATTGTTCTTGCGGGTGCCCTGGCGGAATGCCACCAGTTGTGCTTCGGTGTACTCGGAATACTGGCCTCCGATACGGGGATACTGCGCCGGAATCCCGGCGCCGGTCGGTCCGTGGCAGCCGGCACAAGCCGGGATACCCTTCGCGGCAATACCCGCACGGTAGATTTTCTGGCCCTGTTCGATCGTATCCTTGTTCTTGGCCGTGGCAGGCTTCAGTGGCTGCTTGGCCAGGTAGGCGCCAATATCACGCATGTCCTGATCCGACAGCGCGCCAGCGTAGAGCGACATGATCGGGTTGTCCCGCGATTTGGCCTTGAAATCGACAAGCTGCTTGTGTGTATAGTCGGCCTGCTGGCCAGCCAGCTTGGGATTGACTGCGGCGCTGCTGTTGCCAGCGGCGCCGTGGCAGGAGAAGCAGGCGGGAACATTGCGATCAGGGACGCCCTGTGTGTAAAGCGTTTCGCCCTTGGCGGGATCAGCTTTCGTGGTGGCGGCCTGCTCTGCGGCAGTTGCCAGCCCAGTCATTGCGCCAAGCGGAACAGCCAGCGCCATGACACCCAAAAGTTTCGCAATGCGGTTCATTAGTACACCTTGTCAGATTTGTTATGAACACCGTAATGCATGCCGCCGGTCGTCCCTTTCCTGACCCCTGCCTTTGTCCTGCCTGGCGGTGAGGAAGCGCCTATGTGAGCAGAAAAAACAGAGAGCCTGGTACCGCGTATGCGCAAGCCTTTGAATTGATCGCGAACAACTTCAAGCTCAAGCGATCGATTTAAAGCATTGCCGATGACATCCGGCAAGAATGCCACACGCCACCTGCTCAGGAGACCGTAAACCGGGTTATTGTACAATAAATCGCTTTCCGGATTGACTTAGGTCATTCTCTGTGGCGACGTCTGCACTGGCAGCTTGCCAAGTCCGGCTTTTCGCCCTCCTTACCGCATTCGCGCATGTCCCTTCTTCATCAGGCCCGCTTCTTCGATACCGTCAACCATCTGCGCGACCTGCCCGCCACGGCAGTGCCCGAGGTGGCGTTTGCCGGCCGCTCCAATGCCGGCAAATCGACGGCCATCAACACGCTGTGCAACCAGAAGCGCCTGGCTTTCTCGTCGCGCACGCCTGGCCGCACGCAGCACATCAACTATTTCACGGTGGCACCGGTCAAGGCCACCGATCCGCTTGCCTTCCTCGTGGACCTGCCCGGCTATGGCTATGCGCAGGTGTCGGGGAGTGCCAAGTTCCACTGGCAGGGACTGCTGTCGGACTATGTCCAGACGCGACAGCAACTGATGGGCCTGATCTTGATGATGGACGCGCGACGCCCTTTCACGGACCTCGATTGCCAGATGGTCGAGTGGTTCCTGCCCACGGGCAAGCCGATCCACGTGCTGTTGACCAAGGCCGACAAGTTGACGCAAAACGACAACACCAATGCGCTTCGGGAAACGCGGCGCATCCTGGCGAACTATTCCCAGCAGATGGACAACCCGCCGCCTCTGACTGCGCAGTTGTTCTCCAGCCTTAAAAGGCGCGGTATCGAGGAAGCCCAGCGCGTAGTAGCCGGATGGCTGGCGCTACCGGAAGCCCAGCCGCCCGAGCAGGGCACGGTCACGCCGCAACCCTGATTCCCTCGCGCATATTCCCGCAGCCATCCCCGCATTGGCCGGACAAAAAAAAGCCCCGTTGCAAGCAACGGGGACAAACTTTCCCACCGGTTCAGGGCGGGTACCCGCTCAGGGAGGAGTAGCGGGGGACACCGCGCTGCGCGAAGCAACACAAGGTGTCCGCGAGTATGATAGCGGGCAGGCACAAAAGTTCTTTTTTCTTTCGACGCTGTTTCCGGGTCACCGGCCGCGAGAGGTTCTGGTGACTTGCGTCGCGCATTTGTCCCCCGACTCACTCCCCTAGATTCAGCCATGTCCACTTTCCCCGAGTACCGCCCGCGCCGCATGCGCCGCGACGATTTTTCGCGCCGGATGATGCGAGAAAACCGCCTGTCGCCTGACAATCTGATCTATCCGGTGTTCATCTTGGAAGGCCAGAACAAGCGCGAAGCGGTGGCGTCGATGCCCGGTGTCGAGCGCGTCTCGGTGGACCTGCTGCTGCCCGTGGCCGAAGATTGCGTCAAGCTCGGCATCCCCGTGATCGCCTTGTTCCCCGTCATCGATCCGTCCGTGAAGACGCCGGACGGCATCGAGGCCACCAACGCCGACGGCCTGGTGCCCCGCGCCGTGCGCGCGCTAAAGGATCGTTTCCCCGAACTGGGCGTGCTGACCGATGTGGCGCTCGACCCGTACACGAGCCACGGCCAGGACGGCGTGCTCGACGAGAACGGCTACGTGATCAACGACATCACCGTCGAGCTTCTCGTGAAACAGGCACTGGTCCAGGCCGAAGCCGGCGTGGACATCGTGGCACCGTCCGACATGATGGACGGCCGCATCGGCGCAGTCCGTACCGCGCTCGAGGAGGCGGGCCACATCCATACACGCATCATGGCGTATTCGGCCAAGTATGCCTCCGCGTTCTACGGCCCGTTCCGCGATGCGGTAGGCTCGGCCGCCAATCTGGGCAAGGGCAACAAGATGACTTACCAGATGGACCCGGCCAACACCGATGAAGCCCTGCGCGAAGTGGCCCAGGACATCATGGAAGGTGCGGACATGGTGATGGTGAAGCCGGGCATGCCGTATCTCGATATCGTCCGCCGTGTGAAGGACGAGTTCAGCTATCCGACCTATGTCTATCAGGTCAGCGGCGAATACGCGATGCTGAAAGCCGCTGCGCAGAACGGCTGGCTCGATCACGACAAGGTCATGATGGAGTCGCTGCTCGCATTCCGCCGAGCCGGTGCCGATGGCATCCTCACCTATTTCGCCCGCGATGCGGCGCGTCTGTTGACGGCCTGAGGCTCCGGCCCCGATATCGCCTGCATGCAACTACTTGGGTTCTCGGCCAGCCAGGTGCATCCGCTGGCCACGCTGGACGCGGCGCGTGACTTCCTGGCTGACAATGCGGCCGCGCGTTTTGTCTGGGCGGATTTCGCCACGGAAGAAGTCACTGCTGCGCCTGCCGCGTGGCGTGACAACCTTGTGGCGCTGACAGGTGCACCGATCCTCGACCTGCACCTCTCCGACGCCACCAATCCGGCGCATCCGTCGTTCTTCGATACGACCAATGCGTACGACATGGTCATCTTCCGCAAGCTGACGTTTGAAACCAGTCGGCAGTTTGCGGAAGAGGAAGCGGAGCATGCAGGCGATGCCGCCGCGCAGGCATCTTCGGGCGCCACGCCCACCGCGGTCGAGCCGTCAGGAACACCGGTAACGCCAATGCCGGCGCCTCAGAAGGCAGCTCGCAAGTACGCACCCGGCTTCCTGCCCGCGCTGGCGAGGATCGACACCCAGCCAATCACTTTCTTCGTATTCGACACCGTGCTGGTGACCGTACGGCCGTCGCCGTCGCGTACGGTCGATCAGGTCCGGCAACGGCTGCTCGATACCTGCGGTGCGCCACGCATCGCCGCACCGCGTGCCAACGGTATCAGTGCGCTGGTGCATGGCGTGCGCCCGCCTACGCGGCCTGAAGACTTGATGCTGCGGCTGCTCAATGCCATGGTCGATCGTTACCTGGATCTGCGGGCGCCACTGACCCGCCAACTCGATCGCTGGCAGCGCGCGCTGCTCAGCACGCGCCGGAGCTTCTCCAGTTGGGAAGGGTTGCTCGACGCCCGCATCCAGCTACGCCGGCTTGAGCACCTGAGCGAGGAGCAACGCGATGCGCTACAGGAGTTTCGCGACAGCCTGCTGGACAATCGCTACAGCACCGAGGATGGTGAGAACGCCACAACGGCCAGTCGCGATGAAGTGCTGCTCGTGCGCCTGACCGATCTGATGGAGCACATCCTGCGCGTGCTCGCCCATGCGCGACGGCTGGAGGACTCGATCGAGTCGGCCGTGCAGATTCATTTTTCCGCCGTGGCACATCGTACCAATCGCACGATGCGGGCACTCACCATCATCACCGCATTGTTCATGCCGCTGACGTTGATCACCGGCATTTTCGGCATGAACTTCGCGCGCATGCCGTGGCTGCAGGAGACCAATGGCTTCTGGTGGACCATCGGGCTGATGGGCGCCGTGGTTGCCACGATCGGCGGAATCTGGGGACTTGGCCGGTGGCTGGATCGATAGGAAGTTGACCGCTCAGGTCTGCGGCGTCTTGCCGAGTGCGCGCTCGAGACTATCGAGGAAGCGATTGGCCGACTGGTAGCCGATCACGCGCACTGGTCGCTCCCGACCATCGGCGCCGAACATGATGATGCCCGGCGGCCCAAACAGGCCGAAGCGCTTCAGCAGCGCCTTGTCGTCGGCATTGTTCGCCGTCACATCGGCCTGCAGCAACACGACGTTGGCAAGGCGGGCCCGCACCTTGGGATCGGGAAACGTCAGTTTCTCCATCTCCTTGCAACTCACGCACCAGTCCGCATAGAAATCGAGCAATACCGGACGTCCCGCAGCCGCCGCTTGCGCCACGCGCGCGTCAAGCTCTGCGACGCTACGTACACGCTCGAATCTGACTTCGCCCTTGCCTGGCGTACTGCCCACCGTGCCCGACACGGCACCGATATGCGAAAGCGGCTGCAGCGGATCGCGCCCGCCCGAAGCCACGCCCACGACCTGGATTGCACCGGCCAGCGCAGCGACCAGACCGAGTCCCTTGCCAAGCCGCAGCAGACCGCGCGCATCCGGTGCGAGTGCGTCGAACGCGCCGAGATATACCGACGCCACGATCAGCAACGCCGCCCATGCGAGCATCACGATCCACGACGGCAGCACGGGTGTGACCATCCAGATCGCCAGTCCCAACAGCATGAATCCGAAGAAGCGCTTGGTGGCCTCCATCCACTTGCCGGCGCGCGGCAGCAGGTTGCCCGCACCCACGCCCACCAGAATTAGCGGCACCCCCATGCCAAGAGCCATTGCCAGCAGCGCAGCACCACCGGTCAGCGCATCGCCCGTCTGAGCGATATAGGCCAGTGCCCCAGCGAGCGGCGCAGTGACGCATGGTCCAACGATCAGTGCCGAGATGGCCCCCATCGCCACGGCGCCGGCGATCTGTCCGCCCTGGCGCCGATTCGAGGTAGCTGTCAGACCAGTCTGCCAGCGTTGCGGTAGTTGCAGTTCGTACAAACCAAACATCGATAGCGACAACGCGACCATCAGCAACGCAAAGGCGCCCAACACCCATGGCGTCTGCAGCGCAGCCGACAGTCCTTCGCCAGCCAGACCTGCCGCCACACCAACCGCCGTATAGACGACGGCCATGCCAAGCACATAGGCCAGCGAAACGATGAAAGCCCGTCCGCGCGTCACATGCTCGCCCACGACGATCGACGACAGGATCGGCACCATGGGCAGCACGCAAGGCGTAAAGGTCAGCAGCAGCCCGAGGCCGAAGAACAACCCGCCAATCAAGGCAAGGTTGCGCGTGGCGAGCGCTCCGGCGATTCGATCACCGTCGTCCGCCGTCAGGCTGCGCTTCACCGTCGCGCCCGCTGATGTGGGTACGTCCGACTGAGCGGAGGAACCACTCGCCGTATCCGCGTTGGACTCGCCTGGGCTGGACCGAGGTGCCGCATTGCGATCGCCAAACAGCTTGCCCAGTACCGAGCCGCCAACCTTGTAGACACTCTCCATGGGCGGGTAGCACAGGCCCTTGTCGGCACAGCCTTGCGACGTCACCACAAGGCTCCATTGCCCATCCGAGGGCGCCTGTTCCACAGGCACCTTGATCACCACCGCACCGCGGTACGTTTCCATGTCCTTGCCGAAGGTCTCGTCGAAATGCACCTTCCCCTGCGGCAATTCGGGCTTACCGAGCCTGACATCCTGCGGCTTCGCGGCGAACGCGAAACGCTCCCGGTACAGGTAGTAGCCATCGGCAACGTCGAATCGGATCTCGACAGTCTTCGGATCGAGCTGCTTTGCGGAAAAACGGAATGCCTGCTCGGGCGGCAGGAAGTCATCCTCGCTCGCTGCGTGTGCCGGGTTCCACGCGAACAGGCAGACCCACGTCGCAAACATCGCAATCAGCAACGTAGCCGACCGTGCGGCGATATGACGCAGGATTTGCCGTGCGAAAAATGACGTCGCACCCTTCGGCATGCTTGCATCCACCCAGTTACCCGACATTCCCATGAATCATTCCGTTCAGTTTGTAGGAGGCACTGCCACGCTGCCTGTGACCTCACTCCGGACCCAGCCCAGATAGGCCGGCAATCCGGCCGCCAGCGGCCACGCCACGACCT
Source organism: Cupriavidus sp. 2SB (assembly GCF_005503625.1). Lineage (GTDB taxonomy): Bacteria > Pseudomonadota > Gammaproteobacteria > Burkholderiales > Burkholderiaceae > Cupriavidus. Next base: position 15,646 of record NZ_SCMX01000023.1, on the reverse strand, counting down.
CTGGCACGTCGTACGGGTGCACTGCGCTAATGACGGCTTCAAGCACCGCGTATTGGCCCGCTGTCGTCTTGATCAGCAACGGGTACTCCTGCGCCTGCTCCAGCTTGCCCTGCCACCAGTACTCCGACTGGCAGGGCGCCAGCCGGTTCACGCACGCCGCCACGCGAGCCTCGAGCACTGCGCGCGCCACCCGCATCGCGGAGGCTTCATCGGGCAGGTTGGTCATCGCCATCCAGACCGATTCTGACGGGTCCGCAAGCGATACAACATAAGCAGATTCTGAATCTTTCATGACGAATGGGTCGTGTGGCGCGCACAAAACAAAAGAGCCAGGCAATTGCCTGGCTCGATTGTAGTGCGGTGTCCGATAACCCGTCAGCGACGGGCTACGGCTTTCACTTATTCCGCGGCTTCGTCAGCCGGGGCTTCCGTGATTTCCGGACGATCCACCAGCTCGACCAGTGCCATCGGCGCGTTGTCGCCCTGACGGAAGCCGAACTTCAGGATACGGGTGTAGCCGCCCGGGCGAGCGTTGTAACGCGGGCCCAGTTCGTTGAACAGCTTCGTGACCATGTCGCGGTCGCGCAGACGGGCAAATGCCAGACGGCGGTTTGCAACGGTATCCTTCTTGGCCAGCGTGATGAGCGGCTCGACAACCTTGCGCAGTTCCTTGGCCTTCGGCAGCGTGGTCTTGATCAGCTCGTGCTGGAACAGCGAGTTGGACATGTTGCGCAGCATCGCGAGACGGTGCGACGAGGTGCGGTTCAGTTTCCGCAAACCATGACGGTGACGCATGATGATTCCTTTCGATTACAGTGTTTGACCAGCTCTTCTATCGCCGCCGCATGCACAACGCAGCTACGGCGCGGGCCGGTAGTGCTTCCAAGCCCCGTACGACATTGCACGGGACGCGAATGACATGCGGAACCGCCTCGCGGCCGTTCCGCACCGTCAATTACTTCTCCAGACCTGCGGGCGGCCAGTTCTCGAGCTTCATGCCGAGCGTCAGACCACGCGAAGCCAGGACTTCCTTGATCTCGTTGAGCGACTTGCGACCCAGGTTCGGGGTCTTGAGCAGTTCGTTCTCGGTACGTTGGATCAGGTCGCCGATGTAGTAGATGTTTTCGGCTTTCAGGCAGTTGGCCGAGCGCACCGTCAACTCGAGATCGTCCACCGGGCGCAGCAGGATCGGATCGATCTGCGGTGCGCGGCTCGAAGCAGCCTCGGCAGCCGATTCCGTGCCTTCCAGCGCGGCAAACACCGACAGTTGGTCGACCAGGATACGTGCCGATTGACGAATCGCTTCCTCCGGCGAGATGACGCCGTCGGTTTCGATGTTCATCACGAGCTTGTCCAGGTCGGTACGCTGTTCCACACGCGCCGATTCCACGGCGTACGACACACGGCGAACCGGCGAGAACGATGCGTCCAGGACGATGCGGCCAATAACCTTGCCGGATTCATCACCAAACTTGCGCACGTTGCCCGGCACATAGCCGCGGCCTTGCTCGACCTTGATCTGCATGTCCAGCTTCCCGCCTGCGGACAGGTGAGCAATGACATGACCCGGGTTGATGATTTCGACGTCGTGCGGCAGCTCGATGTCGGCAGCCGTAACAATGCCTTCACCGTCCTTGCGCAGCGAGACCGTGACTTCGTCGCGGTTGTGGAGCTTGAATACCACGCCCTTCAGATTGAGGAGCAGATTGACGACGTCTTCCTGCACGCCATCAATAGTGGAGTACTCGTGGACCACCCCAGCGATCGTGACCTCAGTCGGGGCATAGCCGACCATCGACGACAACAGGACGCGACGCAGGGCGTTACCAAGCGTATGCCCATAACCGCGCTCAAACGGCTCCATCACGACTTTGGCGTGGTGGTCGCCCAGCGGTTCGACGGCGATGATTTTAGGTTTGAGGAGTGCTGTTTGCATTAGGTTGTCCTTTTCAATACCCTCGGCTCGTTACACCGATAAGGCTGACGTTTGGAACCTGAAAAAGCCCATCGCATGATGGGCAATAAGCCCGACGCGCCACAGAGCGCGTCGGGCTGAAAGCGAAGCCTTGTACGAAAGGCAAGCGCTAAACCGTGCGAGTACCGGTCCGCGATTAACGCGAATACAGTTCGACGATCAGGCTTTCGTTGATATCGCCAGAGATATCGGCGCGATCCGGGACTTGCTTGAACGTGCCTTCGAATTTCTTCGAATCGACATTCACCCAGGTCGGGAAGCCCGATTGCTCGGCCAGCGACAGCGACTCGGCGATGCGGACTTGCTTCTTCGATTGTTCGCGGATCGTCACGACATCGCCCGACTTGATCTGGGCCGACGGGACATTCAGGGTCTGACCGTTCACCAGAATCGCCTTGTGCGACACCAGCTGACGCGCTTCAGCGCGGGTCGAGCCGAAGCCCATGCGATACACGACGTTGTCCAGACGCGATTCCAGCAGTTGCAGCAGGTTCTCACCCGTGTTGCCCTTGCGGCGATCGGCTTCGGCAAAGTAGCGGCGGAACTGGCGCTCGAGCACACCATAGATGCGCTTGACCTTCTGCTTTTCGCGCAGTTGGTTGCCATAGTCCGACGTACGGGCGCCCGACGTGCGGCCATGCTGGCCCGGCTTGCTGTCCAGCTTGCACTTGTCAGCCAGCGAGCGGCGTGCGCTCTTCAGGAACAGGTCAGTGCCTTCGCGGCGGGAAAGTTTGGCCTTCGGGCCGGTATAACGTGCCACTTTATCTTCCTTTGATCGATCGCGACGCCATCAGGACGCGCCGCGAGTCCGTCACCTGTGTGACAGACGGTGGGCTTATGGTTCTTCATCCGCCAGCACCAAGGCAAGCGGAGGCAACGCAAAAGCATGACGATATCGCCCGCATGAAAGCTACGCTTTCGTTTGTGCGAGCGCAAAACGAAAACCTGCCGCAATGAACTTGCAGCAGGTCAACGCGCGATACTACCACAGTACCGGAGTTTGGGGGAAAGCCCCCAACCTCACCTCCGGTTAGCCTCGACGCTTAGATACGGCGGCGCTTCGGCGGACGGCAGCCATTGTGCGGCACTGGCGTCACGTCTTCGATGATAGCGATCTTGATGCCGAGCGCGTTCAGCGCGCGGACAGCCGATTCGCGACCCGGACCCGGGCCCTTGATGCGCACTTCCAGGTTCTTGATACCCTGGTCTTGCGCCACGCGACCGGCATTTTCTGCTGCGACCTGGGCTGCGAACGGGGTCGATTTACGCGAACCCTTGAAGCCTTGGCCACCGGCAGTTGCCCACGACAGGGCGTTGCCCTGGCGATCGGTGATCGTGATGATGGTGTTGTTGAACGAAGCGTGGACGTGTGCGATGCCGTCGGCAACGTTCTTCTTGACCTTCTTACGCGCGCGCTGAGCGGCGTTATTCGGACCTTTTGCCATTCGATTCTTCCTATGCCTTCGGCTTTACTTCTTCAGTGCCACGCCGGCCTTGCGCGGACCCTTGCGAGTACGTGCATTGGTGCGGGTACGCTGACCGCGCATCGGCAGACCCTTGCGGTGACGCATGCCACGATAGCAACCAAGGTCCATCAGACGCTTGATGTTCATCGTGGTTTCACGACGCAGGTCACCCTCGACCGTGACCTTGCCCACTTCGTCACGAAGCTTTTCCAGGTCGGCGTCGGTCAGATCCTTGACCTTCTTGTCAAACGGTACACCGGTAGCCTCGCAAATCTTGCGGGCGCGCGAGCGGCCGACACCATAAATGGCCGTCAGACCGATTTCGGTGTGCTTATGGTTCGGGATGTTAACCCCTGCGATACGTGCCATTCGTCAATCCTCTTTCCGATTAGCCTTGGCGTTGCTTGTGGCGGGGATCCGACGAGCAGATCACGCGCACGACACCGTTGCGCTTGATGATTTTGCAGTTGCGGCAAATGCGCTTCACAGAAGCCAGCACTTTCATGATTTTCCTCTTCCTTCAATTCCTGTTCGCTTCACTTCGTCCGGAAGACGATCCGTGCGCGTGACAGATCATATGGAGTCAGCTCAACCGTCACCTTGTCACCCGGAAGAATCCGGATGTAGTTCATTCGCATCTTGCCGGAGATATGTCCGAGTACTACATGGCCATTCTCAAGCTTGACGCGGAACGTCGCGTTGGGGAGATTTTCCAGGACCTCCCCTTGCATCTGGATGACGTCGTCTTTTGCCATACCTGGTGCAATCCACCAACCCCGGCTTTGTCAGCGCAAGGTCAGGTTACCCTTGAAATTCGCCTTCTTCAGCAGCGACTCGTACTGCTGCGACATGACATAGGACTGCACCTGCGTCATGAAGTCCATCGTGACGACCACGATGATCAGCAGCGAGGTTCCGCCAAAGTAGAACGGAACGTTCCAGCGCAGCACCAGGAATTCCGGCAACAGGCAGACCAGTGTGATGTAAATCGCACCAGCCAGCGTCAGGCGCACCAGGATCTTGTCGATATAGCGCGTCGTTTGCTCGCCCGGACGGATGCCCGGAATGAAGGCTCCACTTTTCTTCAGGTTATCTGCCACTTCCCGACTGTTGTACACAAGAGCCGTGTAGAAGAAGCAGAAGAAAACAATCGCAGTCGCATACAGCAGGATATACACCGGCTGGCCGGGAGACAGCGTTGCGGCGAGGTCTTTGATGACCCGCCCCACCGACCCCGTCGAGTCCGACGTGAACCAGCCTGCAATCGTCGCCGGGAACAGAATGATCGACGATGCAAAGATCGGCGGAATCACCCCTGCCATGTTCAGCTTCAGCGGCAGGTGCGACGACTGACCGCCGTACACCTTGTTGCCGACCTGACGCTTGGCATAGTTCACCAGAATCTTTCGCTGGCCGCGCTCCACGAAGACCACAGCGAACGTCACACCGATCACGATCGCGACGATGAAAATTGCCGCGATGATGCTCATCGACCCCGTACGAACCAGTTCGAACAGCCCGCCGATCGCATTGGGAAGCCCCGCCGCGATACCGCCGAAGATGATGATCGAGATACCGTTGCCCAGACCTCGCTCGGTGATCTGCTCACCCAGCCACATCAGGAACATCGTACCGGTCACCAACGTGATCACGGCCGTCGCCCGGAACATCAGCCCCGAATCGATGACCAGACCCGGCTGAGACTCCAGCGCTACCGCGATGGACAGCGCCTGGAACGTAGCGAGGATCACCGTACCGTAACGCGTGTACTGCGTGATCTTGCGTTGCCCCGCCTGCCCTTCCTTCTTCAGCGCTTCCAGCTGCGGCAACACGATCGTCAGCAATTGCATGATGATCGACGCCGAGATGTACGGCATGATGCCGAGCGCGAAGACGGTAAAGCGCGACAGCGCACCGCCCGAAAACAGGTTGAACATCCCGAGGATGCCACCCGACTGACTCTGGAAAAGCTTCGCAAGCTGGTCCGGATCAATCCCCGGCACCGGAATATGTGCACCGATGCGGTAGACGATCAGAGCCAGCACCAGGAACATCAGCCGACGCTTGAGATCGCCGTACTTAGCTGTGTTCCTGGCCTGCGAGCTTGCATTGGGTTTCGCCGTGGCCAAACGATGCTCCGACTGTGACTTCGCCTATGCTGCGAATGCTATGCGTAAATTACGCTTCGACTTGGCCGCCCGCGGCTTCGATCGCAGCCTTGGCACCAGCGGTGGCACCCAGACCCTTGATCGTTACCTTGCGCGTCAGCTCGCCGGCCTTGATGACCTTTGCGTTCTTGACCAGTTCGCCCACCAGGCCAGCTTGCTTCAGGACCAGCAGGTCCACTTCAGCAGCTTCCAGGCGTTCGATGTCACGCAGGGTCACTTCGGCGTTGAAGGCCTTGGTCAGCGAGGTAAAACCACGCTTCGGCAGACGACGATACAGCGGCATTTGACCGCCTTCGAAGCCAACCTTATGGAAGCCGCCCGAACGCGACTTCTGACCCTTGTGACCGCGACCAGCCGTCTTGCCCAGGCCGGAGCCGATACCGCGGCCGACGCGACGCTTGGCGTGCTTCGAACCGTCAGCCGGTTTCAGGTTGTTAAGTTGCATGTTGCTCTCCGAGTCCTGATCAGGCCAGAACCTTCACCAGGTACGAGACCTTGTTGATCATGCCGCGCACGGCGGGCGTGTCCTGCAGCTCCGAAACGGAGTTCAGGCGACGCAGGCCCAGGCCACGTACGGTGGCGCGATGATCCTCGCGCGTGCCGATGAGGCTGCGCACGAGTTGCACTTTTACGGTTTTCTGCGACATTTCGTTCACCTTAGCCGAGGATGTCTTCAACCGACTTGCCACGCTTGGCGGCGATTTCGCCCGGCGTGCTCATCTTTTGCAGACCATCGAGGGTGGCGCGAACCATGTTGTAAGGGTTCGTCGAACCGTGCGACTTGGTCACAACGTTCGTCACACCCATTACTTCGAAGATCGCGCGCATCGGACCACCAGCGATAACACCGGTACCTTCCTTGGCGGGCATCATCAGCACCTTTGCGGCGCCGTGCTTGCCAACGACTTCGTGCTGCAGCGTGCCGTTCTTCAGCGAGACCTTGACCATCTTGCGACGGGCTTCGTCCATTGCCTTCTGCACGGCTACCGGAACTTCCTTGGCCTTGCCCTTGCCCATGCCGATGCGGCCATCGCCGTCACCAACCACGGTCAGCGCAGCGAAACCGAGGATACGACCACCCTTCACCACCTTGGTGACACGGTTGACCGAAATCATCTTCTCGCGGAGGCCGTCGTCGCGTTCGTCCTGTTGGACTTTTGCTTGCATCTTTGCCATGACGTATCTCTCTCTGAGCGCTTAGAACTTGAGGCCGGCTTCACGCGCGGCATCAGCCAGGGCCTTCACGCGACCGTGGAAGCGGAAGCCGCCGCGATCGAACGCAACGGTTTCCACGCCAGCAGCCTTTGCCTTCTCGGCAACGCGCTTGCCCACCAGGGTGGCGGCGGCAACGGTAGCACCGCTGCCAGTCAGTTCCTTGCGCACTTCTGCCTCGGCGGTCGAAGCCGAAGCCAGCACTTGCGTGCCGCACGGCGAGTACACCTGAGCGTAAATATGCGAATTCGTACGGAACACGGTCAGACGATTGATCTTCAGTTCCGCGATCTTGGCGCGGGTCTGACGTGCACGGCGCAAACGAGCGTCTTTCTTGTTCATCATTGGACCCCTTACTTCTTCTTGGTTTCCTTCAGGATGACGCGCTCGTTGGCATAACGAACACCCTTGCCCTTGTAGGGCTCAGGCGGACGGTATGCGCGAACTTCCGCGGCAACCTGACCGACTTTCTGCTTGTCAGCACCCTTGATCACGATCTCGGTCTGCGTCGGCGTTTCAGCCTTTACGCCTTCCGGCATTTCGTGAATCACATCGTGCGAGAAACCAAGCTGGAGCTTCAGCGCGGAGCCTTGCAGTTGAGCGCGGTAACCCACGCCAACCAGGTTCAGCTTGCGCTCGAAACCGGTGGTCACACCCTTGACCATGTTTGCCGCCAGGGCGCGCATGGTGCCTTGCAGGGCGTTAGCTTCACGCGATTCGTCGGCCGGTTCGAACGTCAGGTTGCCTTCGGCAACGTTGACCTTCACCAGGCTGTGAATCGGCTGGGACAGCGTACCCAGCGGGCCCTTCACGGAGAGCACGCCAGCCGCCACGTTCACTTCAGCGCCTTTCGGCAGCGCGATGGGAGCCTTACCTACACGGGACATGTTTGCTCCTTACGCGACGTAGCAGAGAACTTCACCGCCCACGCCAGTGGCACGTGCCTTGCGGTCGGTCATCAGACCCTGCGGGGTCGAAATGATCGCCACACCCAGGCCGTTCATCACTTGGGGGATGTCGCTGCGGCCCTTGTACACGCGCAGGCCGGGCTTCGAGACGCGTTCAATGCGTTCGATAACCGGACGACCGGCGTAGTACTTCAGACCAATGGTCAATTGCGCCTTGCCGCCATCTTCCGCCACCGAGTAGTCGTCGATATAGCCTTCGTCCTTGAGGACCTTGGCGATCGCAACCTTCAGCTTCGACGAGGGCATGGCCACCGACGCTTTCTGCACGCCTTGAGCGTTGCGGATGCGCGTCAGCATATCGGCGATAGGATCGCTCATGCTCATACTGTTTCTCCTGTAGCCTGTGCGTAATTACCAGCTGGCTTTCGTCAGACCCGGAATTTCGCCCTTGAAGGCGATCTCGCGGATCTTGTTACGCGCCAGGCCAAACTTGCGGAAGGTACCGCGGGGACGACCGGTGATCGCGCAGCGGTTACGCTGGCGAGTCGGGTTAGCGTTGCGCGGGAGCTTTTGCAGCTCGAGACGCGCCAGATAACGCTCTTCTTCCGACTTCTCTTGGTCGTCGATAATGGCCTTGAGGTTTGCGCGCTTGTCGGCGTACTTCGCCACGAGCTTTGCGCGCTTCTTCTCACGTTCAATCAGAGCCAATTTAGCCACGGTTACCCCTTAATTACGGAACGGGAACTTGAACGCATTCAGGAGAGCCTTGGCTTCCTCGTCGTTCTTAGCCGTCGTCGTGATGCTGATATTCAGACCACGCAGTGCGTCAATCTTGTCGTACTCGATTTCGGGGAAAATGATCTGCTCTTTCACACCGATGTTGTAGTTGCCACGACCGTCGAACGAACGGCCCGACACACCACGGAAGTCACGCACGCGCGGCAGGGCCACGGTCACGAAACGATCGAGGAATTCGAACATGCGCTCACCGCGCAGGGTCACCATCGCACCGATGGGGTAGCCCTGACGGATCTTGAAGCCGGCGATGGCCTTCTTGGCCTTCGTCACCACGGGCTTCTGACCCGCGATCTTGGTCAGGTCGCCAACGGCCAGTTCAATGACCTTCTTGTCATTGATGGCCTCACCCAGACCCATGTTCAGGGTGATCTTGGTGAAACGCGGCACTTCCATGACCGACTTGTAGCCGAACTGCTTCATCAGCGCCGGCACAACTTGTTCTTTGTAAAACTCTTGCAGACGTGCTGTCATGCTCAACTCCTATCTGTGCCCAGAATCAAGCGGCCAGGACGGCACCGGTCGTCTTCAGCACGCGCACACGCTTGCCGTCTTCGACCTTGATACCGACACGCGACGGCTTGCCATTGGCATCCACGAGCGCAACGTTGGAAATATGCAGCGGCATCAGCTTGTCGACCACGCCACCGGTGGTACCCAGCATCGGGTTCGGGCGAGCGTGCTTCTTCGCAACGTTCACACCGTCAACCACGAGCTTGTCGCCTTGCACTGCCTGGACGACACCGCGCTTGCCCTTATCCTTACCGGTCAGCACGATGACTTCGTCGCCTTTGCGAATCTTGTTCATGGCGGCTCCTTACAGCACTTCCGGAGCGAGCGACACGATCTTCATGAAGCGCTCGGTACGGAGTTCACGAGTTACCGGCCCGAAGATACGGGTGCCGATCGGCTCGAGCTTGTTGTTCAGCAGGACAGCAGCATTGCCGTCGAACTTGACGAGCGAACCGTCCGCGCGGCGCACGCCCTTGGCGGTACGCACGACAACGGCGTTGTAGATGTCGCCCTTCTTCACGCGGCCACGGGGAGCTGCGTCTTTCACGGTAACCTTGATGATGTCGCCCACGCTCGCGTAGCGGCGCTTGGACCCACCCAGTACCTTGATGCACAGCACTTCGCGCGCACCAGTGTTATCGGCCACTTCGAGCCGGCTTTCTGTCTGAATCATGGTGTTATCTTCCCAACTTAATCCGCCAGTCCCTCAAATGAAGGCCGCCGGTCAGTCTTGGTCCCGTCGGAGCCAGGCATTGCGCCAGCGCCGTTTGGGTTGATCAACTTGGAAGTCGGTAGTGCCGACACCCCAGACTTCAGGATGCCAGGCTCTGGCTCGCTATACAGACCCACCCGGGTGATGCTGCTTGGGCGGATGCAATAAAGCGGAAGTCCAGGATTATAGCAACACAATCCTGGACTTGCAAGTCAACTCAGTACTGTTGTACTTAGATGACGCGTGCAGCTTCTACCAGCCGGGAAACAACCCAGGACTTGGTCCGCGACAGCGGACGGGTTTCCTGGATCTCGACCTTGTCGCCTTCCTTGTACTGGTTGGCTTCGTCGTGTGCGTGGTACTTCTTCGAACGCAGCACGTACTTGCCGTACAGAGGGTGCTTGACGCGGTTTTCGATCAGGACCGTCACGGTCTTGTCCATCTTGTCGCTCACGACACGGCCCACGAGGGTCCGGCGAAGCGACGTTTCAGTCTTCGCAGCTTCAGTCATTTCGCGTCTGCCTTCTCGTTCAGCACGGTTTGCACGCGCGCGATGTCCTTGCGCACCTTCTTCAGCTGGCTGGTGTTCTGCAGCTGTTGGGTGGCCTTTTGCATGCGCAGGCTAAATTGAGCCTTCAGCAGCTCGGAGAGCTCCTGGTTCAGGCCTGCGGCGTCCTTGCCGCGCAGTTCGGATGCTTTCATCCCAATCTCCTTACGTACCGACCTGACGCACCACGAAATTCGTGGCGATCGGCAGCTTGGCGGCCGCGAGGCGGAACGCCTCACGTGCCAGCTCTTCCGTCACGCCGTCCATTTCGTACAGCATCTTGCCCGGCTGAATTTCAGCCACGTAGTATTCCGGATTGCCCTTACCGTTACCCATACGGACTTCGGCAGGCTTCTTCGAAATCGGCTTGTCCGGGAAGATCCGGATCCAGATGCGGCCGCCACGCTTGATGTGACGGGTCATCGCACGACGTGCCGACTCGATCTGACGAGCGGTCAGACGGCCACGGCCCATTGCCTTCAGGCCGAACTCGCCAAAAGACACGGCGTTGCCACGGGTAGCTTTACCCGTGTTGCGGCCCTTCTGCTCCTTGCGATACTTCCTACGCTTCGGTTGCAGCATTGTTATTCTCCACTCTTCGCGTCTGCGCCTGGCGCAGCACGACGACCAGCACCGGCACCACCGCGGCGGTTGCCCGACGGACGACCTTCGCCTTCACGGCGGCGGCCTTCCGGGCGACCCGGACGACGACGACGGTCTTCTTGCGGCTCTTCCACCACAGGCGCGTCATTGCGGCCCAGGTGATCACCCTTGTAGACCCACACCTTGACACCGATGATGCCGTAGGTGGTTTCGGCTTCCGAGAAACCGTAGTCGATGTCGGCGCGCAGGGTGTGCAGGGGCACACGGCCTTCGCGGTACCACTCGGTACGTGCGATTTCGATACCGTTCAGACGGCCCGAGCTCATGATCTTGATGCCTTGTGCACCCAGACGCATGGCGTTCTGCATCGCGCGCTTCATGGCGCGACGGAACATGATGCGGCGCTCGAGCTGCTGCGTGATCGAATCGGCAATCAGCTGCGCATCGGTTTCCGGCTTGCGGATTTCTTCGATGTTCACGTGCACGGGCACACCCATGCGACGTTGCAGCTCGGCCTTGAGCAGTTCGATGTCCTCACCCTTCTTGCCGATCACCACGCCCGGACGCGAGCTGTAAATGGTGATGCGTGCATTACGGGCCGGACGCTCGATGACCACGCGGCCAACCGATGCGTTCTTCAGCTTTTTCTTCAGGAAGTCTCGAACTTCGATGTCTTCCTTCAGCATGCCGGCGAACTTCGTGTTGTTGGCGTACCAACGCGAAGCCCAATTACGGCTGACGGCCAGACGGAAGCCAGTCGGATGAATCTTCTGTCCCATCGTGACTCCTTAGTTGCCGAGCGTCACAGTGATGTGACAGGTTTGTTTCTCGATGCGGTTGCCGCGGCCCTTTGCACGCGCAGTGAAGCGCTTGAGCGAAGTGGCCTTGTCGACGAAGATCGAAGTGACCTTCAGTTCGTCGATGTCGGCGCCTTCGTTATGCTCGGCGTTGGCGATGGCCGATTCGACGACCTTCTTCACGATCCCGGCAGCCTTCTTCGGGCTGAAGGCCAGGATGTTCAGAGCGCGCTCAATCGGCAGACCGCGGATCTGGTCAGCAACCAGACGCGTTTTCTGGGCGGAGATGCGGGCACCGCGATGAATCGCTTTCACTTCCATGATGGCACCTTACCTCTTCGCTTTCTTGTCAGCCGCGTGGCCCTTGAACGTGCGAGTAATCGCAAATTCACCGAGCTTGTGGCCAACCATGTTTTCCGTCACGTACACCGGCACGTGTTGACGGCCGTTGTGCACAGCGATCGTCAGGCCGATGAAGTCCGGCAGAATGGTCGAACGACGCGACCAAGTCTTGATGGGCTTCTTGTCCTTGCCGCTCACCGCCGTTTCCACCTTCTTCAGCAGGTGGTCGTCGCAGAACGGACCCTTTTTTGCGGAACGAGTCATATCTTTAGCTCCTACCTACCGATTAGCGCTTGTGGCGGCGCTGGACGATCATGCTGTCCGTGCGCTTGTTGCTGCGAGTGCGGTAACCCTTGGCCGGGGTACCCCACGGCGAAACCGGATCACGACCAGCAGCAGTCTTGCCTTCACCACCACCGTGGGGGTGGTCCACCGGGTTCATCACCACACCGCGAACGGTCGGGCGAATACCGCGCCAGCGCGTTGCACCGGCCTTGCCGATCACGCGCAGGCTGTGCTCTTCGTTGCCCACTTCACCGATGGTGGCGCGGCATTCGATATGCACGCGACGCACTTCACCGGAGCGCAGACGCACTTGAGCGTACAGGCCTTCACGAGCCATCAGCACTGCGGACCCACCAGCAGCGCGCGCGATCTGCGCACCCTTGCCAGGCAGCATTTCCACGTTGTTGATCGTGGTACCGACCGGGATGTTGCGGATCGGCAGGTTGTTACCCGACTTGATCGGCGCTTCCGAGCCGTTCATCAGAGCCTGGCCAGCAACCATGCCCTTCGTGGCGATGATGTAGCGACGCTCACCGTCGACGAACAGCACCAGGGCGATGTTCGCGCTACGGTTTGGATCGTATTCCAGACGCTCGACCTTGGCGGCGATGCCGTCCTTGTCGTTGCGCTTGAAGTCGACCACGCGGTAGTGGTGCTTATGACCACCGCCCTTGTGGCGGGTGGTGATATGACCGTTGTTGTTGCGACCCGACTTCTGGAATTGCTTTTCCAGCAGCGGTGCGTGCGGGGCACCCTTGTGGAGGTCGCGATTAACGACCTTCACCATCGAGCGACGGCCCGGGGATGTCGGCTTGGTCTTGACGAGTGCCATGATTACTTGGCCTCCGCTTCAAAATTGATTTCCTGACCCGGCTTCAGCGACACGTATGCCTTCTTGACGTGATTGCGACGGCCCATGAAGCGGCCAAAGCGCTTTTGCTTGCCCTTCTGGTTCAGGATCTGAACGGACTGCACCTCGACCTTGAACAGCAGTTCGACGGCGGCCTTCACTTCTGCCTTGTTGGCATCGCGAGCCACTTCGAACACAACCTGTTCGTTCTTGTCGGCTACCAGGGTTGCCTTTTCGGAAACCACCGGCGCGAGCAGCACCTGCATCAAACGATGATCGTTCTTGGCTACTTGCGTCATTTCAGCAACTCCTCGATCTGCGCGACAGCTGCCTTCGTCACCAGCACTTTCTTGTAGTGCACGAGCGACAGCGGATCAGCATGACGCGGCTCCACGACTGCCACGTTCGGCAGGTTGCGCGAAGCCAGGTAGAGGTTTTCGTCGAGGCTGTCGGTAATGATCAGCACCGAGTCCAGGCCCATGGCCTTGAACTTGTCGGCCAGCAGCTTGGTCTTGGGCGCGTCGACAGCGAAACCGTCCACTACGTTGATACGACCTTCACGTGCGAGCTGCGAATAAATCGAGCGCATACCGGCACGGAACATCTTCTTGTTGACCTTCTGGCTGAAGTTTTCTTCCGGCGAATTCGGGAAGATACGGCCACCGCCACGCCACAGAGGCGAGGACGACATACCGGCACGAGCACGGCCCGTACCCTTCTGGCGCCACGGCTTCTTCGTCGTGTGCTTGACCTCTTCGCGGTCCTTCTGCTTGCGGTTACCGCTGCGAGCATTGGCCTGATAGGCAACGACGATCTGGTGAACCAGGGCTTCGTTGTAGTCGCGGCCGAACACTTCGGGCGAGGCGGTAACGCCAGCACCGATCTGACCGTTGTCCTGGAGGAGCTTGAGTTCCATTACATGCGCTCCTTAAGCTTTGGCCTTGACGGCCGGGGTCACAATGACCTTGCCGCCCTTGGAACCGGGGATGGCGCCCTTGACCAGCAGCAGCTTGCGCTCTGCGTCGATCTTGGCGATCTCGAGGTTTTGCACGGTACGGGTAGCGTCACCGAGGTGGCCCGTCATGCGCTTGCCCGGGAACACGCGGCCCGGATCCTGCGCCATACCGATGGAACCCGGCACGTTGTGCGAACGCGAGTTACCGTGGGTGGCACGACCGGATGCGAAGTGGTGGCGCTTGATGGTACCGGCATAGCCCTTACCAATCGTCACACCCTGCACGTCGATCTTCTGACCAACCTGGAACAGGTCGACAGAAATCGAGCCGCCAGCTTGCAGCTCGGCAGCCTTGGCTGCATCGATGCGGAATTCTTTGATGATTTCGCCAGCTTCCACGCCGGCTTTGGCGAGGTGACCCGCCAGCGGCTTGGTGACACGGCTTGCGCGTCGGCTGCCAAAAGTGACTTGAACCGCGGTATAACCGTCGGTCTCGTCCGTCTTGATTTGCGTCACGCGGTTGTCGCCGACCTCGACCACGGTAACGGGAATCGAATCACCGTCGTCCGTGAAAATACGGGTCATGCCAACCTTGCGACCTACAAGGCCAAGGCTCATGGTTTGCTCCATTCCCAGCTGCGATTGGCCGGGGCTGATTGATACACGAAAACTGTGTGAGTGCGGGTTGCGCGAAAAGGATTGCGCGTGACCAAAATGGCCCCCACTACCCGGATTAATGGGTAGCCTTGCAACATACCACAGCAATTTGGAAAGGGCAAGCGGTGGCGCGCTTTTCCTCGACGGTCTTGCGCCTGTGGGTCGGAAACGGCGCCGAATCCGGCACTTTGCGTGCCGATGCTGTAGCTTTCCGTACTATTCGCACACCATGCGACGATTTGGAAAACAAAAACGGCGAACTTGCGTTCGCCGTCTTGCTGAATCAGGCCAGAAGCCTGGCCCGACACATACTTATACCTTGATCTCGACGTCCACGCCTGCCGGCAGATCGAGCTTCATCAGCGCGTCGACGGTCTTGTCCGTCGGATCGACGATGTCCATCAGGCGCTGGTGGGTGCGGATCTCGAACTGATCGCGGCTGGTCTTGTTGACGTGCGGCGAACGCAGGATGTCGAAGCGCTGGATACGAGTCGGCAGGGGCACCGGGCCCTTGACGATCGCGCCGGTACGCTTGGCGGTATCCACGATTTCGGCGGCCGACTGGTCGATCAGGCGATAGTCGAAAGCCTTCAGGCGGATACGGATCTTCTGGTTCTGCATGATTGTTCCTTAAAAGAGCGATGGGCGAAGCGCCCAGATTATAAGGGACATGCCCGCAGGCATGCCCCAAAAAGGTTGTGCTTAGTCGAGGATCTTTGCCACAACGCCGGCGCCGACGGTACGACCGCCTTCGCGGATAGCGAAGCGCAGGCCTTCTTCCATGGCGATCGGGGCGATCAGCTTGACGGTGATCGACACGTTGTCACCCGGCATGACCATTTCCTTGTCCTGCGGCAGCTC
>NZ_SCMX01000022.1 GCF_005503625.1 Cupriavidus sp. 2SB | reverse complement strand
GAATCACGTTTAGAGCGTGCGCTCTAGACCATTTGGATCATGGTGGCAACCCATTGCAACACTTCCTTCAATCACCGTCGCACGTTCGCGACAGCACATAACCCTGCTGTTTGTAGTACTTACATACGCCTCATCACGTGATCTAAGATCGCCCCCGGCTACGCTTTGTAGCTAAAACAATACATAGAAACGGGGTAGTTCAATGAAGTCAAATTTTTGTCGTGGAATGCGGCAGGTAGCCGTGCGCGCGCCGCAAGCGTCCTCTATTACTCTGGCGGTGGCGTTGATGTTTCCGGTGGGGGCGTCGGCGGCCGAGTATCTGGTCAGCAATGAAACCGAGCTTCGCGCCGCACTGTCGGCGGCAAACTCTGACGGTGACGCCAGTGCGACGATCCGTCTAGCCAACAGTTTCACGCTGACTATCGCCACTACACTACCGGCGGCCGGCAAGCGGGTCACCGTCGATACGCAAGGCTATACGCTGACCCGGGCTTCGGGTGCCGGTGGGTTCACCGGAGACCGGACATTCAACGGCATCTATGTTGGCGCAACCGGCGCCTCGCCGGGCGGTGGTCAGGCCGTCAGCGGCGGATCTTCTATCAACAACGGCTCGATCACTGGTGGGACCGATACAGACAGCGGCGGTGCTGGTGGCACGGGTTTTGTGTTGGCGGGTAGCGCGTCGCTCACCAACAATGGCGCGATCAAAGGAGGCGGGGCCACGGCAGGCACAGGGGGTGCAGGCATCAGCGCTGCCAACGGTACCGCTGTCATCAACAGTGCATCCGGCACGATTTCCGGTGGTGACGTCAATGGCGGCACGGGGGGCGTTGGCGTCAATTTTACGGCGGCGCTTACTTCAGGCCGTCTCGTCAACCAGGGCACGATCCGCGGCGGTAGCGACTTGAGCGGAGGAACCGGTGGCGGGATCGGCGTGCGGATCGGCAACGGCACCGCCCTGTTCTCCCTCGAGAACTCCGGGGTCATCGAGGGCGGCCGAGGCGCCGCTGCGATATCGACGGCGACCAACACCAACATCACAATGGTCAACTCGGGAACGGTGCGAGCAGGTGACGGCGCCGCCAACGCGATTCAGTTCGGCACTGTGGCCAACGCCAGCGCCACGCTCGAACTGCAAGCCGGTTCCAACATCGTCGGCAACGTCGTAGCCAGCGCGCTCGGCACCAACGACACGCTCCGCCTTGGCGGCGACACCAACAGCGTGTTCGATGTCTCCACCATCGGCGACACCGCGCAATACCGTTACTTCGACAACTTCACGAAGACTGGCGCCAGTACCTGGGCGCTGATCGGCACCGGTACGGTCGCTGCGCCGTGGACCGTCGATCAAGGCACGCTGCAGATCGGCAATGGCGGCACGAGCGGCAGCCTTGCTGGTGACGTGGTGGTCAACACCGGCGCCACCCTCGCATTCAACCGTTCCGATGCCTATACGTATGGCGGCACCGTTTCGGGCGCGGGCGGTCTGGCACAGAACGGCACGGGCACCACGGTGCTGACCGCCGCCAGCACGTACACGGGTCCGACCACGATCAACCTCGGCACGCTCGCCATCGATGGGTCGATCACGAGTCCGGTCACCGTGAACGCAGCCGGTACGTTGTCAGGCACCGGCACGATCTTCGGCGATGTCACCAACACTGGCACGGTCACGCCGGGCGGCGGCTCGGGCGTACTGACCATCGCTGGTAACTACATCGGCAATGGCGGTACGGTGCGCGTCAATACCGTGTTCGGTGGCGATACCTCGGCGACGGGACGACTGGTGGTAACGGGCGACACGTCGGGCAGCAGCCAGATCCGTGCGGTCAACGTTGGCGGATCGGGTGCGGCGACGGTCGATGGCATCAAGGTCATCGACGTGCAAGGCGCATCGAATGGCGCCTTCACGCTGGCGGGCGACTACACGTTCCAGGGCCAGCAAGCCGTGGTGGCTGGTGCGTATGCCTACCGTCTCTACAAGAATGGCGTGTCCACGCCGGCCGATGGCGACTGGTACTTGCGCTCGACGCTGGCCGATACGACGGTTGCCGGCAGCTCGGCTTCGACCTCAGCCGCTCCGCTGCTGGCACCGACCGTGCCGCTGTATGAAGCCTATTCGAGCGTGCTGCAACGTTTCAACGAACTCGGCACGCTGCAACAGCGCGTGGGCAATCGTTCGTGGTCGCCCAATGCGGCCGTGCAAGCCGAGCAGGACGCTGGCAAGCCGATCATCGGTCGCGGTGCCTGGGCGCGTGTGGAAGGCTCGAACACGCACATCGATCCGTCGACCAGCACGACCAGCGCCAGCTATAACGTGCGCATGTGGAAGTTCGAAGGCGGCGTGGATGCACCGGTCATCCAGAACGCCTCCGGCACGCTGGTGGTAGGCCCGACGTTCCACTATGGCATTGCCAACTCCAATGTCTCGTCGATGTTCGGCAACGGTGCGATCGATGCCACCGGCTACGGCTTTGGCGGTACGGCCACTTGGTACGGCAACAATGGCTCGTACGTGGATGCCCGCGCCACGGTGACGTGGTACGACACCGATATCCGCTCCTCGACGCTCTCGGCCAAGCTTGCCAACGGCAATCGCGGCAGCGGCGTGGCTACCAGCGTGGAAGCCGGCCATCAACTGGCACTGGGCGGCAACTGGTCCATCACGCCGCAGGCGCAACTCGCCTGGTCGCAGGTGCGCTTCGATGCGTTCACCGACCAGTACGGCGCCAATGTTTCGCGTGACAACGGCAACAGCCTGGTCTCGCGCCTGGGCGTTTCGCTGGATCACGAAACCAAGTGGACCGCCGCCAATGGCAAGACCAGCCGCTCGCATGTGTACGGCATCACCAACCTGTACTACGACTTTCTGCACGGTACCTCGGCACGCGTGGCGGATATCAGCGTGGTCAGCAAGGAACAGGCACTGTGGGCTGGCCTGGGCGTTGGTGCATCGCTGAACTGGAACGACGACCGCTACAGCGTCTACGGCGAACTGCTGGCTCGCACCAGCCTGCAAAACTTAGGTGACAGCAATGCGATTGGCGCAAAGCTGGGGGTGCGTTATCGCTGGTAAGCCTACGGCTTCTGTCGATCCCCGTGTAGATGAAAAAGCCACGTCCTTCGCGACGTGGCATTTTTTTTGTTCAGGCCGCTGGCCGGCATCCCATTTCCTTTCCTTCGGCCGCTCAGGCTATCCTGAGCGTCGGAATATCCGAAAAACCCGATTGAACCGCCACCGACCATGACCATCGACCAAGACATCGTCCAGGCCTTCGCGCCCACGGGCAAGCTGCGCGCCTCCATCAACCTTGGCAACCCCATCCTCGCCCACCGCACGCCGAATGGATCGGCGGGTGGCGTATCCGTGGATCTGGCCACGGCGCTTGCCGCGCGGCTCGGCGTACCGCTCGAACTGGTGGTTGTGGAGACCGCAGGCAAGTCGGTGGAGATCGTCGCGGCCGAAGACGCTGACGTCGGCTTTTTCGCCATCGATCCCAAGCGCGGCGCGAGCATCGCATTCACCGCGCCATACGTGCTGATCGAAGGCTACTACCTTGTTCGCCAGGACTCGCCGGTACAAGGCAATGCCGATGTGGACCGCGCAGGCACGCGCGTGGTGGTCGGCAAGGGCAGCGCCTACGACCTGTTCCTGACGCGCGAACTGAAGCACGCCGAAATCGTCCATGCGCCGTCCTCGCAGACGGTGGTGAAGACGTTTCTTGCGGGCCAGTACGACGTGGCGGCTGGTGTGAAGCAACAGCTTGAAGCCGACATCGCAGGCATGACCGGTCTGCGACTGCTTGGCGAACGCTTCATGGTTATCCAGCAAGCCATGGGCGTGCAAAAAACGCGCGGTGACAAGGCGGCCGCATTCCTGGCCCGCTTCGTGGAAGACATGAAGGGGGCGGGACGCGTCACGGATGCCCTGCGCGACCACGGCATCCAGGGCGCGACCGTCGCGCCGCTGGCTTAGTGGCTTAACCCTCAGTGCGCCACGATCGCCGGCCCCTTGCCGTCGCCCTTGACGGGACGGGTGATCCAGATCAGCGGGATCATGACGAGGTAGAGCACGGCCGATATGTAGAAGATGTCGTTGAGGCCCATCATTGCGGCCTGCGATATCACGGTGGCATCGAACAGCGCGTGGGCCGACGCGGGATTCAGGTGTAGCAGCGACCGCACAGCATCGATCTGATGGGTGAAGATCGGATTGCCGATACTCGCCTGTTCGGTGAGCCGCACGTGATGCAGAACCGTGCGGTCGTTCCACGCATTGCCGGCGATGGAGGTGCCCACTGCCCCGCAGAACACGCGCGCGAAGTTGGAAAGTCCCGCCGCATCGGCGATTTTCTCGGGACGTTGCCCTGACAGGATGATCGATGTGAGCGGCACGAAGAACAGCGCCATCGGAATGCCCTGCAGCAGCGTCGGCAGCACCAGATGCCACGTATCGATCTGCGTCACATAGTGCGTCCGCATGTAGAACACGCCCGCAAAGCCGATGAAAGACAGCGTCGCCACGGTACGCGCGTTGCTCGGCGTCAGCACCCGTCCCACGATCGGCGAGACCAGCAGCGCAAAGATCCCTAGCGGCGCGGTGACCAGGCCGGCGTCGACAGAGCGATAGCCCAGGTACTCTTGCATCCATTGCGGCAACAGTACGAGGTTGCCGAAGAACACGGCGTAGGCAATGGAAATCGCCACCGTACCTCCCAGGAAATTGCGCTGGGTGAACAGCCGAAGATCGACGATGGGGTTGGCATCGGTCAATTCCCATATCAGGAAGAGCAGGAAGCTGATGACGGCGACGATCCCCAGCACCACGATGACGGGAGAGTTGAACCAGTCGAGGTCCTTGCCCTTGTCGAGCATGACCTGCAGCGAGCCCACCCAGGCGACAAGCAGGCCTAGGCCCACGACGTCGATGGGCGTCTTGCGTGTCGGACCCTGCCGCTTGCGATACAGCATCCACGTCACCGAGGCGGCAAAGATGCCGACGGGAATGTTGATGTAGAAGATCCACGACCAGCTATAGCTATCCGTGATCCAGCCGCCGAGGAGTGGGCCTGCAATGGGTCCGACCGTTGCGGTCATGCCCCACAGGGCCAGTGCCGTGGCGGACTTCTGCTTCGGATACGAGCCCAGCAGGATGGCTTGCGACATCGGAATCAGCGGCCCGGCCACTGCGCCTTGCAGCACCCGCGCCACCAGCAGGATGGGCAACGTGGGCGCGATGCCGCAGAGCCACGACGCCAGCGTGAACAGCAGGATCGACCCCACGAACAGGCGGATGTCTCCAAATCGTTGCGTCAGCCAGCCGGTCAAGGGAATCGACACGGCGTTGGCCGCCGCGAACACGGTGATCACCCACGTGCCCTGATCGACCGATACGCCCAGGTTGCCGGATATCGTGGGAATCGCAACGTTCGCAATCGAGGTGTCGAGCACGTTCATGAACGTGGCAAGTGCCACCGCGATGGTGGCCAGGACGAGCTGGCCGCCTTGCATGGGCGGAGGTGGAGCCTGGATCTGGGACATGACGGAGCCTGATGAACTTCAATCTCAAGGGGCGCGCGGCAGCACGACGGATTATGTGGCGCTTGCCTTGCTGGCCGGCGCATTCCGGGGATGGCCTGCGGCGGCCTGCGATGTCCCGAGGCCGGCGTTGTCGGAGACGATGCGCGCGATCTCCGCATCGGCGTCGCTGCCGTACTTGGCGAACACGTTGGTCTCGTAGGTGGCCGGCGCCGCGTGGGCGAGCGCCCCACCACTCTGGTCGCGCACATCCACGTCAGCCTGCATCGACAACCCGATGCGCAGCGGATGCTGCTGCAGTTCACGCGGGTCCAGCGCGACGCGTACGGGCACCCGCTGCACGACCTTGATCCAGTTGCCCGTGGCGTTCTGCGCTGGCAGCAGCGAGAACGCGGACCCCGTGCCAGCGGAGAAGCCAACGACCCGGCCGTGATACACCACCGACGAACCATAGGCGTCGGACGTCAGCGAGACCGGCTGGCCCACGCGCAGATGCGCCAGTTCCACCTCCTTGAAATTTGCATCGACCCACACGTCCTGCAAGGGCACCACGGCCATGAGCGGCGTACCGGGCGATACGCGCTGGCCCACCTGTGCCGAACGCTCGGCCACATAGCCCATGACCGGCGCCGGCAGGATGTTCCGGGCATTGGCGAGATAGGCGTCGCGCACCTGCGCGGCGGCGGCCTGGACATCCGGATGGGTGGCGATGGTCGTATTGATCGTGAGCGCGCGATTCGCCGCGAGTTGCTGCCGCGCGGCATCGAGCGCGGCCTGTGCCGTCCTGACCGCGTCGCGCGCGTGCGAGACGTCCTCCTGCGAAACCGAACCGCTTTGCGATACGGACAGCCGGCGCTTCAAATCGTCTTGTGCGCGTGCCAGATCCGACTCGCGTACCGCCACCTGTGCGGCGTATTGCGCATCGTCGACGAAGAGGCCCTTGACCTGACGCACGGTCTGCGCGAGCTTGGCCTCCGCGCGTTGCAGCGCCACGCGCGCATCGGCGCCATCGAGTTCGACGAGTGGCTGGCCTTCCTGCACCGTCTGCGTGTCGTCGGCGCGTACGGCGATGACAGTCCCGGTCACCTGCGGGGTAATCTGCACGACGTTTCCGTTCACGTAGGCGTCGTCGGTACTCTCGTGGTAGCGCGCAACGAGCAGATAGTAGGCGGCCGACCCCGCGCCAGCGCCGAGCACGGCGAGTGCGAGGAGCGCCATCAGGCGACGGCGGAGGCCGTGATTTGTCGTGGGCACTGCGGCGGGCTGTGCGGTATCGGGCTGTTGTGTGGCGGCGTTCATGTTCAGGCTCCTTCTTGACTGGGATGAGCGGCTTGGTCGGGCATGGCCAGCCCGGCCGCTTGCGCGTCGAATCCGCCGCCGAGCGCGCGGATCAACGCCATTTGCTGGTCGCGGCGCTGCATCGCCAGATTGGTCACGGACTGCACGGCGGCGAGTCGGATCTGGTCGGCCTGCAGCACTTGCAGTTGCGGCGAGAGTCCCGCCTTGTAGTTGCCCACCGCCAGCGTGTAGGCGCGTGTTGCCGCGTCCTGCGCCGTGCGGGCATCGGTCAATTGCCGATCGGTAGCGCGGATGGCCGATACCTGCGTAGCCACTTCGGACAAGGCATTGACGAGCGTCCGGTCATAGTTCGCCACGTCCGCATCGAAGTCCGCATAGCGGCCCTTCAATTGCGCGCGCAGTGCGCCGGCATCAAATATCGGTAAATGGATTGCCGGCCCCACGCTGATCTGTCGGCTCGACGCCTTCAGCAGGCGGCCCCATCCCAGCGCATCGAGCCCGAGGCTCGCGGAAAGGTTCACATCGGGATAGAACTCGGCCTTGGCTTCCTTCACGTCCTGCAACGCCGCTTCCACCTGCCAGCGTGCCGCGACGATGTCGGGACGCCGTGCGATCAGGTCGGCAGGCAGTGCATCGGGCAACGTGACCGGCGCACCGACACCGAGCGTGGGTTGCGCGATCTTCAGCCCACGATCCGGCCCTTCACCGAGCAGCGCACCCATCTGGTAGCGCACCACTTCGATCTCGCCGTCGTACTGGCTCACGCTCGCCTGGCTGGTTGCCACGTTGCTGCGGGCCGTTTGTGTCTCGACGTTCGTGTCGAGCCCGGCGGCGGCACGGTCATCGGCAATGGCGCCGATAGCCGTGCGGTCGGCCACTTCCTTGCGGGCGATGTCGCGCAAGGCATACAGTTGCGCCAGGCGGTTGTAGGTGCGGGCCACCGATGTGGCCAGCGTCACGCGGGCCTGCTGCAGATCGGCATCGGCGGCCTTCTGCTGGGACACAGCGCGCGCCACGCGTGCGCGGTTCTTGCCCCACAGATCCAGATCCCACGACGCGCTGGCAAGGGTGCTGAAATCGCTGTACCAGTTGCCACCGAAGGGCGGCGGCGCCAGGTTCTCCGAGAGCCGCAGGCGCGTGGCCGATGCACTCGCCCCCGCCTGCGGGAAGAGCGAGGCACGCGATGCGTCCACGTACGAACTCGCCTTGTCGAGCCGGGCCTTGGCTTCCGCTACGGTGGGATTGCCCCGGATCGCTTCCTCCACGAGCTGCGTGAGTTGCGGATCACCGAACTGATCGGTCCATGCCGACGACGGCCACTGGCCACCCTGCGCTGGCAGGCTGTCAGCCGTGGCGTATTGGCCCGGCGTGGCGATCTGGCTGTCACTGTGGATGCCGCCGTAGTTGACGCAGCCGGTCAAGGAGACAACGACTGCCAGCGCGGCGACGCTGGCGCAGCGCCTGGCGATGGAGGATGGATAAAGAGGCAACGGCCTCGCGTGCTCGCGCGCAGTACCAGTCATGACGGGCAACTCCGGTAGGTAGGCTTGAATCGTTGTGCGTATCGCCGGCCCCGTGTTGGATGTCATGGGTGAGCGACAATCTGCGCGCAAGATACGCCGACGCGACCGAGCAGAAGTTCCCGCTCGTGGCAGCTTTTTCGGGAAAGCACGTCAGCGCCCATGGCGGGAGGGCGCGTGACGTATGCAATGAGAATCGCGAATCTCTCGGGATTGGGAAAGTGACGGATCGGCTGATGACACGATAACCGTCAGAAGACAGGCCGCAGCACCCGCTATGGCCCCTCCGCCCGCTTTGCTGCCGCTGCCTTGTCCATGACTTCCGCTTGCAAGGCTTCGCTGGGTAAGGAGAAAGCTTGCTGTCGCAGCGTGGCAAGCTGTTGCGCGCGGTCTTGGTCAGATAGACCAGCGACCGTTTCGATATGCGTGCGTCGGGTCGCATACTCGTCATAGCGCTGCTGCCAGGCGTGGTCGGCCTGTGCCTGCAGTTGATAGCGCTGCGCCACTTCCGGACTGAATGCCTGTGCCAGCGCTGCGCCAATCTCTTGTGCGCCATGTCCGGAAGCCTTCATGCTGGCAATGGTTTCGGTGATCGCCTGCGGCCTGGCGTTCATTTCACGCGCGGCACGGAGTGGCTCGGGCAGCGCGGCATCCAGTGCCGCAAGGCGGCGCTCCCGTTCGGCATCGTCGAGTCCGGACTGTATCGCAACCTCCAGGCGGGCGAGCATGGCGTCGTCATAGGTCTGCTCGTCGCCAAACCAGATCGACGCCACATCAGGCAGGTGTCGCCACTGCACTGCGCTGCGGTCCGCAATGTGGGCGCGCAGGCGCTGTATCTGTGCTGCGTCCGGTGCGCCGGTCCCGTCGACGACAGATTGGTTCGCGGGTATCCGCTGCATCTCGGCAAGATAGGCGAGATAGCGCTGCCACAGTTGCATGGCCTGCCCGGCAGCCGGCTGCGGCACGTGCTTGCGAATATCGTCGTAGACCAACCGATCCAATGCCTGCGTGTCGCCCGAGGCATGGCGGGCACTTAGAAAGAAATCGAAGTAAGTCCGTAGGGCTCGCGTCAGACGCAGGTTGCCTCGCGCATCCGATTCCGGACCGGGCGGGATATCGACACCCGCCAGCGAGGGCATTGCGCCGATAGCAGGCATGCGCGCGGTATCCGCCAGCGGCACGGAAATGTCAGATACCGCGTCCATCGAGGATCGCGCGAGCGGTGAACGCGTGGCCGGCTCGGCAGGTAAGGTCGCCCAGTACACTGCCGCGCCAGCAAGCCCAGCCACCAACAGTACCAGGGCAACCCCTGACCGGGATTCAGAGCCGGTCATTACGCAAGCGGTTGGCGTGGTTCAGGATCACCGTGCGCGGGTCCGCATCCTGGTACATGCCGAACAATTGATTGATCTGGTCAAGGTGGTTCCAGTAGTAGGAGCCGAGTTCGCGACCCCACTTGCTGCTACACACTGAAACCATCCCGTCGTTGGGGCCTGATCCCTTCAGGGTCATGATGTCTGCGAACGCGGACAGCGGCAGTGTGGACAAGTCGAACAGATTGGAACGGAACACGTTGACCGGGCCGCCGTGCCCTGTCCAGGAATAGGCAGCCTGGGTGTGGGTGACGAGTTTCCCGGTTGCATCGCGCGCCTGCCTCTGCTCCACCGCGGCCCCCGGCGTATTGCAGTCAGGCCCCAATGCGGATCTGGAACCGGGCGCCAGTGTGGCGTCCAGGCGCACGTTCTGCGCGGCGGCCCCTTGCGTGGTCAGGACCTGCAAAGCGGCTGGGCTGTTCTGATCCCACATTTGTCCGTTGACGACGCCATTCATCCAGCCCAAGGCATTGGCCACACCCTGAACTATGCCGACCAGCACCGGTCCCGCCACCGGAACGCTGCCGACACCGCTGATCAGGCTATCGATGACATCGAAGAATTCGCTGCCGCGATTTGGGCTGCCAATGGTGGTTACCGACGCAATATCCTGCGGTGACATGGCCGCTGCCACACGCACCGTTGTGCCGCCCTGGCTATGGCCGATGAGATTGACCTTGTCAGCGCCGGTCTCCAGCTTCACCGCGCGTACGTACGACTGCAATGCCAACGCGCGCTCTTCATCGCTATTGAACGAGGGCACCGTGGCCACGTATACCGTGGCGCCGTTGGCACGCAACACTTTGGGAATACCGTACCAATAGTCGATGACGCCGGCTATCTTTGCCGCGGCCGTCACGCCATGAACCAGGACGATCGGGTAGCGCGTCTTTGCATAGTCAGCGCTGCTTGCCGTGGCGCTTGCCGGCCCCGCCATGGCGATGGCTGCTGCAGCGACTGCTGAAAGCCCGGCAATGCGCCCTGCGGCGGCTCGTTTTTCAGGCGCACGGACGCCATCGCCATGCTGTTCCCGCGCTCTGATTGGTTCCAGGTGAATGCACTGTTTCATCTCTGTTCTCACTGAGGACGTTCATGTGAAGAAGGCCGAGGATCACCATACATAAAGTCCTCGGTGAGATATCAACAATTTGCACAGGAGTTGATTTGCCTCCAGCAGGTGGCCCTCGAACGCAGCAAGGATCCGTTCAAAAAAAGTGCCGCAGCCCCAGCCTGAACATCACCTGGTTCTGGCCTGACGCCACGCCCGCGGCACCAACCACGTAGGCCGCATCGAGCACGCTGCCGGTCTTGTCGCCGCCCACGTGCTGGTAGACCGTCTGCACGTAGATGTCCGTGCGTTTCGAGAAGATGTAGTCCGCCATCAGCCCCACCGAGTGATAGACCGGATGCGTCTTGCCGGAGGTGGCGTCGAACGTTGCGCGCGTGTACGCGTACATCGCCCCGAACCAGTATTGCCGGGCGGGCTGGTACTTGATGTTCGCTTCGATGTTGTCGAAGCGTAGTGCACCGAGCGTGCCCGATGGCGGCGTGATGTTGCCAACGTAGGCGGAACTGCGCGGGTCCGTTACCTCCGTCCGGGCATACGAGACACCGAACTGGAACTTGCCTGTTTCGTACGTACCCCCTGCTCCCCAGATCCTGAGGCGGCTGCCCGGCAGGTTCTGGTCGCCACCGTTGTTGATGGCACCGTATGACGTGGCCGAAGGATTGTCGGCCTGCAGGTAGGCAGCGGCGAGTGTCAGGCCATTCTTCGCGTACTGCCCGCCTGCGCTGAACACGCGATTGTTCGAGAACCTGGTGTCGTCGCTGAAGCCATACATGCCGCCAAACTTGACGCCGCCAAGATCGGGGCTGGTGTACTTGACCGTGTTGTTGACGCGAAAGGTGTTGATCAGGTTGTCGTTGTCGTACGGATGGGCAAACATATAGCCGCCCCACGTGCCGCCCGCCGTGGTCTGTGCGAGGTAGTCCACCACCGAGTCGTACTGGCGACCCAGTGTCACGGAACCCCATCGCTGCCCGGTCAAGCCCATATATGCCTGCCGACCGAACAGTGCACCGCCCTGGAAGGCGCGGCCGTTATCGACGTCGAAACCGTTTTCAAGCTGGAAGATGGCCTTGGTGCCGCCGCCGAGATCCTCGCTGCCCTTCAGCCCCCAGCGGCTGCCGTGCGGAAAGCCGCTGGCCATCGCCACCTGGCTGTGTCCGCCTACGTTGTTGGTGTAGTTGATCCCCTCGTCCAGCACGCCATACAGCGTCACTGTGCTTTGCGCCAAGACGGACGCCGAGGTGGATGCCGATATCGCGCACAGGGCTGCCTTGCACAGCCACTGGGTGCGCTTGTCTCTCTCCGATGTCATTGGGTGTTTCCTTGGGGTACGTTGCCCCGGAATGTGAGTGGGCTATGTCGCCTGGCTCGATCCGCCAGATGGTGCGGTGCGGGCGCCCTTCCCCCGTGTGGCGAGCCAGCAGAGGATAGACCCGGCCACGACCATCGCCGCGCCCTTCCAGAATGCGAAGGACAACGGCGCGTGAAGCAACGTGGTGGCGAGTGCGGCGGACAGCACCGGGATGAAGTACGACGCGCCTGCCAGTACCGCCACGTTGCCGTGCAGGATGCCGACATTCCACGCCGCATAACCAAAGCCCATCGCACAGGCGGCCAGTGCGAGATAGACCACGCCGCCGAAGGTGAAGGACATCGCCTCGCCACCCGTGAACAGGTACTTGGCCCACAGCGTCAACGCGGTCAGAATGAAGAACAGCGTGACACCGTTCTTGCCCTGTGCGATGCGTGCCGTCACGGTGCAGTAGCCCGCCCAGATCACCGCGCCGGAAAACGCCAGGCCATAGCTCAGCGGATTGTCACGCACGTTGGCCGCCAGGCTGGCAGCGTCGAGTCCCTGATCGCCACCCAGTACCAGCGTGACACCCAGGATGGCAACCAGAAAGCCCGGTACGATCAGCCAGTTCGCCCGTTGCCGGTTGAACAGGATCGCGGCCATCATGGTGAACGTGGGCCACAGGTAATTCACCATGCTCACTTCGATGGCCTGCCGGCCAGTGTTCGCGTAGCCAATGGAAAGCGACAGGCACAGCTCGTACGACACGAACAGCAGGCTGCCCCAGAAAAGATATGCCCGTGGCAGCGCCTTGATCCGCACCGGCCCTACTGATATCCACAGCAGCACCGAGGCGACCGAATACATCAGGGCCGCCCCTCCCGTGGCGCCGAAACTCTCGCTGACGCCACGGATCAGGCCGACGATCGAACTCCAGAGAAGTACGGCCAAGAGTCCAATCAACGTTGCCTGTTTGCTTTGCATGACTACCTTGTGATGAAACGGTGGTTAGGGGATTGGCGGGACTACCGCTCAGTTGGCCGTGGATGGTACATCGATCCAGATCGTCTTGATCTCGGTGTACTGGTCATGTGCCCAGATCGACTTGTCACGACCACCAAAACCGGACTCCTTGTAGCCGCCGAACGGTGTGGTGATATCGCCTTCCCCGAAGCAGTTCACGGTCACCACGCCCGCGCGAATCTCGCGTGAGAGCCGGATCGCGCGGTTGAGGTGGCTCGTGTAGACCGATGCCGCCAGCCCATACACGGAGTCGTTGGCCAGCGCGATAGCCTCATCGATATCGGTGAACGTGGTCACCGACAGGATGGGACCGAAGATTTCCTCGCGGAACAGCCGGCTCTCCGGCGGTACGCCATCGACTACAGTCGGCTCCACAAACGATTCGCCCTTGGTGCCACCGCCGAACGTCACGTTCAGGCGCTCTGCATCGGCATGCTCGATGTACGAACGCACTTTCTGGAAATGCGCTTCACTCACCAGCGAGCCGATACGATGCTCGGGATCGAGCGGATCGCCCATCTTCCAGTCGCGCATGTGCACACCGATGCGTGCCAGCAACTCGTCCTTGATATCGGCATGCACGATCAGCCGCGACGATGCCGAGCAGTTCTCGCCCATGTTCCAGAAGGCACCGTTGACCACGTGCTGGGCCACGGCGTCGATGTCCTCCACATCCTTGAGCACCACGGCAGGATTCTTGCCGCCGCATTCCAGCACGATGCGCTTGAGGTTGGATTCCGCCGCGTACTTGAGGAACAGCCGCCCGGTTGCGGTGGAACCCGTGAAACTGACCATCGACACGTCCATGTGCATGCCGAGGGGCTCGCCCACTTCCTTGCCGCCGCCGGGCAGCACGTTGAACACCCCCGCAGGGACGCCTGCCTGATGCGCCAGTTCGGCCACGCGCAGTGCGGTGAGCGTGGTTTCCTTGGCAGGCTTGACCACGATCGAGCAGCCGGCCGCGAGCGACGGACCGATCTTCCACGCCAGCATCAGCAGCGGGAAATTCCACGGCAGGACAAGCCCCACCACGCCGATCGGCTCGCGCACCACTAGCGACAACGCAGCAGAACCCACGGGCGCCGTGCTGTCATAGATCTTGTCGATCAGTTCGGCGTGCCAGCGGATCGTATGAATGGTCTCGGGAATGTCGGTGTTCTGGCATTCGTGGATCGGCTTGCCACTATCCAGGCTTTCCATCACCGCCAGTTCGTGCGCATTCTCTTCCAGCAGGTCGGCGAACTTCAGCAGCACGGCCTTGCGCTGGCCCGGCGACTGACGATGCCAGCGGCCATCCTCGAACGCAGCCTTGGCCTTGGCCACGGCAACATCCACATCGCGCACATCGCAGGCGGAGATTTCCGTCAAGACCTGTCCCGTTGCCGGATTGCTGGTCTGGAACGTCTTGCCCGATACGGCGCGGACGAACTTTCCGTCGATGAAAGCCTGCGTCGGCAGCGTGATCTTGTCTGCAATGGCGGCGTACTCTGCAGCAGTCACAAGTTGTGCCATTACGCCTTCTCCCCGACGATGGTCGCCACCACGCGCTTGAGTTCGGCGATGATCGCCTGCAGGCGGCGGCGCTCGGTGTCTTCAAGATCCTGCAGCGGTGCGCGCACACCGCCGGCTTTCAGTCCTGCCACGGTGCAGCCGTGTTTGATCGATTGCACGAACTTGCCGCCTTCCAGGAAATCCATCAGCGGCATCATGGCCGACATGATGCGGCGGCCTTTATCGAAATCCTTCTCGATCACGCAGGCTTCATACAGCGCGATGTGCTCGCGCGGAATGAAGTTGGAGCCAGCGCAGACCCAGCTACGTGCGCCCCAGGCAAAGAATTCCAGCGCCTGATCGTCCCAGCCGCACGAGATGTCGATGTCGTGGAACTCGGTGGCGAGCATATGCAATTGCGATGTCTGGCCCGAGCTTTCCTTGATGGCGACAAAGTTCTTCGAGGCCGACGTCACCGTGCGGAAGAACTCGCGCCCCATCGACACACCCATCCGGCCCGGATAGTTGTAGAGCATGATCGGCAGGCCCGCGGCCTGATCGACGGTCAGTGCGTGGATGGCATTCTCTGCCTCGGTCGGCAGCGCATACGGCGGCGAGCCAACCAGGATGGCATCGGCCTTGATGGCCTTTGCGCCCTTGGCATACACCACCGATTCTTCCGTGCGCACCGCGCCCGTGCCAACGATCAGCGGCACGCGGGTGCCAATCACTTCCTTGGCGAACGCGGCCAGCGCAAGCCGCTCTTCGGTGGTGTGCGCATAGTATTCGCCGGTGGACCCGCCAATGATGATGCCGTGCACGCCTGCGTCGATCAGTGACTCCAGCACGTCGCCAAACGCGGCGTTGTCGATCTTGCCTTCCGCAGTCAGCGGCGTGATGGCCGGCGTGTAGATACCTTGAAACTTCATGATGCTCTCCGTAACTTCAGGAATTCAAAAAAGGGAATGAGAGTGGGTCAGCGGCTCAGCGAGGCCGCTTCCTGGAGACTCAACGAGCGGGTCTCCGGTGCGAGCAGCATCGAAACCAGCAGGCCGACCAGCGTGACGCCGGCGGCGGCATACATCGTGTGTCCGATGCCGATGGTCTGCAGCGAGATGGGAACCAGCCAGGTGCCGATGGCGGCGCCAATCCGTGACAGCGACGCGCCCAGCCCCACGGCCGCCGAGCGGATCTCGGTCGGGAACAGTTCGTTGGGATAGACCAGTTGCAGCACCTGCGCGCCACCAATGAACAACGCATAGGCACCGAACAGGGCAAGCACCAGCATCTGGTTGCCGTCCGAGCACGCACCCAGCCCCAGCAGTGCAAGGCCCGACCACAGGAAGCTGTGAATCAGCATGCTGCGGCGGCCGATGGTGTTGATAAGCCGCGTCGCAACGATGCAGCCGACCACGAACAGCATGGTGATGGCGACCGATCCCAGTGATGCCCATTCTCCTTTCAGGTTCAGCGCCTGCAACACGGTGGGTGCGAAGGCATAGACCGCGAACACGGGAATGACCGAGCAACTCCAGAACACCGATACGAACAGCATGCGCTTGCCGTAGCCGGAATGCAGCAGCGATAGCAGCGACACTTTCTTTTCGGCCGCCTGCTCGGGCAGGTTGCGCAGCGAGAACGTCGGACCGTAGACCTTGCGGATGATGCGTTCCGCCTCCGACGCCTTGCCCTTGCTCAGCAACCAGCGCGGCGATTCCGGCGTACCCATGCGGATCACCAGCAGCACCACGCCGATGATGGCCGGGCTGGCGAGCACGAGGCGCCATGCATCGGCGCGTCCGGCACCGAGCAATGCGTTGCCGACGATATAGGCCAGCGCGGCACCGGCGAACCACAGGATGGTCAGCATCGCCAGGCGGGGGCCGCGATACTTCTTCGGCAGGAATTCGACGAGCAGTGCGCCAGCCACTGGATATTCGAATCCAACGCCGATACCGATCAGAAAGCGCATGAAGAACAGTTCCTCACCGGACGTGGCCCAGTACTGCAGCACCGAACACAGCACGAAGATCGTCGGCCCCACGAAATAGAGCTTCCTGCGGCCCAGCCTGCAAGTCAGCACGCCACCGAGAAAGCCGCCGCAGAAGATGCCGATCAGCGCCGATGCCGCGACCATGCCCTGCCAGAAACTGCTCAGGTCCAGCGCCGCAGCCAGCGGCACCATGGCCACGCCGATGATGCTCAGCACATAGCCGTCCAGCAGCCAGCCACCGCCCGAGCGGATGCATAGCAGTTGATGAAATCCATTCAGAGGAACGTCCTCGATCGATACATTGTTTGCCACCGTTTGTCTCCTGTTTGACCGTGTCATGCGCGGACCTGCGTTGGGTCCGTCTTTCATCGGGTGCAGCGAGTGCATGTGTGATGCGATCAGACCTCCCTGCCCGCCCGGCGCTGGCCGAGCCAAAGATTCGCGTTGACGCCCATCGACAGGAACGGCTCCGGCGGATTGCGGTTCGGTCCCGGCGACGACAGCAGGAAATCGATCAGTTCGTTGCGCTCGCCAGCAAGGTGCTCGGCCAGCAGATGCCCCGTGACGGTGCCGCGCGTGATGCCGAGTCCGTTGCAGCACAGCGCGCCATGCACGTTCGGCGCAAGCTGTCCGAAGTGACCCATGTGATTGCGCGAGAGCGCGAGCGAGCCGCCCCACGTGTATTCGAACTCGACACCCGGCAGCATCGGAAAGCGCCGTTCGAACGATTCGCGATGCGTTTTCACAAAGCGTTCGAGGTACTTGGGATGACTGCGACCGTCGGCGTTGTAGCTGAAGCTGTTGCGCACGAGGATGCGGTTGTCATGCGTGCGGCGCAGCGTCGTGCCGTACGGATCGGCAGGGATCAAACCCCAGAATTCCTTGCCACCGAGTTGCGCCTGCTCAGCCGCCGTCAGCGGACGCGTCAGGCTTGCATAGGTGAAGACGGGCAGCATCGTGCCTTGCAGGAAACCAAAGCGCTGGCCGAAAGCATTGTTGGTCAATATCAGCGTGTCGGCGGTGATGCTGCCGCCGCGATGTGTGAGCACGATCTTGTCGCCGTATTCCACATCGGTGATCGGCGTGTTTTCGTACAGCTCCACATTGGGTGGCAGGCTATCGGCCAGCCCCTTCACCAGCGCGGCAGGCTGGATCAGTGCCGTGCCCGGCGTGAATAGCGCCTTCCGGTAGAACGATGTGCCGATGTGGCCAGGCAGGTCCGCCGCTTCGATCATGTCGTACGGCTGGCCCAGCTTGTCGAGCCCGCGGCGATACGCATCCAGCACCGCCATGCCCCGATCTTCGATGGCCGCCTGGTACTTGCCCGACGTGCGAAACTGGCAGTCGATTCGGTACTCGTCCACCAATGCCTTGAGAATGCGCTGGCCGGTCAGGTTCAGGTTCATGCAATGGCGGGCTGTGGCGATGTCGCCGATGTAGTCGTCGGCTCCGATGTCGTGGGGGAGGTCGATCGCAAAGCCTGCGTTCCGGCCGGATGAGCCGAAACCCACTTGCTGCGCATCCACCAGCACGACGGAGTCGTCCGGGAACCGGTGCGCCAGTTGGCGGGCAGCGGCCAGGCCGGTGAAGCCCGCGCCGATGATCGCCCAGCGCGCACTGGTCTTGCCGGAATGCGCCGGCATCGGCTTGCGTGCCCGGCTTAGGTGAAACCAGCCGCAGGTGGAATCGTCAGCCGGTATCGCAGTTACTTTCGTCATGTGAGCCTCACTCCTGAGCGCCTGCCTGGATGTCTCTGGCCGCGCCCTTTTTCGTGTCTATCATTTGTAGACAAAGAATATTTCTACGATAGACAAACAGCTATGAGGGTTTACGCGCGGCAAGATCAAATACGCCGCAGCGTTGCTTTCGCAGCACTTTTCAAAGGAGATGAGTGATTGGCCGGGCGGTTGGCCTAGAATGTCTACGATTGATAGACAGGGGTCTGAGATGGCAAGAACCAAGGCGGGCGCGGACGACGCGCCGATTTCCGACGCATCGGTGGATCGCAAGGCGCTGCTCGCCGACGCATTGCGCCGGCGGATCGTCAGCATGGATATGGCGCCCGGCGCAGTCGTGGACGAGCTGGCGCTGAGCGAGGAATTTGGCCTGTCACGCCCTCCGGTGCGGGAGCTGATGCGGCAGATGGCGGCCGAGGGCTATATCGAACTGGAAGCCAACCGTGCGGCGCGGGTGTCTTCGATGAACCACCAGTCGCTACGGAATTTCTTCCTGGCCGCGCCGATGATCTACATCGCCACCACGCAACTGGCCGCGACCAACGCCACCGCGCGGGAGATCGAGGAATTGAAAGCCATCCAGGGACGGTTCCGCGAAGCCATCGAGCGGAACGACGTGGAAAACCGCGTGCTCAACAACGACCAGTTCCATCTGCAGATCGGCAAGATGGCGCACAACCCGTATTTGATGCCGAGCCTGCGCCGAATCCTGATCGACCATGCGCGGCTGGGGAAGATCTTCTACCGGCATCCCGCACCCGTCGACATGGAACTGGATCTCGGCAAGGCGGCCGACCAGCACGACGAAATCATCGAGGCCATCGCGCGCCATGATCCCGAAACGGCAGGCGACATCGTGCGTGCCCATATGGATCTCTCGCGCCGACGCATGACGGAATATGTAGCGCCGGTGGGTGTGGAGGTGCCGCTGGTTCTGTAGCTGCAATGTTGGCTGTAGCTCGCTGCCAACACCCCTCTTCCCTACGCTCCATGACAGGACGGCGATCTGCTAGCCTCGCAGGCGATTCCAGGACAGCGCCGGGGGCGTTCCGGTCCATCACGAACTCCGATAAGTCATGCGGACGACGCCACGATCTGGCGATCCATACAGACGTCGTCCCAACAAGATTGCCTCTGGATAACATCGACGTCGATCCGCAACGACGCCGCGGCGCCAACCAGCAGGCTGGCGGGGCCGCGACGTCATGCGTCTGGAGCGCCGATCGCCGATCAGTCGACGCGTTTGATCTCCGTGTAGTCGCCCTGCGTCCGCAGCGTCATCGTCACGTCCTTGTCGCCACGGTTGCGCCAATACCAGCCGTGGTTGCCGTTGAACGCTGCCTGGATAACCCCGGTGTCTTCGCCAACCTGATGGCCCTTCTTGTACGAGATGGACCGGCCACTTCCGTCGCCGTGCGCGTCGAAATTAACGGCGGCACCATTGGCCGTCCAATCGAAATACGCCTTGTCGCCGGCCTTCATCGTGAGCTTCACTTCCGCACCCTGACCAGGACGCAGAACCAAACTGACCTTGTCCGAACGCCCTGCTGCGGCAGCGGGCTGCGGCGCTGCTGGCGGCTGGGCAGTGGCGGCGGTAGCGCTGACTGACGCCGACGGCGCGTCGTGGGCATGCGCATCAGGCGATGCATGGTCGTGACCATGCGCCTGCTCGGGCCGCGTTCTCGGTTGCAGGCTCGCTTGCGCTGCCTTACGGTCGGCAGCCGCATCGGCCGCAGCCTCCGCTGCGAGTTGTACCTTGGTTTCCCCCATCTGCGTGAGCCCGAGAGCGCGGCCCACGCCGGTCGGGTCGATCGCATACTCCGAAGGAAGCACGATCGTGATCAGGATGGCGGCTGCTGCTGCGGCCGCACTGGCGGTGGAGCGAAACAGTTGCGCGGAAGTCGGCAGCTCTGCGCGAGCCGGAATATCGGTGTTGTACATGCGTGAGAATCCTTAGGACACGAAGAGGCCGGCGAGCTGATATCCGATCAGCACAAAACCGGCGGACATCATGGCGACGTTGGCGGTGTAGGCATGGCGCAGGAAGCTGCCTGTGCGGCGCCAGTAGCCCATGACGATCAGGATGGCGGACAGCGCCAGCAACTGGCCGATCTCCACACCGACGTTGAACGCCAGCAAATTGGGGGCGAGACCATCGGGCGAGATGTCGTACTCGATGATCTTCGTCGAAAGGCCAAAGCCGTGGAAGAAGCCGAAGATCAGCGTTGCCACCCTGGTGTTGGGCTGGAACCCGAACCAGCGCTGGTAGGCGCCCAGGTTGTCCAGCGCCTTGTAGACCACGGACAGGCCGATGATTGCGTCGATGATGTAGCTGTTGATGCCGATGTTGAAATACACGCCCAGCAGCATCGTGGTGGAATGCCCGATGGCAAACAGGCTGACATACAGGCCGATGTGCCGCAGGCGGTAGAGGAAGAAGATCACACCCAGCAGGAACAGGATGTGGTCGTATCCGGTCACCATATGCTTTGCGCCCAGGTAGATGAAGGGCAGCACATGGACACCGGTGATTTCCTGTATGTAGCCCTTGTCGCCTTCGGCAACGGCGTGCGCGAACGCTGCGCCGCTCATGGCGAACAGCAGCAACGCGGCAAGGGTCACGAACATGAGGCAGCGGCGCAATAGGGGCGCGTTCCAGCCTCCGTGTGATAACGGCATTTGCATAAAACTCCGAAATTTCTGGATGTTGGGGCGGCCGCAGCGCGGCCGGTCAGGCGAGAGGGGTGTGCTGACGCGGTGGCCGCTCGATTTGCCACGGAGACCCGGGCAATCGCTGCGGCACGTGAGCGGCTCGCCAGCCGTAGTCCAGCCGGCACCGCATCGTATGCACCACCGGCGGCAGGTGCATCACGTCGTGCTGGTGATCGGATGCATCGTGCCCATGCACATGGCCGGACACGCTTTCGGTTCCGGTGTCGATGCCTGTGTCGCCATCGTGCGAATGCCCGGCAGCTACCTCCGCAGCCAGCATCTCGCGCGCGTCATGCGTGGCCGATTCGCCGCGCCACGGCGCCTTGAACATGCCGACCAGCAGCGCGATCGTGACGAGCGCCAGCAGCGTGGCGCGCCATGCAAATGGGGTCACGTGCTCGCCGGTATGACGCGATGACTTCGCAATCGGCATCCGTTCAGCCCCGATCCGGGTCGAGCACGTAGCCCATCCCGCGAATGGTATGGATCAGCCGGATGTCGAACGGATCGTCCACCTTGGCTCGCAAACGACGAATCGCTACATCCACGACGTTGGTGTTGGTTTCGAAGTTCACATCCCAGACCTGCGAGGCGATCATCGCGCGCGACAACACCTCGCCCTGCCGGCGTACCAGAAGATGAAGCAGCATGAATTCCTGGTTCGTCAGCTCGATCCATTTACCGCCGCGATACACGCGTCTGCCGAGCAGGTCGATGTCGAGATCGCGCACCTGCATGCGTTCGCAATCGCGCGCCGATGTCTGCCGCAGGCAGCGGCGCAAACGCGCGAGCAGTTCGGCAAACGCATAGGGCTTGACCAGATAGTCGTCAGCGCCCAGCTCGAACGCGCGCACGCGATCCGCAACCTCGTCGCGTGCCGACAGGAACAGTACGGGCGTGTCGCGCAGCGTCTTGATGGAGCGGATGACGGCCCAGCCGTCCGCGCCCGGCAGCATGACGTCCAGGATGACGGCGTCATATTCGCCCTCCCTGAACGCATGCATGCCGTCGAGCCCATCGTTGACCACGTCGACGCTGAAGCCCGATTCCGAAAGTCCCTTGAGAAGATACTCGGCTGCCCGTACTTCATCCTCGACCACGAGCAACTTCATGCGGTCTGCTCCTTCCCCAATCCAGTCCTGAAACTCAGCGCGAGTCTGGCCAGCGCGGGTGATCGTCGTCGATGGTGAACGCGTGGCGATGGCTGGTCTCACCGGTACGGTCGCCTTCTGCAAGGTGCGTGGCATCGCCTTCTGCATGATGGTGTTCGATGATGTCGGGATCGTTGGCAGGCCAGAAGCGCCATGCGGCCAGCACACCCACCGCCGAGATCGCGGCAAGCGCGGCGAATGCTGCGGTCATGCCGAACCGCGCGCCGATCTGTCCGGCCAGCGGATACGTGATGAGCCAGCAGGCATGCGACAGCGAGAATTGCGCGGCGAACACGGCGGGACGGTCGGCGGACGTGGCGGAGCGCCGCAGCAACCGGCCGCTCGGGGTCTGCGTCATCGAGTAGCCAATACCGATGACGAACCACGTCAGCAGGAATACCGGCCACTCCACGGCGGGCGCGAATCCCGTCAGTGCAATGCCGAAGGCCAGCCCTGCCGTCATGATCGTGGCACCGGTCAGCATCGCAGGACGATCGGGACGGTCGTTGAGCAGGCGCGGCAACAACAACGCCACCAGCATCGATCCAAAGCCGAACGCGGCCAGACCGAATGGCACATCGGAAGCGGGACGCTGCAGCTTGCTCTGCACGTAGACCACCGTGTTCACGATCACCATGGAACTCGCGGCCGCTGCAGCAAGATTCAGCGACAGCAGTCCGCGCAAACGCGGCGTGCGCAGATAGATCGACATCCCGCGAAACGTCTTCGCGTAGATGCTGCCCGAACGCTCGACAGCGCGCGATTGCGGCAACCGCACGGACACCACCATTGCAGCCGAAATCAGGAAGCCGACCACCGTGCCGCCAAACAGCCAATGGAAGCTGATGACCGATAGCAGCGCCGCTGCGAGCGCCGGGCTCGCCAGGCTCTCCATGTCATAGGCGAGGCGCGACAGCGACAGTGCGCGGGTGTAGTCCTTCTCCTCCGGCAGCACATCGGGAATCGTGGCCTGGAACGTCGGCGTGAATGCCGCCGATGCCGATTGCAGCAGGAAGATCAGGATGTAGATCTGCCATACCTGCGTCACGAAGGGCAGCGAGATGGCCACGCCTGCGCGAATCAGGTCCATCGACACGAGGAACGCGCGCCGGGGTAGCCGGTTCGCGAAAGCGCCCACCACGGGCGCAATCCCCACATAGGCCACCATCTTGATGGCGAGCGCCGTGCCCAGCACGCTGCCAGCATCGGCACCGGCAAGGTCATACGCCAGCAAGCCAAGCGCAACGGTTGCAAGACCAGTTCCCACCAGCGCGATGACCTGCGCAAGAAACAGATGCCGGTAAGTTCGATTGGCGAGGACTTCAAGCATCGATGTGCTCCCATGGATCCATGATTACGACTCCAGCATCGGCGCAGTATTTGGCGACTGCGATGCACGGCGCCGCAGCACCATGCCGCAGATCGCCGGCAGCACGAACAGCGTGAGAACGGTCGCCGTCACCAGCCCGCCGATCACCACCGTTGCCAGCGGCTTCTGCACCTCCGCGCCCGTTCCCGTGGCAATCGCCATCGGCACAAAGCCGAGCGATGCCACCAGCGCGGTCATCAGCACAGGTCGCACACGCTCCATCGCGCCTTCGATCACGGCAGTGTTCGGCGCCATGCCGTCTTCCATCCGCTTGTGAATAGCGGAGATCAGCACCAGTCCGTTCAGCACCGCCACGCCTGACACCGCAATGAAACCAACTGCCGCCGAGATCGAGAACGGGATGCCGCGCAGCAACAGTGCGAACACGCCTCCGGCCAGCGCCAGCGGTACAGCCGTCAGCACCGTAGCAGTCAACACTGCACTGCCGATGGCGAGATGCAACGCGGCAGCAATCAGCACGAAACATGCAGGAACAATGATTGCCAGCCGCTTGGTGGCGGCCTGCAGGTTCTGGAACTGGCCACCCCACTCGATCCACATTCCCGGTGGCAGCTTCACTTCCCTGGCGATACGGTCCGCCGCATCGTCGACAAAGCTACCCAGGTCTCGACCATCACCAACGTTAGCCTCGATATAGACGCGGCGCTTGCCGTTATCCCGGCTCACTTCGTTCAGGCCCTGCGTGAAGCGGAACTGCACCAGTTGGCGCAAGGGAACGGAGGCGCGCGATTGGCCATCCACCGCTGGCAGCATGACGGGCAATGCGCCGAGCACATCGAGGTTCTCGCGTTGTGCGCCGGGCAGGCGGACAACGATGTCGAAGCGACGATCACCATCGAACACCTGGCCTGCAGCCCTGCCCGCCATCGCAGCGGAAATCGTGTCGGCCACTTCCTTGACGGTCAGGCCGTAGCGTGCAATGGCGGCGCGGTCGAACACCAGATCGAAGGTGGGAAAGCCACCCGTCAACGGCACGCGCACGTCTGTTGCACCCGGCGTCTTGCGCAGCACCGCCGCAATCTTTTGCGCCGTGGCGGCCAGTTCATCAAGGTTCTCGCCATAGAGCTTGACGGCTACATCGCTACGCACGCCACCGATCAGCTCGTTGAAGCGCATCTCGATGGGCTGCGTCACGTCGTAGTTGTTGCCCACCATCGACGCGGTCTTTTCGCGAATGCGCTCGATCACCTGCTCCTTGGTCGTGATGCCTTCCGGCCATTCGCTCTTGGGCTTCAGGATGATGTAGTTGTCGGATGCATTCGGCGGCATCGGGTCCGCAGCAAGGCTTGCCGTACCGGCCTTCGAATACACGGTCTGCACCTCGGGCAGCGTCATGACCGCGCGCTCCAGCGGCAGGTCGATCGCCACAGACTGGTCAATCGACGTGGACGGAATCCGCACCGACGACAGGTTCAGGTTCTGCTCGTCGAGCGTAGGCATGAACTCGCGGCCAACGAACGTGAACGACAGCGCGGCCAGCGCCAGCACCGCAACGCCTGCGCCGATGAACGGTGCGGGGCGCGCGACAGCACGTTCCAGCCACGGTCGGTAACGTTGTTTGGTCACCGCAATCACCTTGACTTCGGTCTCCGACACTTCCTTGCGCAGCAGCACGGCAATCATCGCGGGCACAAACGTCAGCGATAGCACGAAGGCAGAGGCCAGCGCCAGCATCAGCGTGATGACCATCGGCGAGAACATCTTGCCTTCCACGCCCTGGAAGGTCAGGCACGGCAGGAAGACCAGGAAGATGACGAGCTGGCCGTAGATCGTCGGCTTCACCATTTCGCGCGACGATGCGATGACTTCTTCAAGGCGCTCTTCCAATGTCAACAGGCGACCCTCGTGCTTCTGGCGCTCGGCCAGGCGGCGCAATGCGTTCTCGACGATGATGACGGCGCCGTCGATGATCAAGCCAAAATCCAGTGCGCCCAGGCTCATCAGGTTGCCCGAGATGTTCAGGCCGTTCATGCCGATGGCACTGATCAGCAGCGACAACGGGATCACCATCGCGGCAATCAGCGCCGCGCGCCAGTTACCCAACAGCGCGAACAGGATCACCACGACCAGCAGCGCACCCTCGGCCAGGTTCTTGGCTACCGTCTCGATCGTCGCGACCACCAGTTGCGAACGGTTCAATGTGGGCACGATCACCACGCCGGGAGGCAAGGTCTTGGTGATCTGGTCGAGTTTGTCGCCCACGGCCTGCGCCACTGTGCGGCTATTGGCGCCCACCAGCATCAGCGCGCTGCCGACCACGGTCTCCACGCCGTTGCGGCTTGCCGCACCCGAGCGCAGTTCGCCGCCGATATTGACGTTGGCCACCTGACCCACCGTGATCGGCACGCCTTGCCGCTGCGCCACCACGGCGCGTGCGATCTCGTCCGCCGTCTTGATACGGGCATCGGCGCGCACCAGATACGACTCGCCGGAGCGGCGGATGAAGTTGGCGCCGACGGACAGGTTGGCATCCTCCAGCGCCTGGCCCAGCTCCGAGTACGAGATCCCGTAAGCCGCCATCTTTGCCGTATCGGGCTCCACTACGAACTGCTTGACGTAGCCTCCGAGCGAATCGACGTCCGCCACGCCCGGCGTGGTGCGCAGTTGCGGCCGGATGATCCAGTCCTGCACCGTGCGCAGGTAGGCCAGCTTCGACACGCGATCCGACAGACGTTCGCCACGGTCAGTAAGGAAACTGCCATCGCTTTGCCACCCGGGTTCGCCATCCTTTACGGTGGCACCCTTGCCATCAGGGAACTGGTACTCGACGCTGTAGTGAAAGACTTCGCCCAGCCCCGTAGACACCGGACCCATCTGCGGCTCCACACCGTCCGGCAGATTGGGTCGCGCCTGTGCCAGCCGCTCAGTGACCTGCTGGCGCATGAAGTAGAGGTTGGCGCTTTCCTTGAAGATCACCGTCACCTGGCTGAAGCCATTGCGGGAGAGCGAGCGCGTGTTCTCCACGCCGTTCAGGCCGGCAATGGCAGTCTCGATGGGGTACGTCACGCGTTTTTCCACTTCAACGGGACTCAGCGTCGGTACCACGGTGTTGATCTGCACCTGCTTGTTAGTGATGTCCGGCGTTACGTCGATGGGCAGCAGGTTGAGCTGCCATGCGCCGAACACGCCCACTACAGCGGTCAGGAACAGCACGAGCCACCGGAAGCGGACGGCGCCGCTCAGGATGCTTTCGATCATTCGTCGTCCCCGCCGGCCTTGTTCATTTCTGCCTTGATCAAGAACGCATTGCGCGTAGCCACCTGCTCACCGGCGCGCACGCCCGACAGGATCTGCGCCACACCGCCGCTACGTGTTCCCACCAGTACGGACTTCGGACGGAAGCCCTGCTGCGTGCGCACAAAGACCACATCGCGGCCATCGAGATTCTGCACGGCGTCTTCGGGCACCGACATCGCATTCATATCGGCCGCCTTGGTATGCAGACGCACCTGCACCCCTTCACCCACGATCAGGCCGTTGTTCGCATCCACTGGCGTCACCACCACCGTGGCGGCGCGAGCACTGCCGGAGACCGTCGGCGTGACGGCCTGCACGCGGCCAGCCAGCGGCGCACCGTTGGCCAGCACGATGGTTGCGTCGCTGCCGGCGGCAATGCGGCTGGTGTCGGCGGCAGTCACATACGCTTCGACTTGCACGGCACCCGATCCGGCCACGCGGAATAACTCAGCCTGGGGTGCAACATAAGCGCCGAGGGTGACCGCTTGCGCAGTGATCCTGCCGGCGATGGGACTGACGACGGCCACCGAGCGACCATCGCTCGATACCTTGGCAGCCTGCGCCACCGTTGCCGCGCGTTGCACCTCGGCCTGCGCCACATCCAGCGCCATGCGCGCAGCTTCCATCTCCTGGCGGGGCGTCACGCCTTGCTGGAACAGGCTCGATTCGCGTTCGTACGTCTTGCGTGCGAGATCCGCGCGGGCCTGCGCCACCTTGCGCTCGGCAGCCATGGCGGCGGCCTCGGGGCTATCCACGAGTGCGAGCACGTCGCCGGCTCGCACGGCATCGCCAAGCTTGCGCTGGATGCGCAGTACCGCACCCGCAGCACGCGAGACGATGACGGCTTCGCTGCCGGGCATCGCAGACACTGTCGCCGGCGCCAGCAGCTCCGAACCGACACCTCCGGCCGATACCGGCTCTACAGCGATATTGGCCGCAGCAAGATACTCGCCGGGAATCTTCACTTCGGCAGGTTCGGCGGCCGGAGCCGAAGCGGCGACCTTCTCCGGTGCAGCAGCCGCCTTGCCGGACTCGGCACCCGAACCCAGGCCGCGCGCCACGCCAAAGCCAACCAGTGCCGCTGCGGCGGCAACCCCGGCGATCATGGGCCAGCTCGGTTGCCGGCGCTCGTTCTTCGTCATCATCGTGCTTCCTCAAATGCCAGACGGCCGTCCGCCTGCGCCATCGCCGCCAGCGCGCGCACGCGGGCCAGTCGGGCATCAATCGTCAATTGCCGCGCTTCCACCAGTGCGCGCCGTACGGCAAGCAGTTCCACGAGCGGGGTCTTGCCGGAGTCGTATCCAATGCGCCCGAGCCGATAGGCTTCCGAGGCAGCCTGCTCGCCTACGGCTGCAGCGGCAAGCTGCTGGTCAGTGGCCATGGCCTGCGAGATCGCCGAGCGGCGTGCCGCCACGGCCTCAAGTCTCGCGTTGTCGAGTCGGGCCTGTGCCGCCGATACACGCTCGACGGCTGCGTTCACGCCATAGCGGTTCTGATCGAACAACGGAATCGATGCGGTCACGCCAACGACATACCCGCTGGCATTGGTCCAGCCATAGCGGCGCACACCCGCGCTCAGCGCGATATCGGGAATCCAGCGTTTGCGTTCGACATCGACCTGAGCGTCCAACGCATTGCGTTCGGCTTCGGCTGCCAGCACGCTGGGGGAATCGGCCGCTGGCAAGCTTTGATTGGGCAGCGACGGCTTCACGGACAGCAGCGAACTGGTAAGGCTGGTATAGGGTTCGGTAGCGCCCGTTATGGCGGACAATCGCGCGAGCGCTTGTGTCGCATCGTTTTGCGCGGCGGCTTCCGCAGCC
Organism: Cupriavidus sp. 2SB; assembly: GCF_005503625.1. Classification (GTDB taxonomy): domain Bacteria; phylum Pseudomonadota; class Gammaproteobacteria; order Burkholderiales; family Burkholderiaceae; genus Cupriavidus. The sequence goes on along the minus strand of NZ_SCMX01000022.1, from coordinate 64,217 downwards.
TGCGCAGCCGAGACACTGGCCTGCGCCTGCGCGGTGCGCAACGAGGCTTCCTTGCCCGATTCCACCAGCGCGCGCGCCGCCTTCAGTTCATCGTTGGCGCGTCCGAGGTTTTCGGAGGCCAGCGTCTTGCGCGCGAGCATGGCTTCCGCCGATGCATACGCGACAGCCAGTTCCGCCGAGTAGGCGACCTGGATTTGCCGCTCTCGCGCCTGCGCGGCAGCGAAATTCCGCTCGCCCACTGCAATGCGTGCGCCGCGTTTTCCGCCGATTTCCAGCGGCTGGCTCAGTGTGTAGGTGTTTTGACGTTGGCTCGAGCCATCCGCAGCAGGCGCGCCGAGATTCTCGATCACCGTGTCGATACGCGGATTGAGCCATGCGCGGGCCTGCGCAGCGTCAGCACCTGCAGCGCGTACCGTGGCCGCTTGTGCAGCCATGGTCGGTGCGAATGCCAGAGACTGCCGCAGAAGATCGGCATAAGGCGGGGCTTCCGCTGCATGGACTGTTGCTGCCGCCATCAACATCAGCGCGGCAGCGGCACCCGCCTGTCGCGCGATCGTGGGTAATGAGAAGGTCACCTGATTCATTGCGAGAAAAGATGAAGCCGAAATTGGCTGCTCCACTTTTCAATACGGCGCCCGATGCAAGGCCCCCTCGCAATGCGACTAAATCTTTTTTTCTTCGGCTTCCAGTAGCGCCGTCAGCCTTGCCCGCGCCCGTGCCACCCGGCTTTCCACTGCCTTGGGCGAGATATTGAGCGCGGCAGCCGCCTCGGCATGTGACATCTCTACGAACGAGGTGAGGATGATGACTTCGCGCGATGCGCGGTCCAGCTTGTCGAGAGTCTTGTTGATATGTGCGAGTTCGCGCCGCGCGCCAATCTCGCGCTCGGGACCGGGCGCATCGGTGGGGGCGACGTCGGCGACTGCCGCGTCATTGACGTCCGCCGCACCAAAGAAAAAATGCCTGACACGCCGAACTCGATAGAGGTCGCGCATCTTGTTCAGACCGATGCGGAACAGCCACGGACGGAAAGCCTTCTCTTGATCGAATTCGTCCAGCGCGTGCCAGGCAGCAATAAACGTGTCCTGCACGACATCGTCGATGTCGGTCTCTGGAATGCCGAACGAGCGTGCAGCTTGAGCGAGCGCGCGCCCGTGCCGTTGCACCAGTTGGCCAAAGGCGTGCTGATCGCCGTCCGCAGCGCGTTCGGCAAGGAAATTGTCTGTCGATAGTCCGGTCACTGCGACCCGCGACGCAAGGCATCCACCAGCACACGATCATAGGCCGCGCGATGTTCGGGCTTCAGCCCCGCACGCATTTCAAACACGTGAACGAGCGTGGCGCGCTGAAGATCCCCCGCAGCCCGCTCCACTTCCTGCGTGGCCGCTTCGACCTCGGGCGTCCATTGCGGATTCTTCGCAATGGCATCGGCCAGCTTGCCGTTGGCCGCCCGGAGCCGCGTTTCGATTTCCCGCCGGCGCTCGGCAAACGCCTGTTCCTTCAACTCCAGGATGCCGCGTTCGTTGGCATCCAGCGGCACCGCATCGTGCAGCACCTCGTGCAGGCTCGTATGCGAATCCTCGTTCGTATGCGTGAAATAGATGCCGCCGATGGCAACCAGGACACCCACCAGCGCGCCAACGAGCGTGGAGAGCGATAAACGGAGCGTGCGCGACTTCATCATTTCCCGATCAGCAGGCTGAATGGCGACGCCGCAGACGGGGCGGCCACCCATGTGGGCTGGGGCTTTTCCAGCAGGCCGCCAGCAATACGATCAATCGCGGTAAACGCCACCAGCGACGCCAGTGCGGCGCAGGCGACCGCGCACCAGATGTCATGGCGCGCGGCCAGAACCATCTGCGCAGGCTCGCGGCGAATCTGCCGCTGGACGCCGGAAATATCGAGATCACTCGATGCCTCGTGCGTCACATTTTTTGCATTCTCAAGCCAACTGTCGATATCAGCCATGGCCAGATCTCCGATCTCTAGGTGCGGTGGACATTCTATATACGGCGCTGATCCCCACCTCCCCTCGCATTTCGGCGTCCGGTCAGCCAAGCAGGATCCAGGTCGGCAAGATGCCTTCGGCATGGAGTTGGTCCAGCGATTCAAACAGCAGCGCCGCCAGCGGAAACCAGATGGAATCGGCAACATTTCGATGGAAGGACCCGAGATGCACCGTCCAGCTACGCTCGGATCGATAGAGCGAACGGTTCGGGAAGAACGCAGGGGTTCGCGCAAAATATTCCGTGAAGGACGGGAAGTTCCTTGCCAGCAACCGGTCTTCTGACCGGATCACGGCGGGATAGACGAGCGCAAAGGCAATTACGAGAAATCCCACGATGATCATCGAGCCTGTCATGGCGCCCAATCCGGCGATGCCCAGGAAATTGCAGACATAGAGCGGATGGCGGCACATCGAATACGGCCCCTCCACCACCAGTTCCTCGCTCTTCCTGCCCGATATATAGAGCGCGCACCACAGGCGCCCGATGGTTGCTGCGACAACGCCCAACACGCCGACGATGGCCAGCAGCGACGAGAACCGCGAATCGTCCCATCGAGAGTCACCTACCAGCAGTGCAATCAGCACCACGGCACCCACACCACGCCAGACCCCAATACGATGTCGGGTCAGAAAGCTGTCGATAGACGAAGAAAAGACGGAAGCCTGGTACTGGATTGGCGACATGGATATACGAGGACGAGGGCTAAGGAAGATCGGGAGACATGCAGCGGACCACAGCAGAGCCGGCGCAATGGAAGGCCCAACTGTTCGCGGCATTCTATGTAGCGCCATCGACGATCCGGCTTTATTGCCAAGATGTAATTGCCCGTCAATCTTCGGGCTCCAGCTCAGGGAACGCGCTTTCCCATCCCGATGGCGAGCAGGTCGCCGAGTGACGAAAGCGCCCTTCCCATAAGGGGGTTCGCCTCTGCGCCTTCGCGCTCTCGACGCGGCTTCATTCCATTGCGTGGGCCGGGGACTTCCGCCACCCATACCTGCAGTCCTGTAGAATGCCGCGCCATGTCGCGAATCATTGCCATTCTCATGATGCTGATTCTCCCGCTGCACGCGCTGGCTGCGGCGGAGCGACATTTCGCGCATGCATCGTCCGAGGCTTCCGATGCAGGGGATACGATCGAGCATCTCGCTGCACACGCCGAGAACATCCCGCATCATCACCACGACGAAGATGGCATGGACGTGGACGACGATTTCCTCTCTGCCAGCCACCAGCTCGAATTCGAACTGCTGTCGAACCTCCTTGGTGCTCTGCCGTCGATGGCCTCGCCGCTTCTGCTTGACATGACGCACGTAAAGCCGTCCTTTGCAGCCCGCGCCGTGCCCGCCGTCGCCTTCGGTCCTCCCTTACGTCCACCTCACGCGCCCGCCTGACGGCGGGGCCTTGTCCTTTCCTGCTCGCCGTGTCCTGACGTGACACGGTGCCCCGCCGTGACGCTTGTCGAGCCATAAGCGTTTGGGGAAGTCATGCAGAAGTTTTTCGTATTGCTGGCCGCATCGTTCGCGATGCTGGCCGACGTGTGCGCGCAGACACCGGCAACGGATCTGCACGCATTGTTCGAGGTTGCCTGGGAACGCTCCGTTGCCATGCAGACCACGGCGGGCCGCCGGCAGGAAGCCGCCGCCAGCCGCGTCCAGGCCAACGCGCTGATCGCGGGCTCGCCCTCTATCGACCTGCGCCATCGTGGTGACCAGTTGACGGATCGGCGCGGCATCCGCGAGAGCGAAGTCGCGCTCGGCGTGCCCGTCTGGATGCCCGGACAGCGTAGCGCGCGGGGCGCACTGGCGGACGCACAGGCTGCCGAGGCGGAATCTTCGATGATGCTCGGTCAGCTCGCCGTCGCAGCCGAAGTGCGCGAACGGGTCTGGCAACTCGCCGCCGCAGAATCGGAGAACGAGGTGCTGCGCCGCCGCACGGCCGTCGCGAGGTCATTGCGCGACGATGTTCAGCGACGTGTCACCGCAGGCGACCTGGCCCGCACCGACCTGCTGTTCGCGGAACAGGATCTGCTGGCAAACCGTGCTTTGATGACGGAAAGCGAAGCACGCGTCATCGAGATGCGCGCGCGGCTCATGCAGACCTCGGGCGTCCAGGCGTTGCCGCTGCGCTACGACGAACTGCCGGCGCCAGTGATCGCCGGCGCACCGCATCCCCGGCTCGACGCCGCGCTGCGGGCCGTCGAGCGCGGAGAACGCCAGATCGGCTACCTGCAAAAATCCCGACGTGACGCGCCCGAAGTTGGCGTGACCTACCGTCGTGACTCCGCTGGCGGCGGCCTGCCCAGCGACCAGACGGTCGGCGTCTATGTGCGTTTTCCGTTCGCCACCGATGCGCGCAACCTGCCGCGCGAAACTGCTGCGCAGACCGAACTGATGACCGCACGTGCGGAGCGGGACCGCGCCGAGCGCGTCGTGCAATCCGAAATCGATACCGCGCAGCAGACGCTGGCGCTGGCCGAGCAGCAGCTTGCGCTAGTCACGCAGCGCAGCGCCACGCTGACCGAACGCGCCACCCTTCTGCGCAAGACCTTCAATGCCGGCGAGATCGGCCTGCCCGAAGTCCTGCGCGCGCAAAACCAGGCACTGGACGCCGAGGTCGAACTGGCCCGCGTCCGCGCGCGGCGCGGCTTCGCCATTGCCAACCTGAACCAGGCACTGGGAGTGCTGCCATGATCCGACTGCTGATTTCATCCCTCTGGCTCTGCGTGGTCCTGGCCATACCGGCCACGCACGCCGCGCCAGGCGCCCACGGCCCCAATGGCGAACACCTCGATGCACCGGGCGCTATGGCATCCGGTGCTATCACTCGCCCGGCCATCGAAGCCAACACCGAGAGCTTTGAACTCGTTGGCACGCTGCAGGACAGCGAGTTCTCCGTCCTCGTCGATCGCTATGTGACCAACGAGCCGGTCACGACCGGTACGTTGGAAGTCGAACTCGGAGCGTTGAAGGCGCAAGGCAAGCTCAATGCCGACATCGGCAGCTTCTCCTTCACCGAGCCAAAGCTGCTGGCTGCACTGCGGCAGCCGGGAGACCACGCGCTGGTGTTCACACTGCTCACCGGTAACGACACGGACCTGATCGAAGGAAAGTTGCACGTGGCGCAGGGCGGTGGCGCGCATGGCCACTGGTACGCGAGCCCCGTTGTAAAAATCGGCGCGGTTGTTCTGGTCGTGCTGTTCGTGATGGTGATGGCATGGCGCCTCCGTCGTCGCCGCACCGTTCGTTAAGGGCAAAGCCATCATGAAGACATTCCTGACCCAGACCCTCGTCGCCCTCCTGGCGAGCCATGCCTTGTTCGCCAACGCCGCCCCCGGTGCCCATGGTCCCGGCGGCGAGCATCTCGATGCACCGGGTGCAACCGCTACAGCCAGCGGACTCGCGCGCCTGCCGGATGGCAGCGTGCAGGTGCCCAAGCTCGCGCAACGGCGCATGGGCATTCGCACCGTCTTGCCGCAAGCCGGCGAGCATCCGCAGACGGTGCCGCTGAACGCCTCTGTCGTGATGGACCCCAACGCCGGCGGCCGAGTGCAGGCCGGTCATCCGGGCTGGCTCGAAGCACCGCACGATGGCTTCCCGGTGCTTGGGCAACGCGTCTCGAAGGGACAGATCCTGGCGGTGCTGCGGCACAAGAACGAGCCGTTCGACATTGGCAACCAGCAGGCGCAGCTTGCCACGCTGACGGCCAATCTCAAGCTGGCCCGGCAACGGCTGGAACGACTGGAATCTCTGCAAGACAGCATTCCGCGCAAGGATATCGATGCGGCGCGCGCGGAAGTGCAAAGCCTGACGGGCCAGCGCGAGGCCGTGGCTACGAGCCTCCATCCCACCGATACGCTGCGCGCGCCTGTTGGGGGTGTCATTGCATCGGCAAATGTGATCGCGGGACAGGTGGTGACCGCTCAGGACATCCTGTTCGAGATCGTCGATCCGCAACGGCTCATGATCGAGGCGCAGAGTGCGGATGCCTCGCTGGTCGGCCGTATCCGCAATGGCGTGCTCGTCGACGGCGGCAAGCTGTCATTCGTCGGCGCAGGCCGCAGCCTCAAGAATGGCGCCGTGCCGCTGACATTCCGGTTGACCGACGGTTCGACGACGCTTGCCGTCGGCCAGCCCGTCACCGTGATCGCGCATCTGTCGGACACCGTCAAGGGTATCGCGCTGCCGAGCGAGGCCGTGGTGCGCAACCAGAACAATGAACCGACTGTCTGGATCAAGTCGGGCGCGCAACGCTTTATCGCCCAGCCGGTGGAAATTCGCACACTCGACGCGCGGACCATCGTGGTCACGCGCGGCCTGTCGCCGGAGAACCGCGTCGTTGTGAGCGGTGCCTCGCTGATCAATCAGATTCGATAAGGACGCGCCATGTTCAACTGGATCGTCCGCGCCAGCCTTGGCAATCGCCTGATGGTGCTGGCCGTCGCCATCATCCTGATGGTGTACGGCGCGCTCACCGCATGGCGCACTCCGGTCGACGTGTTCCCTGACCTCAACAAACCACTGGTCACCGTGATCACCGAAGCCGGCGGCATGGCACCGCAGGAAGTGGAGCTGCTGGTGTCGTTCCCGATCGAGACCGCGCTCAACGGCATGCCCGGTGTCACCCGCGTGCGCTCGGTGTCGGGCGTGGGCCTGTCCATCGTCTATGCGGAGTTCGACTGGGGCAGCGATATCTATCGCAACCGCCAACTGGTGTCCGAACGGCTGGCGTTGGTCAAGGAGCAATTGCCCGGTGGTCTCACGCCGATCCTCGGCCCGGTGTCGTCGATCATGGGTGAGATCATGCTCGTTGCGCTGCCTGTCGATGCCGCGAAAGTCAGCCCCATGGTGGCGCGCGAGTACGCCGACTTCGTGCTGCGCCCACGGTTGCTGTCCGTGCCCGGTGTGTCGCAAGTCATTCCCATTGGTGGCGAAGTCCGACAGTTGCGCGTCGAACCCGACACCGCACGCATGGCGCAGTTCGGTGTCACGCTGGCCGATGTCAGCCGCGCATTACGCGACTTCGCCGCAAATTCAAGCGGCGGCTTTATCGACCTGAATGGCCGCGAATACCTGATCCGCAATCTGGCGCGCACCACTCGACTCGAAGACTTGCGCGGACTGGCCGTGAGCTATCGGGACAACGCCCCCGTGCTGCTGGAGCAGATCGCGACGGTGCGGCACGCCGCGGCGGTCAAGCGTGGCGACGCGGGCTTCAATGGCCTGCCAGCCGTCATCGTCAGCGTGCAGAAGCAACCGGCAGCCGATACCGTCAAGCTCACGCGAGAGCTTGAGCAGGCGCTTGGCGAACTGAAGCAGGGCCTGCCTGCGGGCATGGCTGCGCCGCAGATCCTGTTCCGGCAAGCCGACTTCATCGAGGCATCGATCGGCAACGTGGTCGAGGCACTGCGCGATGGCGCCATCATGGTGGCCATCGTGCTGTTCGCCTTCCTGCTAAGTGCGCGCACGACGGCGATTTCATTGATCGCCATTCCGTTGTCGCTGGCCGTGACGGCGCTCGCGTTCAAGCTGCTGGGCCAGTCGATCAACGTGATGACGCTGGGTGGCCTCGCCATCGCCATCGGCGAACTGGTCGATGATGCCGTGGTGGATGTCGAGAACATCCTGCGACGGCTCAAGCAGCGGCGGACCATGGACAACCCGCCGTCCGTACTCGATGTCATCTGGCGCGCATCGATCGAAGTTCGTTCGGGCATCGTCTACGCCACGCTGATCGTCGTGCTGGTGTTCGTACCGCTGTTCGCGCTGCCCGGTATCGAAGGTCGATTGTTCGCGCCGCTGGGCATTGCCTATATCGTGTCGATCCTCGCGTCGATGCTAGTGTCGATGACGGTCACGCCGGTGCTGTCGTACTACCTGCTGCCGGCGATGAAGCGCCTCGATCATCCAGACAGTCCGCTGGTGCGATGGCTCAAGGGCGTGGAAACGCGGGTGCTGCGCTGGGCCTTTCCCCGTGCGCGGATGGTGCTGTCCGCCGCCGTGGCAACGGTGCTGCTCGCCGCGGCCACCGTGCCCTTCCTGCCGCGCGCATTTCTGCCAGCCTTCAACGAAGGCTCGCTCGTGATGTCGCTGATGTTCAATCCCGGCACCTCGCTGGCCGAGGCCAACCGCATGGGTGCGCTGGCCGAAACACTGATCCGGCAGGTGCCCGAGGTGATCCAGGTCGGCCGACGCACGGGCCGCGCGGAACTCGACGAGCATGCCGAAGGCGTTCACTCGTCGGAAATCGATGTGGACCTAAAACGCTCCGGCCGCAGCCGGGAAGTCGTGATGGCCGCCATTCGCGCGCAGCTATCCACGCTGCCGGCCTCGGTTGCCATCGGTCAGCCAATCTCGCACCGGCTCGATCACCTGCTGTCTGGCGTGCGCGCGCAGATCGCGCTCAAGATCTATGGCGACGATCTCGACACGCTGCGCGGACTCGCAGAGAACTTGCGCGGACGGCTCACTGGCATTCCCGGGCTGGTCGATATTTCGGTGGAAAAGCAGGTGCTGATTCCACAGGTCAATATCCGGCTCGACTATCGCAAGGCTGCGCAGTACGGCATCGCGCCCGGTGATGCGCTGGCGAGCCTGCAAACGCTCGCCGAAGGCGCGCGCGTCTCGCAAGTCATCGAAGGCGTGAAACGGTTCGATCTCGTTGTACGCCTGCCCGATGCCGGTCGCACACCGCAGGATCTGGCGCGCATCATGATCCAGTCTCCGCGCGGCGCCATCCCGCTCTCGGCCATCGCCACGGTGGAGGAAGCCGACGGCCCGAATCAGGTGGGTCGCGAGAATGGCAGGCGACGCATCGTGGTCTACGCGAATACCGATGGCTCCGACATGTCCCGCATCATCGGCGGCGTACGCGACGCCATCGCGCAATCGGGGCTGCCCGGTGGCTACTTCGTCAGCGTGGAAGGCCAGTTCCAGGCGCAGGAACAGGCTAGCCGCCTGATCGCGCTACTGGCGCTGGGTTCACTGGCGATGATCTATCTCGTCCTGTTCTCGCGCTACCGTTCACACCGTCTGACGCTCGCCATCATGGGGAACATCCCGTTCGCGCTGATCGGCAGCGTTGCCGCGATGTGGATCGGCGGACTGACGCTGTCGGTGGCGTCGATGGTGGGCTTCATCACGCTCACCGGCATCGCCACGCGCAACGGCATTCTCAAGGTGAGCCACTACATCAACCTTTGTCGCTTCGAGGGCGAGCAATTCGGCATTCCCATGCTGGTGCGCGGATCGCTCGAACGGCTCACGCCGGTGCTGATGACGGCGCTGGTGGCGGCGTTTGCGCTGGTGCCGCTGCTGATTTCGGCGGATGCGCCCGGCAAGGAAATCCTGCACCCCGTGGCCGTCGTGATCTTTGGCGGACTGCTCAGCTCCACACTGCTCGATGCCGTGCTCACACCAGTGATCGTCTGGTCCTTCGGACGCGAACCCATCGAGCGGATTGTGAAGGAAGGCGGACGCGAAGCGTATTGATTGCACGGATCGCACTGGATCCAAGGGCTTTGTGGCGACGCCCTGGAAGTCGCCCGTTTTCTGGAGTTATCCCATGAAGAAGTTGATCGCCATCGCCATTGCTGCCGCCGCCCTGGGCACCGCCGGTCTCGTCCATGCCCACGGCGCAAAGCCGGCGCAGTACGGCGGCGTGGTGCAGACCGCTAGCGACATGCAGTTCGAACTGGTGAAAAAGGACGGCAAGATCAGCCTGTACGTCGACGATCACGACGAGAAGAAATCCGTCACTGGCGCCAAAGGCAAGCTGACCGTACTGGCCGGCACGGACAAGAAGGAAACCACGCTGGCACCGGGCAACGACAACGCGCTGGTTGCCAAGGACGCCATCGCGCTGCCGTCGGGGGCCAAGGCGGTTGCAACGGTGACGTTTGCCGATGGTCAGACGGTGACGGTACGTTTTTCGGTGAAGTAAGACGATGAGGATCGGCGACCCTGACAGGAGGGTCGCCGATCATTTGCGCTGCAATCGACACTTAGCTGCCGTACACAACCCTTCTTTGTAGAGACCTCTACAACATTGAAGCAGGAACTTCGACCCACTAAGCTGGGCGCATGACTCCTGTTCAATCTTCCTCCCCGTGGGTGCTGCTGATCGTCAGCCTGCCCACATCTGCCGCCACCGCCCGCATGCGGTTCTGGCGCGGCATCAAGGCGCTTGGTGCGGCGGCCTTGCGCGACGGGGTCTATCTGCTACCCGATCTCGCTGGATTGCACGAGCCACTGCGAGCCCTCTCTACCGACGCGATCCAGGAGGATGGCAAGGTCTGGACGCTTTCCGTGCATGCCACCGCCCCCGAGCAGGATGCCGAATATCGCGCGCTGTTCGATCGCACGGCCGAATATGGCACGCCCGTAGCGGAAGCCAGTGGCTTTGAAGCGATATTGGCCGGCGCTCGCGAGCGACTGTCCGATGACGACGCATTGCTGGAGGAGGTCGGTTATGTCCTCGACTCGCTCTATACGCATTTCTCCAGCGCGCGCAAACGCTAGGACACGCCAGTTCGTCGACGGCTTCCAGCTCTCCGCAACACTCTCTACGCAAGACAATGAACTATCTCGTGCTCGTCGCCGTGACAGTGATCACCGAATCGGAGGTTGCGTGGCTGTTCCTCGCGGCCGGCGTGCTGGTATGGTTCTGCCGCGCGCCGCCCAAATGGCTGCGGCAAGGCAGACTGAATGCGATAGCGGCTACCCCGCTGGCGGCGGGCGGCATGATGAGCACCGTGGACTGACCGCTTCTGTCGCAGATCGCCGTGTTCTTTGCCAAGGCAGGTGCGTTCGTGTTCGGTTCCGGACTTGCCATCGTGCCATTCCTGTACGGTGGCGTGGTGACCGAGCATCACTGGCTGAACGACAAGCAGTTTGTCGATGCCGTAGCCGTCGCGATGATCACACCCGGCCCAGTTGTCATCACGGTGGGCTTCATCGGCTACCTCGTGGCGGGCTTCCCCGGCGCTTGCGTCGCGGCTGCCGCAACGTTTCTGCCTTGCTACCTGTTCACCGTTCTCCCTGCGCCGTATTTCAAGAAATACGGCAAGCTGCCTGCGATCCTGGCGTTCGTCGATGGCGTGACCGCAGCGGCGATCGGCGCCATCACCGGGGCGGTGATCGTTCTGGCGAAGCGTTCGATCGTCGATATCCCGACTGCGTTGCTGGCGCTCGCCACAGTTGCACTGCTGCTCAAGTTCAAGAAGCTGTCAGAGCCGATGATTGTTGCTGGCGCTGCATTAATTGGTCTGGTGGTCTATCCATTGCTGCACCATTGATACGGCACACCATGCTTGCCCGTCTCATCGTGCCGTCCGGTGTCGACGCAACCGTCCTGCCGCTTCTTGCCGGACGCTCGTTGCGTGGCTTCTGCGATGGCTTCATTGCCGTGCTCCTGCCCGCATACCTGCTGGCCCTCGGCTTCGACGAGTTCGCGGTGGGAGCGATCAGCAGTGCCACGCTGATCGGCTCCGCACTCGCCACCATCCTCGTCGGATTTGTCGGCCATCGCTTTGCACAGCGACGCCTGCTGATGTTGGCCGCCGTCCTGATGGCGGCCACGGGTGCGGCCTTTGCGGGCTTGACATCGCTATGGCCACTGTTGATCGTCGCATTCGTCGGCACACTGAACCCAAGCTCGGGCGATGTGAGCGTGTTCCTGCCGTTGGAACAATCACGACTGGCTGAGGCGGCGACACCCGATTCACGCACGGCACTGTTTGCACGCTACGGTCTTGCGGGTTCCCTGTCCGCAGCGTTCGGGGCGTTGGCCGCAGCCATTCCGGGCTGGATGTCCATGCATGCCGGCGTATCGTCTCTTGACGCCATGCGTCTGATGTTCGCCGTCTACACGCTGTCGGGCATCGCACTGTGGGCACTCTATGCGAGGTTGCCCGATCCACATCCGCAATCAATGTCGCCACCAGCACCGTTAGGTCCATCGCGCTGCATAGTCGTGCGGCTGGCAATGCTGTTTAGCGTGGATGCATTCGCAGGCGGCCTGGTCGTCAATGCCTTGCTCTCGCTTTGGCTAATGCAGCGTTTCGGCATGACTTCCGGTGCAGCAGGACAATTCTTCTTCTGGGCGGGACTGCTGACAACCGCGTCCCAACTCGCCGCCGTCCCGCTCGCCCGGAAGATCGGACTATTGAACACCATGGTGTTCACGCATATTCCATCCAGCATGTTCCTGATTGCGGCGGCGTTCGCACCGTCGTTGTCCCTGACGCTACTGTTGCTGCTGGCGCGCAGCGCACTGTCCCAGATGGATGTGCCAACGCGTACGGCGTTCGTGATGGCAGTCGTCACCCCCGCCGAGCGCAGTGCGGCAGCAAGTCTCACCGCAGTACCGCGCAGCCTGGCCGCAGCGATCGGCCCGATGCTTGCCGGTGGCCTCATGGCAATAGGCTGGACCGGAGCCCCTCTGCTGGCCTGCGGCTTGCTGAAGATCGGCTATGACCTGGCCATCCTGGCGGCGTTCAGGCAGACCAAAACGTTGAACTGACGAAACTAAGATGCAACCCATCGCAAACCTCCGGTGGCCGGGGCGGCGACTCTACATGACCGTTCACCGGCCTAATCTGTCGGTGGCACTGCAATGCTGAGGGGACTGCAACGGGTCGGCTACTGCCGGTCTGGTTTATCCCGTTGCAGGTACCCTCCTCTATGCGAGGTGGGCGATTGTACCTACGACATCCTGCGGTTACCAGCCAGTCTTCTTTCCGATCTTCAAACGCCGCAGGATCGGAGCATTTCATACCCGCATCAAAGCGCCAGGCGTTATTTCGGAAACAACAATGTCACCACGGCGCGACCGCCCCATCCATGTGCCCCACTGACAGGCGAATCCGCCCAGTATGTCGCGAACAATCCGAAACTGACCGGCTGATCCCTGATCTTTACAAGCTTGCTGACACCCGCATGAACCGGCACGCTCCATTGCGACTGTTTCCAGTCATAGGTGGACTCGGTATTGATCGTGTACGTCCACGCGGTGGGCGTCGTATAAGCAAGGAATGGCTGTAGGAAGGTACTGCTTACCGCTGGCCTGCCGTTGTCGCCCGCAACTGACCAGATATGGTTCCCGAGCATCCCGTAGGTCCACGGGCCATGTTGAACGAGGCCCACTGCGGTTGGGCCCAGACCCCACTTGCGACTGCTGAGCTGGTTTTCGGTACCCGTGGGCAATAGCATTGCCGGCCCCACTCCCCAGATCAAGCCGCCCGCCGTGGGCACTTTCGGTGAGAAAAACAGGCTCTGCACCGTATCTCCCAGTCCGGTCTGCGATCCCGAGCCAGGCGTGACCGATGACTGATAGGTAAAGGGCAAGATCGTTCGCGATATCAGGTTCCAGTCCTGATTGAGCGAAATGGGAACGACTGGCTGAAAGTTCATCGTCAGTCGATCCCCATCATGGGCCGGCCCGATTCCGCGATCGTAGTTGAACTGAAACGGGACGCTGATCAATGCTGCGACGGGATTGCTCAACTTTTTTGCCAGATCGGCCGAATCTTCCGCGTGGGCTGACGCTACGGTTGCGCCGAACAGCGGCATGGCGATCCTTAACATGGATCTGACTGCTCTCCCTCGACGACACATGGGTAGCTCCTTGAACACCGGGAATCTGACTGACCGGATTTCACCGAATGGTGGCCATGGTGCCTATGGCGAGGCCATCCGCGAAATGAAAGATTTCTGAACTGTTTTGAAACTTTGCGAGAAATGCGAAGGGGGCAGCTTTTCCGGGCACTGGCTCGGCATACTAGGTCAGATTGGGCATGAGCCGATATTGCCCTGCTGACTAACGGAGCACCCCGATGACAAGCCTCTCGAAGCGCATCACCATGAGTCTGGCGGCAGCAGTTCTTTGCAGTGTGATCCCGGCAAGTCAGGCAAAGGATTGGCCTGACCCGTTGCTGGAAACAGCCGGAACGCCGGAGAACGTCGCGAAGGGGAATGAGTTCGATGCGTATCAACTTGGCCTGTCGGCCTACGTCTGGGGTTATCCGCTAGTCAGAATGGAGCGCGTGGCACGGGAATACATCGACGTGCCCAATCCGAAGCCTTCCACCAGCTATCGAGCCCCGCTGAACCAGATCGGCTGGGCGCGGGACCTGGCCACGCCGTCGGCGCTGGACATGCCAACCGCGAACAACGACACCACGTATCTGAGCGCGGTGGTGGACCTGTCTCGCGAGCCCTACATCCTCTCGGTTCCGGACACCGGCGGACGCTATTACGTGGTGGACACCTTCAACATGTGGCAGGAACTGGAACACTACATCGGCCGCCGCGTGACGGGCACCAAGGCCGGCCGCTTTGCCCTTGTCGGCCCGGGCTGGAAAGGAAAGTTGCCGGCGGGTGTCAAACGGCTGGACATCAAGACCAGCAAGGTATGGCTGTGGGGCCGTATGCGTGTCTCCCCTGGCGAGGATATGAAGAAGCTGCACGCCCTGCAGGATACGTTCGACCTCCGCCCGCTGTCGGCGGTGGGCAAGAAGGACTGGAAGGCACCTGCCGCCTCGCTCGCGCCACTGCCGGATATCGGAACTGATCCCCTTGGGTTCTACAAGCACCTGGGCGCGGCGCTGAAGGACAACCCGATTCGCATCGAGGACAAGGCGCTCGCAGAGCAGTTCGCGCGGATCGGCCTCACGGCAAAGGGATTCGACCCGACCAAGCTCAATGAGAGCCAGCGCAAGGGCCTGATGCGCGCGATCAACGATGCGCCGCTGATTGCGGTATCGGCCGTCGCCCAGGCATCGGAAGTGCGCCAGGGCTGGAATTACGTGCGAGGGCTGGACAGTTTCGGATACGACTATCCCTTGCGCGCTGTGGTGGCCGGGCCCTACCTTGGCGGACAGGGCGAGAAGGAAGCGGTGTACCCGATCCGCTACACGGACCAGGCGGGCCAGCCACTGGATGGGGCGAACGACTATGTGGTGCGGTTCTCGGGTGAGCCACCCAACAACGCGTTCTGGTCGCTGACGATCTACGACGCCAAGACCAAGATGCTGATCGACAACCCCATCAGCCGATACAAGTTTGGCAGCGATACACAGGACATCCACAAGAATGCTGACGGCAGCTTCTCGGTGACCGTGTCGCCGCGACGACCGGCCGAGAGCGTCAACTGGCTGCCATCGCCGAGCGGGGGCTTCTACGCAATGCTGCGTATCTACCAGCCGAAGGACGCGATCATCTCAGGCGCCTGGAAGCTTCCGCAGATGGAGCGTGTCAGCAAGTAACGCAAGACATGACTTTTGGCGGCAATCCGGCCGTGCCGACGGCGCCGCCTTCTGACGACCGAAACGTGATGAACGTTAGGGAGCATTGCGATGGATCGACGTCAATTCCTGGTTTCCACCGCGGGCGGTGCCCTTGCCGCCACGACGGGCGCACCGGCGGACGCCCAGCCTGCGGGCGCTGCCCCCGCGCAGGGAAGTCGCGAGCCTCTGGGTGGCCAGCCTCCACCGGGAAGCGCGCCGTCCGTCAAAGACTTCGATTACCAGATCAAATACCACCGCGCCTTCGAGGCCGTGCTCTGGAACATGCCGGCGATTGCGATTTTCGCGTTCCGTCGCGCAGCGTTCGCGGACCTCGGGATGCAGGACAACGACATCATTGCGTACTCCGCACCGGCAACGCCACGGCTCGAGGCCATCACCGCCAATAGCTCGACGCCCTACATCGCCGCCTACACCGACCTGCGCAAGGGCCCGGTCGTGCTGGAGGTACCGAAGGCCGGACCCGATGGCAGCGTCTACGGACAGGTGGTGGACGCGTGGCAGTTTACGATTGCCGACGTGGGACCATCCGGCATGGACAAGGGCAAAGGTGGCAAGTACCTGTTCACGCCACCGGGCTACAAGGATCCGATCCCAAAGGGCCATATCCACGTGGCGTCACCAAACTACCGGATCGCCCTCGCTTTTCGTTCGGTACGCGCGCCCGGCAAGTCCGTGGAGGACGCCTACCACTATGCGCAACGGCTGCGCATGTACTACCTCTCCGAAGCTGCCAGCCCGCCGCGCCAGCGCTTTGTCGACCCGGCCAACCAGCGGTATCCGACGCTGCCGTTCTATGACGAGCGGCATTTCGCGGACATGCACGAGATCCTGAGCGTGGAGCCGGTGAAGGAGCAGGACAAGGTGATGATGGGGATGCTGAAATCCCTCGGAATCGAGAAGGGCAAGCCGTTCACACCCGACGACACCGCGAAACGGGCGATGCGTCAGGCAGCGATCGACGCCTGGTTCTTCCTGCAGCAGTGGTTCGACACTGAAATGGTGAAGCGCGTCTACTGGCCGGATCGGCACTATGTGTCGTTACTGCAAACCGATGCCAACCGTCGCTTCACCTTCACCTACGACGATCGGATAGACCTGATAGAGCGTGCCGCTGAGTACTTCTGGTGCACCTATATGCCCAAGGAACTGGGCGTAGCCCCTGCCACGCACTATATGGTCGCCCTGGCCGACAAGGACGGCAAACGGCTCGAGCCCGGCAAGCTGTACAAGGTGGACGTGCCGCGCGACATGCCGGTCAAGCAGTTCTGGGCGCTCACCGTCTACGACCACGCCACGTTCGCCTTCATCTACAGCGATTCCAACCGCACCACCCTGTCCTCCTATGATCTGGACAAGATGAGGAAGAACCCCGATGGCAGCGTGACCATCTACGTTGGACCCCGGGCACCGGGGGGCTTGGAGTCCAACTGGCTACCGAGCGAGGGCAAGCGCCCCATGCCGACCATGCGCTTCTATGGCGCTACCGACGCCATGAACAACAAGACGTTCAAGATGCCGGACTTTGAATTGGTTGGCACGTAGGCGCAGGTGCGGGCACGCGAAGGCTCCCCGAGGCGGTCGGTCTGCGCCTCAACCGCGCCAGAGCTTGTGGCGGCCTCCTACGGCCGCCCTGAGAATCGATTCTGCACATTGGCCAGCGCATAGCTGGTGCGAAGCGACAGCGACGTGGTATCGGCGTCGGCCGAATCGAATGTCTGGCCCCGCATTCTTGGGCCGATCTCGCCCGATGGTGACCGGGAGCTCAAGCAACTGGAGAAAGACGGTTGGATCCGCGCACCTACTCTCGCTTTGTGATTCCTGATGTGCGGGGGCTCGAATGCATCGAGCGGCGGGTGTAGCGATTTTAGGCGATGGGATGACCGTTGAACTACTAGCTTCAGTCGCCCGCAGCTCAAATCTGAGCGTCTCAGATGGGTCGATCGGAGACCTTTGAGTGCCTCGCCGCCGCGCTACCTGAGCATGGATATGACAGCATCGCGGAACCACCGGTGTGACAGCGACGTGTCCCAACGTGAATGCCATGCAATCGAATACATGCGATTTGGTAACTCTTCGGGCAATTCCAGCATGTTCAGGTCGAACTGGTCTGCCAGGATTCGCGCTACACGCACCGGCAGCGTTATTGCCGCGTTGCTGCCTTGCATGGCGAACGGCGCCAAGGACAACGTCGACACGTACATCGGAAATTTGCGCTTCGACAGCCCATGCTCCTTGAGCATGTTGTCGACATCGTTGTCGCGTCCAAGCATGTTGATCGTGCTGATAAAGCGCATGTCTGCGAGATCGGCCAGTTCAAGCCGCTTGTCGCCAAGCGGATGATCGCGCCGCACAAGACATACGCGCCGCTCTTCGAACAGTGGAAAGAACGTGATGTTGCGCGCCTGATGGTCAAAGCGACCGATTGCAATGTCGATAGCACCGGTTTCGAGATCCTCGACGGGCGTGACATCCCCGTACGCCGGGAAAAAATAGGCACCTGCATTAGGCGCCGCGGATTCCAGGAACCTATGCAGCAACGGGGCCAGCAGGAGTTCGACGGCACTCGTCGTGCCGATCTTGAATACCTGCGTTGACTCTGACGGACGAAACCCCCCACCCTCCTCCAGCGCCTGGTCGACGGCTTCTAGTGCCTGCCTGACCGTGCCGCGTAGATTGCGAGCAAGTTCAGTGGGCTCCAGTGTTCCTCGCACCCTGACAAACAGCGGGTCAGCCAACTCCTCCCGTAGTCGGGCGAGATCCCGACTCACGCCCGGCTGCGTGCGCACCAGCCTTTCCGCGGTCTTGGTGACGCTGCCCGTCTCCATCAAGATGAAGCATTTTTTCCTGGCCCTCGCGTGCGGCAGTGCTGCGGCCGCCACTTGTCTGCCCTTTGTCGCATTCGCTCAGGACAACTTTCCGGCCAAGCCGATACGGCTGGTGGTGCCGCTTCCCCCGGGCGGCGGTGCGGATGGCCTCGCGCGCATCTGGGGCGATTACGTGGCGCGGCATCTGGGCACGACCGTCGTAGTGGAAAACCGTGCCGGCGCGAATGGCTCGGCATCGAAAGAAATGCCATCGGCGCGATCAAGGCGATTGGTGCCGCTCGGATCGCGCTTCATGGTGACGGCAGTCATCACGTCAGCCTGGACAAGGTCATCAAGACGATGCGCGAAACCGGTGCCGATATGAAGACCAAGTACAAGGAAACCGCGAGAGGCGGTTTGGCGGTCAACGTCATCGAATGCTGACACCGGACATGTGATGTGTCGCAATAGCTGCCGCCGACGCCGTAACCGCAGAATGCAGAAACGAAATCTCCGTTCAAAACTGCAAAACACCGAAGCCTGCTCGTGTTGAAATGATCCCCGCTGAGGGGATGACACGCGGTCAAGCGTACGGCCACGTACGTCGCCTTTAGCGCCATATTCTTGGCATGCTCACCGTCCATGCCGCGCAACAGTCTTTTCCAACGTAGCACTTTATCTGCGGGGACGGTTGCGGTAGAAACACCATCACGTACTCGCAAGAGTCAACCCGTTTTCGCTTTTGGTCTTGGAATCCCAAACTCGCTCTCATTGGCTGCCAACACTTTGCCGCGGGCTGGCAGTGCTGCCCCTGCCCGTGTTGCACGCCATCGGTCGTGCGCTAGGCCGTCTTGTCTACATGTTGCCCGGGCGATATCGGCAGCGCCTCCAGGAGAATGCCGCGCAAGCTGGCTATCCGGATGCGAGTTTTGCGCGCCACTCGGCCGGAGAGGCCGGCGCCATGATCCTCGAAACCTGTCGCATCTGGTTTCGTAGTGACGACAGCATCACGCGCGTCATCTGCGACGACTGGGACGTCATTGATACCGCCCGCGCCGAGGGCAAGGGCATCTTGTTCCTCACACCACACCTGGGCAGCTTCGAGATTACGGCGCGATATGTTGCCAAGCGGATGCCGCTCACCGTGATGTTCCGCACGCCCAGCAAGGAATATCTGCGAACGCTGATGGACAGCGCTCGCTCCACCTCCGAGTTGACTGCTGTGGCAGCCTCGTCGCAAGGCGTGCGCGCCTTTCTACGGACGCTGCGTGAAGGCGGTGCCGTGGGCTTGCTACCCGATCAGGCACCGAGCCTTGGCGAGGGCGTGTGGGTTCCTTTCTTTGGCCGACAGGCGTTCACCATGACGCTGCCGGGAAAGCTGGCGGCACAGACTAAAGCAGCCGTGATCCTCGCGTCGGGCGAGCGCCTGCCAAGCGGGCGCGGATGGCGCCTGCACCTGACGCGGCTGCCCGGCGAGATGCCGGAAAAACCAACCGCCCAAGCTGCTGTCCTCAATGACGCGATGGAAACGTTGATTCGCCGTTTTCCCGAACAGTACCTCTGGAGCTACAACCGCTACAAGGCGCCTCCAGGCGCGCCGCCTCGGCCAGCCGAGTAAGCGCGCCGCGCTACCGACCGGATAGGTTCGCGCACCATCATTGCAGGAAGCATCGGCATCGGCATCGGCATCGGCATCGTTGCCTGTTTTCGGCCGCTTGCGGAAGTGCGGCGCACGACCGGCGCACGACCGGCGCACGACCGGCGCTATACTTCGCGGCGATGCGTCCAGCGCATCTCCACCCAGCACCGCGAGAACCCACCCCATGACCGAAGCCACCGCTCTTACGCCCGACGAATTCCAGGAGCTCGACGATCTGCTGGACGACCTGCGCCAGCGCGCTGAGGAAATCCCACAATGGGAATTCTGCGACGGCTTTCTTACGGCCCTGGTCTGCACGCGCCGCCGCATCCCCGCTTCCGACTACCTGCCCATGCTGCTGGGAGACGGTGCTGTGCTCGACGTGCCCGAGGGCAGCCCGCTGCCGTTGCTGCCCGCGTTCCACGACGCGGCCCAGCAGACCCGCTTCATGGCGCTGTGGCAGCGCCGATGGAATGAGGTGGAGCACCAGCTCGACCAGCCCGTGGAGACACTGGAGGATGACCAAACCTTCTATCCTGAGGCAATGGACATCCGCGGCGCCGTCTTGAGCCTGCCCCAGGAAGAGCGCCCTGAGATGGATGGGCGGGAAATTCCGTCGTTTGGCCAAGTGTGGGCGCTGGGCTTCATGTTCGTGGTGGAGAACTGGCCCGAGGAATGGGCCGCCCCGCGCGACAAGGAGGTAGCCCAGTGGCTGGACGACGCGCTCGAAAGCATCGTCGCCCTGACCGAGGACGACACCGGCGAGCCCGAAGTCCGCATGTACAGCGAAGATGGCCCGCCCAGCACGAGCCGAGCGCGCCTGGAAACCTTTGGCGAGGCGATCTGGGCGGTCTACGACTTGCGCCAGATCTGGAAGAGCCTGGGCCCGCGCGTGGAGGCCGTGGTGACAGGCGACCAGCCCGGCCGCAACGACCCGTGCCCTTGCGGCAGCGGCAAGAAGTTCAAGAAGTGCCACGGAGGATAAGGGCAAGCCGCTGTCTTGCAGTGGTCAGTTGCACGTGGCAGGTCGGCGCGACGTCTGCCTGATTACCCGGGGCCCCTCCGGCCCTTCAGAAGGCAACTAGCATTTCGCCTTCTTGGCCTGCCCCGGTGGGCAACCGCCATTTCCCTTGCCGCGGCCGGTGTAGTACTTCTCGCCTTTGGGGCCGTTGTGCTTGCGCCAGTAATCCGGATCGCGATACTCCCCGCCATCCCAGTAGTAGCCCCTGCTATCTCGGCTGCCAAAGGTGATGCTGACACCGGGCGCGTGGATGCTCGTATTTCCAACGAAGACATTGACATCAGCCGCGCTCGCGGCCCAACCGCTGCATGCGAGCATAATCGCAACGACAGATTTCTTCACGGAAGCTCCTTGTTGTGGGGAGAAAGAAGGAAACCATCGATACTACCTTGGGTTGCATATCGGGCGTCAATGGCAATGCCCAAACCGGAGCTCGCCATTGTGGGCGGGGGGCAACTCCATGCGACGTTACAACTGGCACGTTCGCGTTCTCTTCGGGTTTCGCGCGTATCGCGCTTTGATATTCGGGACAATTTTTCTCGAGATATCCCGCGTCCAAACTCAGGCGCTCGAACTTCGGAGCCAGCTTAACGGCGAATACGGCTGTTTCATTCCTGTTACAGATCGTTGCAATGCCGCCCCGTTGCCGCGAACGCGCTTCCCCTATGCTGCAGGCTCCATCGAGCCCTGAGGAGGGTCAAAAAAATGATAACGAGAAGCCAGCTTAATCTAAAGAAAATATTCGCCGTTTTGCCGGTGCCCTTTATCGTGGTTGCGTGCGGTGGCGGTGACGGAAGCAGCAGCGACAACGCACCGACTAATGGCACCCTGCATGTGGCAATGACCGATGCCCCGTCCTGCGGTTTTGATCACGTCTATGTCACGGTCAACAAGGTGCGGGTGAACAGCAGCAGCAATGCCGGGGACAACGACAGTGGCTGGACGGACATCACGCTGCCCGCGCCGCAAAAGGTGGACCTGCTCTCTCTTACCAACGGCGTGTTGTTCGACATTGGCCGCGCACCCTTACCCGCTGGCCAGTACCAACAGGTGCGCCTGGTGCTGAACGCGAACCAAGGCAATTCCCTGGCCAACTCCCTGGTCGTCTCGGGCACGACGAACGAGGTGCCTCTGGCCACGCCGAGCGCCACCCAGAGCGGGTACAAGATCATTCAGCCGTTTACGGTGCCTGCGAACACGCTGGTCGACCTGATTCTTGACTTCAATGCTTGCAAGTCGATTGTCCAGCAGGGCAATGGCTCATACAGCCTGAAGCCGGTAGTCACCGCCACGCCGTTGACCGTGAGCGGCACGATCTCCGGATTCGTGCCTGCCGCACAGGCTGGCGCCACGGTCTACGCAGAGCAGAATGGCCAGGTCATTCGCGGCACAGTAGCCGATGGCAATGGGCAGTTCGTCCTGACGCCGCTTATCCAAAGCAGCACCAACGGCACCTATGACATAGTGGTTGTCGACAATAAGCTGCCGTCCGGCCATGCAACCGGCATTATCCGGAATGTGCCAGTTACGGCGAGCGCGACGACCACGGTATCGACCTCGGGCGCCCCCATCACACTGCCAACGTCCGTCACCAACACTGTGTCCGGCACGGCCACGGCATCGGCACAGGCGTCGGTACGCGCGCTGCAGACTATTAACTCGGTGTCGTACGAAATTGCCTCGGCGAACGCCAACCTTGATACTGGCGCGTATTCGCTGACGTTACCGGCCGCGGCGCCAATGATCGGCACATACAGCCCGACACTGCCAATCGCCCTGACGGCCGCATCGGTTGCCGGACAGTATTCGGTGCAGGCGACGAGCGCGTCCGGTGCGACGCAGACCAGTGCAGCGAACGTTTCCGGCGGCGGCCAGAGCGGCGTGAACTTTAATTTCTAACCCAGTGTGAAGAGGGGCGTCAGCCTTCCTAACTCCGGTCCTGCGGCCCGTCCCCAGGGCGGGCCGGGCAACAACTTCTGTCCGCCGGGCCAAGCGAAGAAAGCCAACTGCTGATCCGGCCCGCTTCAACGTACTAAGGCCGGCGATACAGGCCGGCCTTTCCTCTACCCAATTGCGAGTGCAAACGAGAAGCGACTGCCTCAGTGCAACCATTCGTAACACGAGCAGCCATAACTGGCCGTCATCGCCTTCAACGCTTTGAGTGACCGTACCTGCTCGGCCAACGCTTCGCGCAATCGAATGACTTCCTCGGCCGATGGGTCCAAGGCGGGCGAAACACCGCTGCAACGCCCGCAAGCCTTGGCGAGCCGTCTAATTTTCTGAGGCGGGCGCGACCGAGACCGCCACCGCTTCGGTGTAGACCGCCTGGACCCGATCGCCCTTCTTTACGGTTGTCATATGATCCGGATCGCTCACCTTCAAATCGACAAGATTGCCCCGTGGGCCTTTGACCGTTATGGTCTGCGCCTCACGATTTACGGCGACGACCTGCGATACAACGGTAACCTCGCGCCCCACCGTTCCGCCCGGGCGCTCGCCGGGCTGTGAGCGTTCGGAAATCTCCTTTTCCTTCATGGAAGCCGCGCCGCTCCCCTTCTTCAGGCTGACTGTCAGCGCCTCCCGATAAGACACCGTCACTTTGTCTCCCAACTTCAATTGTTCGAAGTTGCGGGCCTCGGGGCCGACGGTCATCTCGACGGTCTTTCCCTGTGGTGTCTTGAGGGACAGTTTGCGATTCGCTGCATCGATGGCGGTGATAACGGCTGTCGCGGTTACCATCCCCGTCGCCGTCGCCTGACCCGGCGATCGAGTCACATCCGTTTTTACGTCAGGCTGTGCCTGCGCCAGCACGGCGGTCGACAGCCCAAGAGCACTGAAAATGGAAAGTAGAAACATCTTCTTCATCACGGTACTCCTTTGGACATCGGTGAAGGTCAGACCGATCCGATCTGGATTCTAGGCTTTCATCTCTGGTTCACTAATGGCCTTTAGACCTACCAGATCCGCCCTCGCACGATCTTGCATCACTTTCTCGCCCGACTATGCTGTAACAGGGGAAATCACATTGCATCCCAGGAATTTGTTTATGCATCAATCATTTCCACATTTGAGAAAGTGGGTAGCCGAGTTATCGCTCCTGGTGCTCGCTCTCGTTGTCGAAAGCAGCCTGGCGGCCGAGTTCGGAACCACGGAAGGCCCTGAGCCGGACAACATTCTGGAACTGGCCGAATTTCTGCGTCGAGATCCTTACGACCTCGAACTTCTGATTAGCTTCGGGACATCCAAGGGCGGCTCGGCCGGGCATATTGCACTGGCGGTACGCAGCGATGGAGCAGCCGACGAAACGGTGTATTCCGCAAATTTCTACGCCGACCGTGCACCTGAACATGAAGGTCGCTTCTACACTAAGGAATTGGTGGTCGGTGTTCCCAAGATGGAGTATTTGTTCAAGACGACTTCATCGCTGGATGCTCTTGCGGTCTTTGGCCTCGACTACGGCGAAGTTTATAAGCGCTCGGTCATCGGCATACGGGTCTTCGGCATGCCATCCTCCGAGAAAAAAGCGTTGGTTTCATACTTCTCGCGTATCAACGGCGACTATCACCGGCACGCGAATAACGCGGAGTATCACCACGGCGAGGTCAAGTACGACTATCTGAGACTGAACTGTGCAAAGGTTATTGGCGCAGCGTTCAAGTTCGGCGCAGGCTATGAACGTCTCAAGGTCAACGATCCTCAGCTACTCCGTGGTCGGCGCGTCGTTGCGGCGGCGACAGCAAATGTCCCTACCGAAATGGCCCTGAAATTGATGGAGCAGTGGAATCTGCGTCAATACAAGATGGATGTGGTTCTATACAAGAAATTCGAAGCATCGGAATATATTGAACCGCGTGAAGATCTAAAAGTTGCCTTCAAAAATCTTCCCGACCGCTTTCCGTCGGTGTTATCACTCGATTTCCGAAGAGAGCAAGGTGAGTATCGCGATTTTGACAACCTCTTTGCCATGTACTTGCTCTACAACCTCGGCCGTTTTAGCGTGCGCATTGACGAAGCGACTAAGCGACTTCGAATCGAAAAAGAGAAAGAACCCATGACGTATGCCGACGCAGTCTCTCTTGCAAAGACAGCGGCGAAGTCCGATAGCGAAAATTACCGCCGTCGCGCCCTGTTCCAACCCGCGGGAATCCGGATCGGCGAACCGGCAAGTAACAGGCATCTATATCACTTTCCGGATATCGACTCGGGTCCGGCGCTCCGCTAACACCGGGGGACGGCGGGGAGCGCAATGGCGGCATGTTGCAGTTGGTGGGGATCGCTCGGTCAAAGTGTTTCAGCGAGCGCTACGACGAAGCCAGAGAAAGCCCAACACACCGACGATCGGCCCCGGCAGGAGAAGCCAGGAGATCTTCATACCGAGATCGCCCAGCAGTGTGGAGACCAGCGCGATAGACCCCACAGTCAGCGCAAATCCGATCGAGTTCTGGATCGCCAGCGCGCCACCGATCAATGCCGGCGGGCATGCCTTGGCCGCGAGCGCCGAAAACTGTGGAGAGTCGGCCACGACTGCGGCGCCCCACACCAGGAAGAACAGCAGCAGCCAACCAGGCGACAGCGTATCGGCGGCCACTGGCAGTAGCAGGCAACACACACCGGAAATGACCAGCGCGGTCAGCGCGACGTTGGCACTTCCCACCCAACGCGTCAGCCATCCACCGAAGACGCACCCGAAGGCGCCGATACCGATCACGGCAAACGCAAGTGCGGAAACGCCCTGCCCCCCAAACTGGGCAGGAAGCGACGTGCGCGCGATGAGCATGGGTACCATCGTCCAGAACGCGTAGAGCTCCCACATATGCCCGAAGTAGCCCACGGCAACAGCGCGAAACTGGCGGGCTCGAAAGGCTTGCAACGGATTTCCTGGATTCGGTCCGTCAGCACGGCGCGCCGGCAAGTGCGGGCCATTGCCCAGGTAGATGACCATACCGGCTGCAATGCACGCCAGCACAGACGATCCCGCCATCACGAGTTGCCACGGCCATTGCGCCGCGACAATGCGCAACCCGTGCGGCAAGGCGGTTCCCAGGGTCAGCATGCCTACCAGCAACGCGAGCGCGGCGCCTGCTCTCTCGGGGGCCCACCCAATCATCAGTTTCATCCCGATCGGGTAAATGCCGGCAAGACAAAGACCCACGGCGAACCGAAGTCCGATTGCCGCCGTGAAGTCCCCGGACAAGCAGGCAAACCAGGCATTGAAGGCGGCGCCCAGCAACGCCGAAATACAAAAAATACGACTCGCGGAGAACCTGTCAGCCAGACCGAACAGTGCAAACACAAGCGTGCCAAGGATGAAACCACCCTGGACGGCTGCCGTGAGCATGCCAATATTCGCGGCGGTCAGCCCCCATGCCCTGGCGAGGTCATCGGCAGCGCTATTGGCGCTGAACCACAAGGATGTGCCAAACAATTGGGCCGTGGCTATCGCCAGTACGGGGTTGAGACGCGACGTCCGCGATCTCGAGGCGGTATTCGATGGGGGAATCATGTTCTGAAAATGCATGCGGCGCTGGCTCCCGACGCGAATGGCATCGCAAGCCAGCGCAGACACGGATAATTCTAGGGGAAGGAAATGTGTAGCGATGGGGAATTACTGCTTGCTCACTCCATCCGAATCACGGCAATGATCGACCTTGAACTGCATGAAAACCAGGGCCAGCCACTTGCCAAACTTCGTACCCACTACCGCATCAAGCCAACATGCTCGAATCCCAGCGTTTCGTGTGGACGAATGGAACTGGCATTTCCAACCTAGACGGCGCCAACCATGATGTGCTCGCCTGACGAAGCCGCCGGCATCTGCTTCCAATAGTTCCGGCGCTGGGCCGCGCGCCCAAGTTGCATTACAATGCGAACCATTCTCATTTACTAAACGCGCCCCGCACTCTACTTATCCGGGCGTAGCAGGCCAAACGTGTCTTCGTCCGATCTCGCGCAGCGTCAAGAACTCGAGGCTCTCTACAGCGGCCACCATGGATGGCTCCATCGCTGGCTGCAGGGCAAGCTGGGGTGCGCGCACCATGCCGCTGACGTGGCGCAAGACACTTTCGTGCGGATTATCAGCTCGCGCGATGCATTGCTTGGCATTGACCAGCCGCGTGCTTACCTGACCACCATTGCCAAGCGTCTCCTGATCGATCGGTCGCGCCGTCAATTGGTGGAGCAAGCTTATCTGGCCGAGATCGCGCTCATTGCCGATACGCTGCCCGGCTACCCCTCCCCTGAAGAGATCGCGATGGCCGTCGAGGCCCTGGCCCAGATTGCCGATGCGCTCGAAGGCGCGCCGGCGCGCGTGCGGGAAGCGTTCCTGCGTCACTATCTCGATGATCAGACACAGGCAGACATCGCCGTAGACATGGGCGTTTCCGAACGCATGGTGCGGAAGTATCTCGTGCAGGCGCTGCTGCATTGCCGGGCCCGATGCGCTGCCCTGGCGGATCACCCACTGTGAACATGCCGCATCGCTCGACTGCCGAACGCACCCCCGCATCATCCGAAGACCTGCTGCTGGAGCAAGCTGCGGAATGGATCGTCGCGCTTTCATCCGACGACCCCAACGAACGTGAACAGGCGCGTGCGGATTTCGAGAGATGGAAGCGCGCCGATCCTCGTCACGCGGCGGCCGCAGCAAGTTTCGAGCACCTGCTCGGGAAAGTTCGCGGCGTGCGCAACAGCACAGCGGGCTCTGGACGGCCAGCGCGCTCGGCGCTTGACGCCGCGGGTGCCGGCGTGCGCCGTCAGCAGCGGCTCAAGCGCGCCGGCATGGCGCTGGTCTTTGCCTGTCTCGTCGTCATGCCCGCGTGGCTGGGCTTTCATGCTTGGCCGCCCGCCTACCTGCTTGCCGATATCCGCACCGCTTCTGGCGAATGGAAGACGCACACGCTGATCGACGGCAGCCGCATCACGCTGCGCAGCGGGAGCGCCGTCAACCTGCGCTACGACGCGGCGCGCCGGGTCGTGGAACTCGTACAAGGCGAAATACTGGTGGACGTGGCCAAGGATGCCGCCCGTCCGTTCGTGGTGGAGACCGCCGACGGCAACATGCGGGCGCTAGGCACCCGGTTCGTCGTGGATCGCGAGGCTGACGCCACGGTACTCGACGTCATCGAATCCAGAGTCCTGGCCCAAACGCCACGCCAGCGTCAGACCGGGGAGCGCGAAGGGACCGCCGTACAGGCGGGCGAGCGCGTGCGGATCACGCCGGATGGCATCGGTCCGGTGGAGTCCATCGATGCGCGCAGTCTTGACGATGCCTGGCGGCATCATCAGCTTGTGGTCAATGACCGCCCGCTGGCCGATGTGCTCGACGAACTGGCGCGTAATCGACGGGGCGGGCTGTACTTCGACCGCGGCGCAGTAACCGGTATCCGCGTCAATGCCGTCCTGCCGCTGGACGATACGGACCGCGCGCTGCAGCTACTGGCAATCAACTACCCGGCCCTGCGCATCCGGACACTGACGCCCTACCTCGTGTACATCGACATGCCCGCCGCATCGGTCCGATAAACTTTTTCTTCGAACCGGTTCCGCATTCGGATCTTCATGCGTCAAGGCCATGAGAGATCACGAATCGAGGAACCGCAAGCATGTCCGCAACACCGCACCGCAACGCCCGCTTCCGGCGCCCAGCCCTGACCGTTGCACGCCGCCATATGCGGCTGACCCCGCTAGCCGTGGCGGCCCACCTGAGCTTTGCCGCCGCGCTCTGGCTTGCCACGCCGGCCCCCGCGAGCGCACAGACCGCAGCGCAGGCCACGCGGTATGACATTCCCGCCGGGCCGCTGGCAACATCGCTGAACCGCTTCGCGCAGCAATCCGGCGTATCGATCGTGATGGACGCCGGACAGTTGCACGGCATGCAGGCGCCGGCGCTGCACGGCAGCTATGGTCGCGAAGAGGGATTCGAGCACCTGTTGCGCGGCAGCGGCTACACCGCCGTACCGACATCGGCGGGCTACGTACTGCGCAAGGTGGCAAGCACCGGCGATGCGGCTCATGGCGCAACGCTGCCCGAAGTCGTCGTGCAGGCTGGAGGCATGAGCGGTACTACCGAGGGCACCGGCTCCTACACCGACTCCGGGCCGGTCAGCACGGCCACAAAGCTTGAGCTGGCGCTGCGCGAGACGCCGCAGGCGGTCACCGTCATCACGAATCAACGCATACAGGATCAGGGCCTGGCAACGGTCAACGACGTGGTGCAGACGGCTCCGGGTCTGACCTTCCGGCGTTTCGGGCCAGAGCGCGCGTCCTTCTATTCACGCGGCCTGTATGTGGACAACATCATGTACGACGGCCTGCCCGTGGGCCTGGACAGTTCCAACCTGTCGCAAGACCTGCTGGCCACCGACATGGCGATCTACGACCGTGTGGAGATCGTACGTGGCGCCACCGGCCTCGTGCAGGGCGCGGGCAACCCATCGGCGGCCATCAATCTTGTGCGCAAGCGGCCGACCAAGGTGCCGCAGGTGTCCGTCGGTGTGAAGGCTGGAAGCTGGGACCGCTATCGCGCGGAGGTGGATGCCTCGGGCCCGCTGTCGGAGGACGGCACCCTGCGCGGTCGCGCGGTGATCGCGGCACAGGACTACGGTAGCTACAAGCGCGGCGAAAACAGCAACGGCCAGACGTTCTACGGCATCCTGGAGAAAGATCTTGGGCCCGCCACCACGCTCACGTTGAGCGGACTGCATCAGGAAAGCCGACTGCACGGCAACGGCTTCACCGGTCTGCCCGTGGCGCGCGACGGCAGCGATCTCGGACTTCCGCGATCCACCTCCTACGCCAATGACTGGGAGTACTGGAACAAGACCACGAACTCTGGTTTCATCGGACTCGACCACCGATTCGACAACGGCTGGCGCATGCACCTCTCGGCCTACTATGCGCAGGCCGATGTCGACATGGAGGGCCATTACCTCAGCTACAGCTACGCCACCGGCAATTACAGCCAGTTGGGTGCGCGCAATGCACACCGGGAGAAGCAAAGCAGCGCGGATGTGTATGCAAATGGCCCCTTCGAACTGCTGGGCCGCAAGCACGAGCTGGTACTGGGCGCCAGCTACCGTAACGTCGATTTCAACGGCAATAGCCGCCAGGGCCTGGTGCTCAACAGCAACCTCAACCTCTACAACTTCAATCCGAGTGCCGTCGCGGATCCGAACATTCCGTTACGGGACTGGATGGACGCAAGGATCAGCCAGCAAAGCCTTTATGCCACCACGCGCCTGAATCTGGCCGATCGCCTGAAACTGATTCTGGGCGGACGGCTGGACTGGTTCGACTACAACGACACCGTCAACACTTATCCGAACTTCAACGCCAACACGCCATCCGTCAGTGCGCACAACCGATACAGCGTCAACAACCAACTGACGAAATATGCGGGACTGGTCTTCGACCTTGACGCCCACCACTCGCTTTACGCCAGCTACACCGATATCTTCAAGCCCCAGAATTATCTGGATGCCAGCAACAAGCTGCTGGACCCGGTGGTGGGCAAGAACTACGAAATCGGTATCAAGGGCGAGTATTTCGAAGGTGCGCTGAATGCCTCGGCTGCAGTCTTCCGCATCGACCAGAACAACCGTGCCTTCCGCAGCGCCGATCAGACCCAGTGCGCCAGCTACCCGACCGTAGTGTGCTACTCGGCCGCCGGCGAGGTGCGCAGCCAGGGTGTGGAGTTCGAAGTGCAAGGCGCCATCACGCCCAACTGGCAGGTGGGGGCTGGCTACACCGTGGCGATTGCGCGCTATCGCAAGGACGCCACAGCCAGCAACGTGGGCGCGATCTTCGACACCGACACGCCACGGCACCTGTTCAAGCTGTCCACCATGTACCGGCTGCGCGGCCCATTGCAGGGCTGGCGCATTGGTGGTTCGATCTACGGGCAGGACTCCATTTACAACCAGGGCACCACGAGCGGTGTGCCATTCCGCATCGCCCAGGGCGCCTACACACTGGTCGATCTGGTAGTGGGATGGCAGCCGATACCGAAGCTGGACTTGCAACTCAACATCAATAACCTCTTTAACAGGCGGTACTACAACGCGCTGTCCGGCAGCGTCAGTTTCCCGAGCAACGTCTATGGCGAGCCGCGCAATGCAATGCTGTCCGCGCGCTACCAGTTCTGATGCGGGGCCGCATGCGTGGCGCGCTGGTGGTGCTGCACCGCTGGTGTGGCCTCTTCATCGCCGGTTTCCTGTTTATCGCCGGCCTGACCGGCGCGGTGATCGCCTGGGACCATGAACTCGACGAGTGGGTGAATCCCCGGCTGTTCCAGGCCACCTCCGGTGCGACGGAAAGCCCGCTTCCGCCTCTTGAGCTGGCGCGCCGCATCGAGGCGGAGGAGCCGCGACTGCGGGTCAGCTTCCTGCCGCTGAAGCTGGAGCCCGGTCATACGGCCATGCTGGGTGTTGCCGCGCGCATTGACCCCGCCACCGGCGCGCCATACGCCCTTGGCTTTAACCAGGTGGCGGTGGACCCGGCCAGCGGCCACGTGCAGGGGCGGCGTCAATGGGGCCAGATATCGCTATCGCGCGAGAACCTGCTGCCCTTCCTCTACAAGCTGCACTACACCATGCACTTTCCCAAGGGCTGGGGTATCGATATTGGCGTGTGGCTGATGGGCGTGGTGTCCGCTGTCTGGATTGTGGACTGCTTCCTGGCGCTATATGTCTCGTTTCCCAGCGCGCGCGCCTGGCGTAAATCGCTGACCTTCCGATTGCGCCAGGGCGGATTCAAACTCAATTTCGATATCCACCGCTCCGGCGGCGTCTGGGTGTGGGGTCTGCTGCTGATGCTGGCGGTGACCTCGGTCTCGCTGAATCTGGGAACGCAAGTCATGCGACCGCTCGTGTCGGTTTTCTCTCCGTTGACGCCCTCGCCATTCCAGGTGCGCCAAGGCAGTCGCGAGCGGGAAATTGCCGAGCCGATACTGAGCCGCGAGCAGGCCATCGCGGCAGCCGAGGCCGAAGGTCGCCGCCGCGGCTGGACCCGTCCTGCGGGGTCCATCTTCTATGCTCAACGCTTCAGCATCTACGGCGTGGCGTTCTTCACACCGGAAGACGACCGGGATGACGACGGCATGGGGAACGAGGTCCTCTATCTGGACGGGAATACCGGTGCGATCCTCGGCGAGAAGGTGCCGGGGCAAGGCACTGCGGGCGACATTTTCATGCAGGCGCAGTTGCCACTTCACTCTGGTCGTCTACTGGGCATGCCGGGACGCGTGCTGATGTCGATCATGGGAATCCTTGTGGCGGCGCTCAGCGCGACCGGCCTCGTGATCTGGATGCGCAAGCGTAGAGCGCGCAGGACGAATCGCCTTCGGTCGTAGGTGGCCACGGGCCATCGGCATGTAGCCGCAACACAACCCGCTTCAAGTTCGCCTCCGGGGGTGGCCGTCCGCTTTGGGTCGAGGGTGTGTGAAAACGCCCGAACGTCCATGGACTTACCTGGGCCACAGTGGGCGCGAATCGGAGAGCTACCGTCCACCCCCCCGAAAGGAACGAGCGCACCTGCTCGGAGGTGTCTGACGAAAATCATCAGATTGACCCGGTCGAGCGAGGCCCACAAGCGCTCTCAGTGCTGTGCAAAAATCGGAGAAATTCCTTCCTGACCAATCAATCGCCCCTTCTCGAGATCAAACGGAATCACCGAAAGCTTCAGTTCTGGCCCCATTTGAAACTCGGGTAGTGGTTTTAAGAAAGCTCGTCGCCGCGGATAGATCAGAAAAAGCTCGCCACTGCCGCCCAAGTACTTATGACTATACGCGAACAGCTGATAAAAGTCAGCCTGACTGAGCCCATATTTATTGGCTTTCCTCTCACCGTTCACCAGTTTCCACTTCGTGTCCAGCACCCATCGCTTCTCACCCTGGGTAATAACGAAGTCGGGCCGAAGTTGGAACATGCCATGCCCTTCGTGAACGCATAGATATTGGCTGCGGACTTGGGCACTTAACCGAGCGCCTTCAGCGAGTTGCTTCGTAAGCATCGTCTCCACGTAGCGCTCGAAGAGCTTTTCCATCGGAAAGAGAAGGCTGATGCCAAGCCATCCGCCGGTGGTCGAGAGTGGCATCTGCTGCGATAGCACTAGTTCGCACCAAGGCTTCAATGTTTGGTAGTGAGCCATCAACCGATCCGTACGCCAGCGTTGGAAGTCTTGTGCGGCGTTGCGACTTGGCGGGACCTCTTGAAAGAGGCTTCGCAACTCTTGGGCTAGGCGCCAACTCGTGGGGCTCTTGGTGGTGCGGCATGCGAGCTCGACGGCTAGCCTGAGTAGGCGATTCTCGGCGCGGTCGTGGATGAAGACATCGTGGAGAATCTGGAAAACGTGCTGCTTCCCGGGCGATTGTCGGACTTGTTGTGAGACGTTGAGTTGGCCTCTCAAGAAGCGTTCGGAGTCTTCGACGCGCACGTAGTCTGACCGGACGCCGCGCTTGACGAGACGGTCTAGGGCGGCCAGGAATTGGGCGATGACCCATTCGCTTAGGGGTGCGTCGAAGCGCTCTAGTGCCGTTTCGCTACCTTCCCGCACGGGTAGGTCAAGGGCCGCGGTAATCATTCGTTGCAGCAGTGCCCGGCTGCCGGGGAGTGTGTCGGCGCTCTCCTCATGTTTAGGGAGAATTTCCAGCACTGTTCCGCAAGGTGTTTCTAGCACTCCTACGTAGTTGTCTAGGCGGAGCCAGCGGCGGTCATCGATCTGAACCAACGATGCGCCGGCCGCGCTCATCCCTGAATTGAGTCGACAGAGCCAGTCGAACGCCGTAGCTGAGACTTGGGCGCGGTCGAGTGACGGGTTCGGGACTGGATCGGTCGTGAGCCTTGCATACTCGCGGACCGTAATGTGCTGGGTCACGATTCCGAGCCGGTGTCACCGATCAAGCCGACATAGGCTTCACGGACGAAAAACGCGTCTTCGTTGATGATCCATCGCTGGTTCTGGTCGCCGAAAGAAACGTCGTCACCAAATAGTTCGGATACCTTGCTCACTGGTTTGTCGATGAATCGGTGAGTTGCCACGGACTTCCGATGATCGTTGAGGACCCATTGGATGCGCTGCCAATCTTCGAAGAAGTACTCCTGCAGCAGTGGCAGGATGCACGTTCGGAAAATGGCTCCAAGTTCACGAAGTGTCGGAGTGTCGACCAGGGGCATGAAGTACGCATGGCCGATGCAATGATCCCGATCCAACAGAATCTCGATACGGGCGTTGATTACACTCAAGATCGATGCGACGCTGACACCGGCCACATCGACTTCTACCAAAAGTTCTGGGCGAGGTGGCATCTCGCGGAAATTGAATCGGCGGCGTAGCGCCAGGTCCAATGATGCAAGCGATCGATCGGCCGTATTCATTGTCCCGATGATATGGAGATTTGCGGGGACGCTGAAACGATTCTTCGAATATGGAAGGGTCACCTCCAACGCCTCGTCATTCCCTGACCGCTTCGAAGGTTCGATCAGGGTGATGAGGTCTCCGAATACCCGAGAGACGTTGCCTCGATTGATCTCATCAATGATCAACACTCTCGCGTCGCGAGTGGCCGCCTGATCGAGCGGATCCACCGGTGCTGCTTCGCCGTCGACCATCCGCTGCACAAGCGCAGGGAGAATATTGTTGTAGCCGTTGACAATAAACGGCTCGAGCGTGGTATCGGGAAGCTTGTCGAAGACTCGCTTCTCTTTGATATCTTCGATAGTTAGTTGGCCTCGGCGAACATGTTCGGCAAGCGTTCCAAGCATACGCATGCCGATGTCGAGTTGATTTCCTTTTGGCTTTCGGAGTTCCAGAACGTCTTGGCTGGCCTTCGTTATCACGTAGCCGCTGCCGAATGACTCGCCCTCCTGGAATGGCTTACGCTGACCGGACTTAGTGTTCAGGAGCGTCGCCAGCTTCTCGATATTCAAGGAGCCTGGGTATAGCTGGTACAC
Source organism: Cupriavidus sp. 2SB (assembly GCF_005503625.1). Classification (GTDB taxonomy): domain Bacteria; phylum Pseudomonadota; class Gammaproteobacteria; order Burkholderiales; family Burkholderiaceae; genus Cupriavidus. The sequence goes on along the minus strand of NZ_SCMX01000022.1, from coordinate 29,495 downwards.
GGTCATTTGGGAAAACTGCTTCGCCGTCAGTTGGTCGAAGGGTAGCGAGGGCTTATAGATGCGAAGCCACTTCACCGTGCGACATTGTCCGTAGTCGTCGCCCTGCGCGTCGCGGTTCAGCGTCTTGTACTCGCCAGTGAATTGCCCGATCGCCCGGAATTTCATGTTGCCGTCGGTGACAACGATCAAATCGCCGACCTTCATCTTGAGGACGAAGGTAGTGACGGCGGTTACTGCATAGTCGTCGCTGGAAAGGGTACTTCCCGCCGCCTGGAACCGTTCGTAGATGTCCTTGCGCGTCCGGGCTCCGGTGAAATCGATAGTTTGGCCGTAGCCAAGTAGCGCGTAACCATTCGCTATGCACTCTTCGAAGATCCCGGCATCGCTTCCGAGCGTATTTCCGAGCGACATCTTCCACACCGTCCTGCCTGCGAGATCGAGTGGCGCCGCGGCCTTCTCGGTTACCTGCACGGCGGCGGACTCGCAAAGTAGCTTGAAGACGCCGTCCGCAACCTCGTATTTCAGTGTCTCGTCCTCATCCGTAGTGGCCCGAAGTCCCTCTACGAAATCTTCGTAGCTGAAGCTTTGGTGGAAGGTTACGAACCGAATATGCCCGGAGTCGCTCAGTGTGTCGAAGCGGGCTTTGAGCGCCTTGCGGTTCCGAATGTTCGCTGCCAGATACTCGGGCGCCAGAATCTCAAGAGCAGCATTAATCGTTTCATAGGTCTTGCCGGTGCCCGGCGGGCCATAGAGGATTTGATTAAGCGGGGGATTCGAGGGCATGTGCGAGGCCGGAGTATGCGAGCGAGTAGCCCCGTAGCAAAAACGGATCTGCGGGGAGCGAGTGACTAACCGAGGCTGAAACTAAGTGCGACTGAAGCGGATCTGCTAGGTAGTACTGACCCAAGCCGAGTCTTGGATTATAGAACGGTTCTATTTCTGCACCGGAATTGTACCGCTCGATGATGTGGTCGTTTCCGGACGCAGGGGCGGAGATTCACCACTGGTGGCTTCGCACGCCAGCCCAAGGTGAAAGGCTGGCGCTTTCATTGAAAACTACGCTACCGGTGAATGGAGTATCTTGCCAACTCTACGGTCTAGTACCACCCCGCCACATCCGATTGATGTCCTCAAAGCTGATCTCTATTATCTCCAACGGCCAATCACTACCGTCTCCTGGGCAATTTGAACCCGCCGTACCATGGTGGAGTTTTACTAAAACAGTATTGGCCGCGACAGCTCTGACACTGGTGCGTGACCGGCTGCTCGATCTGGATGCTTTACTTCCCGAGAAAGCGTTCACCTTGCGCCAACTCCTGCGGCACGAGGCCGGCCTAGCAGACTATGGCGAGCTTCCCGAGTACCACGCTGCCGTTGCGAACCATGAAGCCGCATGGTCACCGGCGGAGATGATGCGCCGTCTTGACGGCCACCAGCTTCGATACGCACCCGGCGCTGGCTGGCGCTACTCGAATGTTGGCTACATGCTCGTAGTAAGGCTCATCGAATCTGCGACAGACCTGCCGCTGGACGAAGCCGTCAGGCGGCAGGTCTTGGCGCCTCTCGATATCTCGACGGCCCGCTTTGCCACGGAGCGCACGGATCCCCACCGGGATTACCTCGGCAATTCCTTGAAATACGACCCTTCCTGGGTCTATCACGGATTGCTGATCGGGCCCATTTCACAAGCCGCTCTTCTCCTGGATCGTCTGCTCGCAGGAGAGCTTCTTCCCGCCAACTTGCTTCGGGATATGCAGGAGACCCGGGGCCTGGGTGGCCCGATTGCCGGGCGCCCCTGGATTTCGCCAGGATACGCCTTGGGTCTTATGCGAGGCGTTGTTAATGGCGGCCTGACCCTCACCGGACATACCGGATGTGGACCCGGAAGCGTGATGGCGGTCTACCGTGGCGCCGTTGGTGAAGCCGCGGCCTGCTGCGCAGTTTTCTCCCCGGGTTCAAACGAGGGGGATATCGAAGCCCTCGTTGTTGAGCAAATACGTCGGGCGCTGAAATCAACTTGCTGAGGAGATACGTTGATCCGCCCAATATCCATCATTTCTCGTGTGCATCTCGAAGCCAGCTCACGCCTCGGCGGCAACAGGCAGCCGAAACGGCGCACCGAGTCGGTTGAACGCATTCATTGCGGCGATCGTGATCGTTAAGTCGACGAGGTCTTTGGGCGTGAATGCCGCCGAGGCCGCGGCATACGCTTCATCCGAGGCATGCGTTTCGCTGACGCGGGTCACTTCCTCTGCCCAGGCCAGCGCGGCGCGTTCCTGGTCGGAGAACAGATGGTGCACCTCATCCCAGACCGGTATTAACGTGATCTTGTCGATCGACATGGTTTTCCGAAGATCGCGGCTGTGCATGTCGATGCAGTGGGCGCAGCCGTTGATCTGCGAAACGCGAAGAAACACAAGGTGGACAAGTTCTTCCGGCAGGTTCGTCTTCCTGGTTACATAGTGGTGGATACCAAATAGTGCCTTCGCGCCGTCAGGTGCGATGTCTTGCCAGTTCAAGCGGGTCATCTCGGTCCTTTCCTGTCGTTGAGGGACGTAAAGAGCAGTCAGGGCGCACGGTCCGTATATCGACGCCGGGCGCGGAACATGTCATAAAGCCACGTTACTCCGCCGGGCATTGGAGCAACAGACCCAAAAACTGCCAAAACGACTGATCCAACATGACCGACCCGAATGCGCCCGCTACGCTTTCCATCCAGGTGGACCGTGCCACAGCCGTGCCCATCGGCGACCAGATCCATGCGAGCCTGCGACAGGCAATCGTCGACGGTCGGCTGGCATCCGGCCAGCGTTTGCCGTCTGGCCGGGATCTCGCGACGCAGCTCGGGGTCGCGCGCGGCACCATCCGCGTGGTCTACGATCGGTTGATTGCCGAGAACCTGGTGCTCGGCGCCGGCTCCGCAGGCACCCGCGTATGCGCGCGGTTGCTGGCCGGGCGAGCCGACGAGGAATCGCCACTCGACGGGCCGTTGGCAGGGTTCACACGCCCGTATTCGAGCGCTCCGCTGCCGTTCCAGATGGGCGTACCCGCCGATGACGCGTTTCCCGCCAAACTCTGGGCCCGCCTGCGCACACGTGCCGTACGCACCGATGCCATCACGTTCACGACCTACGCCGATCCACGCGGGGAGCCCGGGTTACGGGCCCAGATCGCCAGCTATCTGGCCGTCAGCCGGCACGTGCAATGCCATCCCGATCAGATCATCGTCACCAGCGGATACCGGCAGGGCCTGATGATTGCGCTGACGGCACTGCGCGCGCACGGGCGCAAGGCGTGGATAGAGGAGCCAGGTTACCCGCTCGGAAGGCGCGCGCTGGAACTGATGGGGGCCGAAGTGGAACCCGTCCCCGTAGATGCCGAGGGCCTGCGCGTGGAAGATGGCATCGCCAGCGCGCCAGACGCCCTGTTGGCGCTGGTCTCCCCCGGCCAGCACGCACCGCTTGGCGTGACCCTGTCGCCGGCAAGAAGACACGCCTTGCTCGACTGGGCAACGACAAAGAACGCCTGGATCATCGAAGACGACTATCTGGGAGAGCTACAGATCGACGGCCGGGCAGCACCGGCCCTCGCGGCGGGTGAAGGCGCGGAGCGCGTGGTTCATATTGGCGCGTTCAGCAAGACGATCAGCCCGGCGCTGGGTCTCGGTTTCGTCGTCGCCCCACACTCGGTGGCAGAGCGTTTGGTCGAGGTCGCTGCCGCGTTGGCGCCGGCTCCGAACCGAACCACCCAACTGGCAGTCACGGAGTTTCTGAAGGATGGGCACTTTCTGCGGCACCTGCGCCGGATGAAGACGCTCTATGCCAGGCGCCGCAGTCTTGCGCTGGACCATCTCAACGCGTTCCTGCCTGGCACGCTGACTGCGGGCCTTGGCCTGATCGCACCGCTTCCACCGACCGCCAACGACACCGCTGTCGTCGACATTGCCCGCTCGCGCGGCCTCGCGCCTTCGGCCCTCTCGGCCTGGTACCTTCGCCGCAGTCACGCGCAACAGGGCCTGCTACTCAGCACGACGAACCTGCGCCTCGACAACCTCGATGCCGCGTGCGAAACGCTTGCGAGAATCGTTGCATCCATGCGCTGAATCCACAGTGGTGAGCCGCAGCATGAAACGTGTTCGCGTGTGTATTCTGGGCCTAACGCCAACTGCTCGCGCGGCTTCGCGATACGTTTGTCGCCGGCCGGGAAGATGCTGGTCGATTTGCTGGCTTCCACCTGAATGACGCATCGTCCTCCAGGTGCAGGACCGACCCAGTTACAATGGCGCGCAGTTTCCACGGGTAGTGACTTATGGGTTTCGAACAACTAGCAGATTTGAAGGCGCTCCTCGCAGCGAAGGCTCGCGAGCAAGGCCAGCAACGAAAGACGCCATCGCCGAAGACGGGCGCAGCCGCCGAGGCCAAAGTGGCAGACCCTGCCCAGGAGACGCGGCGCGGCAAGTCGCGCGCCTCCAGGCCTCCCAAGGCGCCGGCAACCACGCGTTCACCCAAGAATGACGTGGATCCGACGGTGGTTCTGCTCGGACGATTGCAGAAGCAGTTCCCTCTCGCTTTTCCCAAGAAGCCAGCTCCCAAAGTGCCCCTCAAGGTCGGCATGCTCGAGGACCTTCTTTTGCAGAAGGATTCGCTGCGCATGAGCGAGGAGGAAATTCGTGCAGCGCTTTCCATGTGGTGCCGCGGCATCCGGTATTGGGATGCGGTGGTGGAAGGCGCCGCGAGGCTGGCGCTGGATGGGTCCGCTGCCGGTCATGTCACGGAAGCCGAAGCTGCCGGTGCACGGCATCTGCGCAACCGGCGGCAGAAATCCCCTACCGAGAACGCCGGCTAGTCCCCTGCCGCCCCGTCAGCCTTGCCCGGTGCCAGCCATATGCCACAGCGTGGCCGACCGGGTTCCGGTGCGGCAGTACGCAAGGATGGGCTTCGGCAGTTCGGCCATCAGCACGCCGAAGGCAGCGGCAGCTTCCGCCGTGACATCGCCGGATTTGACGGGCAGGTAGTGCGCGGCCATGCCAAGCGAGCTGGCCACCTCCGCGATTGATTCGAACTGGACCTGCCCGGCAGCCTCGCCATCGTGCCGGTTGCAGACGATGGAACGGAACCCCAGCGCATGCGCCGCGCGCACGTCGGCTTCGCTTAACTGCGGCGCCACGCTCATGTCATCCGAAAGTTGCCTGATCTGCATGCCCGGCAGGCCCGCGCCCACATCCCTGCAGCGTTCCATCGCTTTGCGGAAGCAATCGATTGCAAAATCCACGTCTTCCGCCGTGGTGAAGCGTCCAAGGCTCAGGCGGACCGTGCGCGCCGCGGCATCGTCATCCAGACCGACGCCCGTCAACACGTGCGACGCTTTGCCGGCCGCCGAATTGCAGGCCGACGTTGAAGAAATGGCCAGATCGTCGGACAGCATGCTCGGCAGAAAACTGGGCAGTTCCACAATCAGGCTGAGTGTATGCGGGATGCGGGTCGCGGCACTGACGTTCTGCGTTACACCCCCCAACGCTCGCACGCCGTTCAGCAAGCGTTCGCCGAGTTGCGCGATGCGTGCGTTGTCCGATGCCATCTCGGTACGCGCCAGCTCGCAAGCCGTTCCCATACCGACGATCTGGTGCGTGGGAAGGGTGCCAGATCGCAGCCCCTGCTCATGTCCGCCGCCGTGCATCTGGCAGGCGATGCGCGATGCCGCCTGGCGACTCACATAGAGCGCGCCGATGCCTTTCGGGCCATAGAACTTGTGAGCCGACATCGACAACAGGTCGATGCCCATCGCCTTCACGTCAATCGCGGTCTTGCCGGCAGCTTGCGCCGCATCCACGTGAAGCAGCGCCCCGGCGGCGTGAACGATCTGCGAGATCTCGGCAATATTCGTGAGGGTGCCGATCTCGTTGTTCACCATCATCAGCGAGACGAGGCCGGTGTGATGGCTGCAAGCCGCCTTGACAGCGGCCGGCGAAATCTCGCCCGATGGGTCCGGCGTGAGGTAGGAAACGGACACGCCGAGCTGCCCCAGGTGCGACGCCGTATCGAGAATGGCCTTGTGCTCAAGCTTGCTGGTCACCAGATGGCGGCGCGTCGGCTCGCTATCGAAAAAGCCCTTGAGTGCGAGGTTGTTCGACTCTGTCGCACCGGACGTCCAGACAATCTCGGATGGCTCCGCACCAATGAGCGCGGCTACCTGTGCACGGGCCTGTTCGACCGCATCCCTTGCCTTCAGCCCTGCCGCGTGGGTGTTCGACGCAGGGTTTCCGAATACGCCAGCGGGCCCCAGGCAGTGGAACATGGCCTCCATGACCCGGGGGTCCGCCGGTGTAGTGGCCGCATAGTCGAAATACCGCAGAGTGTCCGTGCTCATCGTTCATCCTTCAGAAGGATAGAAATGCTACGACGAAGGCACCGGAACTTGCTTCCAAAATCCCTCCTCGACCGGCGTCTACGTAGCATGCGATGCTAGCGAATACGCATCCGATAGAAAAATTTGGCGCATCGTGTGCGGCGCCACGGACTGACGGCCTGTGAGCCGCGACGGCTCGCCTTCCCTACAGATCGTCAGCATCGGTCCTGCCGAGGCCGCGAGAAGGTGAAGCGCGCCGGGGTCCGTTCCCTCCGGTGATTGTTGCCTTCCGTTCAACATGCTGAGCGCTTCCACGCGTCTACTGGCGCACGTCCTGCCTGCCTACAATCCGTTCCAACGATAGCTGCACAAGCTTCAAAGAAAGCCGCCGCGACTGTCGAGGAGAGGATGTCCGCGCAATGAAGCGGATTGCACCCCGCCGCCGAGCGCGGGTTACCCCACTTGATGAACAGGACCTGAAAATGACCGAAACAACCCGCAATGTGCAGCCGGTGATCGCCGCCCTTGGCAAGGAAAGTGCTGGCGAACTCGTGTCTTCCCGCTACGCCGTGCGCGTGGGCGATGTCGATGTCGTGCTGATCAGCGATGGCGTCCTGCCGCTGCCGACCTCCACCATGTCTACCAACGTGTCCGAATCGGACCGCAACCAATGGTTCGACGATCGCTTCCTGCAACGTGACATGTTCGACTGGGCGCTGAACATCGCCCTGGTACGCAGCGGCGACCGCCTGATCCTGGTGGACTCGGGCGTGGGCGACGGCTTCGAATACTTCTCGCGTGCCGGCCGCTCGGTGATGCGCCTGGAGACGGCGGGGATCGACCTGGCTGCCATCACCGATATCGTGATCACCCACATGCACATGGACCACGTGGGCGGCCTGAACAACGACGGCGTCAAGGCCAAGCTGCGTCCTGACGTGCGCATCCACGTGGCAGCCGCGGAAGTGGAGTTCTGGAAGAACCCGGACTTCAGCAAGACGGTGATGCCGGAAGCGGTGCCGCCCGCGCTGCGCAAGGCCGCCAATACGTTCGTGCAGCTCTACAGCGAGAACATCGTCCAGTTCGACCAGACCGTGGAGGTGGCTGCGGGTGTGTCAGCACGCGTGACCGGAGGCCATACGCCGGGTCACTGCGTGGTGGACGTGGCATCCAAGGGCGAGAAGCTGACGTTCGTGGGCGACGCGATCTTCGAAGTGGGCTTCCACAATCCCGATTGGCAAAACGGCTTCGAACACGAACCCGAAGTGGCCACGGAAGTCCGTATCGCGCTGCTGAACGAAGCCGCCGAAACGGGGTCGATGCTGGCCGCCGCACACGTGGCCTTCCCGTCGATCGGACACGTTGCCAAGGATGGCAAGAAGTTCCGCTTCGTGCCGGTGCAGTGGGACTACTGATCCACTGACGGATCCCGGCTTACCCGTCGCGCTCCGGCGGATAGTCAGTACTTGTGGTGTTCGATACGCCGCGCGTTCACAAGACGCGCGGCGTTTTTTGTAGCGTGCGACTCCATGCGTTGTGGCATCGGAGTGCGGCTAGCGACGCTTTTTCTGGGGTGTCGATGGGTGGGCGGCAGAGGTCTCCTGCCAGAAAGACACAGCCCTGCACCGCCTGGTCGGCTATCATGCGTGTCCTCTCCGAAGCCGCTCCTATGATTTCCGTCCGTAATGTCACGCTGCGCCGTGGCGTCAATGTCGTGCTCGACCGCGCGTCCGTCACTTTCAACCCTGGCGAAAAAATTGGGCTCGTTGGCCGCAATGGCGCCGGCAAATCGTCCTTTTTCGGCCTGCTGAATGGCACGCTGCATGAAGACAGCGGCGAATTCTCGATTCCGCCGTCCTGGAAAATGGGCCAGGTTGCGCAGGACATGCCCGAGACCGAGCAGAGCGCGACCGATTTCGTGGTGGAAGGTGACACGGTGCTGCTGGCCGCGCAGAAAGAAGTGGCCGAGGCCGAGGCCAGCGACGATGGCATGCGCATGGCGCACGCCTACATGGCCTTGCACGATGCCGGCGCACACGACGCACCGGCGCGTGCCCAGGCGCTGATCCTGGGCCTGGGCTTCAGCGCGGCGCAACTCAGCCAGCCGGTGAACAGCTTCTCCGGCGGCTGGCGCATGCGGCTGCAACTGGCGCGTGCCCTGATGTGCCCGTCCGATCTGCTGCTGCTCGACGAACCCACCAACCACTTGGACCTCGACGCCCTGGTCTGGCTGGAAGCGTGGCTCAAGCGGTATCAGGGCACGATGGTCGTAATCAGCCACGATCGCGAATTCCTCGATGCAGTGACGCAGGTAACCGTGCACGTCGATAACCAGCAACTGGTGCGCTACGGCGGCAACTACAGCAAGTTCGAAGACATGCGCGCCGAGCAGCTTGTGCTGCAGCAGGCCGCCGTGGCCAAGCAGGCAGAAAAGATCGCGCACCTGCAGAAGTTCATCGACCGCTTCAAGGCCAAGGCATCGAAGGCCAAGCAGGCGCAGAGCCGGGTCAAGGCGCTCGAACGCATGGAGAAGATCGCGCCGGTGCTGGCCGATGCGGAGTTCACGTTCGAGTTCAAGGAACCGCTCAATATCCCCAACCCGTTGCTGTCGATGCTCGATGCGAGCTTCGGCTATCCGGCGCCGGAGGGCGCGCAGCCGGGCACGCCGCCCACCGTCATCGTCAAGGGCATCAACCGCTCCGTGCTGGCCGGGCAGCGCATCGGCATTCTCGGTGCCAATGGCCAGGGCAAGTCCACGCTGGTGAAGACGGTGGCGCACGCGCTGGAACCCATCACCGGCGAGATCAGCGAGGGCAAGGGCCTGAATATCGGCTACTTCGCGCAGCAGGAACTGGACGTGCTGCGGCCGCTGGACACGCCGATGGAGCACATGATTCGCCTGGCCAAGGACACGCCGCCGCATCTGCGCGCCCCCGGCCAGAGCGGTGGCGAGCAAGCGCTGCGCACCTTCCTGGGCTCCTTCAATTTCAGTGGCGACATGGTGCACCAGGCCGTGGGCACGATGAGCGGCGGAGAAAAGGCGCGGCTGGTGCTCTGCATGATCGTGTGGCAGCGCCCCAACCTGCTGCTGCTCGACGAACCGACCAACCACCTGGACCTGTCCACCCGCGAAGCCCTCGGCATGGCGCTCAATGAATTCGAAGGCACGGTGATGCTGGTCAGCCACGATCGCGCCCTGCTGCGCGCCGTGTGCGACGAGTTCTGGCTGGTGACCAAGGGCGGCGTCGAGCCTTTCGACGGCGACCTGGACGATTACCAGCAGTTCCTGCGCGACGAAGCGCGCCGCATGCGCGAGGAAGCCGCCGCAGCCTAACGCGGTTGGCGGGCCGGTGTTGCTCCCCTCTCCCGCATGGCGGGAGAGGGGAGCAAACAATAGGAGTAAAATGCGGCCCGCGGCACGCACCCCTTGCGTGCCGTACGTGATGCAGGTGCCTGTGAGTCATTCATGGGTTAAACGGGAAACAGGAATGCCGCCCTTCGCGGCGAAGCCTGTGCTGCCCCCGCAACGGTAAGCAGGTTTGGGAACCATCAAGTCGATCCTGAGTTTGTCGGATCGACGGTCACTGTGGCAGCTTCACTGCCGCGGGAAGGCGATGGTGTCCCGGAAACATCAGTTTCCAGCCTGCGAGCCCGGATACCGGCCTGTTGTCATCATCGACACCTATTGTCCGGACGGGGTCGTCCGGCTTCACGATGAAATACAACCTGTCTGCGCATCCCGCTGGCCGCTCGCGCACGGCTGAATTCTCGTCGCGTACCGCGCGTGGACGGCGCTCGCGTGCGCTCGTCGCATCTGTTGCCTCCGTCGGCACTGTCGCCAGTTTCAACATTCCCTGCGCGTTCGCACAGGAATCCGCATCCGAGTCCGACAACAAGACCCTGCCCGCCGTCACGGTCAGCGAGACCGCATTGCCGGGACTGTCTCTGTCGAAACCCGAGTTCACGGGCAGCCGCCTTGGCCTGACGCCGCTGGAAACACCGGCCAGCGTGGAAGTATTGAGCGGTGAAACCATCCGCGCGCGTGGCGACCAGTCCGTACGCGAGGCCGTGACCCGCGCCACCGGTATCACGGCCAACCCGGCACCTGGCAACGGCGGCACGGCACTGGCCGCACGCGGTTTCGCGGGCCAGGGCTCGGTCATGCAGTTGCTCGACGGCACGCGCATGTACGTGGCATCGGGCACGGTGACGTTCCCGTTCGATACGTGGTCCGTCGATCGCATCGAAGTGCTGCGCGGCCCCGCATCGGTCATGTATGGCGAAGGCGCCATCGGCGGCGTGGTCAACGTGGTGCAGAAGAAACCGATTCGCGGCCCCATCGAGAACGAACTGCAGATCGCGGGCGGCACCGAGAAAACCGCACGCGTCGCGTTCGACAGTGGCGGCAAAGTGAATGACAACCTCTCGTACCGCTTTGCCACGGCCTACAACCGCTCGGCGGGATGGGTGGATCGCGGCGATTCGAACAACCTGATGGTATCGGCATCGGTGCGTCTCGATGTGAATCCGGATTTCAACCTGACGCTGTCCTATGACGATGGCACGCAGCATCCGCAGCAGTACCTCGGCACGCCGCTGGTCAACGGCAGCCTGGACACTTCGCTGCGCAAGAAAAACTACAACGTCGGCGATGCGGAAATCAGCTACCGGGACCGCTGGACGCGCCTGAATGCCGAATGGACGCCAAACGATCGCGTCACGGTGCGCAACCAGTTCTACTACCTGACCAGCCATCGCCACTGGCGCGACAGCGAGACCTATACGTACCTGCCGGCCACCTCGCAGGTGCGCCGTGGCGACTACCTCGAAATCCTGCATGACCAGGAACAGGTGGGCAACCGTGCGGACATGACGGTCAAGAGCAAGCTGTTCGGTCTCGACAACGCCACGACCGTCGGCTTCGACATCAACAAGATCAACTTCACGCATTCGAACAACTCGCCATACGGTGGCAGCTCCACGGTCAATGCGTACGACTTCGATCCGGGGATGTTCTTCAGCCCGCCGGGCATCGTGACGTCGCCGCGCACGCGCTCCAACACCACGCAATACGCGCTGTTTGGCGAACACCGCATCGCGTTCACGCCGCAGTGGTCTGTCATCGGTGGCGTGCGTTTCGATCATGCCAAGCTGTATCGCACCGATCTGATCGCCAACACCGGTTGGGAGAAGACCTTCGCCAACACCACTTGGCGCGTGGGCACGGTGTATCAGTTCACGCCGAGCGTCTCGGTCTACGCGCAATACGCGACGGCCACCGATCCGTTGGGCGCGCTGATCACCACGAGCGATGCGCAGCGCAACTTCAACCTTGCCACGGGCAAGCAGGTGGAAGTGGGCGTGAAACAGGCGTTCTGGGGCAATCGCGGCGAATGGACGTTTGCGGCCTACGAGATTCGCAAGAAAGATCTGCTCTCGCGCGATCCCGTGAATCCGACGATCACGCAGCAGGTAGGCGAGCAGTCGTCGCGCGGGCTGGAAGCGTCGGCCAGTGTGGAAGTGCTGCGTGGCCTGCGCCTCGACGTCAACGGCACGGTGCTACGCGCGCGCTATGACGATTTCAACGAGGTGGTGAGCGGCGCGCTCGTATCCCGCTCCGGCAACGTGCCGACCAGCGTGCCGCAGCAGGCGGCCAATGCCTGGCTGACGTGGAACTTCGTGCCGCAGTGGACGCTCGGCGCGGGCCTGCGTTACGTGGGCGGCCGTTACGCCGATACCGCCAACCGGGTACGCGTGCCAAGCTATACCACCGTCGATACTGCGCTGTCATGGCGCGTATCGAAGCAGGCAGCATTGACGCTGCGCGTCTATAACCTGTTCAACCGCGACTACGCGGAGTCGTTTTCGAATGGCGGCCAGCAGTGGCTGCTGGGACGTCCGCGTTCGGCGGAGCTGTCCGCTAACTTCTATTTCTGAGGCCCAGAGAGGGCAATTCCATGCAAACCTCGAAAATCCCTGCAACCATCGTCACCGGCTTTCTCGGCAGCGGCAAGACCACCCTGCTGCGCCATATCCTGGATAACGCCAACGGTCGCCGCATCGCCGTGATCGTCAACGAGTTCGGCGAACTGGGTATCGACGGCGAGATTCTCAAGGGCTGCGGCATCGGCTGCGACGATGCGGGCGAACCTACGGGCCAACTCTATGAACTGGCCAATGGCTGCCTGTGCTGCACGGTGCAGGAAGAGTTCTTCCCCGTCATGGAGCAGTTGCTGGAGCGTCGCGACCAGATCGATCATGTGCTGATCGAGACGTCGGGTCTGGCATTGCCCAAGCCGCTGGTGCAGGCGTTCCATTGGCCCAGCATCCGCAATGCTTTTACCGTGGATTCCGTGGTGACCGTGGTCGATGGTCCCGCTGCCGCAGCCGGTCAGTTCGCAGCGAATCCCGTCGCAGTGGACGAACAACGCCGCGCCGATCCGAACCTCGATCATGAATCGCCGCTGCACGAGCTGTTCGAAGATCAGCTTGCCAGCGCCGATCTGGTGATCCTGAACAAGATCGACATGATGGACGCTGCGCAGATCGCCGCCGTCGAAGCACTGGTGCGTCCGGAGATTCCTGCGGAAGTGAAGATCGTCCCGGCGCAGGCCGGTTCGCTCGATGTGAACAGCCTGCTGGGTCTCAATCGCGCGTCGGAAGACACGATCCATCTGCGCGTGGATCACCATGGCAACGCCGATGATCCGGATCACGCCGATCACCATCACGACGAGTTCGACTCCGTGGTCGTGGAAGCTAGCACTGTCGATCGTGACGCGCTGATCGCCGCGCTGCAGAAGCTGGTGGGCAACCACACGATTTATCGTGTGAAGGGTTTCGCCGAACTGCCCGGCAAGCCGATGCGGCTGGTGCTGCATGGCGTGGGCCAACGCTTCGACAGCTACTTCGACCGCGCATGGCGGGCCGAAGAGCCGAAGGGTACGCGTGTGGTGCTGATCGGGCAGGACCTCGACGGCGAAGTCCTGCAGGCTGCGCTGGATGCTGCGCTGGCTGGTTGAGGTAGCGCGTTGAGGTAGCGCGTCAAGTACGGCGCCGCAGGCTCTGCCCCGGCCGAGTGCCGGTGGCGGCGCCGTGCTCCCACACCGCCTGCCCGTTCACAAATACGTGGGCGATACCGGCGGAAGGTTGCCGCGGATCGAGATAGGTCGCCACCTCTTTCACCGTGCGCGGATCGAACACGGTGATATCGGCGGCATGCCCTTCCCGAATCTCGCCGCGCCCCGCCAGCCCGAACGCATGCGCGGTCATGCCCGTCATCTTGTGTACGGTCTGCTCCAGCGTCAGCAACCCAAGATCGCGGCTGTAGTGTCCCAACAGACGCGTGAACGTACCCCACAGGCGCGGATGTGGATAGTCGTCCGACGGTATGCCGTCGGAGCCGATCATCGTGTCGCGATACGCCAGCACGCGCTGTACGTCGCCTTCGTCCATGAAGAAGTACATGCCCATGCCGGGCATCACGCGGGCCAGCGCCTCGGCGCGCGAGCATTGCCATTCCTGCGCCAGATCCGACAGCTTGCGGCCCGCGCTCTTCGGCTCCGAACGTGAGTACGTGATCAGGATTTCATCGCTGATGGCCAGTCGCTCCGCGCGCAGCAGGGACGACGACGCCGTGTACGGATAGCAATCCAGACAAATTTTCTGGCTGCGCCCCAGTTCACCGATGCGTGCCAACGTTTCGCGCGTGCGTCCGAAGTTGGGCTTGCCGATAACCTTGTGATGCGAAATCACCAGCCGGACATCGAGCGCGCGTGCAATCTGCGCCGATTCCTCGATGGCTTCGATCACACCGTCGCCTTCGGTGCGCATATGCGTGGCATAGACGCCACCGAACTGTTTCAGGTCGCGGCCCACGCCAATGATTTCCTCGGTGGGTGCCGAGGCTGCAGGCGGATAGAACGTGCCCGTGGACATGCCGATCGCGCCCTGCTCCAGCGCGGCATTCGCGGCTTGTCGCATCGCCGCGACTTCCGCTTCCGTGGCGGGACGATCCAGGTCTGCCTGATGCACGGCACGTAACGCAGTATGACCAACCAGCGAAGCGACGTTGACCGCTGCAGGCGTGGCATCGAGTGCATCGAGATAATGGCCGAACGCCGCGAAGCGCCATTGCGGATCGACGGTACGCAGCGGCAACGGCGGATCGCCGCCACTCTGCTTGTACGGTGCCAGGCTGATGCCGCAGTTACCGTTCACCACCGTGGTCACGCCTTGCGAAATCTTCGGCGCCATGCCTGGCATCTCCAGCACGGCACGGTCATCGTGCGCATGGCTATCGATAAAGCCCGGCGCAACTACCATCCCGGCTACGTCAAGGTCGCGATGGGCGCGCTGGCCCACGGCATCGCCAATGAAGACGATCTCTCCGCCCTGCACTGCCACATCGGCACGGTAGCGCGCAGCACCGGTGCCATCGATCACATCGCCGCCGCGCAATATCAAATCGAACATGGTGAACTCCCGATCAGTCGAGTTTGATATTGGCCTTGCGGATCAGATCGCCCCATTTGCGGCTTTCTTTCGCAATCATCTGCGCGAACGCCTCGGGCGATCCACCCACCACGACCGAACCGTTCTGCTCGGCATCCTTGCGCGTCGCGGGCAGTTGCAGATACGCATTGATCTCGCGGTTAAGACGCTCTACCACGGGGCGCGGCGTACCGGCGGGCGCCACGATGCCGCCCCATGCGTTGACCTCGAAACCGGGCAGCCCGGATTCATCCATCGTCGGCACATTCGGCAGTACCGGCAGTCGCGACTTGCTGGTCACGGCAATGGCGCGCAGCTTGTTGCCCTGCACCGCGGAAAGGATCGACGGCACGTTGTCGAACATGAAATCCACCTGGCCGCTGATGACATCGATCTGCGCCTGCGGAGCGCCCCGGTAGGGAATATGGCGGAAGTCGATATGCGCCTGATCCCGAAGCATTTCGCCACTGAGGTGACTGGTAGTGCCATTACCGCCCGAGCCCATCGTCAGCTTTCCGGGGTTCTTGCGTGCGTAGTCAATCAGTTCCTTGACGCTGCGGATCGGCAATCCTGCATTGACCGCCAGGATGTTCGGCACGGTCGTAGTCGCACTCACGGGTACAAGATCCTTGTCCGCGTCATAGCCAGGACGCGCCAGCAGGCTGCGGTTGATCGCCATCGTCACGATGTTGCCGAAGCCAATGGTGTAGCCGTCCGGCTTGCTGCGCACCAGTGTCTGCATGGCGATGCTGCCTGCTGCGCCGGGGCGGTTGTCCACCACTACGGAAGTGCCGAGTTTTTCACCCAGGTATTGCGCCAGCTTGCGGCTCGACTGGTCGGGCGTGCTGCCCGCTGCGGCTGGCACGATCAGCGTGATGGGCTTGCCGGCTGGCCAATCGGCGGCCTGTGCGGCACCGGCCGTCAGCATCACGGCCGCAATCGCGCCGGCTTTAAGAAATTCAATGGCTTTGTGTCTCGGGGATGTCGTCATCGTCAACCTCTCGGGGCGTGCAAACTCTGTAGGAACGCGCTATGGTGCGCCCACGCACATGTCGATGTATATCGAAGTTTCGGCAAGCATCCATTCCTTTTTTTGATGACATGAAACATCCTGCCCGGCGTCACATTCCCTCCGTGGTGAACCTGAACACGTTCGAGACCATCGCGCGTCGTGGCAGCGTGACGGCGGCGGCAGATGAACTGGGCCTCAGCCAAGGCGCGGTCAGCAAGCAGCTTCTGGATCTGGAAGGCTTTCTGGGCACAGCGCTGTTCGATCGCAATAACGCACGGCTGACACTGAACGACGAGGGCGCCGCTTACCTCGCGCGTATCCGTCCCCTGCTCGATCAACTGGAGGCGGCAACCGTCGCCACCTCCGGTGCCGCCCAGCGCATGCGCGAAGTGCGCCTGTCCGTGCCGAACACGTTCGGCCTGCTATGGGTGATGCCGCGCCTGTGCGGCTTTGCGGCGGCGCATCCCGAGATTCGCATTCACGTTGCCAATCATATCGGGGCCGTATCGCTGCGCGATGCGGGGCTCGATGCGGCCATCGTCTTTGCGGAAAACGGTCTCGACGACGAGCATGCCGACCTCTTGCACAGCGTCCGCACCCTGCCTGTGGCATCGCGTGAACTCGTGTCCGGTCGACTGCCGATGTCAGCGGCGCGCATCGCCGCCCTCCCATTGCTGTACCACACCACTGCGCCGAGTTCGTGGGCGAGCTATCTGCGCGACCTCGATGATGGGATCGAGCTTCCGCTGCCCGGCGGCACGGAGTACAACCTCGTGACGTTTGCGCTCAAGGCTGCCGAGGCCGGGCTGGGCGCGGCGCTGGTGCCTGACTACGCATGTGCTGACAGTCTGCGCGAAGGACGTGTCGTGCAACTGAATCGTCCATCGCTGCCGTCGCAACGTGGCTACTACCTGGTGCGCCGCCGCGAGCGTATGGGCGCGCCCGCTGTGCGGGTGCTGCGGGAATGGTTGTTGGCGCGACGATTGGGGTAGACGGATGCCGCAGCCAGCTTAGAACGCCGGCAGGATCGAACCCTTGAACTGCGTCGCCAGGAAGTCGCGCACTTCCTGCGACTGATAGGCGGCTACCAGTTCCTTCACCCACGGCTTGTTGCGGTCCTGCTCGCGCACGGCAATAAGGTTGGCGTAAGGACCCTTCAGGTCCTCGACGGCAATCGCGTCGCGCGTGGGCTGCAGGCCGGCCTTGACCGCATAGTCGGTATTGATCGACGCGACGGCCAGGTCATCCAGCGAGCGCGGCAGGATCGCCGAGTCGAGTTCCACGATCTTGAGCTTCTTCGGGTTCGAAGCGATATCGAGCGGCGTGGCGTTCTTGCCGCTCTCCCCCGTCCCCGGCTTCAGTTTCAGCACGCCATTGGCTTGCAGCAGGCGCAACGCGCGATTGCCGTTTGACGGATCATTCTGGATACCGACCTTGGCGCCCACGGGCAAGTCGTTGAGCGACTTGAGCTTGCGCGAATAGAAGCCCATCGGCGCCACATAGGTCAGCCCCACGTTGACGATCTTGTAGTGGCGTGCCTGGATCTGGCTGTCGAGGAACGGCTGGTGCTGGAAGCCATTGGCGTCGAGATCGCCGGCATCGAGCGCGGCATTCGGTTGCGCGTAGTCGTTGAACTCGACGATCTTGACATCGAGGCCCTTGCGCTTGGCCACGGTCTTGACCACTTCCCAGATCTGCGCGTCGGGGCCGCTCATGGTGCCGAGGCGGACGGTCTGCTCAGCGGCCAATGCCGCGCTGGTCGTACTGGCGCCGGCCACGGCCAATGCAATGGCGGAGACAAGCTGGATGATATTGCGGCGTCGCATGCGATTCCTTCGTGTTCTGGATTAGCGTGGTTTCAGCGTTGGTAAGCCGGCGTGACAAAGCCAGCAAAGCGCTGCTGCGTGACGGTCTTGAACTCGGTCGAGCGATAGGCATCGCGAATGTCGGCAACGAACGGTTTGTTCAGGTCATCGGTCCGCACCGCCACCAGGTTCATGTAGTAGTCGGGAATCTTCTCCAGCGCGAGCGACGACGTCAGCTTCAATCCCGACGCCAGCGCGAAGTTCCCGTTCACGAAGGCGTAGTCCACGTCGTCCAGCGAACGCGGCAACTGCGCGGCTTCGAGCTGGATCAGCTTGAGCTTGTGCGGATTGCCCTCGATATCGCGCTCGCTCGCGCGTACGGAGTCGGTCCCCGGCTTGAGCGTGACCCAGCCAATCTGCTGCAGGATCGCCACGGCACGCGCCAGATTCGTCGGATCGTTCGGCAGCGACACCGTCGCGCCCGTCTTCACCTCGGCCAGCGACTTGTGCTTCTGGCTGTAGATGCCGATCGGCGCCGTCGGCACCTGGATCAGCTCCGACAACTGCAGCTTGCGGTCCGCTGAAAACTTCTTGAGATACACCACGTGCTGGAACGCATTGGCATCGATGGCACCATCGGCCAGCGCGAGATTCGGCTGCACGTAGTCGCTGAACTCGATGATCGTCACCTTGTAGCCACGCTTCTCCAGGATCGGCTTGATGCCGTACCGCACCTGATCTGCATACGGCCCAGCCGTCGCCCCAAAGCGAATTTCCTTCCGGTCAGCATCGGCGGCGTACGACGCCTGCATGACACCAAAAGCCAGCAACCCGGCAAGCAGTTTGACCCCTCTGAACGTCCTCATGTGGCTCCCATCTTTCTGATCGTTGGCAGCGTGCGCTGCGTGGGGCCATTGTATGGAGGCATGGGTGCGCAACGAAGCTGCAAATCGTCATGGGGATATGCGGGGAACGTATATGGGAGGGTCGCCCACCCTATAATCGCCGGGCAGCAATCACCCGATATCCCCTACCCAGGAGCACCCCATGATCGACCACACCGGCATATCAGTCAGTGACTATGTGAAGAGTCTTGCGTTCTATGCGGCGGCGCTGGGTGCCATCGGCATGGTCAAGGTCATGGAGATACCGGCCAGAGTGACCGGGCATACGGATGTGGCGGGTTTCGGGCCGCCGGCGAAGCCGGAGTTCTGGATCAGCCGGGGTACGCCGAACCAGCCGCCGATTCATGTGGCGTTTCGGGTGGATAGCCGGGCGATGGTCGATGCGTTCTATCAGGCTGCCATTGCGGCCGGCGGCCGCGACAACGGTGGCCCTGGTATCCGGGCGCACTATCACCCTGACTACTACGGTGCATTCGTGCTCGATCCGGATGGCCATAATATCGAGGCGGTCTGTCATCTGCCTGCGTGACGCAGGCGGGATCAATACAGCGTGTGGTCTCCCCTCTCCCGCAACGCGGGAGAGGGGCTGGGGGAGAGGGCTAGCGGTGCAATCACCAACACGTCGCAAATTGAAGCGCATGCCCTCTCCCCCACCCCTCTCCCACTGACATGGGAGAGGGGAGCGCATAGCAAAGGACGAAGGCATTTCGCATACGCTGTGTTTTGCCATACCCCTCTTCATGGGCGTCCGCTTCCGCGATACGTTTGCTACATTGGCATCTGTTCCGGTTCGGGGGGGAAGTGTGCCGTGAGTATCCACACCTACATGCTGTTTATCGGCGCCAGCGTGGTGCTCTGCCTTGTGCCCGGACCTGACATGCTCTTCCTTTTGGGCCAGACGGTCGCCAAAGGACGCGCGGCTGGCTTGAGTGCGGCATTGGGTATCAATCTCGGCGCGTACGTCCATTTGCTCGCCGCAATCACCGGATTGTCTGCGTTGATCCTGGCATCTGCGACAGCATTTGCTGTAGTGAAATTTGCAGGTGCTGCGTATCTCATCTATCTCGGATGGACAGCCATAAGGGCCAAGGGCGGATTCGCTCTTCCGGAGGACGTTGGCGTTCAGAAAACTGCGCTACGACGCATCTTCTGGCAGGGATTTCTCAGCGATGTATTGAATCCCAAGGTCGCGTTGTTCTACATTGCGTTGCTTCCTCAGTTCGTGAGCGCACAGGATTCCGATGCGATGACCCAACTCGTTGTTCTTGGTGTGACGGGCAACATGGTGGGTATCGCGACCAGCGTCATCTACGTTTTCGTCGCGTCCAAGATGACCGCGATCCTTCGACGTAGTCCAACCATTTCCGCCTGGATGACGAAGCTGATGGGAGCGATGTTTGTGAGCTTGGGCGCCAAGCTCGCTACCGAGAAGCTGTAAACGCAACGCCGCAAACGCGGCACACCCCTACCGCCCGTTCCCTATCGAGCCCGTCGCCAGTGCCAGTCCCGCCGCGGCAGCGAGCGCGCCGCTGTAGGCGTCGGCCGATGCATTGCGTGCCAGCAGTAGCTGGTTTTGCGCGAGGTTGGTTTCCGTGATGGTGCCCACGCCCTTCCGATATGCCGCGAATGCGGCGTTGTAGGTGGTTTGCGCAGCGTCGGCCAATGCGCGGGCGGCGTCGTACGCTGCCAGGCTTGTTTCCAGCGCGCTCTGGCTGACCACTACCTGTCGTACCGATTCCTCCTTGGCACGCGTCAGTCTTGCCGAGGCACTGTCCACATCGTTACGCGCCTGCGCCAGCGTTGCCGAGCGCAGGCCACCGTCATAGATCGGTACGGTCACGCCCAGGAACACGCTGTTGCCGTAGCGATAGCCGTTGAGGTTGACCGTCGGTGGCTGCTGGCCGACTGGGGGAATCGCGGTAATCGCCGAGCCGCCCGATGCATACGAAACGAAGCCGGATACAAACACCTTCGGCAGGAACGCCGCTTCGGCCGCCCTCACCCGCGCCTGATTGGCGCGCTCCACCGCGTATGCACCCAACACGTCCGGTCGCTGCGCAATCGCGTTCTCGACGATCTGCTCGACGGAGTTTCTCAGCGCAGGAGACAGTGTCCGCACGGGCATCTCCGCGATGCGTGGCTTCGATAGCGGCGAGATGCCGATCGCAGTGATCAACCCGAGATAGGCGTCGGTCTGGGCGCCCTGAGCCTGCACCATCGCCAGATTGGTTTGCGCCCGGTTCTGGGTGGCCTGAGCAACTTCCACTACCGTGCCTAGTCCGCGATCGAAGCGCGCCTTGGCTGCAACAAGCACCGCATCGGCATTGCTCATGGCCTGCTCGACAGTTGCCGAGCGCGAGCGGGCTGCCTGGAACCGGTAGTACGCCACGCTGACATCGTGGATGATGCGCTGGTGCAACGCCGTGAACGCGATATTGGCCGCCACCGTGGTTTGCTCCGCCGCCTCCACGATGCCAGCCCTTTCGCCGAAATCGAACAGCAACCATTGCAGCGACAGCACCGATACCGCGCCATGGTGCGACACATCGGCACCCGCCTGCCCCAGAGGCGTTGGCGTGGACAAGTGCCCGTTCTGATAGCCGCCCATCGCCGCCGCCGAAATATGCGGCAGATAAGTGCTGCGCGCGATTCCCGCAGCCAGTGCCGCATTGCGCGCATCGTTCCACGCGATACGCGTCAGCGGATTCGACGATTCCGCCAGATCGATCAGTTCGGGCAGCGAATAGGCGTGCGTCGGGTCGAGCTGCGATGGAGGGGCAATCGTGGCCAGTGCGCTATTGGCCGGTAGCGTGTAACGGGAAGGTTTGTCTTGCGGCGCCGCTGTCGCAGCAGCGCCCGCGACGATTTCGCCAGTGGCCGTTGTCGTGGGTTGCCACGGACGATCCGGTTGCGGCGGCGCGAGATCGAGCGAGGATGTCGCGCATCCGCTCAAGGCCAGGACGATCATCGAAAGCGCCAGCAGCTCAGGTTTGCGCATGGGATGGAGATGAGGTGGAATCGCCCGGAGAAGGTCTGGCCATCGATCGATCGACCATGGCGAGGAGCACCGAATGCGTGTCATCGGCGGATGCTGACGCCGTATGACCAGTGGTTGGGATTGGTGCATCCATCGATTGCAAACGGCGAAGCCGATCCGCAATGGCCGGATCGCCGGGACATCGTTCCGCCAGCAAGAACAAAGGGCCGGCGATGGCATCGAGCACACTTAGTTGTTTGCGCCGATCTTCGATCCAGTCCGTACCGGGGCCGACCGAAGCCGGCTCGTATCGCGCCAGTTGAAGATCCTGCGCGACACTCCCCTGCAGGGCGAGCGCAGCGATAGCGTGCTGACGCCGTGCGCTCGACGGACGTGCATCAACGAGTTGCTGCCACTGGCGCAGCAAGGCGACGAAACCTGTCTCGATACGCGAGGCGATACTGACGGGCCAGATCCGCGTGAACACGAGGTAGACCACCAGATTGCCGATGATGATGCCGATGACACGGTCGCGCGCTATGGTCAGGTCGAAGCCGGGTCCCGCGCCCTGAATCACGCAGAGGTAGAACGCGAACGCGATCTGGAAGCCTGCATAGGCAATGCGCGGCGATCCCTGCGCGACCCATGCCGACAGCCACGTTCCCACGAACACCAGCGTCAGCAGTCCACCCACCGAGGTCAACTCGGGCACCACGTAGACGATGGCCGCTGTGCCGGCGACCGCGCCCACCAGACAGCCAGTCAGGCGTAGCGTCAGTTTCTCTACGGTCTCCGCCATGGTGCCGAGTGACACCAGGTAGCACGTGATGAAACACGTATGAATGCCCGGCCAATTCAACTGCTGATAGAGCAAATAGCAGAACATGGCAGCGCCCGTGGTCTTGAGCGCGTAGTGGATGTGGGACCGATCCGTGAAGGCGTCGGCATCGAGGAAACCGCCGGTTTTTTCGGCCTGTAGTGAAGTGGGAGACTTCTCTTCGATACCTTCTGCATAGCCCTCGATGGCCGATCGCAAGGCCGCGACGATGGATTGCTGCACCGGCGTCAGCAGGCTGGCGTCTGGCATCAGCACTTCAATCTCCACGGGATACCCGCCCTTCTCCAGCATGCTCGCCATGGCATCAACCGTATCGGCCATCGGCATCGCAAACCCACGCGGCAACTGCGCAGCCGGTTCCCGGCCGGTCACATCGACAGCCATCAGGATGGCCGTCGTCGATGTCGCCGCCTGTTGCAGCGCCCGATAATCCGCAGCGTTGACGGTGCCTTCCAACCTGGCGAGCTTCAACCAGCCGGCCACGGGCTGCACGCCATCAGGGGGCACATCCGAGCGCGCATGACCTGCACGCAATGCTTGCGCTGCCACGCGCAGGCATTGTGCCAACCGGTCGCATGCCAGTTGGCGTGGCGACGGTCCCATGACGAGGTTGACCACCACGTTCGCGCCAATGGGAATCGCCACCATCAGCCACGCGTACAGCAGCGCGCGCGTGGCGAGTTCGCCGGCGGGGACGAGTTCAAGCTCGTCGAGCCCGAAGCCGATGATCATGGCGAGGATGGCACCGATCGGGCGAAGCTTGCTGGCCGAAGTCAGGAACAACAGCGCGGCTGACACCAGAGCCATGCATGCCACGCGCAGCATCGGGTTATCGACGGTGAAATCCGCCAGCAGGATCACCAGGCCAATGATGATGCTGACCAGTACCAGCGCCGCCACGCTCATCACGATGCTGCTGGTGCGGTCCGCGCGATTGATGAAGAAGATCACGTAGGCGGAGATGGCGGCTTCGGGGGTGCCGTACATCGCCGAAATCAGTACCGTCAGCGTGCTGGCCGCTGCGATGCGAGTCGTAGCGGCAGTGCGTCCCGGGAATGGTGCGAGCAGCGCGACCAGGTCACGCGGGCGGCGACGCAATGGTTCAGCGGCAGGCGGCGCCATGGCGCACCTCTACGGTTGCACTGGCACCTACCCGCGCGAGACTCTCGGGCGGTTCATCGAGCTTGATCCGTACCGGGAAACGGCGCGCCACGCGCACCCAGTTCACCGAGGGCTGCACATAAGGCAGCGCACGCGGCAGATTGATCCGGTCGGTATCGGTAATGCCCACGCCGATGCCTTCCACGGTACCGCGCAATGCGTGGCGGCGATCGATCATCGAATAGACCGTGGCGCAATCGCCGATATGGATATCGGCAAGCTGGGTTTCGCGGAAGTTGGCGACGGCAAACCATTCGCCGGTATGCACGAGCAGGAACAGGGACTGGTTGGGGAGGACCACTTCGCCCGACAACACGTTCAGCCCACTGATACGGCCATCGTGCGGCGCGCGGACCACGGTGTCGTCGAGTGCGCGCAGCACGATGGCCAATGCGGCCTCGCGGGCACGCACAGTGGCGATTGCATCGTCATCCTTGCCTACCGCCTGCGCCGTACCGGCCCGCTGTGTCTGTGCCTGCCTCAGTGATACCGCCGCGTCGCGCTTGGCCACCTCGGCCTGGTCCAATTGCTGCTTCGGTACGTAGCCATCGGCGGCCAGTGGGCGCAGGCGCTCTACCGTGCGCACCGTCAGCGCGTAATTCTGCTCCGCGCGGGCGATTTGCTCGGACGCCACCGATGCGGTGGCCTGCTCACTGCCGATGGCCCGCCGGCGCGTGCCCAGCGTGGCCTGCGCAAGGGCCAGATCTGCCTGGGCCTGCTCCACGGCCAGCCGGTAAGGCACCGGATCGATTTCAAACAGGACCTCGCCCTTTTTTACGTGCTGGTTTTCCGTGACCAGGATGCGGGCGATGCGGCCACCCACGGGCGATGCCACGTGCACCATATCGGCGTCCAGCGAAGCATCGTCGGAGGATGGATAGCGTGCCGTGCGTTGCCAGGCGTAGACGGACAGGAGAACGGCCAGCATTACGATAGCCAGCGCGATCAGTTTCCCGCGCAGGGGACGACGGGGGTGCCAGCCATTTTCATGGAATGTGTCCCGACCCGATCAGCCAGACGATTTCGGCAATCATCAGGCCAATCGCTGTGTTGACCAGCAGTTGAAACGGGACCGTTTCAACCAGTCCCGTTGCGATGAATACCCGCCAGGCCACGACGGCACCAGCAATGCCAGCCAGCGCACTCAACAGCCAGAGCGGGAAATACGCCCCGAACAGACCAATGGAGGGAGCGCCTGCGCAACCGTGCAGGGAAGTAGCCAACGCAATCAACGCAACCAATGCAAACGGGCGTGCCATGGGCGGTGGAGCGGCAGAATCGGTGTTGGCAATATAACAGCGCCACTTTCGGATTGTCTGGTATCCGTCGAACGGGCTCGGGCGTTAATCCATGCTGGACTTGACCTGCCACGACGCATGATCTGCCTGGCGGAATCAAGCTTGGCGTGATCGCGTCCCGTTATTCGTCAAGATCAGGAGATTCCCGGTGATTGCCGGGGGTGAAACGTTCCTGATGTTGTGATTTGGCGACGTTTCTTATCGGGGACTCCCTCGGTTCGTACCAATAGGCAGGAGGGCCCACTGTGCGTTACCTCTGTAAGCCTCAAGCTTTCTCAACACGCTTTTTCACTCGTTTTTCACCTTTAACCCTGGCAGTTACGACCTGGAGGGAATCCGATGTCGTTTTCCGATCTTCACCAACACCTGACAAATTCTGTCAGTCGCAGCAAATCCGCGCCGCTTCCGGCCTGGATCTCTACCCGGATGGACACGCATTTCATCGACCGGATGGGCACGTTGTGGGGAGGGGATCATCTGCTGCATGGTCGGACCCCGGGACCGGATGCCCTTCACCTGAGCAGCAACGACTATCTCTGCCTGCTGGGCGAGGCGCCGCTGGTGCAGGCGCAGGCCCGCGCGCTGCTCGACGAACAGCCCGAACTGCTGATGTCTTCCGTCTTCCGCCACGGCGACACCCCCCAGCAGCGCGTCGAGCGCAAGCTGGCCGCATTGATGCAGGCGGAGGATGGCTTGATCGCACAGTCGGGCTGGGCGGCAAACGTGGGACTGGTGCAATGCATTGCCGGCCCCGGCGTGCCGGTGTACATCGACACGAATGGGCACGCTTCGCTGTGGGAAGGTATCAGCGCGGCAGGCGCCACCGCCGTGCCGGTTCGCCACAACGACTTTGGCCATGCAGCGCGGCAGATCGAGCGCAATGGTCCGGGCGTCATCATGGTGGATTCGGTCTACAGCACGACGGGCAGCGTCGCGCCCATCCGCGAATTTGTCGAGGTGGCGGAGCAATCGGGATCGGTACTTGTGGTGGACGAGTCTCACGCGCTCGGCACGCACGGGCCGTCCGGCGGCGGCCTGGTGCCGGAACTCGGACTCTCGGAGCGCGTGCATTTCAGGACGGCATCGCTGGCCAAGGCATTTGCGGGGCGGGCCGGATTCGTGACCTGCTCCACGGCGTTCAAGGACTTTTTTGCCGTGGAAGCACGGCCGGCCATTTTCAGTTCTGGCCTGTTGCGGCATGAGATTGCGTGGTTCGATGCCGCCACGGATTTCATTGCGGCAGCGGACGACCGGCGCGCCGACCTGCATGCGATCACGCGCCATACGCGTACCGCGATTGCCGAACTAGGCTACAACATCAGTGACGGGTCCGAGCAGATCATCGGGCTGGAGGCGGGCACCGAGCCACAGGTCATGGTGTTGCGCGATGCCTTGCAGCGGCGCGGCATTTTCGGCGCGGTATTCTGCTCGCCGGCCACCCCCAAGAATAGGGCATTGATGCGCCTTACTCTGCATGCGAAACTAGCCGCTTCGGATATCGACCGGTTGATCAGTGTGCTTGCGGAGATCCGGGACGAGGTCAGGCTGGCAGAATGGTCGTCCACGCGCCGCGCGCACCGCGTTCCCCGCAACACGCAGCCGGCGAGCCGCGGGAAAGACGAGCAACAACATTGAACGAAAGCGCCCGAACCCTCTAGGATCCAGGAGACAACGCTGGAGATGGAAGCCACGCAAGAGCAAGCAAGCGGCGACGCACCGCAGACACGGCCTGCCATGAAGTTATGGCGGGCTGTGTTCGAGTCGGCGTCGCGCACCACACTGCTCGACGAAGAGAGCGTCATGCGGCTGCGGCGCATCCAGATGGTGGGTGCGCTGGGTGTGCTCGGCCATCCGCTGTACTTCGTCATCTGGTCCTATGTCTTTCCGCAACCGTACGAGAACATCTGGCTGAGGCTGATATGCACGGCGCTGTTCGTGCCGCTGCTGTTTGCCTCGGCGCTCTCGCACAAACGGTGGCTGCCTGCGTATGCCCTGTTTGCAATAACGGTCGGGATGCCGTTCGCCTTTATCTTTTTCTACCTGGAGAATCACGGCTCGCTGGTCTGGGCGGAATCCGTCATCATCGCCGTGGTGGTGCTGTACCACTTCAGTGCGGCGTTTGCGACCATCGCCCTGATTGCAGGCGCTGCGGGTGCATTTGCGATGTTCGTCCTCGCGGGCCACTCCATGGCCGGCATACCCTGGGCATCCTTGCTGCTGCAGATCCCGATCATCGCCTTCGTGATTGCCGTGCTGGTGGTCATCAAGCTCGACCGTCAGCTTCTGATGGAACAGAAGCGTCGCGGGATGGCCGTGGCGCTGGCCACCGTGGCGCATGAACTGCGCACACCGCTGACCAGCCTCGGCATGACGGCCACCGCGCTACGCAACCGCCTGCCTGCCGCGCTGGACGCCGGCGCCCCCCAGCGCGAGGCATTGCTGCAGGCAGTGGCGCGATTGCAAGCCGACATCGCCCATGTGAATAGCAGCATCGAGCTACTAGTGGCCAATTCGAAGGACCCCAGATCAGCGCGACAGGAACTGTTCGATATCGGCAGCGCGGTCCGCGAGAGCATCGAGCGCTTTCCATTCGAACCCGAGCATCAGCACATCGTGACGATTGAAACGTGCGAGCCCATGCTGGTGATGGGCAACGCGCAACTGTTCGCACTCGTCATCACCAACCTGACAAAAAACGCACTGGAGGCCATTCGCCGGGCCGGCAAGGGCGACATCCGCATCCGCTGCGAAGGCACTCCAACCGGCATCCGCGTGGTGTTCCGCGACACCGCCACGGGCATGCCGCCGCACGTACTGGCCAAGATGTTCCAGCCATTTTTCTCGTACCCGGCGCACCGGGGAACCGGCATCGGCCTGGCGTTCTGCCGCGACGTGCTGCGTAGCTGGAATGCGTCGATCTCATGCCGCTCCGTCGAACACGAGTTCACGGAGTTCGAGTTGCAGTTTCCGCGGCCGAAAGGCTGAGTCTCCAAATTCTTCTATCGCCGCGTCTGCGAACGGCGCGACCTGCGCCCGTGCCCGGCTCTCTGTCACCAGGGCAAGGCTTCATGCACGGGCATCAGCCGCAGCGAAGGCTCCGGCTGATAGCCCGGAATGGCGCTGATCTGGCCAGCCACCTGTTCTGACCGGAGCATATCGAGCAGCGCCGTGACCCATGCTGCGTCGCGGTCGCTGTTGCGCAGGGCCAAGTAATACGCTTCGCGCGTCAACGGCACGTAGTGCAGGCCGAGCGTCTCGGCGGTGGACCGGAGGCCGAAGCCTACATCGGCCTCTCCGTGCTGCACGGCCTCTCCCACCATTCGATTGCCGAAGGCATAGCGCTCGTAGCCGGCAATTCGCTCGGCATGGACACCGCCCGACGTCACCACCTGATCGAACAGTGCGCGCGTGGAGGAACCACGTTCACGATTGATAAAGCGGATCTCGGGCGAGGCCAGGTCCGCCACGCTTTTGACCGATCTGGCGAGTCGCGGCGCCATCATGAGTCCCTGATCGCGCCATGCCACGCGCACGAGTCGCACGTCCGACGGTTTGAGCCAGGGCTTGAACGCAGCATGAAGCCGCGTGCCCGGTTGATGGACCGGCGACACGTGGAAACCCGCCAGCTCCGCCTGACGTTCGTGCAGGCAGATCAATCCATCCACGGCACCGCAGAACACGGTATCGAGCGACATATCGGCCTCGCCAATCGCAAGCGAATCCTTCATGACGTCGATCGCCGCATCTGGCCTGCCGGAGAAGCGCACCTGCGTGCGCGACGTCAGGGAATCGCCCAGATACCGGTGGAATTCCGCCGCTGCCGATTCGATGACCGGCTCGACAACTTCCCGGACCCGGTTTTCCGCCACCAGCAGGCTCTCGCCGAAGCGCGTCAGTTCGGCGCCCTTGCCCCGTTGCATCGTGACGATGCTGCGATCGAACAGGCTCTCCCAGTGGCGGATCGAGCCCCATGCGTAGCGATAGGAAAGCCCCACGCGCAGCGCAGCCTGCTGCAACGAGCCGGTTTCGCGAATGGCGCCCAGCAGGCTGAACACATTGCCAGCCGGCTGCGGGCCTTCAGCGAGATCGATGGACGGTGACAATTCGAAGCGGAACTTCATGGCGATAGGTATCCGGGTCAGCGCGGTTCCCGAAATATACCACTGGATATAACGGCGGAGCATGACACGATCGATGCCACTGAAGCAGCACAGCGCACTCCCACGGGATGGGATGCAGTAGACTGCCCGCCATGGCAAAAAAACCGGAAACCAAAAACCAGGCCCAGGTCAGGTTTCGCATGCGGGTGACCGTTGCGGACGTCATCGCCATCGGCCCCGGCAAGATCTCGCTGCTTGAAGCTATTCGGGATCATGGGTCCATTTCCGCTGCAGCGCGCAGCATGCAGATGTCTTATCGGCGTGCCTGGCTGCTGGTGCAGGATTTGAACGCCGCGATGCGGAGTCCGGCTGTTGTCTCCGAACATGGCGGCGATGCGCGGGGTGGCACCGTCCTCACAAAGGAAGGTGAAGCGGTTATCGACCTGTATCGCCGCATCGAATCCATCGCTGCCCGCGCCTGCGCCAGCGAGATTGAATCCCTGCTCGAACTGCTGAACTGAGTTTCCAGCGCCGGACGTTCGTCCGGCGCCTGTCTCTTAT
>NZ_SCMX01000021.1 GCF_005503625.1 Cupriavidus sp. 2SB | reverse complement strand
GTGAGGGCATGACCGCGCTGGACCGAAACCTGATCACGGCCGCCGGTATCGGCGACCTTGACCTCGTCATGCGCCTGCTCAACGCCGGCGCATCGACCCGCGCC
The DNA here is from genome assembly GCF_005503625.1 of Cupriavidus sp. 2SB. Taxonomy (GTDB): domain Bacteria; phylum Pseudomonadota; class Gammaproteobacteria; order Burkholderiales; family Burkholderiaceae; genus Cupriavidus. Next base: position 92,947 of record NZ_SCMX01000021.1, on the reverse strand, counting down.
GCTGACGAACGCGGTCGCTCCGCGCTACTGGCCGCGCTCTACAACCGGCGCGGCGATGTGGCACGCGCGCTCATCCTGGCAGGCGCCGACGTGAACCAGAAGGATATGGAATCGAACAGCGCCTTCCTGTTGGCCGCCGCCACCAATCAACTCGACGCGCTGCGGCTGGCGCTGTCACATGGCGCGGACGTGCGCAGCACCGATCGCTACGATGGCACCGCACTGATTGCCGCGAGCCAGCACGGCAACGTGGAAGGCGTGAAACTGCTATTGAAAGCGGGAGTGCCCGTAGACCGCGTGAACCAGCTTGGCTGGACCGCGCTGCTCGAAGCCGTGATCCTGGGCGATGGCAGCGCGCGCTACGAAGAGATCGTGCAACTGCTGCTGGATGCGGGTGCCGACGCCAATCTGGCCGACCGCGAAGGCATCACGCCGTCACGGCACGCGAGGGAGCGGGGGTACAAGACGATGGTGAAGATGCTGATGCGGGCGCGGGGGCATTGAGCCTGCGCTCTCCCGACTGTTTTGGCTCCCCTCTCCCGCGTGCGGGAGAGGGGAGAAAACCCGAGGCAGGGTCAAACCCCTACGCCGCAGCCCCCTGCTTCGCATTCTCCGATTCCTGCAACGCGCGCCACATCACCTTGCCTGTGCCCGACTTCGGCAGTGCGTCGACAAACTCCACTACGCGCGGATACTTGTAGGCGGCCATGTTTTCCTTGGCCCATTCGATGATGTCGTCGGGCGAGGTCTTGCCCTTGGCGTCGGCGCGCAGCACCACCACGGCCTTCACCGTCTCGCCGCGATACGCATCGCGGGTGCCGATGATGCACGCTTCCTGCACGGCCGGATGCTTGTACAGCAGGTTCTCCACCTCGGCCGGCCAGACCTTGAAGCCCGACGCATTGATCATGCGCTTGAGGCGGTCGGTGATGAAGTAGTAGCCTTCCTCGTCCATCCGGCCCAGGTCGCCCGTGCGGAAATAGGTCTGGCCTTCGAATTCGATGAAGGCATCGCGAGTGGCGTCTTCCTTGCGCCAGTAGCCCTTGAATACCTGAGGGCCGCGCACGATGATCTCGCCCACCTCGTTCGGCGGCAATTCCTCGAGCGTCACCGGGTCCACGATGCGGGCATCGGTGTTGAATGTCGGCATGCCCAGGCACTGCAGCTTGGCGCGCTCTGACGGATTGCTGTGCGTCGGCGCCATCGTTTCCGACAGGCCATAGCCTTCCAGGTAGCTCAGGCCGAACTGCGTCTTCAGCCGCTCGGCCACGGCCTGCGGCATGGCCGCGCCGCCGCCGCCGATGTAGCGCAGGCTGCCAAGGTCGAACGATGCCAGGTTCGGGCTGCCCAGGAAGTCGATGACCATGGTCGGGATGTTGGTCCAGTGCGTGACCCGGTAGCGCGAAATCAGGCGGCCGGCCACCTCGCGATCCCAGCGCGGCAGCATCACGACCGTGGCGCCCGAGTAGATCGGGCCGTTCATGCCGTACTGCATGCCCGTCACATGGAACAGCGGGAGCACGGAAAGAAGCACCGATTCGGCGCCGCTACCCGACCATGTCGATCCGCCCACCACGTTGTGCATGACGGAGCGGTGCGTGTGGATGCAGCCTTTGGGGAAGCCCGTGGTCCCCGAGGTATAGGGCATCACGGCCATGTCGTCGGGGCCTGCTGTATGCGGGCCGGGCTGCAACGCGGCGCCGAGCGCCTCGGTCCACGCCGTGGCCATAGCCGGCAGCGGATGCTGGGCGGTCAGCCACGCGGGCGGGGCATCCTCGGGAAATTCATGGGAAGGCGGCAGCGCATCGGCGTACTGCGTCACCAGCAGATGCTTGAGCCGCTCTGCGGCCGGCAACTCGCCGTCGGCCTGCATGACCCCGGCGGCCAGATCCGCCGTGCAGATGGCGACAGAGGCTTGCGCATCGGTCACGTAGTGCTTGAACTCTTCGGACCGGTTCATCGGGTTGACCGGCACCACCACGGCATCTGCGCGCAGGATCGCGTAGTAGCTGATGATGAACTGCGGGCAGTTCTGCATGTACAGCAGCACGCGATCGCCCTTCTTCACGCCTGCCTTCTGCTGCAGCCAGCCGGCCAGCGCTGTGGCCTGCTCCTGCAGCGCGCGGAACGTGATGGCATTGCCGAAATACCGGATCGCCGCCTTGTCCGCAAAACGATGGGCCGAGACTTCGAGGTTGTACCAGAGCGAGGTCTCCGGCAGCACGATCTCGGTCGGCGCACGCTTGGGCCAGAACTGGAAATGCGGACGGGCGGGCTTGGTGGTCATGGTGTCTCCTGCGGACGGTCTTGGTGACCGGTTTTTCGAATTCGCATGGGGCGCAAGGCGGGCCTTGCGCAGCAGTCAAACAATATAACTGAACGACCGTTCTATTTTCAACCGGAGGTTTTCCCGCCTATAGGAGGGGGCTGCAAGGGTGCCCGGTTGCAATCTGCGGCGTCGCCCTCACAATGGGAAGATCCGGCCATGTTTTTGGCCCATCCGATTTCCGAGGTGCAGAACATGAGCGACGTCACCCTGCAGAATTTTGAAGCCGAAGTCATCAACAGCCCCGTGCCGGTGCTGGTCGATTTCTGGGCACCGTGGTGTGGTCCGTGCCGCACACTTGGACCGATGCTGGAAAAGCTGGAAGCCGAAGGCGCCGGCCAATGGAAGCTCGTGAAGGTTAACGTCGACGAGAACCAGCAACTGGCGGCCCACTTCGGCGTACGCAGCATTCCGCACGTCGTCGCGTTCGCGGGCGGGCAGGCGGTGAACCAGTTTGTTGGCGTGTTGCCGGAATCGCAACTGCGCGATTTCATCGGCACGCTGGGACCGGACGAAAGCGTGCTGGCCCTGCAGCATGCGCGCGAGCTGACGGCAGCAAACCAGCGTGACGAAGCCACTGCGGCATGGCAGGCCGTGCTGGCAGCCGATGCAGAGAACGACGCGGCGCGACTCGAATTCATCAGTTTCCTGCTCGATGGCAACGCACTGGACGCCGCCGAAGCCGAGTTCGGCCAGCTCACCCCGCGCGCGCCGCAGGAGGATGGTTACGCCGCGCTGCAAACCCGGCTTGATGCGATGAAGGAGGCGATGGCCGGCCTGAACGACCTGCCCGATGGCGCCGATCTCAAGGCCCAGGTGGCATCCGAGCCGGCCAACCTCGGCGTCCGGCTGGAACTCGCCAAGATCCTGATCGCACGTCGCGAATACGAACCTGCGCTGGAACAACTGATGGAAATCGTTCGCCGCGACCGCAGCTTCGAAGACGACATCGGCCGCAAGACGATGCTGTCTGTCTTCGACCTGATGGCGACGGAAGCACCCGCCGTGGTGTCGAAATGGCGGCGGCAGTTGGCGACGGCGTTGAATTAACACTCGCCGTCTGCGGGTGTTGTTCCCCTCTCCCTCTGGGAGAGGGGAGAAAACCAAAGCGAGGATTAAGCGGCCCCTGCCTCCACCAACGAAAACCCGTTCGCCTTCATATGTTCGACCATCATCGTGTCCATCGACTTCACATGATTGTCGAACCACGCTGACAGTTCACCCACCAGCCGGCGGCCCAGATCGAGGCCGCCCTTGCCCGATCCTTCGGGATCTTCCTGTTCTTCGGCAATCTTGTTGCGCACCGCTTCGCAGACCTGCAGCACACCCTTGTGCTCGTTGGCGTGGCAGAAACGCGGGCCGAAATCCATTGCCTCCATCCATTGCTCTTCCTGCTCGAAATGATGGCGCGTGTGGTCGATCCAGGCGTCGAACGCAGCCAGGAAGCCCGCGTCGTCCGCCTTGACGGCTACATCCAGTAGCTGCAGGAACTCGGCGTGCGTGGCATCAGTGACGGGCTCGCCAAGCCGCAGTGCGTCGGGCAAGCCTTCCGAGGAAAGCCCTTCGTAGGGATTGGAGGAAGGATGGAGGGAATCTTGTGCTGGGGAAGCGGACATGGCGACTGGTCGCTTTTTCTTTGAGATAGGCGGAAAGGATACCGATTTCCCCGCGAGCCGATCTGATTTTGCGCAAAGCCCGGTATGCTTGGCCTTCATGCTTTCCTGCAGGCCACCGATATGCCACGACTGATATTCTTCTGCGGACACGCCGGCACCGGCAAGACCTCGCTCTCGCATCGGCTGATCGGGCCGCTGATGCAGGTCACCGGCGAACCGTTCTGTCTCCTCGACAAGGACACGCTCTACGGTAACTACAGCGCCGCGGCAATGCGCGCCATTACCGGCGACCCCAACGACCGCGACAGCCCGGCCTACCTCGATAACCTGCGTGATCCCGAATACGAGGGCCTGCTCGATACCGCGCGGGAGAATTTGATGCTCGGCATCAGCGTGATCGTGATCGGACCGCTATCGCGGGAAATCCGCGCACACCAGTTGATCGATCCGCAATGGCTGCGCGTGCCTGACGGTACGCGGACGCGCATTGTCTGGGTGCATCTGCCCGAGGACGAGGCTCACGCGCGCATTATCCAGCGTGGCAATCCCAACGATGCGTACAAGCTCACGCACTGGGACGCGTATCGCAAGCGCCGCTTCTCGCCAGATCCGGGCGAGTATCCCGAACTAATCTTCTTCGACAATCAGGCACCCGGCCAAGCCGAGGTGGACCAGTTGATCCGTACACTGGCGGCCTAGTTCTCGGCGGCAATCGTCCCGATCACGGCCGAGGCTGCGACGAAGCCGAACACGGCGGTCACCGCCACCGACGATCCGAAGCCCGCGCAGGCCAGTCCTTGCGGCGCCTGACGCGGCGCGGGCGGCACCTCGTCGATTTCGCACGCCTGCTGCTCGGGTTCGGGGTATTTCAGTGGCTCGTCCGAATAGACGGCCTGGATGCCAAATTTCTTTTTCGGATCGCGCGGAAAATTCCACTGCTTGCGCAGGTTGCCGCGCACTTTTGCGAGCAGCGGATCCTGAATGGTGCGAGACAGATCCTCGATACTGACGCGCGTGGGGTCGAGCTGACCACCCGCCCCGCCACACGTAATGACCCGAACACCGGCGCCGCGCGCCCAGCCGAGGATGGCGGTCTTTACCTTGACCGCGTCGATGGCGTCGATCACGTAGTCGAAGCCCGAGAGCAATTCGGCCACGTTGTCTTCCGTCACGAAGTCATCGATGGCCGTGACCCGGCAACGCGGATTGATCGCGACGATGCGCTCGGCCATCGCTTCCACCTTGGCGCGGCCATAGGCATCGCCCAGCGCGTGAATCTGGCGATTGGTGTTCGACGGAGCAATGTGATCGAGATCGATCAGTGTGATGTGGCCCACCGCGTTGCGCGCCAGCGCCTCGGCGGCCCAACTGCCCACGCCGCCGATGCCGATGACACACACCCTGGCCTGCTCCAGCCGGATCAGCCCGGCCGTGCCGTACAGGCGCGCGACGCCGCCAAAACGACGGTGATAGTCGTCATCGGCAACGGATTCATGGGTAAGGGAGTCGGGCAGGTGATGCGCTGCCACAGGCGTGGAGTTCGCGGTCATGACGATCAATGTTTGTGCTGCCGGCATTCTAAGCCAGCCGCCGCCATGGCATCGGCGCCAAAAATAGGCTTTCGGGCGACCGCAATGTCAGCCGACCGCCGACAACTCCGCCGGACACGGCTCCCTACAATATCCATGTAGTGGTTTATCCGCCGCATGGCTGCACAAACGGAGCCACAAAACGGAGCGTTTCCCATGCCCGCCTCGCGTCGACGCAAGATCATTTTCTGGAGTGCTTTCACGCCGCTGGCGCTGATCGCCATTCTCATCATCGTCATCCTGACCTTTGACTGGAACCGGCTCAAACCGTGGCTCAACGACAAGGTATCTGAATCCATCGGCCGTCCCTTCGCGATCAACGGCGACCTCGTGGTCACGTGGAAACGCGCGCAGGGCGAGACCGGCTGGCGCACTTTCGTGCCGTGGCCCCGCCTCTCCGCACGGGACATCACGGTGGGCAACCCCGACTGGGCTCGCGCACCCAACATGGGCACCATCCGCGAACTGATCTTCATTCTGCGCCCGCTGCCGCTGCTGGCCCATGAAATCAACGTGCCGACCATCGTCGTGGACAGCCCGGCCGTCTGGCTCGAACGACTCGCCGACAAACGCAATAACTGGACCTTCGATACCCGCAAGGAGACCGATTCCGGCCAATCGAAATGGCACCTCGACATTGGCGAGGTCGTACTCCAGCGCGGCAATCTCGCGCTAAGCGATGCAGCCGAAAAGATCGAACTGCAGGCCACGCTCGATACCGTGGGCGACCAGGCGCTTTACGACAAGGCTCGCGATGGTGCGCTGATGCCATCGGACGCTTCGGCAGTGGCGGCTTCGCAGGGCGATGCCGCATCGGACGCCAAAGCCGCGGACAACAAGCAGGACAAGGATACCAAGGACGCGAAGGACAACGAGCGCTACGGCATCCGCTGGAAGGCAGTGGGCCATTACAACAAGGCCACGATCAACGCCACCGGCAAGGCCGGCACGGTGCTGAGCCTGCGCGATGTGAACACGCCCTACCCTGTGCAGGCCGATGTGCGCGTAGGTGCCACGCGCGCGGTGATCGAAGGCACGGTCACCAACCCGGCCCACCTCGGCGCGCTCGACGTAAACCTGCGGCTATCGGGCGACAACATGGCATCGCTGTATCCGCTCACCGGCATCGTGTTGCCTTCCACGCCACCCTACGACACGCGTGGCCGGCTGGTGGCCACGCTGAAGAAAGGCGCCTCGACGTACACCTATCGTGACTTCACCGGCAAGGTAGGTAGCAGCGATCTGGGCGGCACGCTGACCTTCGCGCAACGCTCGCCGCGTCCGTTGTTGTCGGGCGAACTGGTATCGAAACAACTGCTGTTCTCCGATCTCGCGCCGCTGATTGGCGCCGATGCCAAACCGGGCCAGGCCGCCAAGGAAAGCCCGGTCAAGCAGCCGCCGAACAAGGCGCTGCCTGTGGCGCCGTTCCGCACCGAGCGTTGGGACGAGATCGATGCCGACGTGAAATTCACAGGCAAACGCATCGTCCGCGACGAGGACCTGCCCATCACGGACCTGACCACGCATCTGAAGCTGACTGACGGCGTGCTTTTGCTCGATCCCCTGAACTTCGGCATGGCCGGCGGCAACCTCGTCTCGACGATCAAGCTCGACGGCAAGCGCGAGCCGATGACCGCGATGCTCGACATGACCGCGCGGCACCTGAAGCTCAAGCAACTGTTCCCGAAGGTGGAGAGCACCCGCGCGAGCGTCGGTGAGGTGAACGGCAGCGCCAAGCTGTCGGCCACGGGTAACTCGGTGGCGGCCCTGCTGGGCACATCGAACGGCGAGGCCAAGCTGCTGGTGGAGAACGGCACGGTCAGCAAGTTCATACTCGAAGCGGTAGGTCTTAACGTGGGCAGCGTGGTGATCTCCAAGCTGTTCGGCGACAAGCCCGTGCAGATCAATTGCGGCGTCAGTGCATTCGGCGTCAAGGACGGTGTGGCGCGCGTTCAGACATTCGTGCTCGATACGCAGGATGCGGTGATCAACGTCGATGGCGGCATCAATTTCAAGGACGAGCAACTCGCGCTGACCATCCACCCGGATTCCAAGGGGCTGCGGATCATCTCGCTGCGCTCGCCGCTTTACGTAGGCGGCACGTTCAAGAATCCGTCGGTCAGCCCCAACATCGCGATCCTGGCCCTGCGCGCCGGCGGCGCGCTGGCACTCGCTCTGACCGCGCCGGTGGCGATGGTGATCCCACTACTCGATATCTCGCCCGGCGGCGACGAAAGCCAGTGCGGCAAGCTCCTGGCGGAACTCAAGAAGCGGCCTACGGCACCGCCACCGGGCAAGACGTATCAAGGCCCCAACGTGAAGGGCCAGCAGGCCGGCCCAGCGGTGCCGGAATCGCCGACGAAGTCCGACGCCGCGCGTGGGGAGGCAGGCCCGGCACCGACCAAGCCGAGGATTCCGGCGCCGTCGGTACAGAGTCCGAACCGGCCGGAGAATGATCGGCAGCTGTATCAGGGGGGTTGAGGACTTCCTCTCTCGCCGGTTTGCTCCCCTCTCCCGCTCGCGGGAGAGGGGCGGGGGAGAGGGTCAGCGGTGCAAATTGCGACTCGTCGGCAAGCAGACCCTCAGGCCCTCTCCCCCAACCCCTCTCCCACTTTGTGGGAGAGGGGAGCCCACATACCACTGTTGCAAATCCGCACCTCCCCCTTCACCGATGTTGTGCATCGCGTCGATGCGGTCGCATAATCGTCCCAGCCATTGACTAATCAAGCATTTAAGCAACAGTGGCATGCATCGCCGCCTTTGCCGGGTTCCAGTCCGGCCTTGGTGCTTTGTCAGGTGCGGCTTCGGCCGCATCCATTTTTTCTTCTTCGCGCGTCTTCTCGCCCGGATCGGAGACATTGCCGGCGGCGCGATCCACTATTCCTGCCCCCGCGCCCCATGACGTTGCCTCACGCTGCCGTCCCGCCGATCACATGGCTGATCGCGTTGACGGTGTGCAATCACGTGGCATTCAATGCCAGCCGTGTCGTCGTTTCCCTCTTTGCCATTTCGCTCAAGGCGTCGACGGTGACGCTGGGCATCCTGATGTCGATCTACGCGCTGTTGCCGATGTTCCTGGCGATCCGCGCGGGCAAGCGCATCGACGAGATCGGTCCCCGGCTGCCGATGATGGCCGGTTCGCTGATGGTCGTGGGCGGTACGCTGCTGCCGGCGGTCTGGCCGGACATCGCCGCGCTGTACGCCGCCTGCGCGCTGATCGGCGTGGGCTTCATGCTGGTGCAGGTGGCCATGCAGTTGCTGATCGGACAGGTGTCAACCAACGAGACCCGGCTGCGCAACTACACCTGGCATGCGCTGGGCCTGTCGATCTCGGGCACGCTCGGCCCGGTTGCCATGGGTTACACCATCGAGCACGCGGGCTTCCGCCCAGCTTTCTGCCTGCTGGTGGTGGTGGCGCTCGCCGGAGTGATCGGGTTGCAGCGCGTGCGGCATCGCCTGCCCGCCACGGGCGGCAACGCGGGACGCCTCGCCATCGAGGACGGCTCGCGCCGCTCCACGCTGGACCTGCTCCAGTATCCCGAACTGCGCGCGGTATTCGTCGCCAGCGCCGTGCTCTCCGCCGCGTGGGATCTGCACGCGTTCCTGATTCCGATTCAAGGCACGCGCATCGGTCTTTCTCCATCGATGATCGGCTGGGTGCTCGGCGCCTTTTCGCTGGCCACGCTGGCGATTCGTGTGGCGATGCCGATGGTGTCGCGGCACTTCTCCGAATGGAAGATCATCCGGCTGGCCTTGCTCGTGGGCGGCCTGGCCTACCTTGTCTATCCCTTCGTGGCGCATTTCTGGCTGATGTGCGCGCTGGCTTTTGTGCTGGGGCTCGCGCTCGGCAGCGCCCAGCCCAACGTCATGAACATCCTCCACACCGTGTCGCCATCGGGCCGTGCCGGCGAAGCGCTCGGGCTGCGCTCGGCCGTGCTCAATACCAGCCAGGTAGTGTGGCCACTCACGTTCGGCGTGGTGGGCACCGCGCTGGGCATGCTGCCGATCTTCCTGTCGATGGCAGGGGCGATGGGCGTGGCGAACTATTACTCGCGCAGGCAGACGCGCAAGATCGGTGCAACGCCTGCCCTGAAGGATTCACCAGCGGACTCGTAAATCGTCCATTTTTGCTTGCGGCAACGCAAATGCGCGCCCCGGCGCATTCGCTATACTCGAAGCATCTGCGCGCGTGATTCCGCGCGCGCGCCTGACCCTTCAAGCCGCGACATGACCCAACTCGCCGACCTGCGCCGCAACTACATGCTGAGCGCACTTTCAGAATCCGACGTAGCCGCTGACCCCATCCGCCAGTTCCAGAGCTGGTTCGACGAGGCGATGCAATCCAAGCTCCCCGAACCCAACGCGATGACGCTTGCCACGGTGGCCAGCGACGGCCAGCCGTCCGCGCGCATCGTGCTGCTCAAGGGCATGGACGAGCACGGATTCACGTTCTTCACGAACTACGAAAGCCGCAAGGGGCTGGACCTCGGGGCCAATCCGCGCGCGGCACTGCTATTCCATTGGGTACAGCTCGAACGGCAGGTGCGCGTGGAGGGCATCGTCGAGAAAGTGGCCGATGCCGAAAGCGACGCCTATTACGCCTCGCGCCCGCTGGGCTCCCGCCTGGGCGCCTGGGCCTCCGAGCAAAGCCGCGAAGTCTCGGGCCGCGACGTACTCGAAGCGCGCGAAGCCGATTTCCGCACCAAGTACGGCGAGAACCCGCCGCGTCCCCCGCACTGGGGCGGCTATCGGGTCAGCCCGACATGGATGGAATTCTGGCAGGGTCGTCCTTCACGACTGCACGACCGCATTGGCTATCGCAAGCAGGCCGACGGCAGCTGGCAGATCGTGCGTCTCTCGCCTTGAGCCACGACCGAGCGCAAATGTCTGCCTGACCTGACAGGCACTGACGGTGCGGGACGCGCACTGCACAATCCGGGGATTTGGCGTAAAGTTTTCTGTGCCGCCGCATCGGCCATGCATCGATGCGGCCCCCAAGGCCAGCGCTGCGGCATCCACGCAGTAAGCGCAGCCGACCGTGGGGCATTTCATTTCGAGAGGAATCACGAACCAATCGGGAGAAAGCCGCATGTTCTTCAAACAAGCCCTGGAAAAGCAGCTCGATAGCTGGATCTCCGACGTGCGGGAGCACGCCAACCTGCCAGTCAGGCTCCGCCTGTGGAACGGCAGTGAATACCAGCTTGGCCATTTCGAAAAGCCGGACGTCACGCTGACCGTGCGCGAGGCATCCGCCCTGCCCCTACTGCTCGTACCAAGCCTTGATAATCTTGGCGAAGCCTATGTCCAGGAGAAGATCGACCTGGACGGCCGGCTGGCCGACATCATCAAGGTGGGCTATGGCCTTTCTGCCGCGGCCGCCCGCCGGGCAGGCGGCATGCTCGCCCGGGTGGCCGACCACTTCACGCATACCAAGGAAGAAGACAAGGCGTCGATCCAGTACCACTACGACGTCTCCAACGCGTTCTACCAGCTCTGGCTCGATCCGCGCATGGTCTACTCGTGTGCGTACTTCGAGGATGGCACCGAGGACCTGGCCACTGCGCAGCTCAAGAAGATCGACCATATCCTGACCAAGGTGCAGTTGCAGCCGGGCCAGACGCTGCTCGATATCGGCTGCGGCTGGGGCGCGCTGGTCATCCGCGCAGCGGAGAAATTCGGCGCGCGCTGCGTGGGCATCACGCTGAGCCAGAACCAGTTCGACATGGCCACCGAGCGCGTGAAGGCGGCGGGGCTGCAGGACCGCATCGAGATCCGGCTGCAGGACTATCGCGACACGCAGGGGCAGTTCGACCGCATCACCAGCGTCGGCATGTTCGAGCATGTGGGCAAGGAGAACCTGCCCGGCTACTTCGGCCGTATCCGCGACCTGCTCAAGGATGACGGCGTGGCGCTGAATCACGGCATCACGTCTCCCGATGCCGACAGCGGCGAAGTGCCAATGGACGGGTCCGCCTTCATGGACCGCTACGTCTTTCCGCAAGGCGAGTTGCCCCATATCGGCATGGTGCTGACCACGGCCCAGAAGGGCGGGCTCGAAGCCTTCGATGTGGAACTGCTGCGCCGCCACTACGCGCAGACGTTGCGGCATTGGGCCGAGAACTTCGAGAGCAATGCGGAGACCATCCGGGCCATGGTCGGCGAGAAGAAATACCGCATCTGGCGCATCTACCTGGCAGGCTGCGCACACGCCTTCACCACCGGCAAGATGTCGATCTACCAGGTCATCTGCCAGAAGGCGGATCGCCCCGCCGATACGTTCCCGGTCTCGCGGCGCTATATTTACGCTTCTCCGATCGGAACCAGCAGCTGAGATTGACCCCTAACCTCGACCTGTTCGGCGATGCACCTGCGTCGCCGGACACCGCCTCCACGCCCACACCCGTCAAGAAGCAAGCCGTCGGCAAGGTCGTCCAGCCATGGACGCACGACCCCGCCCTGAACGCGCTCGCCGCGGGGCTGCCGTCGAACCTGTATTTCGGTACGTCGTCGTGGTCGTACCCAGGCTGGCACGGCATGGTCTACGACGGCGAGTACACGGAAAGCCTGCTGTCGCGCAAGGGCCTGGAAGCCTGCGGCCAGCATCCGCTGTTGCGCGCCGCCGGTATCGATCGCGGCTTCTATGGTCCCATTCCGATTACCGATTACCTGCGGTACGCAGCGCAGGTGCCTGAGCACTTCCGCTTCCTGGTAAAGGCACCGGCCAGCGTTTGCGATGCCTGGCTGCGCGGCCCCGACGGCGCGGGACGCCTGGCCAATGCCGCATTTCTCGACGCGGAAATCGCCATTCGCGACTTTATCGAGCCGGCCACAACGGGACTCGGCGCGCGTTGTGGTCCCCTGCTGTTCCAGCTTTCGCCTTTGCAGAGTCTTGCCGACGATGGCCCGGCGCTGTTCGCGCGACTCGAAGCATTCCTTGCCGCGCTGCCGCCGCTCGAACCAACGCTGACGCCAAACGCCTGCTATGCCGTGGAAATGCGCGACGCGTCCCTGCTGACGCCGCGCTACATCCGCCTGCTGCGCGATCACGGCGTGCGCTTCTGCCTGGCCGCGCGGGATCGTCTGCCTTCCGTGCCCCGGCAGGCGCAAGCCCAGGCGCTGATGGACGATGGCGCGCCCGGACCACTCGTCCTGCGCTGGATGCTGCGCGAAGGCCGGTCCTATGCGATGGCCGAGAAAGCCTTCTCCCCCTTCGACAAGCTTGCGGACCCGGACACGGAGACGCGCAATGCCATCGCCGATGTAGTGGTCCGCACGCTGCAGGCCGGGCAGCCCGCCTACGTCATCGTGAGCAACAATGCCGAAGGCTGCGCGCCACTCAGCATCGTTGGGTTGGCCACAGCGATTGCCGACAGGCTCGGCACCGCATAGGACATCGGAATCACATAGAACATCTGCCGGTAAGGTCACCCCGGAGCCCATGCCCGATGTCCGCTACAATTGGGCCTTCCGCAGTCGCACGGTTTTTGTGCGGCAGGCCACCGAAGTTGCCGCCCCCGCGGATTAGCTTGTGCGTGTTGAATGCGCGCCGGCCAACCCGATATGAAGATCATGGATTTGTGTGGAGCCCGAGAGATGGGCATGCCAGAGGCCGACGCCCCCGTTACGGGCCGCACGGCCACCGCTCCCGATTTCGACAGCCAGCATTTCAAGCGTGCGCTGTCGCAGTTCGCCACCGGCGTGACGGTGATTACCACCCGCGCGGCCGGCCATCCGTATGCCAACGGCGCGCCGTTCATCGGTATTACCGCCAGTTCGTTCAACTCGGTATCGATGTCGCCGCCGCTCGTGCTGTGGAGCATGGCCCACCGCGCCAACAGCCTGCCGATGTTCCGCGACGGTTCGCACTACATCATCAATGTGCTGGCGGCGTCGCAACTGGACCTGTGCCAACGCTTTGCCACGCTCAAGGGCGATCGCTTTGCCGGCGTGGACTATCGCCTGTCCGAAACCGGACTGCCCATCCTCGGCAGCGCGCTGGCGTGGTTCGAATGCCACAATCGCAGCCGTTATGACGAAGGCGACCACACGATTTTCGTCGGCGAAGTGGAGCGTTGCGGCATTCTGGATGCTGGCGGCGATCCGCTGGTGTTCCAGGGCGCGCAATTCTCCACGCTCTGCCCGCTCTGCCCGACTGACCGCTAGTTGCCGACCGCTAGTTACTTTCCTTGAGGATCGCCAACGGCGATCCATCGGTCTTGATCCGCTGCAGCACGATGTTGGAGCGGATATCCATGACCCCCGGCGTACGGTACAGCCGGTTCACGATGAAATCCGAATAGTGCTTCAGGTTGCGCGCCTGCACGCGCAGGATGTAGTTGCTATCCCCCGTAATCACATAGGCTGTCAGCACTTCCGGCCACGTCTGCACCACGGCATTGAACGTGTCGTGCCATCCCTCCACATCGTGCCGCATCGACACCTGCACGATGGCCTCGATCTCCAGCCCTAGCTGCTCCGCATCGAACCACGCGTTGTAGCCGCCAATCACCCCGCTCTCTTCCAGCAACCGCACCCGCCGCAGACAGGCCGAGGGCGATAGCGCCACGCGGTCGGCGAGGTCCTGGTTGCTGATGCGTCCGTTCTCCTGCAGCGCGGTCAGGATGCGCAAATCGGTTGGATCGAGGGTCATTTCGCAGAATCCACTGTTTTTTGTGCCATTCGCACAATTCTATGCGAAACAACCGCGCTTCGACGCCCCATTTCGCAAGCCTCTTCTCGCGGGTTTTGACTATGATCCCTGCACGCACCGCGTCTTTAGAAACGCCCCCGAGACAACGCCCCAATGCCGAACGCCCCCTTAGTCCACACGGATTCCCGCCGCCTCTGGGACATCACGCCCCCGGTCTCGAACGCCACGCCGGTCTGGCCTGGCGACACGCCGTTCCGTCATGAGCCTGCGTGGCAACTCGACGAGCACTGCCCAGTCAACGTGGGCAAGATCACGATGTCGCCGCACACGGGCGCGCACGCCGATGCCCCGCTGCACTACGCGGCAGACGGTGCACCGATTGGCGAGGTGCCGCTCGACGCCTACCTCGGCCCTTGCCGCGTGATCCACTGCATCGGCGCCGCGCCGCGTGTGGAGCCGCAACATATCGACCATGCTTTGAGCGACGTGCCACCGCGCGTGCTGTTGCGCACGTACCAGACCGCGCCGCTGGGCGCCTGGGATTCCGCGTTCTGCGCCGTAGCGCCCGAGACCATCGCGCTGCTCGCCAGCCGTGGCGTGAAGCTGATCGGCATCGACACGCCGTCGCTGGACCCCGAAACCTCCAAGACCATGGATGCGCACCACGCCGTGCGCGACCATCGGCTCGCCATTCTCGAAGGCATCGTGCTAGATGACGTGCCCGCTGGCGATTACGAACTCATCGCCTTGCCACTACGGCTGGCAACGCTCGACGCCAGCCCGGTACGTGCCGTGCTGCGCGCGCTTTGAACAACCTCCTACCCTCCTGCAAGCAGAATTCGATATGACAACCCTGACGCGTACACGCTGCGAGGCGATGGACCGGGACGACCCGCTCCGCGCACTCCGTGAACAGTTCGCCCTGCCCGAAGGCGTGATCTACCTCGATGGCAACTCGCTCGGTGCGCGCCCGCGCGCCGCCGCTGCGCGGGCTTCGGAAGTGGTCAATAGCGAATGGGGCAACGGCCTGATTCGCAGCTGGAACACGGCGGGCTGGTTCGACCTGCCACAGCGGCTGGGCAACCTGCTGGCGCCGCTGATCGGTGCCGGTCATGACGAGGTGGTGGTCACCGATACCACATCGATCAATCTGTTCAAGGTGCTCACTGCCGCCGTGCGCGTGCAGCAACAGCGCGATCCGGCACGCCGCGTGATCGTGTCCGAAGCCAGCAATTTCCCAACCGATCTCTACATCGCCCAGGGCCTGGCCGACCTGCTGCAGCAAGGCTACGAAGTCCGGCTCGTCAACAGCCCCAGCGAGATCGACGCCGCCGTAGGCGCCGACACCGCCGTGCTGATGCTCACGCACGTCAACTACAAGACCGGCGAGATGCTCGACATGGCCGGCCTGACCGAACTCGCGCACGCACGCGGCGCGCTGACGGTCTGGGATCTGGCTCACTCGGCTGGCGCCGTGCCCGTGTCGCTGAACGCGGCCCAGGCCGACTATGCGATCGGCTGCACGTACAAGTACCTGAACGGCGGTCCGGGCTCGCCGGCATTCGTCTGGGTATCACCGTCGCTGCGCGACCAGTTCTGGCAACCGCTGTCGGGCTGGTGGGGCCATCGCGCACCGTTCGCGATGTCGCCGCAGTACGTGCCGGCCAATGGCATCGACCGTTTCCTCTGCGGCACGCAGCCAGTCACGTCGCTGGCGATGGTCGAATGCGGCCTCGACATCTTCGCGCAGACCAGCATGACCGCCCTGCGCGCGAAATCGCTGAAGCTGACCGATCTGTTTATCGAACTCGTGGAAGCCCGCTGCGGACACCATCCGCTGACGCTCGTCACGCCACTCGAACACGCGAAGCGCGGCAGCCAGGTCAGCTTCGCGCACCCGGACGGTTATGCACTGGTGGCCGCGCTGATCGAACGTGGCGTCATTGGCGACTACCGCGAACCGGGCATCGCACGCTTCGGCTTTACGCCGCTGTACACGAGCTTCACCGAAGTCTGGGACGCCGTGGAGATCCTACGAGACGTGCTCGATAGTCGCGTGTACCGCGACGCGCGCTTTGCCGTGCGGACAGCAGTGACCTGAGCGGAGCAGATCATGAGCGAATTCAAGGGATGTCCGATGGGACACGGCGCCGCCCCTGCGGCAGGCGCCGATGCAGAGGGCTGGCATGGCGCGCAGATGGATTTCGCGCGCGACATGAGCTACGGCGACTACCTGGGTCTCGACCAGATCTTGTCGGCCCAGCACCCACTCTCGCCCGACCATAACGAGATGCTGTTCATCGTCCAGCACCAGACCACCGAACTGTGGATGAAGCTGATGCTGCACGAATTGCGCGCGGCGCGCGAATCCGTGAAGACAGACCAGTTGCAGCCTGCGTTCAAGATGCTGGCACGCGTCTCGCGCATCATGGATCAACTCGTGCAAGCCTGGAACGTACTGGCCACGATGACCCCGCCCGAGTACTCCGCAATGCGGCCTTACCTGGGTGCGTCGTCCGGTTTCCAGTCGTACCAGTACCGCGAGATCGAGTTCATCCTCGGCAACAAGAATGCCGCGATGCTGCGCCCCCATGCGCATCGTCCCGAGCATATGAAGCTGGTGGAAACGGCACTGCAAACCCCGTCGATGTATGACGAGGCGATTCGCCTGATGGCACGTCGCGGCTTTGCGATCGACGCCAACGTGGTGGAGCGCGACTGGACCGAGCCGCTGGCCTACAACGAATCGGTCGAGGCCGCGTGGCTTGAGATCTATCGGAATCCGTCAGCACACTGGGACCTGTACGAACTCGGCGAAAAGTTTGTCGACCTCGAAGACGCCTTCCGCCAATGGCGCTTCCGCCATGTCACAACGGTGGAACGCGTGATCGGCTTCAAACGCGGCACCGGCGGCACCGAAGGCGTGAGCTACCTGCGCAGGATGCTGGACGTGGTGCTGTTTCCGGAGTTGTGGAAGTTGCGGACGGATTTGTAGGTCTGTCTCTCCCTCTTGTTTTCTCCCCTCTCCCGCTTGCGGGAGAGGGGTTGGGGGTGAGGGCCAGCGGCTCTGCTTGCCGACCGAGTCGCAATTTGCACGGCTTGCCCTCACCCCCGCCCCTCTCCCAGAGGGAGAGGGGAGAAAACAATGGGAAGACCGGACCTTACCGCCCCACCTCCGACAACCTCATCCCCAGCGCCTGCAGCGCCGGCGCCAGCGTCTCGCGAAACGTTTCCTCGCTGACCGCGCCATACGAAGCACTGCAACTCAGCATGTGCAAATCCTTCTCTCCCACCGGACGAAACGCCACGGCGCACGCGTGAATGGCCGGATGCCAGTCGCGGAACGACGCCGCGTAGCCATCGCGCTCGGCCTGGGCCAGTGCGGCGCGCATCGGGGTCTCCTGCTGCCTCCACTGCTCCGGGAACGCCTGCGAGAACTCCCCCAGCACCCGCTCGCGCCTGGCTGCCGGCAAGGCCGCCAGATAGGCGCGCCCCATCGAACTCGATATCAGGGACAGCCGCGAACCCACGCCCAGTCCGAGCATCGCGCCCGCATCGTTACGGATCGAGTCGAGGTAAATCACCTCCAGCCGCTCGCGCTTGCCCAGCGACACCGACACCCCATGCGTCTGCGCAAAGGCCAGCATGTGCGGGCGCGCCAGCGCCACCACATCGGACGCGGCCAAGTATGAGAACCCTAGGGCCAGCACGCCAGCATCGAGCGCATACTTGCCCAGGCTGTCGTCGTAGCGCAGGTATCCCAACTGCACCAGCGTGCCAGCCAGCCGGCTGACCGTAGCCTTGGGGAACCCCGTGCGGCGCACGAAATCCTGATTGCCGAGCATCGCCTCGCCCGTGCGGAAGCAGCGCAGCAGTTCCAGACCCCGCGCCAGCGCGGTGACGAAGTTGGGATCGCTCTCGCGTTCGCGGGGTGCAGCGGCGTCGCGGACGGCATCGGTGGCGGCGGAAGCGGTGGTGGTAGCCAAGACGGCACTCCAATCAAAGAAGGGTGTGGTCGATTGTCGAACGCAATTCGCCGGGGCCGCAAAAACGCCTGTTGCAGCGAAAACGGGTTCAGCTATACTAGCTCATCGGAACAAGGTTCCGCAATGCGGAACCAGAAAATATCTGGCTGAACCGGATTCCACCCTTACTCGCCGAACTACGAAGGAGACCTCCATGGCTGCACACGCCGAATTCGACTGGACCGACCCGCTGCTGCTGGATCAGCAATTGACCGATGACGAGCGCATGATCCGTGACGCCGCCGCGGCCTATTGCCAGGACAAGCTGATGCCGCGCGTGCTGCAGTCGTTCCGCAATGAGAAGACCGATGTGGAGATCTTCCGCGAGATGGGCGAACTGGGCCTGCTCGGCCCGACCATCCCCGAGCAGTACGGCGGCCCTGGCCTGAACTACGTCAGCTACGGCCTGATCGCACGTGAAGTGGAGCGTGTGGATTCGGGCTACCGCTCGATGATGAGCGTGCAATCGTCGCTGGTGATGGTGCCGATCTATGAATTCGGCACCGAAGCACAGAAGCAGAAGTACCTGCCCAAGCTGGCCACCGGCGAATGGATCGGCTGCTTCGGCCTGACCGAGCCGAACCATGGCTCCGATCCGGGCTCGATGGTCACGCGCGCCAAGAAGGTAGCAGGCGGCTACGAGCTGTCCGGCGCCAAGATGTGGATCACGAACTCGCCGATCGCCGATGTCTTTGTCGTCTGGGCCAAGCTCATGGGCGATGACGGCAAGGAAGCTATCCGCGGCTTCATCCTGGAAAAGGGCTGGAAGGGCCTGACCGCTCCGGCCATCCACGGCAAGGTGGGTCTGCGCACGTCCATCACGGGCGAAATCGTGATGGATCAGGTCTTCGTGCCCGAAGAGAACATCATGCCCAACGTGAGCGGCCTGAAGGGTCCGTTCACCTGCCTGAACTCGGCCCGCTACGGCATCGCCTGGGGCGCGCTGGGCGCCGCTGAATTCTGCTGGCACACCGCCCGCCAGTACACGCTGGACCGCAAGCAGTTCGGCCGCCCGCTGGCCGCCACGCAGTTGGTGCAGAAGAAGCTGGCCGATATGCAGACCGAGATCACGCTGGGCCTGCAAGGCTGCCTGCGCCTGGGCCGCATGAAGGACGAAGGCACCGCTGCAGTGGAAATCACCTCAATCATGAAACGCAACTCGTGCGGCAAGTCGCTCGACATTGCTCGCGTAGCCCGCGACATGCTCGGCGGCAATGGCATCTCGGACGAGTTCGGCGTGATCCGCCACGTGGTGAACCTGGAAGTGGTCAACACCTACGAAGGCACGCACGATATCCACGCGCTGATCCTGGGCCGCGCCCAAACCGGTCTGCAAGCGTTCTTCTGATCGCCACAGCAAAAAGAAAAAGCCCGGCACGTGGCCGGGCGGAAGCAACACTACCAAGGAGACGACGGGCACGCCCATCGTTTTACGACAAAGCTTCTACAACAAAGTCATGCAGTACTGGACCGGGCCGGGTGAATACCTAGGACCCGGTTTTTCTTTACTTGTTCGGCTGGGGCGTCAGGCGCAGATACGGACGCACCGCCTTGTAGCCCTTCGGAAATTTCTGGCGGATCACCTCTTCGTCCTTCAGCGACGGCACGATTACCACATCGTCGCCGTCCTGCCAGTTGCCCGGCGTGGCCACGCTGTGGTTGTCGGTCAGTTGCAGCGAATCGATGACGCGCAAGATTTCGTTGAAATTTCTACCGGTGCTTGCAGGATAGGTAATGATCAGCCGGACCTTCTTCTTGGGATCGATCACGAACAGCGAGCGCACGGTCAGCGTCTCATTCGCGTTCGGATGAATCATGTCGTACAGCTCGGAGACCTTGCGGTCGCTGTCGGCCAGGATCGGGAAATTGACCGAGGTCGACTGGGTCTCGTTGATGTCACCGATCCAGCCCTTGTGCGACGCGACGCTATCCACGGACAGGGCAATCGCCTTGACACCGCGCTTCTCGAATTCGCCCTTCAGCTTGGCGGTCAGGCCCAGTTCGGTGGTGCAAACCGGGGTGTAGTCGGCCGGGTGCGAGAACAGGACACCCCAGTCATTGCCAAGCCAGTCATGGAAGCGAATGGTGCCCTCGCTCGATTCTTGCTCGAAGTCCGGTGCAATATCGCCAAGACGCAGTGCCATGAATGAAAGTCTCCGAAAACAGAAAAGTAAATAAATGTAGGGTCAGGTGAACCAGCTTAGCCAGATTGCCATCCAACCCAAACGAATATAAAGTCACTACAAAATCACTCGAAGTCATAAAGACTTTGGGAGCGGGGCTAAGTTTCCTGCTCCGCCGGCCGATGACACGTTGCGTGACATCCCCGAGGGTGCCTTGTACTGACGAGCTTGAAACCGTGGCCGACCGCCACATATGCTACTTGGACGACAAGAAACGCCACAAGCCAGTGCGAGCAAGGCAAAATGTCACCACTTGAACCAACCGCCCGCAAACAGGAGAAACTGATGAGCGATGTCAAGACCGTTCTGTCCGACGCCGAAGAACTGCTTAAGCAAGCGGCCTCGACCACCGGCGAGAAAGCTGCCGAACTGCGCGAGCGTGGCATGGGCCTGCTGAAGCAAGCCAAGGAAAAGGCCCAGGACCTGCAAGACGCAGTCGTGACCAAGAGCAAGGCAGCCGCCCGTGCCACCGATGACTATGTGCATGACCACCCGTGGCGCGCCGTGGGCGTGGCAGCGGGCGTGGGCCTGCTGATCGGCCTGCTGCTGAACCGCAAGTAAGCATCGTCCGCAGTACGCCCCGTACTGTCGTACCGGCCACCGGCTGCGCATCTGTGCCGGTGGCATGCAATTTGTATATGGACTGGATGAGCGGCCCCATCGGCCGCCGCTGGTTCTTCCACGCAGATGCCGCCCTGCCGGCGCATCGCTTTTCCGCCGGAGCCGCATGAGCGAATCCCCTTCCCCCAAGTTCCTGGACTCCCTGCGCAACCTGACCGGTTCGGTCGTGTCGATGCTGCAGACGCGCCTCGAACTCGCCAGCGTCGAGCTGGCCGAAGAGCGCACCCGGCTGATGAAGGTGGCGTTGCTGGCCTGTTTTGGCCTGGTCTTCTTCGGCATGGCGCTGATGACCTTCACGCTGCTGATCGCCATCCTGTTCTGGGAAACCTACCGCTGGCAGGCCATTGGCGCCATCGTGGTGTTCTACCTGATCTGCACGGCCGCCTGCCTTTTGATCGCCCGCCACAAGGTTCGCAACGCGCCTCCGCTGTTCGAATCCACACTGGCTGAACTCGATAAAGACCGGGAGATGCTGCGCCAATGACCACGCCCGAAGACGAATCCCTCGATAGCCACCCGCGCCGCGACCATCCCCGCCCCGTCCGCTTCACGCGGGAAGTCAGGCTGCCGCTGGCTGTACGCAAGGAATTGCTGATCACACGCGCCGCGCTCGAGCGCTACGACGCCCACCAGGCTCTGCAGCAAGTCAAAGGCGGCGCGCGCCGCATGACTAATTTCAGCGCGTGGCTGCCCCGTGTGACCAGCCTGACGCGCTCGTCGGGCTGGCTCAAGATGCTCGGCATCACGCGCAATTATCCGATGCTCAGCACGGCCATCACCCTGGCCCTTCCGCTGCTGCGCCGGACGCCGGTAGGTCGCGTGACCTGGAAGCTGTCGAAGATCGGCGCGCTGGCCGGCGCGGGATACTTTGCCTACAAGACGTGGAACGAGTCGAAGCGCCCGGCAACTCGGCGAGCGGTGCGGCCCGCTGACGTAACGCCCGAAGTATCGGTGCCGCTGGACACGGGCTTCCGCGATCCGCTCGTGCGAACGCCGCCAGTCTGATTCATCCAAACACCCAAACGCAAAAAGGGCCTGTGACTTGCGCCACAGGCCCTTCGTAATGCTGGTGGGTCGTGCGTGACTCGAACACGCGACCAACGGATTAAAAGTCCGCTGCTCTACCGACTGAGCTAACGACCCGGAAAAACTGAATCCGCGATTATAGGGAGCACCCCATGGCGTGTCAAGCCGAAGGGCGCCCTGCGCACGCTCAAACCATACGCTCAAGGCGCCACATCTGGTACTTGAACGCCAGGACCGCGCCGACGACGATCATTGCGAACACGATGAACGAACTGACGGCCAGCGTCGATACACCCGAGAGTCCCTGCCCGATCGTGCAACCCAGCGCCGTGACGCCGCCCGCGCCCATCAGCATGCCGCCGACCATGTGATTGGCCACGTCCTCGGCATTGCCGAAACCTTCCCAGCGAAACGTGCGCGACACGAGCGAATAGGCCCACGCACCTGCGATCACGCCAATCACGCTGACGATGCCGATCGTCAGCACCTTGCTCTTGTCGCTGAACATCATCAGCCAGTCGAGCGTGTAGGCATACGGCGCGACAAAGCTCAGGCTTTCCATGCGGCCGCTGTTCGTCGCCACGAACAGTTCTTCGAGTGTATTCGGGTCTTCGGACACATAGCCAAGATGGCCGGACACGTACCACATGCCCACGATGATCAGGCCCACTGCGACACCGCCCAGCAGGTTGTCGAACGTGCGGAAACCATTACCGATCAGTGCCCAGATCACAAGCACCGCGCCAATGATGGTGCCGAGCGCCAGTTGCAGCGTGCCTCGTGCCATGCCAGTTGCCTGCGACACCAGCGACGGCAGGTCCTGCGTGGACGGCAGGGCGATGGAAACGGCATCGACAGTATTCACACGCACCACGCCGAACAGACCGCGCAACGTCATATAAGCCGACAGTCCGAGGAACACGAATACCACCAGCGACTTCAGGTTGCCGGCGCCAATCCGCACCAGCGTCTTGCTGCCGCAGCCGGACGCCAGCACCATGCCGAAGCCGAACATCAGGCCGCCCACTGCCGCGGACAGCCACCCGAGCTTCGCCGATGTGTAGATCGTCTTCGTCGGATCGATCAACCCCGCCCATGCCAGCACGCCGGTGCCGATCATCGCCACGCCGATGGCCAGCACCCACATGCGCATGCGGCTCCAATCCCCGATATTCACGATGTCCGAGATGGCGCCCATCGTGCAGAAATGCGTGCGCTGCAGGACCGCGCCGAACAGGAAGGTGAGGACGAAGGTAGACAGCAGCACGGTGTGCGTCAGCGCGGGAATATCGATGTCAGGCATGTCTCAGGGTTTGGCTCGTGGAACTGCTGTTTTTATTAGGGACGGCGGCCGCTCAGGCAACCGCCTGGTAACGCGTGGGATCGGCAACACCGGCCTGCTCGAAACCGGAACGGCGAATGCGGCACGAATCGCAGACACCGCAGGCGCGGCCATCGTCATCGGCCTTGTAGCACGACACGGTCAGGCCATAGTCCACGCCGAGCTTCACGCCTGCACGGATGATCTCGGCCTTGGTCATGTCGATGATCGGCGCATGGACGTGGAAGCGTTCGCCTTCAACGCCCGCCTTGGTGGCCAGGTTGGCCAGCGCCTCGTAGGCCGAGACATACTCGGGCCGGCAATCGGGATAGCCGGAGTAGTCCACGGCATTGGCCCCGAAGAACAGGTCGCGTCCACCGATGGCCTCGGCCCAGCCGAGCGCCAGCGATAGCATGATCGTGTTGCGCGCCGGCACGTAGGTAATCGGAATGCCGCCCACGGCACCATCGGTCGGGACGTCGATCGTATCGTCGGTCAGCGCGGAACCGCCAAAGCGGCGCAGGTCCAGGTCGATGATCTCGTGGCGCCTGGCGCCGAGCGCTGTGGCTACTTTCTTCGCCGCGTCGAGTTCCGAGGAGTGGCGCTGGCCGTAGCGCATAGACAGCGCATAGGTTTCAAACCCGGCCGCGTTGGCCATGGCAAGTACGGTGGCGGAGTCCAGGCCGCCAGAAAGCAGGACGATTGCTCGTTTGGTCATGGTGAGGTGCGCGCAGAACAAGCGCGCTGTAGTCACGCCCCGAGGGCGAAGCGCGTATTTTAGCGCGACAGCGCTTTCCCACCCGCCTGTTTGCTCCCCTTTCCCGCGCGGCGGGAGAGGGGTCGGGGGAGAGGGTCGGCGGTTCAACCTACGACTTATCGCGTTTTGAACCTCGTTACCCTCTCCCCCTGCCCCTCTCCCGCCGCGCGGGAGAGGGGAGAAAACAAGGCGCAACAACGAGACACCCCAAAAGAAAAAACCCGCAAACATCGCGGGCTTTTTCCTTGCAGACTGCGTCCGGTTACTTCAGCGTCTTCAGCCGGTTGCTGGCGGCCTGGGCGCCTTCGGTGCCCGGATACTTCGACACCACCGTTTCCAGCGTCTTCTTCGCAGCCGGTTTCTGGCCGGATTCTAGCTGGTTGTTGGCGATGGCGATCATGGCGTCAGGTACCTTCGCGTGCGTCGGGAACTGTTGCACCATGTTCTGCAGGACAAACGTCGAGCCCTTGTAGTCGCGCTGCGCGTAGAGCGAATTGCCGAGCCAGAACTGGGCCAGCGGCAAATATGGGCTTTGCGGATACTTCTTGGCAAATGCCGAGAAGGCATTGCCCGCACCCTTGAAATCGCCCGACTGGAACTGCTTGAGCGCGGCATCGTACTCAGGCTTTTCGGTGGGTTGTGCAAGACCTTCCTTGCCGTCCACGGTCACCTGCTGGGGCTCGAATTTCTTCAGGCGCCCATCAAGGTCGGTGTAGTAGTCCTTCTGCGTTTTCTGCAGCGTTTCCACCGTGTTCTGCAACACCTCGTTCTGACCGCGCAACCGGGCTACCTCCTGACGCAGACCTTCCATCTGGTTCTGCATGTCGAGCAGCTGGCGGCTGTTCTGGTCAATACGCTGCGATGCGGTTGCCTGGAAACCGTTGAACTGGTCCCGCAACTGGATCACGGCCTTGCGCGCCTCGTCGTCGTCAAATACGCCGGCGTGCGCGGAACTGGCTGCCAGCAAGCCGCCCGAGAAGGCAGCCAGCCACAGCAGTGTGGAAACACGAGCATTCATGAAGGCTATTCCGTGGATCAGTCAGTCGATCAATAGACGATGTCGGCGCGGCGGTTTTCGGCCCACGCGGCTTCATCGTGACCCGTAGCCTTCGGCTTTTCCTTGCCCAGGCTCACGGCTTCCATCTGCGACTCGGGCACGCCCAGCGACGACAGCGAACGACGCACGGCTTCTGCACGCTTCTGGCCCAGGGCCAGGTTGTACTCGCTCGTACCGCGTTCGTCGGTGTTGCCCTGGATCAGGATCTTGCGGCTCTTGTTGGCACCCAGGTATTGCGAGTGGGCTTGCAGCAGGCTCTGGTAGTCCGACTTGACCGTGTAGCTGTCGAAGTCGAAGTACACGCTGCGCTTGGCCAGCGGGCCGTTCGGATCGTTCAGCGGATCGACGGTCACCGGCGCCACGGCGCGCGGATCGGTTTGTGCGCCACCCGTGCCGGTACCGGCCTTGGAAGCGTCGTCGAGCTTCACACCCGAGCTGCAGGCACCCAGGGCGAGCAGGGCGGCAAGGGCGAGCGATTTCGTCATCATTTTGGTCATGGCTGAGAGACTCCTCGTTTCTTCTATCTACTTACTGCATGAAAGGACCCCAGGACGGCTCGCGAACCTCGCCGGACTGGAGTGACAGAACCTGTTTCGTACGACCGTCCGTCGAGACAGCCGCCAGCACCGAGCGACCTCCCACACGCGTGGCGTAAAGGATGTACTTGCCGTTGGCGGCAAAGCTCGGGGCTTCGTCGTTCGACGTATCGGTGAGCGAAGTAACGTCACCATTTGACAGGTCCTGAAGCTGCAGGCGGAAACCGCCCGAACGCGAGATGTAGGCCAGGTACTTGCCATCCGGCGAAACCCGCGGACTGACGTTGTAGTTGCCCTTGAACGTCACGCGTTGCGCGGCGCCGGATTCCTCGCCGCCAGCCGGCATGCGATAGACCTGCGGCGCACCGCCACGATCGCTCGTGAAGTAGATGCTGCGGCCATCGGGCGAGAATTGCGGCTCGGTGTCGATGGCGCTGCTGCGCGAGATGCGGCGCAGGCCGGAACCATCCGCGTTGACCAGGTAGATCTGCGTGTTGCCATCGCGCGAGAGCGCCACGGCCAGGCGCTGGCCGTCAGGCGACCACGACGGCGCGCTGTTGTTGCCCTTCTGGTTCGACACCAGCGTGCGCTTGCCCGTGGCCAGGTCATGCACGTACACCACCGGCTTCCTGGCTTCGAACGAGACATAGGCCACGCGGCGGCCATCCGGCGACCACGACGGCGAGATGATTGGCTCGGTGCTGCTCAGCGCCACCTGGGCGTTCTGCCCGTCGGAGTCGGAAATCAGCAGTTGATAGCGTCCGCCTACCTTCGACACATACGACAGCCGCGTGGCAAACACGCCGCGCTCGCCGAGCAGCTTCTCGTAGATATAGTCGGCGATCTTGTGCGCGGTCACGCGCAGCTGGCTCTGCGAGACCGTGAACGCCAGGCCGCCCAGGCTCTGGCCCTTGACCGTGTCGTACAGGCGGAAGCGGACTTCGTACTGGCCGTTGCCCGCGGGAGTCACGCTGCCGGCCACGAAGGCGTCGGCGCCCTTGGCCTTCCAGCTGCCGAGATCAACCTGTGCCGATTCGGCCACGGTGGCGCCGGCGGGGTCGATATTCTTGAAGCGACCGCTGTTCTGCAGATCGCTGCGGATGACGGCCGTCAGGTTCTGCTGGCCTTGTCCTTCGCCCTGGAAGTTGGCGGTGGCCACCGGGTACTGGTTCGAACCCACACCGGTGATTTCAACGTTCAGTTGCGCGTGTGCCACGCCAGCGGACATCAGTGCCGCTGCCAGCCACGCCATCAGCGCGTGCCGGCTCTGGTCACGGGTGGGGGTGGCACTCTGGCGGCGGGACAGCCAGTTAGGGGCCCAAAGCTTTCGCATGCTGCTCCTCAGTCGATTTCAGGATTCATCGGTACGGCGGGCAGAGCAAGTACGACAGCACGGACGGCGTGCAGCTTGGCGCATGCCCCGTCTACGTGCGTCTTGCACGCTGCCGGCCGCGTCAGGCAACCGTTCATGGTAGCGATCGGACCGAAGCCCCACGATGTTGGTTGCATTATGTTGCAAATCATGGCTTTCTCGCCGCATCGCCGATCAGTCCTTGGGACGGACCGTGATCGTGAATTCGAACGTGGGCGCCTTGCCGTCCTCGTCGCGCGGCAGCGGGTCCGACCGCTCGACGCCACGCAGCACGGCGTTGTCCCAGTCCGAGTTGCCGCTCGACTTGGCCAGGCGCTTGGACAGGATCGAGCCGTCCGGTGCGAGCCGGACCGCCACCACGGCGGCCGGATTCCCGTCAGTATCACCGGCAAAGATAATGTTCGGCTTTACACGGCGGCGTACCTTGTCCGAATAGCCCGGCGACGCCTTGCCGCCCGACCCTGCCCCGGAGCCAGCCGCATTGCCCACGCCACCGCCGGTCGCACCAGCCGTGCCGCCGCCTGCCAGCGCCTTGAGGCGAGCCAGTTCACTGTTGCGCGCCGCGTTGGACGCAGCTTCGCGCTTGGCCTTGGCTTCGGCGTCAGCCTTCGCCTTGGCCTGTTTCTCGGCGTCGGCGCGGGCCTTGGCCTGCTTGTCGGCATCGGCCTTTGCCTTGGCATCGGCTTCCTTGCGATCCTGCTCGGCCTTTTCCTTGGCTGCCAGGGCAGCCTTGTCCTTGTCGGCTTTCTCTTTGTCAGCCTTCTTCTTGGCGTCTTCCTTGCGCTGCGCTTCCAGTTGTTGCTGGCGCTGGTCTTCCTTGCGCTGCGCGTCCTTCTTTTCCTGTTCGCGGCGCGCCTGCTCGCGGCGCGCTTCGGCCTCGCGTTCGGCGGCTTCCTCCGCCTGCTTGCGCTTTTTCTGCTCCAGCGCGATATCGGCGGCTTCCTCGACCTTGCTGCGCACCGCCGGCTGCGGTGGCGCCGGCGCCGGTTGCACCACGGGGCGCGGCGGCGGCGCGGGCGTGACATCGGGAATCTCTTCCCAAAGCTCGGCCTCCGCGCCTACCGGCGTGCTGCTTTGCCACTGGACGCCGAAATACAGCACGATGCCAAGCAGCAGGTGCATGAACAGCGCAGCCAGGAACGAGCGCATGGTGCCGCGCTCCCGGACCGGCTCGTACGGATAGGCGGCGGCCTGGGCGCGCGGGGCGCCTTGCTGAGGATGACGTGACGAGAGGGTGGCCACTTTGCGACGTTGGACGCTGGGAACGCTTACTTGGACTTCACCATCAGGCCGACGCGCTTCACGCCATCGGCCTTCAGTACGGACATCACGTCGAGCACGGCTTCGTACTTGACGGCGCGGTCGGCGGCGATCACCACCGGCTGGTCCGGATTCTCGTTCTGGCGCTGGTGTACGAAATCGATCAGGCCGCGCTTGTCGAGCTTGCGCTCGAACGAGCCACCCGATGCGTCCTTGCCTCGCGCCGTCAGGGCGCCGTCCTCATGCACGGTCACCACGATGGGCGGCGTCTGCTGCTGCGGGGTGGCGTTGGCCACGGACGGCAGGTCCACCACGGCCGGGCTCACGATTGGAGCGGCCACCATGAAAATCACCAGCAGCACGAGCATCACGTCGATGTACGGCACGACGTTGATCTCTGCGCTGGCCCGGCGGCGCGAACCGCCGCGGCGCTGAATGGCTGCCATGGGGGATGCTCCTCGACTGTTTAGCGGCTCTGACGCTGCAGGATGTTCTGGAATTCTTCCATGAAGCTCTCGAACCGGATGGCCAGGCGATCGATCTCGGTGGCATAGCGGTTATAGGCAATCACGGCGGGGATGGCGGCAAACAGGCCGATGGCCGTGGCAACCAGTGCTTCGGCAATACCCGGGGCCACCGATGCGAGCGTAGCCTGCTGCACATTCGAGAGGCCGCGGAACGCATTCATGATGCCCCACACCGTGCCGAACAGGCCAATGTACGGGCTGACGGAGCCGACCGACGCCAGGAACGGCAGGTGCGATTCGAGTACATCCATCTCACGCTGATAGGCGGCACGCATGGCGCGGCGGGCGGCGTCGAGCAATGCGCTGGCGTCGTTGCTGCGCTCGCGGGCCTTCAGGAACTCGCCCATGCCGGACTCGAAGATCCGTTCGAGCGCGCCCGTGTTGTGGCGATTGTTCACGGCGCTGTTGTAAAGCGCCTGGAGGTCGCCGCCGGCCCAGAAATCACGTTCGAAGCCTTCGGTCTGCGTGCGGGCGGCACGCAGTGCGAGGTGCTTGCGGAAAATGTAAGTCCATGAGAACAGCGACATCACCAGCAGCAGCGCCATGACGGCCTGTGCCAACAGGCTGGCGTGCATCACCAGCGTAATGATCGACATGTCTTGCGTGACGGTCACTGGATTCATCGGGCGTCTTTGATAGTGGCGAGAACAGGGGCAGGGATCGGAGCCGGCCTAAACGTGCTTTTGTCGACACATCCCACACGGATCTTGCCGGTGGCGAGCATCTGCTCGCCGCGCCAGGCTTCCTGTGCGAAATGGACCGATGCGGGTCCGACCCGTTCAATATGCGTACGAATCTCCAGCTGGTCATCCAGCCGGGCGGGCGCATTGTATTCCACAGCGGTACTGCGTACGACGAAGACCACACCGGACTGATCGGCGAGGGTCTGTTGTTCGACGCCGAGCGAGCGCAGCCATTCGGTGCGCGCCCGTTCGAAAAACTTCAGGTAGTTGGCGTAAAACACCACGCCGCCTGCGTCGGTATCTTCCCAATACACGCGCAACGGCCATGTGAAATTTGGCATGGCGGGCATTGTAACGGAGCGCACTGGTTAACCCGCATGCGACTTTGCAACAGCAAGTTGCGAGCCATACACCACAAGGTCTTGACGAGACTGGTGTAGAGGGGCATGCGCCACCCGTGCACCGGCTTGCAGCAAGCCGCGCGTTCGCATAAACTCTGCGGCAACCATTCCACCTTGCGCGACTGGCGAAGTCAGTGGGTACTACCACGAGGAAGCGCAAGATCTTTAGGCGTGAAGTTCATAAGCGCCTGCCGCTCGCCTGGGCAGCGAATGGGAAGCAGGGTGCGCCCCGCACCGGCTGGTACATACCAGTCCGGAGCAGGACGCCGTGCTTTCCCCGCGCGCCCTATCCCAGATTCAGCCAAGATTCATCCCAGCCGGTCACACACGATTCTCATGCCGTTTGTGCCATCCGCTCCCCTTTTTACCGACGAGTCACGCCATGTTTGAACGCAGCCGTTTCACGATCGAGCAGATCGACCCCGAAGTCTTCGCCGCTATCCAGAAGGAAAACCAGCGCCAGGAAGACCACATCGAACTGATTGCTTCCGAAAACTACACCTCGCCGGCCGTGATGGCCGCCCAGGGCTCGCAACTGACCAACAAGTACGCCGAAGGCTATCCCGGCAAGCGTTACTACGGCGGCTGCGAGTACGTCGACGTGGTGGAGCAACTGGCCATCGACCGCGTGAAGCAGCTGTTTGGCGCCGATGCCGCCAACGTTCAGCCGAACTCGGGCTCGCAAGCCAACCAGGGCGTGTTCTTCGCCATGCTCAAGCCGGGCGACACGATCATGGGCATGAGCCTGGCCGAAGGCGGTCACCTGACCCACGGCATGGCACTGAACATGAGCGGCAAGTGGTTCAATGTGGTCAGCTACGGCCTGAACGCCCAGGAAGACATTGACTACGATGCCCTGGAAAAGAAGGCCCAGGAAACCAAGCCGAAGATGATCATCGCCGGTGCCTCGGCGTTCTCGCTGCGCATCGACTTCGAACGCATCGCCCAGGTGGCCAAGGCTGTTGGCGCCTACTTCATGGTGGACATGGCCCACTACGCCGGCCTGATCGCCGCGGGTGTGTATCCGAACCCGGTGCCGCACGCCGATTTCGTGACCACCACCACGCACAAGAGCCTGCGCGGCCCGCGCGGCGGCGTGATCCTGATGAAGGCCGAGCATGAGAAGGCCATCAACTCGGCAATTTTCCCGGGTATCCAGGGTGGCCCGCTGATGCACGTGATCGCCGGCAAGGCCGTGGCCTTCAAGGAAGCGCTGCAGCCCGAGTTCAAGGCCTACCAGGAACAGGTGGTGAAGAACGCCGCCGTCATGGCCGAGACGCTGATTTCGCGCGGCCTGCGCATCGTCTCCGGCAAGACCGAGAGCCACGTGATGCTGGTGGACCTGCGCGCCAAGAAGATCACCGGCAAGGAAGCCGAGAAGATCCTCGGCGATGCACATATCACCGTCAACAAGAACGCCATTCCGAACGATCCGGAAAAGCCGTTCGTGACGTCGGGTGTTCGCCTGGGTTCGCCGGCCATGACCACACGCGGCTTCAAGGAAGATGAAGCCCGCCAGGTGGCCAACCTGATCGCCGACGTGCTGGACAACCCGCACGACGAAGCCAACATCGCGAAGGTGCGCGAGCAAGTCTCCGCCCTGACCCGCCGCTTCCCGGTGTACGGCTGAGCCATCTGCCGACGCGTGCTCACCGCAGGATAGTGGGCACGCACTGACGGCGCCGCCGCAAGTTTCGGGCGGCGCCGTTGTTCCATCTCAAGTCCGCAGCTGAACTAAAAGATGCAAAATGCGGGCTGGATTCTTTCTTCAGGTGCTCAGGCATGAAATGCCCGTTCTGCGCTCACTCCAATACCCAGGTTCTCGATAGCCGCGTGTCCGAAGACGGGGATACGGTACGCCGCCGCCGGCGCTGCGAAGCTTGCGACCGCCGGTTCACTACCTACGAGCGCATCGAACTGTTCTTCCCGGCCATCGTCAAGAAGAACGGCTCCCGCGTGGACTACACGCGCGGCAAACTCAAGGATTCGATGCGGCTGGCGCTACGCAAGCGCCCGGTATCCGCCGAAGCCATCGACGAAGCCATCACGCGTATCGAAGAAAAACTGCTGGCGCTGGGTGAGAAGGAAATCCCGAGCAGCCAGGTTGGCGAACTGGTCATGCGCGAACTGCGCAAGCTCGACAAGATCGCGTACATCCGCTTTGCCTCGGTCTATCGAAGTTTCGAGGATGTCTCTGAATTCCGCGATGTTCTTGACGAGATCGCGACTCCCACCCCACGAAAGGGGTAGATCCCTCCCCAAAAATGCTGTTTAATTTGCATCGGCCTCCATCGAATAGAAGGCCGGTGCACGAGTGCGGTTGCATCGCACCAACATGACACCAAAGCGCCGCGCAACAGCAGCGCCATCCAGCGGACCCGGACCCTCAGAGGCCCGGACGCACAGTAGTCCAGCGCCCCCGGCAAAAAACAAAGAGAGCAGTCGCTTTTTTGACGGGAATCACAAATGGGTCAGTCTTTCTGCCGAAAGGCAGCAGGCTTTCTGACGCCTTTGCTGTCCGCGCCTGGATTCATTGCGGGCGTGGCAACGGATGCGCCGGGGGCTGTTCACATGCGCGCAATCGCACCTGGCAATCACCGGGGCGCGCGCGGGGTCACGCTGATCGAGTTGATGGTGACCCTCTCGGTGCTGGCCACGCTGGCCGCCGTCGCCACTCCGAACCTCCAATCCTTCCTCCATAACAGCCGGCTGTCCGCAGACGCCACGCGGCTGTTTGCCGATCTCGAACTCGCACGCAGCGAAGCGGCCCGGCGCAACGCCACCGTCACGCTGTGCCCTGTCGATGCCGGCAACGCCTGCTCCAACAACTGGACCTTGCGCCGCATCCTGTTCGTCGATGCGGACAACGACGGTGCGTTCGACAGGACGGAAGAACTGATCCGCAACAGTGATCCGCCACAGACCAGCACCGACATTGCCGCTGCCAATCTCGGCACTACGTCGAACCGCGTGCGCATGCGCTCGACCGGAGTGTCCACAGCACCCAATGCAAGCTGGAAGTTCTGCGGAAAAAATGCCACGGATGCGGGCAAAACGGTATTCATGACCGGCAGTGGCCGCCCTTATACGCAGTCGCAGTCAACGTGTCCATGACGCCGACCCACATCTCTCCAATGCCCATGTCTCGTGGCTTCTCGTTGATCGAGGCACTGGTCACGCTGGTGGTGCTGTCCATCGGCATGCTCGCGCTTGCCAACCTGCAGTTGCAGACGTTGATGGATTCACGCACGGCATCGACACGCAACTATGCCGCGCTGATGACCTACAACCTCGCGGACCAGCTTCGCACCAACAGCACAGCCGTCAACAACGGCACCTTCAATTCGCCTGCCGCCACGCCCGTTACCGATTGTTTTACGGCAGCGGGCTGCACACCCGACGAGATGGCGGCCACCACCTACGCCACATGGCTGGCCAACGTGCAGGCCACGATGCCGAACGGTGACGGGATCGTCTGCACCGATGGCACACCAAACGACGGCACCGGATCGGCAGCCGGGAAGAACGGCTGCGAACCCCACGCTGACGCGCCATATGTCATCAAGGTCTTCTGGAGCGAAGACGACGGCAACACCATCCAGCGCTTCTCGACCGCGCTCATCCCATGACAACGTCCAACCGTCACATCCGCCGCCGCGCGGCAAGCGGCTTCACGTTGGTCGAGCTGATGGTCGGCATGGTGATCAGCATGCTGCTGATACTTGCCGCCACATCGCTCTTCATCTCGGAGCGGCGCACCCATGCCACGCAAGGCGACGTAGGCGAGATTCAGGAAAACGCGCGTGCCATCGCGCAGTTGCTGTTGCGTCAGGCGCGCCAGATCGGCTACACCGACTTCCTGTTCGCGAGCAACGAGTTCGCGTCACCAAGCCTGGAAGCCACCAACGATACCGGCGTCAACGCCAGCGATAGCCTGACCTTGCGCTACTTCGGCTCGTCACAGGCTGGCGCGGACCCGGCAGCCGCTGCGGATTCTCCCCATTTCCCGCAGGCCGATGGCAGCACGGTGGATTGCAGCGGCAATGACGTGAGCAGCAACGTGGAAACCACCGAGGTCTATTCAATCCTCAATGACCCCGATGGCGTGCCCTGGCTGCAATGCGTGGTCAACGGCGTGGCGACACCGCTGTTCCGCAATGTCGAAGCCTTCCAACTGCTGTTGGGCGAAGACACCGATGACGACGGCGTCGTCAATCGCTTCGTTCCACCCGGCGCCACTGCGCACATCGATAACGTGGTGGCGCTGCGCGTGTCCGTGCTGCTGCGCGGCGCCAGCACCAACAACCCGATCATGGAAAAGCCGATCGTCAACCATTTCGGCAACACCTATGCGCCGAATGACGTGGCGCCCGCCGGCGATGCCGGCAGCGTGGTGAGGATTGCGGCCGATGGCCGTCTGCACCGGCACTTCACGTTCTACATCGCCCTTCGCAATCGACTGCCATAGGCCGGCCATGCATCCTCCCCTCTCTCGGTCACCCCGCCACGCCAGACAGCGTGGCATGTCGCTGATCCTCGTCCTGCTGCTCCTGGTCATCCTGACGCTCGCAGGGCTTGCTGCCAGTACGATGAGCCTCAATGCCGAACGTCTGGCCCGCAACACGCGCGATGAGAGCATCGCGCTCCAGGCGGCGGAATCCGCGCTGCGCGACGCGCGCGCGGACATCTCCCAGGTTCGCATGCTCAACGGCCTGACGGGCTCGTCGCCCACCTGCGATATGGACGGATTCAAGGGCTACTGCCAGCACGCGACGTCAGGCACGCAGGCCTGGGACCTCTATATCGAAGACCCACAACACTCCGTCGAACTTGGAGAAATGACCGGTCTCACGGCCGCGCAGAAGATGCCGACGATCCATGCGCGCGATGCCGGCGCCAATGGCGTGTCGAAGCAACCCCGCTATCTGATCGAACCATTCAAGGAGCCGACCGATATCGCGCTCGGCTCCAACAAGTACGTGTTCCGCATTACGGCGATCGGTTACGGCGCCAACCCTGGCACCAAGGTGATGGTGCAGGAAATCGTCCGCTTCTGACGACACCCCTTTGACACCTTCACCGTCAAACGCATCATGACCCAATCCACTTCCATCCGTCGCTTCGCGAGTCGCGCGCAAGGTGTCCTGCTTGCAACATCGTGCATGCTCGCCATCGCCACGGCCTACGCCGCTGGCCCGCAACTCAATCTGGCCCAGCAGCCGTTGTACACCGGCGGCAACATCTCCCCCATGGTCATGATCGACCTGACCAAGGACCACACGCTGCACCAGAAGGCGTACAACGATTACTCGGATCTGGACGGCGATGGCCAGCTGGATACGACGTACAAGCACAGCATCGAGTACGCCGGGTACTTCGACTCGGACAAGTGCTACGACTACGACAGGACCACG
The DNA here is from genome assembly GCF_005503625.1 of Cupriavidus sp. 2SB. Classification (GTDB taxonomy): domain Bacteria; phylum Pseudomonadota; class Gammaproteobacteria; order Burkholderiales; family Burkholderiaceae; genus Cupriavidus. Next base: position 57,583 of record NZ_SCMX01000021.1, on the reverse strand, counting down.
ATCCAGGGCTTCGTACCGAAGTCGATCACCGACAGCAAGTATTGCGACGGAAAGACCTGGAGCGGCAACTTCCTGAACTGGGCCACGATGAGCCGCATCGACGAGGTGCGCAAGATCCTGTACGGCGGCACGCGATCGACGGATACCGCGACCACGACCGTGCTGGAACGTGCCTTCCTGCCGACGGACGCCCACGCCTGGGCCAAGTTCTATAACGGACCCGATGTGGCCCAACTGGTGCCGTTCACGGTGGAAGTCGCATCCGCTATTGGCACGCTGAGATCCAGGACGCCCATGACACTGTCCTCCGCAGTGGCCAAGGTTGTGATCGACGACATGAGCCAGGTAGAGCCAGGCGATCAGTTACGGTTCGAGCCGGCCTCGGGCGCAGCAGCGGGCACGTCGATGACGGGCTGGGTCATGCGGCGGAATCCCGGCAACGTCTCCGTGGTGTTCTACGCCGGCGACATCTCGAACCCCACCAACACGAGGGCAAGGTTCTCGTCCTGGATCGTGACAAACCTGACGCGGGGTGGCTTGACACTGTGCAACGTCACGCCGAGGGACCAGCAGAGCAGCAACTCGCAGTACAACCACCAGCCACCTCAGATCCGAGTGGCCGCGGGAAACTATGCAACGTGGGGCGCTTCCGAGCACCGGCAGTGCAGTTGGTCCTCGGAAGCCAGTAGCACGCAGCGCAACTTCCTGCCCACCATCGACGGCGTCACCATCTGGGGTTCGTCGAACGGCAATCGCGCGGCGATATCGGGCATGAATTCATCGGCAGAGAATCCATCTCAGTCCATGCGCGGCCTTGGCTTCGGGCAGGGGACCGGTGTATTCAACGCGCGCGTGCAAGTGTGCGTGCCCGGCCTGATCGGTTCCGAGAACTGCAAGCAGTACGGCTCCAGCTACAAGCCATTCGGGCTGCTGCAGAAGTATGGGGAATCGGGCCAGATGCTGTTCGGCCTGATGACCGGCAGCTACGACCGGAACGTTTCCGGCGGCGTATTGCGGCGAAATGTGACCAACTTTGCGTCGGAGATCCACCCGGGCACCGGTGAGTTTTCCTATGGCAGGTCAAGCGATGCTGTCAGAGGCATTGTCTGGAATATCGACAGGCTGCGCCCCTACGGCTACAGCTACAGAGAAGGCAGCTACGTCAATGCGGACCAGTGTAGCTACCAGCAGGCGAGCATTGAACGCGGCAGTTACGGCAATCCGATCAGGACGGCTTCGGAGGGCAACTGCTCCACGTGGGGCAACCCGATCTCGGAAATCTTCGTCGAGACATTGCGTTACTTTGGCGGCAAGCAACCGACCAGCGCATTCCTGCCATCCCGCTACGGCAAGGATGCCACGCTGGGGCTGACGCAACCCGCGTGGACCAACCCGATGGACCTGCCGCCATCGCATCCGAACCGGGCGCCTTACTGCACGCCGCTCAACGCACTGGTCTTCAACTCCAGCGTGTCCTCTTACGACAACGACCAGCTGGGCGGCTTCAGAGATCTCAATGGATCTCCGGATATCAGCACCTACACGAACCGGGTAGGCATTGGCGAAGGGATCTCCGGCGGCAGGTGGTTCGCGGGAGGCGTCCGCGGCAGCACGATCGACAATCTGTGCTCGGCCAAGGCGGTCAACAACTTCAGCGACGTGCTCGGCATCTGCCCGGAAGGGCCATCGCAAAGAGGAACGTTCCAGATTGCGGGCGCCGCATACTTCGCCAGGACCAACCGCCTGCGATCGCCTGCTGCCGCCGCCGCGCTCGGCGTCCCTGACCGGGACACGACCTCGCTGAGAATGAACACCTATGCGGTGCAGCTCGCCACCAACACACCGAAGATCAACGTCGACGTGAACGGCAAGCTGGTGACGATCATGCCGGCACACCGGCTGCACCCGCAGTATCCGAACAGCATCACCGCGCCCGCCAGCACGGGCACGCTGGTGGATTTCAAGGTCATCTCGCAAACGGCCACCCACGGCAAGTTCTATGTGGCCTGGGAAGACTCGGTGGCCGGTGGCGACTATGACCAGGACAACTGGGGCATCCTGAGCTATCGCGTGAGCGGTGACAACATCACGGTGTCTACCCGTGTGGTGTCGGCTTCATCGTCCAACGGACAGGGCTTCGGCTACACGATCTCGGGCACCACGCAGGACGGCCCGCACTTCCACTCAGGCATCTACGATTTCCGGTACAACGATCCCGTTCCTATTGCGGTGATGCCGCGAAACGCACCCATCAACAACTCCGGCGGCTGCGCCCGATGTAATTTCGGCGATCCCGAAACCAGCGTCACCTATACCGCCAACGGCAAGGCCGCTTCGCAGTTCCACGACCCATTGCTGTACGCGGCCAAATGGGGCGGTTTCAAAGATCTCAACGGCAATGGCATCCCTGACCTCGCTTCCGAATGGGACGTGCGGAAGGCCGATGGCTCCAGCGGCTCGGACGGCCTGCCCGACAACTACTTCTACGCCACGAATCCCGGCGCACTGGCAGCGGCGCTGGAACGTGCCTTCCTCTCGATCCTGAAGACATCGTCCTCCGCAGCCGTGGCGGCGAGCACGTCATCGCTGCAGACCGATACCAGCATCTTTCAGGCGCGCTTCAACAGTGCGGACTGGTCCGGCCAGCTGCTGGCCTATGCATTGGACAAGAACGGCGACGTCGTCACACCACCACGATGGGATGCGGCCAACAGCTTCAAGGGTGTGCGCCAGACCGATCGCAAGATCCTGACCTACAACACCGCGGACAACACCAGCGGCGGCATTCCATTCCGTTGGGCCAGACTACCGTTGGCATATCGGACAGCCTTGAATGGCAGCGACTCGCAGGGTAGCAAGCGACTGCTGTGGCTGCGCGGCCATCAGGTCAACGAGGGCGGTGGCGAGTCCCAATTCCGCCAGCGGCCAGTCACCGTGCTGGGCGACATCGCAAATTCGAGCCCGCAATATGTGGGCAGTCCGGCCGCAGGCTATGTCGAACCCGGCTACGCGAACTTCGTCGTCTCGCAGCGTAGCCGCAAACCCATGATCTACGTGGGTGCCAACGACGGCATGCTTCACGCGTTCTCGGCTGACATGAGCGCCAACGGCGATGGAGGCAAGGAAATGTTCGCCTATGTGCCGTCACCGCTCTACAGCAAGCTGGCCAACCTGACGTCCAGTAGTTACGTCCACAACTACTTCGTCGACGGCACGCCGACGGTGGGCGATGTCCATATCAACAACAGTTGGAAGACCGTGCTCGTGGGCGGACTGGGCGGTGGTGGGAAAGGCATCTACGCGCTGGATGTAACCAATCCCACCGCCATCAACGAATCGACCGCCGGGTCGACTGTACTCTGGGAGTTCACCAGCAATGATGACCCGGACCTGGGCTATACCTATGGCAAGCCGGCCATCGTACGGCTCGGCAACGGCAAGTGGGCTGCCGTCTTCGGCAACGGGTTGAACAGCACGGAAGCGCGTGGTTCGATCTTCATCGTCTTCCTGGATCGCACACCTGGCAACAAGAGCTGGCGGCTCGGCACGGACTACGTGAAGCTGACGGTGAACGACGCCGCAGCGGCCCGGACCCGGTCCAACGGCATCATGCAGGTCTACATCGCCGATGCCAACGGCGACTTCGTGGCCGACGCCATCTACGCAGGCGACCTGCACGGCAACGTCTGGAAGTTCGACGTGAGCGGAAAGGTAGCGACCGACTACCAGGCCACGCGGCAGTTACTGTTCACCGCCACAGATGCGGCCGGCAATGCGCAACCGATCACCACCGGATTCGCCGGCATGCGACATCGTCGAGGTGGCCACATCGTGATGTTCGGCACCGGCCGATATGTCGAAGTCAGTGACCCCGGCAACATGAGCACGCAGGCCGTGTATGGCATCTGGGACAAGGGCAGCCACGCCCAGCCGACGATCACCCGCTCGCAACTCGTGCAGCAGACCATCACCATGGAGACCCAGGCCAGTACCGGCGATTTCTACCGCGTCTTGAGCAAAAACCCGGTCAACTATGCGACGGGTGCGATGGGCTGGTACCTGAACCTGACCTCGCCGGGCACGGCCGCGCAAGGCGAGCGCGTGGTGTACGACCCGCAGATGCAAGGCACGCGTTTGATGTTCTCCACGCTGACCCCATCGTCCGACCTGTGCTCTGGCGGCGGCACCGGTTGGCAAATGGTGATGGATGCCCTGACGGGGGCCCAGACAGTTTCCATGTTCGACGTGAACCGCGATGGACGATTGGATGCTTCCGATCGTTTAGGCGGCAGCGGCGGTACCACTGGTCAAGCGGTGAGCGGCAAGAAGTCGAACGAACTGGTGACAAATGCGGCGGTGCTCGGCAACCACGCCTACCTGAGCGGCAACAAGGAGGAGCCCACCCACACCAAATTCAATACCGATGCCGCGCCCGGCCGTGTGTCGTGGCGACAGATCCTGCAATAACCACGGGACAGGCAACCAGGAAACCAGCACCATGATGAAAACGGTAATCACGCACAGCCGACACACCTCGCGGGCCAGTGGCTTCACGCTGATCGAATTGATGATCACCGTGATGATCATCGGCGTCCTGGCGGCGATCGCCATTCCGCAATACCAGCAGTTCGTGACCAAGACACGCCGCGCGGAGGCCAAGAGTGGCCTGGCGCGCGTGCAGGGTGCGCTGGAGCGCTACTTTACGATCAATAACGGGTACACGACCAATCCCCGGCAGTTGAAACTCACGCCATGCAGCGACACGACAACGCCATCCGGTGATACCTGCGAATCCAGCAACTACATCATCACCATCGCCGCACCGGCCGGTGGCTCCATCAAGACCGGCTTTGTACTAACCGCCACGCCAGCGGGCGATCGCTCGGACCCGACGTGCGGCGTCCTGTCCGTCAACAATCTCAACGAGAAGAAAGCGAGCGGCACCGACAGCGACACGCCTGGCACCTGCTGGTAACCCTCTGCGACAGAGGAACGTTGCCTGAATCAATTGTGGCAATCTCAGTCTCCGCCGAGTCCCTCGACGAAGCGAACACTCGCATAGAGTGACTACTCTGGCACTGGGAAAAAAGGCGAAAATCCTGGTAACCCCCGGAAACATGCCTTTTGGGCCGGTCACTGCAGCGTCAGGTATGTGTCTGAATTCCGCGACGCTCTTAAGGAAATTGCGATTCTCACCCCACCAAAGGGGTAGCCATTTCTTCAAAAAAGCCGTCTAATCTGCACCAACCTCCTTCGGGTAGGAGGCTGGCGTACAAGCGCGCGTTTTTCACGCAGCCAGGCAGCATAAGGGCGACAACAGCCCGGCGGTAACCGGTCCCGAAGAGGCTCGGACGCCAACAGAATTCCAGCGCGCTGCGCACAGAACAAAAAGAACTGTCGTTATTGGACGGGAGTCAAAATGGGTCAATTCCGCTGCCGTAAGGCAGCCGGCTTCACCATGCTTGAAGCATTGGTAGCCATCGTCGTGCTCGCCTTCGGCGTGCTCGGCGTGGCCAACCTGCTCATCAAGTCCTTCCGCTTCGCCCAGCAATCGTCTTATGACGTAGTCGCCCTGCAACTGGCCAACGATATGGCGGACCGGATGCGGGCGCATCAATTGCTGGTGGATGGCGGCGCCTTCAATCTCGATACCAAGCTCGGCACGCCACAGGTCTCCGACGCAGACAACCTCTACAAGACGGCATGTCTTGGGGCGTCCACCGTGTGCCAGCCCGTATCCGCCGCTTTCGACATGGCCGAATGGTCCCGCCGTGTGACCACCACCTTGCCGGGCGGCCGGGCCATCATCTGCCGTGACATCGGCACGTGGTCCGCGACGACCGGCTATGAGTGGAACTGCTCGCCTGCTGCGAATCCGACCAATGCGCCGCTGGTCATCAAGATCGGCTGGATATCTCGCTTCAATGACAGCGGCGATGCCGGCACGCCTGACGGCACCAAAGCCGATGGCTCGGCCACGGTTCAGATCGTCGTGGTGGTCACGCCGGGGGTATCCAGTTAAATGGCCCGCCCTGCACAACCCCTCTCCCGCCTCGGCCGCGCCCGAGGCTTCACGCTGATCGAACTGATGGTCACGCTGGTGATCAGCCTGCTGGTGCTGATGGCGGCCACGGCGTTCTACATCATGAGCCGCAGCAGCTATGTCGCCATCGACGATAGCGCCGCACTGGAGGAACGCGGCGCCTTTGCGCTATCCGTCATGACCCGTCTCATGCGCCAGACGGGTTACGTGCCCGTCAGCGATAACAAATCCGGCGGAATGATGCCCGTGTATGACGACAACCTGCGCGGCATCGACGCATGCTCGAATCCCAACGACAGCGAGACGATGGCATGCGGCCCTGGCGGGTCGTTGAATGCCAGCGATGCTGTCATGATCCGGTACTACGGGCTCAGCAAGTCGAAGGATGATCCCAGCCCTGACGAGTCCGTGGTGGACTGCTCGGGCCAGGGCGTGGCGGGCGCCAGCAACTCCGATACCGCCAGCGCCGATCGGGGACTCTCCATCCTCTATATCGGCAACGGCGCCGATGGCAAGCCGGCCCTCATGTGCAAGTACCGCGAGCGTGACGGCTCCGGCACCGAGAGCAAGACCACCTTCGTGACCCAGGAGCTGGTTTCGGGCGTGGAGACCATGCAACTGCTCTACGGCGTAAGCACCAACGATGACGATGTGCCGGACAAATACGCCACGGCCAGCGCCATGGCATTGACAGACTGGGTCAACGTCAAGACGGTGAAGATTGCACTCGTCGTGCGTGCCGACAACGCCAGCGCCGATGCGCAAGCGCCCGCCGCCATCTCGCTGTTCGGCCCGCTCTACACCGGCGACAACGCAAGCTACACGCCGACGACCGACACGAAATCCGTGAGAAAGCTGTATTCCGCCACGGTTCAGGTCCGCAACTACCAGACATGCGGAGAATCGACATGCATGTGAACGCCCAACCTGCATTGCGCGCTCGTCTGGCCGATCGTCCCGGCGCACGCGGCATCGCGCTGATCACCGCCGTGATCATGCTGCTCGTCATCACGCTGCTGGCACTGGCGGGCGCACGCATTGCGATCGATACCAAACGCTCTTCCCGCAACCAACGGGATTTCGAGATTGCGTACCAGGCTGCCGAGGCAGCGCTGTACGACGCCGAGATCGACATCAAGAGCGCAGCCGCGCCGCAATCGCGCTCCAGCCTCTTTGCCAAGGACTCGTTGACAGGATTCGAGGGCGGCGCATGCAATACCGGAACGAAGATGCCCTCGGCCTACCTGGGCCTGTGCGATACGTTCAGCGCCGCCGGGGCTCCGATATGGGACACCATCGACTGGACCGCGACCTCGGATAACCGGACCGTGGAGTACGGCACCTTTACCGGCCGGACCTTTCCCACTGGCTCGGGGCTCTCGCCATCCCGAAAGCCGCGATACCTGATCGAGCTGGTTTCCTACAAGGCATCGGGCGAAGCAGTCAACGCGTCCTACATGTATCGGGTCACCGCCATGGGATTCGGGCCAAACGACAGCACGCGCGCCGTGCTGCAAATGGTCTATCGAAAAGAAGACGCCGCTGACGCAGCGCACTGAAACGACTTCCCTCTTGCCATCGACTGCCACCCATCGACCGGGACCGCATTCATGAAGAACTTACCTCGCCTTTTCGCAGCATGTGCCATGCTCTGGTGCGCGCTGCTGTCCGCTGCGCCGACGACCGTGCCGACCGTTGCAATTTCCAGCACGCCGCTTTACGGCCAGTCGCAGAACATCCATCCAAATCTGATGCTGACGCTGTCGGTGGAATTTCCGACCACAGGCGCTGCGTATCGGGGCACCTACGACAAGTCCCAGAACTACCTTGGGTATTTCAACAACACCAAGTGTTACGCCTACGACGCGACGAACGGCTACTTCACCATCTCGGGTGGCGCCGATGCCAACCACGAATGTTCGTCTGCATTCAGTGGGAACTTCATGAACTGGGCTGCCGCCTCGGCAATCGATGAGTTGCGACTTGCTATGACGGGCGGCGACCGAGTGATCGACACGCGCACGCAAACGGTGTTGCAACGCGCAATGCTGCGAGCGGACTTCTTCCGGAGCGGCAGCTACTTCCCCTCCAAGAGCATCAACGGAAACGGTACGACGAGCGCGCCTAACAAGGTCACGCCATTCAAGTACAGCACGTTGTACATGGCATCGTGCGGAAACCATATCTATTTCTCCGACAGCAACGACACCAGCGCCGGCTGCACCAATCTTAAGAGTTATGCCGACGTGACCAATAGCCGGGGTACAGTTACCGAACGGCGTGGCTTCCGCGTGCAGGTACAGGTCTGCGACAGCAACGAGGCCACGACGCGTACCGATCTTTGCTACAGCTATGACGGAACCAACTACAAGCCCGTCGGCGAAATGCAGCGCAATGCCGATCGCGTGCGATTCGCCGCCTTTGGCTACCTCAACGATCCCACAAACAACTCCGGTCTGACACAGAACGAGCGATACGGTGGCGTGCTGCGCGCGCCGATGAAGTACGTTGGTGACAACGCGGTCAATACCTCGCTCAACTCGATCACCAACCCGGCCAAGGAATGGGATGCCTACGGCGTGCTGCTGGCAAATCCGCTGAACGATGCCACGGGCAACAGCGGCGTCATCAACTACCTGAACAAGTTCGGCCGCACGATGGTCACGGACCTGGGCAAGCCCACTGACAATCCAGTTGGCAACTACAAGACGTACGATCCGCTCGGCGAGCTCTATTACGAGAGCATTCGCTACCTGCAGAACCACCCCGATGGCCCTACGCCCGAGGCGGTCAGTGGCGTCACCACCGCCTACGCCGACAACTTCCCGTACTACAAGACCTGGACCGATCCATTGCTGAACAGTTGCCAGCGCAACTACGTGCTGACCATCGGCGACATCAACACCCACCAGGACCACTACATTCCCGGCAACTCCGTCACCGGCCAGGGCGATCCCTCGCGTGCCACGGACAGCTGGAGCAAGTTCAATGTGGTGGAGTGGACCAATAAGGTCGGCGCACTGGAAACCAACCGGCCAGCAGCGGGCAACAGCAATCCGCTCGACTCGTCGTTCACGAACCTCGGCACGAAGAATCACCCGACATCGAGCTGGTCCAGCTACTACATGGCTGGCGTGGCCTATTGGGCGCACACCTCGGCATTCCGGCCCACCATGCCTGAAGCTCGCGTGACGACCTTCGGCATCGACGTCAATGAGAACGGCAACGGCACCGTTGGCGATTCACAGCGGCAGAGCCAGATCTACCTGGCTGCCAAGTACGGCGGCTTCAAGGAAGAAACGACGGATGGCGGCAACAAGGATGGCAACCCGTTCAAGACCCTCGGTGCAGGCGGTACCGTCGTCACAAACAACACGGAATGGGAAGCGGCACCAACGGGCTCCAACCTGCCGTCGAACTGGTTCCTCGCCAGCCAGCCGGCGCAGATGATCAGCGCTATCAAGCAGGTGTTCACACAGATCACGAGTTCCGCCGGTACGCTGTCGGGCATCGCACTGAGTGCCAACCGGATCATGACCGACGCTTTTGTCTATACGCCCGGCTTCGACCAGCAATGGAACGGCAAGCTCACCGCGTACAAGATGACGAAGGGCACCGACGGCCTTGTGACCGTCTCCTCCACACCGGCCTGGGAAGCGGGCGATCTGTTGTCCAAACGTAGCTTTGCGAGCCGCTCGATCTACACACTGAGCACAGCGGCCGGCGCGGGTGCGGCATTCCAGTGGGCCAATCTCGGCAAGACGCAGCAGGATGCACTAAACCTCAATCCCGGCACCAACGTTGCCGACGGTCGCGGACAGCAGCGAGTGGACTATCTGCGCGGTGACCGGAGCCTCGAAGCCGACAGCCTTGGCAATGGCGGCGTGTTTCGTGGCCGCAAGACGGTGTTCGGCGACATCATTAACTCTGGACCGACGTATGTCGGTGCGCCCTCTGCGTCGCGCACCGGAGAAAACTACGGGACCTTCCGCGCGAGGTACATTGCTCGCCAGCCCATGGTCTATGTTGGCGCGAACGATGGCATGTTGCACGGCTTCAAGGCGTCGGACGGTTCGGAAGTCTTTGCCTACGTCCCGAGCGCTGTCATCGGCAGCCTGAACCAGCTCACCACCACTGGCTACAAGCATCGCGCCTATGTGGATGCGACGCCGGTGGTTGAAGAAGCGCAAGTGAACGATGCCTGGAAGTCAGTACTGGTCGGTGGCTTCGGCGGCGGTGCGCAGGGCGTGTACGCCCTGGACGTAACCGATCCCGTTGGCACGCCGTTCAGCGGCAGTAACGTGATGTGGGAGTTCACGGACAAGGACGATGCCGATATGGGCAACGTCATGGGCACCCCGGTCATTACCAAGCTGCTCAGCGGCTACGACAGCAACAAGGCACCCGTCTACAAGTGGTACGCCATCGTCGGCAATGGACTGAACTCGAACCAGGCGGATGGTTACGCAAACACCGATGCCCCGAGCGTGCTGTTCATCCTGTCGCTCGACAAGACGCCCAGCGCTGCATGGTCTCTGAACGGTAACTACTGGAAGATCGTCACGCCCTCTCCTTCGACGACCGCCACGGCCAACGGCCTGAGCACGCCAGCGCTGGTATCGCAGGTCAGCGGCATCGGCCTGGCACTCTACGCCGGGGACCTGCAAGGCAACCTGTGGAAGTTCGATGTCTCGGGACTGCCGTCGACGTGGAATGGTGGCAGCGATGGCGCATTGCCTGAATACGGCGGCACTTCGCGCAAGCCGCTGTTCGTCGCCACATCGGCCCGCACTGGCACGCGCCAGCCGATCACGATGCAACCGGAGATCGTCTATGCGCCGGGCGGCTACATGGTGCTGTTCGGTACGGGCAAGTATTACGAACTGGCCGACACGAGCACGCCCACCACCGAGTTCAATTCGTTCTACGGCATATACGATGGTGGTGGCACGAACTACGTGAGCGATCGCAGCAAGCTCAACCAGTTGACGCTGACCTCCTACGACGGCGGCAAGTCCATCCAGTATTCGGGAACCGCCGCAGCGCCCGGCTACGTCGCGCCCCGCAAGCCCGGCTGGGTCATGGACTTCCTCGACTCCAGCGAGCGTCAGGTAACGTCCGCTGCCGTGTCAGGCGGCATGGTGTACTTCAACTCGATCTATACGGCCACCGGAACGTGCGGCACCTCAGGGGGCAGCCGGAGCTACGGTCTCAATACGCTGACGGGTCTGCCATACCAGGGCATTTCGGGCTACCTCTCGACCAATGGCCTGCTGGGTGCGCCGGCCATCATCGTGACAAATGTCACGGTGGGCGACCGCGATTCGATCGGTGGCGTCAAGCAGCAGACCAAGACGACCGTGTATGGATTCGGCGCTGGCGGCACGCTGACATCCACCGCCTCCCCCATCAGCAGCGAGCGCCCAGGTCGCGTGAGCTGGCGCGAGGTCCGCAACTTCAAGATTCCGAACTGACCATGAGGGCCGTCGCCATGAATCGTCTCGACCGATGCCACCAACAAGGGTTCACGCTCGCCGAACTGATGGTCACAGTGGCAATCATCGGCATCCTGGCCGCCTTCGCCTATCCGTCTTACAACGAGTTCATCCTGAAGGGTCGGCGTACGGAGGCAAAGTCCGCGCTCATGACGAACATGCAGCTGTTCGAGCGGCACTACTCGCAGTTCAATACGTACGCGACCTCAAACACGGATCCCTCCCCCTGGGAGGGATACAAGAAGTACTCCGGCGATACATCGGGCGGCAGCGCGTACCGTATTCAGGCAGTCACTTGCGCCGGCTCCGTGGCCGGGCAATGCATTGAGCTACAAGCCATTCCGAATCGCGCCGACGCCACGTGCGGCACGCTGGTCCTGCAAACCACGGGCAAGCGGGACAATATGCCCAATGGCAGCACGCCTTCGCAAACCCCGAACTGCTGGTGAACATCATGCCAAGGTCACTATCACCCAGCACGGGCGGTTTCACGCTGCTGGAACTCATCACCACAATGGCGGTGGGCATCGTGCTGGTCGGGTTCGCCGTCCCCAGCATGACCCAGTTCATGCGGAGCCAACGCGCCGTCACCGTAGCGGGTGATTTCCACTCGGCGGTATCAAAGGCGCGAACGATTGCCGCGGCTTCGAACAGCTATGTGACCATCGCGCCGATTGAAGGCGATTGGCGCAAGGGTTGGCAGGTCTTCAACGAGCATGTGTCGCCCGACGGGGAATATACGGGAAGCGACAGCCTCATCGCCGAGAGCAACGAATTGCCTTCGGACGTCACAATCACAACGTCCACCACCCCTGCTGGCCTGTCGTACATCACCTTCTCACCCGCCGGCTACTCCCAGACGACAGGCAAAGCACAGATGTCGATGAAGGCAGGCTTCCAGATCGGCACCTCGAAACGTGTGGTCGACATCAGCCTGCTGGGCCGATCCCGCATCTGCAATCCCGATACCGCGCCAGCGACCTGCGCGATGCCCTAAGGTTCAGCGAAACGTCCGAGCTTTCCGACTCCCCCTCGGACACAAAATTCCACAGATCCACAACAACCGGACACGTTTTAGCGTCCTCTCCGCCGCTATCGTGGGCATCCGTTTCTTCCGAACGAATGCCCGATGTTTCCGACCCTTTCTTCCCACGCTCCGTCCTCATCCTGCCTGACGCGCCGTAGGCATCGCGGCGGCTATACCCTTTTCGAATCGCTGCTCTGCATCGCCATCGTTGGCCTTGCGGCCGTTCCGCTGGCCGGACTGTCGACTGGGTGGTTGCGTTGGAGTGGCGAGCACGAGCGGCTGGTGGCGACGCTTCGTCTGGCTGCGGAGCAAGCCGAGGTGGGAGACGACGCCTGGCCGATCGTCGGTGGCGATGCGTCGCGCGTGGCGCTCTGCGAGACCGCATCGCCTGGTGGTGGATGCCTGCCCGGTTCTCGCCTCGCTGTAGCCATGTTGCCTGCCGAGGCAACGTCCCGGGTGGAACGAGACACTGTCATGCCGACGCGCATTGCGCTGTGGGTTTCGCCATGAAGAGGCGATTGCACAGCCAGGGCTTCGCGCTCGTCGACATGATGGTTGGCTTGGCATTGGGCATGCTGGTGACCGTAGCGGTCCTGCTGTCCTTCTGGGCTGCGCGCGACGCCTATGCGAGCGTGGCGGACAGCATGGAGATCGAGGAACGCGGCCAGCGCGCGCTAGCCATCATCGGGCATGCGGTGCGGCAGGCCGGATGGATACCCGGGCAGGTCGCGTTTTCCCCGTCGCACCCCGCGCCCGTCCCGCCGATCGAAGGGCGCGATAACTGCGCGATGCCATCGATCGATGCCAGCCTCAACTGTGCACGCGCCGGCGTGCTACGCAGCGATGCGCTGCTCGTTCGCGTTTCAGGCAGTGGACGTGCAACGGACCCGACCTTGCCCGATGGGACGATGAGCGACTGCGGTGGGTGTGCGTTGCCGGCGCGCGCCTTTCCGCCGGATGGCGCCCCGTTGCCCCACCACGCCGCGACCAACCTGTTCTACATCGGCATCGCCAGCGATGGCGTGCCGCAGTTGCTATGCCGATATCCGAGCCGCCAAGGCACCCGCGTGCGGGCTACGCGCTACACGTCAGGCACATTGGTGCGCGGTGTGGAAACACTGCAATTGCGCTATGGCATCGACACGAATGGTGACGGTGCGGTGGAGCGCTTCCTGTCGGCACAAGGTGTGGATGCCCTCGGTGCCGATACGTGGCATCGCGTGCGAGCCGTGCAGATTGCCGTGGTGATTCGCGGAGAGCGTCCGACCGTCTTGTACGCGTGGAGACAGCGGCTCTCGCTGCTGCCTGTAGTGGCGGGGGAAGATGTCGTCGATGACGACACATTCACTCCCAAAGCGAAACCTGCACTGCGACGCCGCACGTTCGTCAGCACGCTCCGACTGCGCAATCCATCGCACTGCATGGAGGGCCTATGCTAACGCGTCGCAATCGCCGCAGGCATCGTGGCGCCGCGCTGATGACATTCGTCGCCACGCTGATGTTGCTGATCGCTGGCATCGGCACAGCGTCAGTGCATTTTCTGCTGACAGGGCGGCAATTGGCGAGCCACCAACTGGATCGAGAGATTGCGTTCCGCGCCGCCGAAGCCGCGCTGCGCGATGCCGAAGCCGACCTGATCGCCGCGACGGCGTCTTCCAGCGACCGACTATCTGCCTGGCCCGCGCCCGGTACCTGTGGCAGCGGCCCTCAGGCGGGTATCTGCCGCGCAGACGGCGATGGCCGGGCATGGCAATCCTGGCTCGATGGCGCCGCATCGGATAGTGCGGGAATTCCTTTGGGTTCGATCACCGGCGCCACACTGCCGGAACTCCCGGCCGATGTCATCGGCGCCACCACCCTGCCCCGCTATCTCATAGAACTCAGCGACGATCCTGACAGTCCTGCCGCAGGCATGTGGCCGCGCATGGCCATCGTTGCCCTGGGTATCGGGCGCGATCCGAGCATCCGCGTCGTGCTCCAGACGGAGTTCCAGCCATGAGCAGCAGTTCGACGATGATCGCTTGGCTCATGGGTGCGCTGCTCTGCGGCTTGCAACCTTCTGCCCTTGCCACCCCCGGGCAATTGCCGCTCGGCTACAGGATCTCGGCGGGTGGACATCCATGGACAGGACGGCTGGAAGCGCTGGCGTTCCGTACAACGTCGCTGTCTTCGCAGGCGGTCCTCTCCCAATGGGAGGCCGGCGATGTATTGGATCGGCAGGATATCGACGAACGTCGGCTTTACCTTGGCGGAGGCAGACTCGATCCCCTGCGCTGGTTCGCTCTCGATGTCGACACCCAGGTCATGCTCGATGCCGTGGAACCCGGCGGCACGGGCCAATCGCGCATGTCGTGGCTGCGCGGCAGCGGTGCCGACGCGGCTCATCGCCCGCGCGATACCCGGCTGGCCAGCGCCACAGGCGCGCGCGTTCATGTCGTGCCGCCGCCCCGATGGCTGCCGATGCAGCCGGGCCACACGCCCTTTCGCAATCGGTACGCGCAGCGTCGCACCACGGTCTGGCTTGGCACGCGCGACGGCCTGCTACATGGGTTCGATGCAGTCACCGGACAGGAACTGGCTGCGTACCTGCCACGCACATTACTCCGCGACGCGGCATCGGTCGCTACGCCTGGCCACCCGCTTCCCCCTGCGCCGTGCCCCCGGCCGGAGAGCATCGACGCCGATCCCGCTGGAACGTGGCGAACGTTACTGCTCTGCGCCATTCCCGCCAACAGGACGAACTCGTCTCTCCAGGCCGGCGCGGTATTCGTGCTCGATGTATCGGACCCCGATGCCGCCACGCCCATTGGCTTGCTCTGGGAGATTGGCGCCAATGCGCAGTTGCCGTTATCAGGCAGCGGGCCAGTGCGCGCTGCCATGTGGATGGAATACGGTGTGCGTCGATGGGCCGCTATAACAATCCTCGCACCCGAGCCTGGATCGAACACGCCCGCCGCGTTGGCACTACTCCCCCTCGACCGGCCGGTCAGCGCCTGGCACGAAACAGGAAAGGTGCGACGCTTCTCCCTGCCCGCATCGGGCTGCGGTGTCTCGGCACCGGCGGCCCGGCTATTGGCTACCACGGTCCGGCGCGATGCCAGCGGCGTTGCACGTGCCGCCTATGCCAGCGATGACCGGGGGCGGCTCTGGCGATTTGGGCTCGACCACCTGTCGCGTGACACCGATGTCCGCGCGCCGATCTGCATGCATCGCCATGCATCCAGTTCGACGGATACCGCAGAACCTCCGGTCGTCATCCAGACAGGTACGGGACCGATGGTCGTCTACAGCAGCGGTAGCGAACTCTCGGCGATCCCCGACCGATCCGGCACACGTCGCGAGCCTTCCCGTATCAAAGCGGTGGCGACGGGAGATGGCGTCGTGCTGCAGCCCGCAAACCCCAGGGGCTTGCCGGGAGACGCCGGCTGGACGATGCGAATGCCGCGTACCGACGAACGGATCGACACCCTCCACGCCGTCAGTCCCGTGCATCTCGCTTTCACGACCGTCACGCCCGATGGACAGCAGCGCAGCTATCTGGTGGATGCGGCACGCGGGGTGTCGGTGACCGTGAAGGACGAGAACGGCGCGCCAGTGCCAGCGGCGACTGGCCTGCCATGGGATGGGCAGACTGCCATGCCGATCATTACCTCGACTCCCACCTCGACCAGCACACTGGAGCAGCCGCGGGCGCCCGCAACCTCCACGCGCGAGACCTTCGACCTTGCGTGGTGGCGCATCGAAGGCGATACCGCGCTTCCGATGCAAGAGGCCCGATGGCATCGCCAACGCGGACGGCTAGGCTGGCGCGAACTGATCAGGACACCGCAATGAACGCCATGAACGCCATGAACGAGCCTCATCGAACTCAGCGGTGCGCCGGCTTCAGCCTGGTCGAGCTCTTGGTGGTGGCGGTCATCGCGGCGCTACTCACCGTATTGGCCTTGCCCGCCTGGCAGCGACACGCGGAGCGGGCCTGGCGGCTCCAGGCGCGCGCCTCGTTGATCTCGGCGATGCTGACGCTGGAGCGTCATGCGCTCATTACCACGTCGTTCGCAAAGGGAGCGGATGGCGCCAACCCGGCGGGCGACTGGCCATCGCCGGTGCCCGCGCCGCCTGCGCGCACCCGGCACTGGTTGACCGCAACGAGTTGTGCCGGCGCCGACCTGTCTCATTGCGTCGAGATCCGCGCGACACCGACCTATCCCGACGCATCCTGCGGCATCGTGATTTTGCGCAGCAACGGCGAGTGGCTTTCAATGCTCACCACCGACGATATTCCCATTCCACTGCCGGAGGCTTGCTGATATGCCGAAGACACCGGGCAGGGACGTACGGGGCGTGACGCTCGTCGAAATGCTGGTCACACTGGCGGTCTCTGCGATCCTCATGCTGGCGGCCCTGCCATCGCTAAGCGATTTGGTGGCGGAGTATCACGTCGCGCGGGCGGCGGACCGGCTGGCGGCCTCGCTGGCGCTGGCGCGTACCACGGCGGCAGCACGCCGGACCGAGGTGATGTTGAGTCCTGCGGCCAACGCCAGGACACTCGACCGTGGCTGGCAACTGTCCACCGTGGCTACCCGCCCAACCGAGGCGCATCGCTCGCAGCCCCCCTTCTCCATGGTCCGGCTGGGCGAGCGGTGCCTGACCGTCGCGTTGCATGGCACGGCGGGAGCCGGAGGCGCACAAAGCCTGCGCTTGACAGCTGTGGGATACTCACGATCTGAGCGTGGTGGCTTCTTCGCTGCTACGTTCCACTTGCGTTGCCATGCCGCACAGCGTCAGGTCAGGCTTGGCGCGCAAGGGCGTATCCGGACTTGCCGACCCGGTGTCGATATCGATTGCGACCCACTGGAATCTACGAATCCGGCCCCGTCCGCTGCACGCTGACTGCCCCGACGCCTCCTCAGGATCCGACTCACCAGCCATGTTCTCCGCATCCGATCACACCGCCATGGAGCAGGCCCTGGCGCTCGCCGCCCGTGGCATGTTCACCACCACGCCAAACCCGCGCGTCGGCTGCGTCCTGATGAAGGACGGTCAGGTCATCGGACAGGGATTCACACAGCCGGCCGGGCACGATCACGCCGAGATCCAGGCAATGAAGGATGCCATCGCGCGCGGGCACGATCCCGCTGGCGCCACCGCCTATGTCACGCTGGAGCCGTGCAGCCACTTCGGCCGGACCCCACCGTGCGCGGATGCGCTGGTGCGTGCGCGTATCGCCCGCGTGGTGGCGGCGATGGAGGACCCCAACCCTTCGGTGTCCGGGCGCGGCCTGCAACGGCTGCGCGAGGCCGGTATCGACGTGCGCTGCGGACTGCTGGAAAAAGAGGCGCGCGATCTCAATATCGGCTTTGTGTCGCGCATGACGCGTGGCCTGCCCTGGGTTCGCGTCAAGGTGGCGGCCTCGCTCGATGGCGGCACGGCGCTCCATGACGGCACAAGTCAATGGATCACCGGCCAGGCGGCGCGCGATGATGGCCATGCGTGGCGCGCGCGCGCCTGCGCCATCCTGACCGGCATCGGTACCGTCCGCGACGACAACCCGGCGCTGACCGTCCGCGCTATCGACACACCGCGACAGCCGCAACGTGTACTGGTCGATTCCCGGCTGGAAGTGCCGCTCGACGCCCAGATCCTGAACCGTGACAGTGGTGATTTCGCCAAGCCGGTGCTGGTCTTCTGCGCGGTGGAGGATCCGGCCCGCCAGCGTGCGCTCGAAGCGCGCGGCGTGGAGGTCGTGGTCCTGCCCAACCGCCATGGCAAGGTCGAACTGCGCCGCATGCTCGAAGCGCTCGGACAGCGCGGCATCAACGAACTCCACGTAGAAGCCGGCTTCAAGCTCAACGGTTCGCTGATCCGCGAAGGGTGTGCCGATGAACTGCTGGTCTATCTGGCGCCCCGCCTGTTGGGCGACGCGCAGGGCATGTTCAACCTGCCGCCGTTGACCAAACTGGAAGACGCCACCGCATTCCGCTGGCACGAAGTGCGGCAGATCGGCGACGACCTGCGCCTGATCGCACGTCGCGCCGACAGCAAGGACTAACGACCGACTTCATCGTATTCAGACAGAGGCAAATATGTTTACTGGCATTGTGGCGGCAGTGGGCCGCATCGAATCCGTTTCCCCGCTCGGCGATAGCACTGCGGGCGTGCGCCTGCGCGTGGCCGCTGGCGGCCTGGACCTCTCGGACGTGGGCATCGGCGACAGCATCGCCATCCAGGGCGCCTGCATGACCGTGGTCACGCTGGAAGCCGGCCATTTCGACGTGGATGTCTCGCGCGAATCGCTGGACAAGACCGTCGGTCTGGCACAGCCGGGTCGCGTCAACCTGGAAAAGGCGCTGCGCCTGGCGGACCGTCTCGGCGGCCATCTGGTGTCGGGCCATGTCGATGGCCTGGGTGAGGTGGTCCGTTTTGCCCCGGTGGGCGAGTCGCACGAGTTGCGCATCCGCGCGCCGCGCGAACTTGGCCGCTATCTGGCTTACAAGGGCTCGGTGGTCGTGAATGGCGTATCGCTGACCGTCAACACGGTCAGCGACGAAGCCGACGGCTGCGTGTTCTCGATCAACCTGATCCCGCACACGGTGGAAGTCACCACGCTCAACGAACTCGCGGCGGGCAAGCGCGTGAACCTGGAAATCGACCTGATCGCGCGATACGTCGAGCGGATGCTGTCGGCTTCCGGCGAGGCGACGCTCGGCTGACCCTGCCGCTCAGTCTCCGGCAGGACCGAACTTCGGCGCGCCCGCCGCATCGAGCGTCCCGTCGGGATGCTCGACGAACAACCCGCGTGCCACGTTGTGCGGATGCCGGGCGGCCTCGGCAATGCTGAGGACCGGCGCATAGCAGACGTCGGTGCCCCCGAGCAGCGCATCCCAGTGCTCGCGCGGCTGGCTCAGGAACAGCGCGGCGAATCGTTGCTTCAACGCCGGCCAGGTCGCGGTGTCGTACTGCCGGGCGGGATCGATGTCGTGCAGTCCCAGCTTGCCAAGCAGCAACGCATAGAACTGCGGCTCCAGGGCACCGATGGTGATGTATCCGCCATCGGCGCACGCGTAGACATCGTAGAACGGCGATGCATGGAACGGGCTGGGCTCGGCGCCGTCGAGCTGGCCGTTGTTGCGAACCCAGAGCGCAATGCCGCCGAGCATGGTCACCACGTCGACAATTGCCGCATCGACTACCCGGCCACGGCCCGTGATCCGCGCCTCGAGCATGGCGCACGCCATGCCGAAGGCCAATCCCAGCGCGCCGCCCGCATCGCCCAGCAGCGTGGGCGGAATCATCGGCGTTTCGCCGGGGCGCGCCGACAGCGACAACATACCGCTCAGCGCCACGTAGTTGAGATCATGCCCCGCCGATTGCGACAAGGGTCCTGTCTGGCCCCAGCCGGTCATGCGGCCATAGACCAGCCGGGGATTGCGCGCGGCGCAGTCAACGGGCCCAAGCCCCAGCCGCTCCATCACGCCAGGGCGATTGCCTTCGATCAAGGCATCGGCATCCGCTACGAGGCGCAAGGCTTCGGCGTGGTCGGCGTCCTGTTTGAGGTCGAGCGGCACGATGCGCTTGCCGCGCCGCAACGGGCTCGGCTTGTCGCCACCCAGCAGTTCGGCCACCGCCCCGCGTTGCCGGCGGGCAATGACGGTCACCTCGGCGCCCATGTCGGCCAGCATCCGGCCCGCCAGCGGTCCCGGCCCGAGTCCTTCGAATTCCACGATACGAATTCCATGCAGCGGTGCAGTCATGCGCTTCTCTCCGATCAATGCCATCTGTCATGGATATGCCGTGCGCCGCACTTGCGCGCAACCGGGAAGAACCCGATGGCTGCGGCCCACCGCCGAGGGCGCTGGCACACGCCTTGGCGTACAATAGCGGCCTTGATTTCGCCGGTAACCCCAAGGTACCGGCCCTGCCCGCCATCCGCACCCGCCCGTCATCAAACGTCGCCCCAGCCATGACTATCGCCCGTACCGAAGACATCATTGCCGACATTCGCGCCGGCCGCATGGTTATCCTCGTCGATGAGGAAGACCGCGAGAACGAAGGCGATCTCGTCCTGGCAGCCGATTTCGTGACGCCGGAAGCCATCAACTTCATGGCCAAGTTTGGCCGTGGCCTGATCTGCCTGACCCTGACGGCCGAGCGCTGCCGGCAGCTTGAGCTGTATCCGATGGTGTCACGCAACGGCACCGTGCATGGCACCAACTTCACGGTTTCGATCGAAGCCGCCGAAGGTGTCACCACCGGAATCTCCGCCGCCGACCGTTCCCGCACCGTGCAGGCCGCGGTAGCCAAGGACGCCCGCGCTGCCGACCTGGTCCAGCCGGGACACATCTTCCCGCTGACCGCCCAGCCCGGCGGCGTGCTGATCCGCGCCGGCCACACCGAAGCCGGCTGCGACCTCGGCGCGCTGGCCGGACTGACGCCCGCCGCCGTGATCTGCGAGATCATGAAGGACGACGGCACGATGGCTCGCCTGCCCGATCTGGTGGAGTTCGCGCGTGAGCACGATCTCAAGATCGGCACCATCGCCGACCTGATCCACTACCGCAGCCGCACCGAGAGCATCATCGAACGTGTGGGCGAGCGCGACATGCAGACGCCGTGGGGCACGTTCCGCAGCGTGATGTACCGCGACAAGCCGACAGGCCGCGCGCACCTGGCGCTGATCAAGGGCCAGCCGCATCCGGATCGCGCCACGCTGGTACGCGTGCACGAGCCGCTGTCGGTGCTGGACGTGCTGGAAGCCGGCCGCACCACGCACTCGTGGAGCGTGCCCGCTGCGCTGGAAGCGCTGCACGGCGCCGATACCGGTGTCATGGTGCTGCTGAACTGCGACGACTCGCCCGACCAGTTGTTCACGCAGTTTGCGGCGCTGGACGCCCCGAACGACCGTCCGCGCCGCAAGCCCGACTTGCGCACCTATGGCATGGGGGCGCAGATCCTCCGCGATGTGGGCGTGGGCAAGATGCGCGTGCTGGGTTCGCCGCAAAAGATGCCGAGCATGACGGGCTATGACCTCGAAATCGTCGGCTGCCATGCCATGGAAGGCGAAGCCAACTGCGACTGACGGTTGGGCCTGTCCGGATAGCAGGCACACAGAAATCATGGGCATTGGCGCCTGCCAGTGCCTGAACGAATCTACGGAGAATTGACAATGGATCACGGCTTCTACGAGAAGAACCTCGACGGCGAAGGCCTGCGTATCGGGATTGTGCAAGCCCGCTTCAACGAGCCCGTCTGCAACGAGCTGCGCGAGGCTTGCATGGCCGAACTGGAAAAACTCGGCGTCGAAGGTGAAGACACGCTGCTGGTGACCGTACCCGGCGCGCTGGAAGTACCGCTGGCCCTGCAAAAGATGGCCGAAAGCGGCCAGTTCGACGCACTGGTGGCACTGGGTGCCGTCGTGCGCGGCGAGACGTACCACTTCGAGCTGGTCTCGAACGAGTCGGGCGCCGGTATCACCCGCGTGGGCCTGGACTTCAACGTTCCCGTCGCCAACGGCATCCTGACCGTGGATACGGACGAGCAAGCCCACGCCCGCACGCGCGAGAAGGGTCGCGATTGCGCCCGTACCGCCGTGGAAATGGCAAACCTGGTGGTCGCGCTGGATTCGCTGCGCGAGAACGAAGCTGGCGACGGTGAAGATGATGAGTGATGTGAACGACACCGGTGATAAGCCGTCGGGCGCCAAGCCGCGTACCGAGCCGAAGGCGCCGCCGAAGAGTGCGCGCCGCCGTTCGCGCGAGCTGGCGCTGCAAGGGCTCTACCAATGGCTGCTGAACCGCAACGACATCGGCACGATCCAGGCGCACCTGCATGACGCGCAGGGCTTCAACAAGGCGGACACCGAACACTTCAACGCCCTGCTGAACGGCGCCGTGCGAGAGGAAGCGCGCCTGACGGCAGCGTTCGAGCCGTTCCTCGACCGGAAAGTCGACGAGCTGTCGCCAGTTGAGCGTGCCGCGCTGCTGGTGGGCAGCTACGAGCTCGTGCACTGCCTGGACATCCCGTACAAGGTCGTGATCAACGAAGCCGTGGAACTGACCAAGACGTTCGGCGGCGTGGAAGGCTACAAGTACGTCAACGGCGTACTCGACAAGCTGGCCGCGCAGGTGCGGGCACCGGAAGTGGCCGCACGCCGCTGATCCTGGCGCCCACTGCCGACGCGCCACTTCGTGCGGCGGCCAGCCTGGACCACGACACCCGCTTCGGCGGGTTTTTTCATGCCGACTATCATGTCGAGGCGCACTCACCCAATGTTGCACCGGTTTCTTTCCCGACGGCCTGCCTAATCTGCCATGAACCTCCAGCACATCGCCACCGCGTCCCGCCTGGCCAATATCGAAGCCTTCCACGTCATGGAGCTGGCCAAGCAGGCGGCCGAGCTCGAACGTGCCGGACGGCACATCATCCATATGGGAATCGGTGAGCCCGACTTCACGGCGGCCGCCCCGGTGGTACATGCTGCGGAGGCCGCCATGCGGCGTGGCGTCACGCAATACACTGGCGCCCTGGGCATCCACGCGCTGCGCGAGGCCATTGCGGGCCACTACAAGACGGCATACGGCCTCGATATCCCGGAGCGTCGCGTCATCGTCACCGCGGGCGCCTCGGGTGCACTGCTGCTGGCCTGTGCCGTGCTGGTCGATATCGGCGCCGAAGTGTTGATGCCTGACCCGAGCTACCCCTGCAACCGGCATTTCGTGGCGGCCTTCGACGGGCAGGCGAAGATGATCCCGAGCGGCCCGGCCGAGCGTTTCCAGCTGACCGCCGCTCAGGTGGTGCAGCACTGGAATGAGAAGACGCGCGGCGTACTGCTTGCCACGCCGTCGAACCCAACCGGCACTTCGATCCTGCCCGATGAACTGAAGTCGATTCTGGACGAAGTCCGCAAGCGCCAGGGTTTTGCGATCGTCGACGAGATCTACCAGGGCCTGTCGTATGACGCGCCGCCCGTGTCGGCACTGTCCCTCGACGACAACGTGGTGACCGTAAACAGCTTCTCGAAGTACTTCAACATGACGGGCTGGCGGCTGGGATGGCTGGTGGTGCCAGATTCGCTGGTGCCGGCGTTCGAGAAGGTGGCGCAGAACCTCTTCATCTGCGCATCGGCCGTGGCACAGCATGCAGCCGTGGCGTGCTTCTCGAAGGAGGCGCTAGCCATCTACGACGAGCGCAAGGCGGAATTCCATCGCCGCCGCGACGCGATCCTGCCCGCCCTGGAGGCGCTGGGGCTGCGGGTGCCGGTAAAGCCCGACGGCGCGTTCTATGTCTACGCCGATTGCCGCCACGTCAACCATCCTGCCGCAGGCGACGCGGACAAGCTGACACAGGCCATCCTGCATGACGCCGGCGTGGTCATGGTACCGGGCACCGATTTTGGCCCCCATACCGCGCGCGACTACATCCGCATCTCGTACGCCACCTCGATGGCAAATATCGAGGAAGCGATGGACCGGATGCATCACTTCCTGCGCTGAAGGACCGCCAGCCGGTTATCACCAAAACAGAAAGGGCACCCCTCGGGGTGCCCTTTCTGTTTGACCAGCGTTGACGTTCAAGCCGCCTGCGCGGTACCGCTTGCAGCTTCCAGCTTCTCGCCGTTCTGGTGACGGTCCACCGGAGCCTTGATGGTTTCCGTGCCGGTGAGGCCCAGCAGCGCACGCAGGCGTCCGCGTTCGGCCAGCACCTTGGCGCCGTAGCCGCCATCGGTCTGTGTCGTGGCGCCCACGTAGTACTTCAGGCCGCCTTCGATCGTACCGGCGCGGGCGATGCAGTCCTTGAGCACCAGCGCACCGATCTTGATGTTGGCATACGGATTCAGCGCCGCGGCCACGCCGCCCACTGCTTCGTACTTGTCCGAATGCACCTTGGTCATCACCTGCATCAAGCCCTGCGCACCGACGCCGCTCTCGGCGTACGGATTGAAGCTCGACTCGATGGCGATCACGCCCAGGATCAGCAGCGGGTCGATACCGACCTCGCGGCCCGTCATGTATGCAGCCTTGACCAGTTGTGCCGTCGCCTGCGTCGCCACGCGGTACTTGCGGGCGATGTAGTCGGCCACGGCAGCCTGTTCACGCGCAGAACCCAGCGCACTGGTATAGCGCGCATCCATCGCCACCCGCTGCACCGGAATCTGTGCGGCCAGATGGGCCACGGACGGCACCTTGCCGGCCGGCGTGTGGCTCCACTCGTCCACGCCCGACACGGTCGGCAGACCCTTGCCCGACGTCGACACAGTAGCCAGCAGACGCGCTGCCGCCACATCCGCCGACACGGCGGGCACGGCCGCGCCAACAAGGCTGGCCTCTTCGGCCACGGCGTTGCTGACGGCAGCATCGACCAGCACGGCAGGCGCTTCGGTTCCCGCCAGCGCACCGGCAAGGGACGTCCGCCACTGCGGGCTGAGCGTGAGCGTGACCGCTGCGGCCACGGACAGCACCCCGAGTGCATTCAGGGTGTACTTCAAGGTCGTACGGCCGCCGCGCAACAAGGCGCGACCTGCCACCGGATGAGCCAGTCGCACTTGGAGTGCGCGGCTCACACCGGGTACCGGCTGTCTGACGCGGACCTGCAATGCCCGCCCGATGCCGGGAAGATGAAGGGTTTTCCAACCGCTCATACTTACCTCCATCCGCTGCCCCGTTGCGCGCGCCCAGACTTGCTGCGCGTGCCCGATCTCAACGTACTCAAGTAAGGATGCTGCGACCACCTAGCAGGGGTGTCCAAGCATCTGTTGGCGGGCGCTCCCCATGCGCCCAACGGGAAGCAGGATACAAGCCTGGGGAGCTGCACCCTGCCACTAAGAACTCCTATTACCTGGCATCCCGCCAGGGGACCGCACCGGACTCCTCCCGGGAATCCGTGGTGACGATCAGTGTGGAAGTATCGACGCTGCTTTTTTCGTTTCCGCCTCTTGACAGAGACAGGGAAGCCATGGTGCAGCGCAACACCCCACAGAGCAGACCGGATTGTAGGAACGCTTTTATAACCCGTCAAGAATAATGAATCAAAAACCTACTACTTTTAGCTATTTGTAACTAGGCTTTTTACGACACTTATATGGGGTCCAAGAACCTCGAAACGCATACCCTGCCTAGTCTCGCGTGCCGCCACCCCTTCGGGCCAATTCGTAATTTCTTTACAATTTGATGCTTGGACTGCCACGATTTTTTTGCGCCGATGAGGGGTCATGTGTATCGTCACACACACCGCGACGACTCGCCGGAGATTGGCGCGGCGCCACATTCTGACCGGATTTCACCATGCAATACAAAGACTTACGCGACTTCATCGGACAACTGGAACAGCGCGGAGACCTCAAGCGCGTCCACGTGCCGGTGTCGCCCAACCTCGAGATGACCGAGATCTGCGATCGCGTCCTGCGCGCCGAGGGGCCGGCCATGCTGTTCGAACAGCCGCGACGCGACGATGGCGATATTTATAAAGTGCCAGTGCTGGCAAATCTGTTCGGGACGACACAAAGAGTGGCGCTCGGCATGGGCGCATCGTCGCTGTCGGATCTGCGCGATATCGGGCACGTGCTATCCGCGCTCAAGGAGCCGGAACCACCGCGGGGACTGCGCGAAGCCGGCAAGCTGTTCACACTGGTCAAGTCCGTCTGGGACATGGCACCCAAGCGGGTCAGCAGCCCGGCGTGCCAGGAAGTAGTCTGGGAAGGCAACGATGTGGATCTGGCTCGGCTGCCGATCCAGACCTGTTGGCCGGGCGATGCGGCGCCGTTGATCACCTGGGGATTGGTCATCACCAAGGGGCCGCACAAGAAGCGCCAGAACCTCGGCATCTATCGCCAGCAGGTCATCGGCCGCAACAAGGTCATCATGCGCTGGCTCGCGCATCGGGGCGGCGCACTCGACTTCCGGGAGCACGCACTGGCCAATCCGGGCAAGCCCTTCCCGATCGCCGTGGCGCTGGGCGCCGATCCCGCCACGATCCTCGGCGCGGTGACGCCGGTACCCGACACGCTCTCGGAATACCAGTTTGCGGGCCTGTTGCGCGGCAGCCGCACGGCGCTGGCGGGATGCATCACGCCCAGCCTGTCGGAGCTTTCCGTGCCGGCTTCGGCGGAGTTCGTACTGGAGGGCCATATCCAGCCGGACCCCGAACACCCTTCGGGCTACGAGCATGCGCTGGAAGGACCCTATGGCGACCACACCGGTTACTACAACGAGCAGGACTGGTTCCCGGTCTTTACGATCGACCGCATAAGCATGCGCCGTGATCCGATCTACCACTCCACCTACACCGGCAAGCCGCCCGATGAACCGGCCGTGCTGGGCGTGGCGCTGAACGAGGTCTTCGTGCCGCTGCTGCAGAAGCAGTTCCCCGAAATTACTGACTTTTACCTGCCGCCCGAGGGGTGCAGCTACCGCATGGCGGTGGTCCGCATGAAGAAGCAGTACGCCGGGCACGCCAAGCGCGTGATGTTTGGCGTCTGGAGCTTCCTGCGGCAGTTCATGTATACGAAGTTCATCATCGTGGTGGACGACGATATCGACGCCCGCGACTGGAAGGAAGTGATCTGGGCCATCACCACGCGCGTGGACCCGACCCGCGACACCGTGATGGTCGACAACACCCCCATCGACTATCTCGACTTTGCTTCGCCGGTCTCGGGCCTGGGCTCGAAGATGGGCATTGACGCCACCGACAAATGGCCCGGCGAGACCACACGCGAGTGGGGTACGCCGATCAAGATGGATCCGGCCATCAAGACGCGCGTCGACGAGATCTGGGGCACGCTGTTCGAAGCCGGCCGGTAGGAGGCCGAGGCCGGCAGGCTGGAGGACGGTCGGCTATCATCTGTCGACCATCCATCACGCCATCACTCTCATGGCCCGCGTCAGACGGGCCTCGGAGGAGACAACATGACCCTCGAAGCAGGGAAGCTGATGTGGACGCCTTCGCCGGCGTTCGCCCAGGCGAGCCAGCTGGCCGCCTACATGGACTGGCTGCGCCGCGAGCGCGGGCTCGATTTCCCGGACTACGGCAGCCTCTGGCAGTGGTCCGTCACCGAGATCGAAGCGTTCTGGCAGTCCATCGTCGATTACTTCGATGTCCGCTTCGACACGCCGCCTGCCTCGGTACTGTCCGAGCGCACCATGCCGGGCGCGCGATGGTTCGAGGGCGCCACGCTGAACTACGTGCAACAGGTCTTTCGCCACGCCCGCGAGCAGGATGCCGCGCAGCGCACGGCCATTCGTCACGCTGGCGAGAGCCTGCCGCTGGCCGACATCACCTGGGGTGATCTCGAACGTCGGGTGGCTTCCATGGCGCACGCCTTGCGCGAGATGGGCGTGGCACGTGGCGACCGCGTGGCTGGCTATCTCCCCAACATCCCGGCCACGGTCATTGCATTCCTCGCCACGGCCAGCCTTGGAGCGGTGTGGTCCGGATGTGCGCCGGACATGGGGCAAGTGGCAGTCATCGATCGATTCCGCCAGATCGAACCCAAGGTGCTGATCGCCGTGGATGGCTATCGCTACGGCGGCAAGGCTTACGACCGGGCACCAGTCATTGCCGATCTGGTGGCCGCCCTGCCCTCGCTGACCGATGTCGTCATCGTGCCGTCAGGCGACACTGATGCCGACATCAAGATCGATGCACGCGTGCGTCGGCATGCATGGGCCGATGTACTGGCACATGACGTGCCGCTGCGCATGGAGCCTGTGCCGTTCGACCATCCGCTGTGGATCGTCTATTCCTCGGGCACCACGGGTATGCCGAAGCCAATCGTGCATGGCCACGGCGGCATCGTGATCGAGCAACTCAAGCTCATGGCCTTCCACAACAACCTGGGCCGCGACGATGTCTTCCACTGGTACAGCAGCAGCGGCTGGATCATGTGGAACGCGCAGATCGCCGGGTTGCTACTGGGCACCACGATTGCGATTTACGACGGCAACCCTGCCTGGCCGGATGCCGGTGTGCTCTGGCGCTTCGTCGACGAGGCAAAGGTCACGATGTTCGGCGCCGGCGCCGCATTCTTCACCAATGCGATGAAGGCCGGCGTGGAGCCGGCGCAGATCGCGGATGTGTCCCGCCTGCGCGGCATCGGCTCCACCGGTTCGCCGTTGCCCGAGGAAGCCTATGCGTGGATCTACGAACACGTGCGACACGATGTATGGCTCGCGCCGATGTCGGGTGGCACCGACTTCGCTGGCTCGTTCGTCGCAGGCTGTCCGCTGCTCCCCGTGCATGCGGGCGAAATGCAATGCCGATGCCTCGGCGCCAAGGTGGAGGCATTCGACGATAGCGGCCACGCGCTGATCGACGAAGTGGGCGAACTGGTCTGCACCGAGCCAATGCCGTCGATGCCGCTGTTCCTTTGGGGCGACGCTGACGGCAAGCGCTATCGCGACAGCTATTTCGACGTGTATCCCCACGCGTGGCGCCACGGAGACTGGATACGCATCACGCCACGCGGCGGTGCGGTCATCTACGGCCGCTCGGATGCCACGATCAACCGGCACGGCATCCGCATGGGCACGAGCGAGTTGTATCGCGTGGTGGAAGAACTGCCTGAAGTGCTCGACAGCATGGTGGTCGATCTCGAATACCTTGGCCGCGAATCCTATATGCCGCTGTTCGTGGTGTTGCGAGAGGGCCTGCAACTGGACGAGGCACTGCGTGACACGATGCGCGCACGCATTCGCTCGGGGCTTTCTTCGCGCCACGTGCCCAACGAGATCGTGCAGGTGCCCGGCGTGCCACGCACGCTCTCGGGCAAGAAGATGGAGGTGCCGATCAAGAAGCTGTTGCTGGGCCATGCACCGGACAAGATTGCCAATCCCGATGCCATGGCCAACCCAGGCTGCCTGGACTGGTACTTCGCCTACGCCACCAGCTATCTGGCGCGTCAGTCACGCGTGGCCTGAGACGTGCGCGATGAAGGGGACGATTACGCACGCCGCTCAGGCATCGACATCGAGTTCGTTGATCTCGTCGCGCTCGTCGCGCGCCGCGCGAATCCATTCCTGCAACTCGGGAATGGCGAGGATGGTCTTGCAGAAGTCCATCAACTGCGGATCGAGCTTCACGCCGTAGGTGATGAAGCGCGTAACCACGGGCGCATACATCGCATCGGCCATCGTGCGGTGCGCGCCGAACAGGTAAGGGCCGCCGTAACGATCCAGGCAATCGCGCCAGATCGTGGCGATCCGGTCGATGTCGGCCTGCGCACGGGACCACACCTTGAGGCCCGGGAAATGTCCTTTCAGGTTCATTGGCAAGGCCGCCCGCATGGCGGCGAAGCCGGAATGCATCTCGCCACAGATGGCGCGGCAGTGCGCACGCGCCACCAGATCGGCTGGCAGCAAGCCGGCCTGCGGCCGGATCTCGTTGAGATACTCGCCGATAGCGAGCGTATCCCAGACGGTCACGCCTTCATGACGCAGGCAAGGCACCAGGAAAGAGGGCGAGAGCAACAGGATTTCCGCGCGCACTGCGGGATCGTCAGGCGGCACGAGCACCTCCCGGAATTCGAGTCCCGCAAAGCGCGTCAGAAGCCAGCCGCGCAACGACCACGAGGAGTAAGTCTTGCTGCTGATGGTCAGGGTCGTCTCGGCCACACGTGCCTCCCTCCGCCAGTGGCGGGCGCAATGTTTGGATGGAGTCGTTCGCTTGCAGTATCGGTGGCGACGCCGCATTTCGCCAGTTTGCGCCGCGCGGCGCACCTTCAAGGTGCATCGCGGCGCGTCCGGCACATCCGGCTCGCACGTCATCGCAAGTTCGCAAGCGCCATGCCAACTTGCGCTACGCTGTGGCCTCCCAACGTCCATGCCCGATACCCTCGCCACGATGACCACGACACAGCGCTTTCAGGACCAGGATCTGCTCAAGATCGGTCAGAACGATGACTATCTGCTACTGGCTCCCGAACATGGCGGGCGGCTGGTGCGCTGGGTCCACCGGGGCGAGGACATCCTGTACTGGCCGGCGTCAGCCGACTGGTCGCGTCTGTCAAAGGTGCGCGGCGGCAATCCACTTCTGTTTCCGTTCATCGGCCGGCATTTCGTGGACGGCGAGGTGGGCAAGTGGCAAGACGAGGAAAGCGTGGTCCACGCCCTGCCCCAGCACGGCTTCGCACGCGACCTGTCCTTCCTGATCTCGGACATTTCGGACGATGCAGTGAGTCTGTCACTGGCCTCCTCCGATGCCACGCGGGCCGGCTATCCGTTCGAATTCGTCTTCACGGTGACGTACCGACTGGTGGCCGCAGGGCTCGAGGTCACGCTGCGCACCGCCAACACCGGCACCCGGCCGCTGCCTTACTACGCCGGACATCACTTCTACTTCGCCCTGCCCCATGGCGACCGCTCACGCAGCCACATTACGCTGCCGGCTGCCTCACGTATGCGGCAACGCCAGGACGGAAGCCTGACCGATGCCGAGCCGGGCGAGGCCGACTATGCGCTCGACGATCCCCGGCTGCAGGACACCTTCCATGTGCTGAAAGCGCCGGGCGAAGTCACCGTGACGCTCCCTGCCCGCACGATCGAGATCACCGCGCCCGACGCGGCACACTCGGTGCCCTGGTATGCGGTGACAACATGGACCGAGCGCGAGGATTCGGATTTCTACTGCGTCGAGCCGTGGCTCGGATTGCCCAATGCCATAGACCATCGACAGGGATTGCGATGGATCGCAGCGGGATCGGAGGAGTCGGCAGTCTGCACGCTGACCATCCGGTAACGCCATAACGCCAACGCCTGTCCCTCCCTAGCGCATCAGATGCTCGAAATCGAGGCCACCGATCAGCACGGTGGGATCGGCCTGCGTGCGGGTGTTGATATCGAACTGCCGGGGCTCCTGCCAGGCATCGAGTTTGCCTGCCAGCGCGTCGAGATACTCCGCAAAGCGCGTCTCGCCTCCGGTCGCAAACAGCCGATCGACCTCCCAGCTATCCCACGACAGCGTGATGTCGAGCGGATAGGCAAATCGCCCGGCATTGGCCCGCGCGGGCGCCCAGACTCGCAGCCGCCCAGGTTCGTCGGGAATTTCGGGTGGCAAAACTTCGCCGTGCAGCGTGCCGTGAGACAGCCGGTGCAAACGCTCGATGATGCGCGGTAGCAGTTCGGCAGTGAAGCGTTGGGCAGGATTGGGATGCACGGGGGCGACGGGCGTGAAATGGGGCAAGCGATATTGTGCCCTCGGCACCGACCCGAGAGGGCAGATGCGGTTGGAAAAATGCCGCAGCAGGCTGGGAGCGACGCCGGAGGCATCCGCCGCACCCATGCTACAATCCGCCCCCAGTAAGCCATAGCGGGCGTCGTATAATGGCCATTACCTTAGCTTCCCAAGCTAAAGACGTGGGTTCGATTCCCATCGCCCGCTCCACGTTTCATTGACAAGCCGCCTTTGGCACCCGGTCGAACGATGACCGGCAATCGCCGGGCGGTTTTTTGTTGCCATGCTTCCCCAAGACACCCAAACCGACACGCTGCCGGGCGATGACGCCGATGGCGACCCGCAACAGCCTTCCGACGCGACGTCAGCGACGGCCCCTGCCGACGTTGCACATCCGCGCCGCATCCGTTCGTTCGTGCGGCGTGCGGGCCGCACCTCCACTGGCCAGCAGCGCGCCATCGACGATCTGGGGCCGCACTTCATCGTGCCTTACGCGCCGCAGCCGCTCGACTGGGCGGCGACGTTCGGGCGCGAGGCGCCCGCCATTCTGGAGATCGGCTTCGGGATGGGCGAAACCACGGCACACATCGCCGGCGTGCGTCCACAGGACAATTTCCTGGGTTGCGAGGTCCATGAACCGGGCGTCGGCGCGTTGCTCAAGCTGATCGGCGAACGCGACCTGCAGAACGTGCGGATCATGAATCACGACGCCGTCGAAGTCATTGCGCACATGCTGACTGAAGATTCGCTGGACGGCGTGCATATCTTCTTCCCGGATCCGTGGCACAAGAAGCGCCATAACAAGCGCCGCCTGGTGCAACCGCCGCTGGTGAAACTGCTGGCGAGCCGTTTGAAGCCAGGCGGCTATATGCACTGCGCGACCGACTGGGAAGAATACGCACACCAGATGGTCGAGGTGCTCTCCGGTGAATCGACCCTGAAAAACACGTCGCAAGCCGAAGGCGGCTTTGCGGAGCGGCCCGATTATCGTCCGGTCACCAAGTTCGAGAAGCGCGGATTGCGTCTCGGCCATGGCGTCTGGGATGTGATATTCCGCAAGCAGTAAGCGCAAAGCATCGCAAGCATAAAAAAGGGGGCCGATTCTGCCCCCTTCTTCTTTTACCGCTCAGGAAATCAAGCGTGCCACGCCACCATGCCGGTCCAAGCCGTCAGCAGCACGATCACGCCGAAAACAATGCGGTACCAGGCGAACGGCTTGAAATCATGCGTCGCAACGAATCGCAGCAGCCAGCGCACGCACAGGAACGCCGACAGGAACGCAAAGACAAATCCGATGCCGAAAATGCCGATGTCATCGACCGACAGCAGCGCACGCGCCTTGTAGAGTTCGTACACCGTCGCCCCGAAAATCACGGGGATGGCCAGGAAGAACGAGAACTCGGTGGCCACCTGACGCGACAGCCCGAACAGCATGCCGCCAATAATCGTGGCGCCCGAGCGCGATGTGCCCGGGACGAGCGCGAAACACTGGGCAAACCCGACCTTGAGGGCATCGCGCCAGTTCAGGTCGTCGATCGATTCGACACGCGGCGCACCGGCCTTGGCCGCTTCCAGCAGCGCATTGCCTTGCGGATGCGAGACCGTGCCGCGACGCGCCTCGCGCCATTCGGCCAGCAGGATCACCACGCCGCCGATGATGAATGCCATCGCCACGGTGATCGGATTGAACAGGTGTGCCTTGATCCATTTGCCGAACACGAACGCGAGAACGATGGCCGGCAAGGTGGCGACCACAACGTTGACGGCAAAACGTTGTTGCGTGGGGTCTGACGCCAGTCCGCCCAGCGCAGCGGCAATCCGCTTGCGGAATTCCCAGCAAACGGCCAGGATCGCGCCGAACTGGATCACGATCTCGAAAATCTTGCCCTTCTCGTCGTTGAAATCCAGTAACTGGCCCGCAAGAATCAGGTGACCGGTACTGGAGATGGGCAGGAATTCGGTCAGTCCTTCAACAATCCCGAGAATGACAGCCTTGAGGGCGAGTGCAATATCCATATGGACTCAAAAAAGTAGGCACGGAGGCGAAAAGGCGGAATGTCGGATCCGCAAGCCATGCGTCATTGGCGCATCGGCATTATTGTTCGTCTGAATTTACGGGCGATTGATCTTGACGTTGATACCGTCGGACAGGACCGTGATTGTACCGGGTTCGACGCTGCTGCCAGCCAGCCGAAGCTGCTCGGGCTTGAATGTATATAGCGGATAATTCTGCAGCAGTTGCTCGGAGAGAATGCCGCCCAGTGCATTGAGTTGCCGCGCAAACTGGGCAGGCACGCCCTTCACCTCGAATTGTTTCACTTCAG
This sequence comes from Cupriavidus sp. 2SB, assembly GCF_005503625.1. Taxonomy (GTDB): domain Bacteria; phylum Pseudomonadota; class Gammaproteobacteria; order Burkholderiales; family Burkholderiaceae; genus Cupriavidus. The sequence continues at coordinate 23,533 of NZ_SCMX01000021.1, read as the reverse complement.
GATCTTGCAGCACCAGCGAATGGCTTGGCGGATCGTAGCGAAGCGCGCTGTCCAATGCGAACTGACCCGTCAGCGGCTGCCGGAAAAACAGCCGGTTATCCACCGTGGCATCGAACGTCACCGTCACGCGATTGCGCGCGGAATCGAGCGCCAGCCGTGGATTGGCCAACTGGATATCGAACAGTTCCATATACCGCTTGTTGAACGGAAACTTCCGCTCGAGCGCCGACTGGAGCTGATCCTGGGAAAACGTATATTCACTGCGGAATACGCTGCAGCCCGCCAGGCCCAGCCCGGCAGCCGCAGTCGTTGCCGCGGCCACGGCCAGCCAGCGCCGGCGCGTCAAAGCGATCATGCGTGAATCTCCATCAAACAACGGTCACACGGGGAGCAGGCGCTGTGGCGATCTCAAGACGCGTCAGCCAGGCCAACGCCACCTCGCGCGAATCGCCGCACATCTCGGCCGACGGCCGCAATCCGCCGCAAAAGCCCGGCCGCGCCGGCTGCCCGAACACGCCACATCGCATATCGGGCAGCAACTGGGCGCAACGCTCGCCGGCCGCCTTGCCTTGGGGCATGCCCGGCAATGGGGAAGTGATCGACGGGGCGATGCAGCAGGCGCCACATCCGGCCCGACAAGTGAGTTCAGACTCGCAGGACATCATCAAGGTTCATCATCGAATGCCGACATTCACGGCACGACTGCCAAAAGCAGGCGCTCATTGTGCCTCAGCACGGATGATCGACCTGAAACAAAGCGCAACCTGGCGCCGCACCGGACGCGGCTTGACCGCGTGCAGGCAGTCCTCTACATTACTGACCGACCAGTTATTAATTACGTCGCTGCCTGGCGGCGGCAATCCGTCATCCCGTGACCCCTGCCTCACCCAAGACTGAACCCGACACCCGGCGATGGAGCCGGCGCAAGGCCGCCCGTCCCCAGGAACTGGTAGCGGCTGCGCTGGACCTGTTCGTGGAGCGCGGCTATGCCGCCACGCGGCTGGAGGACGTGGCGACGGCAGCCGGGGTGTCCAAGGGCACGGTGTACCTGTATTTCGCCAACAAGGAAGAACTGTTCAAATCGGTGGTGCGCGAGAATCTGGTGCCCGCACTGGCCCGTGGTACAGACCTCGTCGATACCTACGAGGGTTCCACCCCCGCACTGCTCCGCGAGTTGCTGCTCGGCTGGTGGGGCTTGATCGGTGCCACGCAGGTAGCGGGCCTGACCAAGCTGATCATCGCCGAATCCGGCAATTTTCCGGATATTGCACAGTTTTACCAGGACGAAGTCATGGGACCCGGCGACGCCTTGTTCGCCCGGGTATTGGCGCGCGGCGTGGAGCGCGGCGAATTCCGCAGCGTTCCCGCCAACCCGACCACCACGCTATTCTGCGCGCCGCTGATGTTCCTCATGCTGTGGCGCCAGTCGTTCAGTCAGTTGAACGTGCCGGCCATCGATCCCGACGCCTATGTCGACCAGCTACTGCACATGCTGTTATTCGGCCTGACCACTGGCCCGGCGCGCGATACGCCCCTGCCGGTGCAGCAAGGCCCCTGGGTCTGGGAAGGTATCCGCGACGAACTCATGGCCCAACGTGCGGCGCAAGCCTCACAGGACGATGCGGACGGTGCCGCGCCATGACCGCACATGGCGCCGTCAGCGGTTGGATGTGTCCCGATGCAACGCCAATATTCTGTAAACAAGCCGACGCGGTGCGCCGGAGTAAAATAGCGGGCTTTTGTGCAACGTCCCGGCAGACGGCGGCCTCTGCCACGCCCGGGACGGCGTGCAACTGGTACCGACCGACATGACAGCGCTGACGGCGAGGCAAATCTCGCCCGGCATCGCACCCCCGCAAGTATCTGGAAGGAAAGGCAAGATGGATCTCGAAAAAGCCCGATTCAACATGATCGAACAGCAAATCCGCCCATGGGACGTGCTGGACCAGGAAATCCTGGACCTGCTGGCCGTGGTCAAGCGTGAGCAGTTCGTACCGAAAGCCTACGCTGCACTGGCTTTCGTCGACATGGAGATTCCGCTGCCCGGCGGCGAGAACATGCTGCCCCCGCGCGTGGAAGCCCGCCTGCTGCAGGAACTGAACGTCCGCAAGCATGAGAATGTTCTCGAAATCGGTGCTGGTTCGGGTTACATGGCCGCACTGCTGGCCCATCGCGCCCGCCACGTCCTGACCGTCGACATCCGTCCCGAACTGGTGGAACTGGCTCGCCAGAACCTGTCCGCCGCGGGCGTGACCAATGTGGAAGTCGCCGAAGGCAACGCCGCCGAAGGCTGGGCCGTGGCCGCACCCTACGATGTGATCTGTGTCTCGGGTTCGGTGCCGGAGCTGCCGTCCTCGATCCTGTCGCAAGTCAAGGTGGGGGGCCGTATCGTCGCCATCGTCGGCACCGCCCCGGTCATGGCAGCCCGCCTTGTGACGCGCGTCTCCGAAACCGAATACAAGGTAGTGAACCTGTTCGAGACGCTGGCCCGCCCGCTGCAAGGCGCTGCCCAGCCGTCGCGCTTCAAGTTCTGAACCGGAGCCAGCCATGCAGGTAATCACTGCCCCCGAACTGGCGCAATGGCTGGCCGACGCCAGCCGCGCCAAGCCGGTGCTGCTGGACGTCCGCGAGGATCTCGAGATCCGCACCGCTGCCATGCCCGGCATCACGCATATCCCCATGGGTCAGATTCCGGCCCGCCTGAACGACATCGACGAGGAAGCCGAGATCGTCTGCATCTGCCACCACGGTGCGCGCAGCATGCAGGTGGCGAACTTCCTGGAGCGCCAGGGTTACGCCAGGGTTTACAACCTGACCGGCGGCATCCACGCCTGGTCGACCCAGGTCGATCCGTCCGTTCCGCAATACTAGGCTGCAGTACCCGGTCACAAAACCGACGCAGTGTAAGACCCGCCGTACCTCGCCCCCGCCGTATCGCTTGTCGCCGTAACCGAACATTGGCGCTGAACGTGCCGCCGTGCTGGAGATGTCATGAGTTTTGCGCTGTCCGCCGTCCCCGCCGGGGCCAGGAAACCCCTGGCGCTCGCGGTTGCCTTGCTGAGCTGGTTCCACATGCCGTTTGCCACGGCGGCGGACCTGTTGCAGGTCTATCACGACGCGCAAGCCAATGACGCCCAGTTCGCCAGCGCCCGTGCACAGTTGCTGGCCACGCGCGAGCGCTTGCCGCAGGCACGCGCGGGGTTGCTGCCCCAGGTGGCAGGCACGGCGGGCGCCCAGCGCACCATGGCCGACTACAGCTCGCCGGTCGATACCACCCGCTACTTCAACGCGAACACCTGGAACCTGCAACTGACGCAACCGCTGTTCCGTTGGGACCGTTGGGAAACCTACAAGCAGGGCGAACTGGCCACGCTGGCCGGGGATGTCACCTTCCAGCAGGCCCAACTCGACCTGATCACGCGCGCCTCGCAGGCTTACTTCGACGTACTTGCCGCGCAAGACAACCTGTACCTGGCCGGTGCACAGAAGAAGGCCATCGGCGAGCAGCTCGAACAGGCCAAACGCAATTTCGAGGTCGGCACGGCAACGATCACGGATGCCAACGACGCGCAGGCACGCTACGACCTCGCCACCTCCACCGAGATTGCCGCTCAGAGCGCGCTCGAGGTGGTGCGCGCCACGCTGCAGCAGATTACCGGCAAGCCGGTGGACGAACTGATGGGCCTGCGCCCCGCAGCGACGATCCCCGGCCCCATGCCAGCCGATGTAAATGCCTGGGCCGCACAGGCCGAGCAGAGCAATCCGCAGGTGGGCCTGGCCGGATACAACTTCGAGATCGCCCAGCGCGAGACCAACAAGGCGAAGGCCGGCCACCTGCCGTCGGTCGATCTCGTGGCCTCCTACGGTTACACCAACGCGCAGGGCACGGCGACCCAGCTCAGCAATGTGGGCAGCCGCTATAACTCCGGCGTGGTGGGCGTGCAGTTGAATATTCCGATCTTCGCCGGCGGCCAGATCCAGTCACGCGTACGCGAGACCATCGCGCTCGCCGACAAGGCCGGTAGCGATCTCGAATACGCACGCCGCACTGCCGCGCAGCAGGCACGGCAGACCTACTCGGGCGTGTTCAACGGCCTGGCCCAGGTGAAGGCCCTCGAAGCCGCCGAACGCTCGGCCCAGAGTGCGGTGGAATCGAACCAGCTCGGCTACGAGGTAGGCGTGCGCATCAACATCGACGTACTGAACGCCGAAGCCCAACTGTTCTCGACACGCCGCGACCTGGCCAAAGCGCGGTACGACACGATCATGAATGGCATGCGACTGAAAGCATCGACGGGCGTGCTGTCGGAAGAAGATGTGGTGCGGATCAATACGCTGCTGACGGAGCAGAGCGGGGCGATGTATCGGTTGCCGGAGAAGGCGCGGATGGGCGTAGCGCCAGTGGCGCCGGCCCGCAGCACAGGCGGCCGGCGCGAGAGTGCGGTGACTGCCAACACGCCGCGCAGTTGATCGCGACGTGTTAGACGCCGCGCAATAACGATTGCGAGTCGAGCAAAAGCTCAAGCCGTACTCGCGGCAGGCGCGGAACGCGGATTCGCACCCTGCTCGACTTTGCGCCCTGCAAGCGATTCGCAGCTTGCGAGTCCCAGCAACAAACCTGTGACGCCAGCGTAGAACACCACATTGGCCTGGTGTGCCATCGTGACCTGCGTCAGACCGCAAATCAACGAGGCCAACACAAAACCAAGACCGCCGCCGCCCAGGCTGATGCCCTGTGCGCTGCCAACGGAACTCGCCTGCAACATCGCACGCAAGAACAAGACTGCAGGCACAAAAAACAGCGCGAGGAAGGCGGTCAGTCCAAACACTCCGGTGGTCGCGGCAACCTCGACGATATCGTTGTGCGCATGCTCAAGAACGCAGACCGCTGAGTGCGGGCGCTCATGACAGTATGGTGTTGCGTGCAGGATGCGTGCGAACTGCCCCACACCGATACCGGTCCACGGGTGTTCCCTCAGATAGTCGGTCCCTATCTCCCAGATCCTCAGGCGAACGCCGACCGAGGTCTCGTAATTCCCTTGTTTGAACTGCTGGATTTCGCTAATCGCCTGGTCCACTCGGTTCGAGACCGGACTACCTGGCGCAAGATAAGCAGCCGCAGCAAGAACGATTGTGCCCGCCACCGCGGCCGCAAACATTCTGAACCCAACGCGTCGATAGCGAATCATCAACATCGGCACGAGCGTCAACATCATCGCCACCATGGCACCACGCGTTCCGTTGAGCATCAGGATGGCCGCGCCGCAGAGAATGTTCAGCCACGCCTGGCCATGCACTTCCCTTGTATCTCCAGGTCGGGCAAACCCGATCAGCGACAGGGCCGCCACCATGTTGGCAAAGGCAATCGCCTGAATCCATGCTCCCGGGCGCGGCTCGTTCAGCATCACTTTCTGATACGCGACGATGAACAGTGCCACAAACAATGCCACGCTGATACCGCGCCATAGCCATGCGGAATCGGGCCGCGCACGCACCACCACCCAGCAGGTCAGCACCGCAAGCAGGACGCGCGAGGGGTTGTCGATAACATCCCAGGGTGTTTGGTGAACAAACTTGGAAAAGAAGAAGACAGCAAGGAAGGCCACCACTGTCAGCGTAAGGGGCCGGAGAATCGTGGAATGGTCGCGCCATGCGCTCTCCATCCTGCGCCAGCCCACGATTGCGAGAATTCCAACGCCCGCGAGGAAGACGCCGGCCCCACGTGGAACACAGAGAACCAGGATGGGGAAGGCAAAAAGCAAGGCGTCAGCGGCCCGCGAAAGTTGTAACGTGCTGCGATTCATAGTAAGAGGAGCGCACCTTCGCCAAACTGGCGACGATCATCCCGACATATTAGCTGATCATCCTAATTGTCCCGCGACCGAGACTCCACATTCATCAATTGCCAACGAACCGCCCCAGTGTCAGCGGGCGCATCAGGCACACGATACTCACGTACACGTAGCTGATAGGTAACACCAGGTTCGTAGTCCAACCCCTCGATCGGTCCATACCAGAGTTGCCAGGGAGCGCCTGGCGACTCGCGCCATCGGTAGCACTGCATTTTCCCAACTGCGGTACATTCCACCCGCTTTGAATCGATATAGACCACCTTCTCACGACCAGGCACGTTACCTGTCGCCGGGTCCACCTTGTCGCCACGACGACCCACCCCTTCACGCTCCGCAAACTGCAGCAATTCGCCGCTTCCGGTCTTCCAGATAATCTGGCGCCCGAGGCTGTCCGCCGAAGGCTTGGTTCCCACCGTAGTGAACGGCGCCTGCATTGCCGTGAGCAGGGCCGACTCCATGTGGGCACCCGGACATGCCATCCGCGTGCCGGCGACCCTCTCGAACCGGATACCGGTACTTGTCTTTCCGTAGCCCCCAGTAAAACGGTTGCAGCCGGTCGTACCACTCACAGTGCCTTGAGACGAATCGATCCCGTCGCTGAAATTGAACACAATCGGTTCCCAATTGTCACCGTGCGGTATGTCGCGCAACGAACCATCGGCCCGCTGCCAGCGCGTCAGCTCCCAGCGGCTCGGGCCGCTTGAACGCGTCTCGGCCAAGCTCGCGCCCGCCGAGGGGCTGTCGGAGGTAGGCCCCGTGGCGCAAGCTGTGGCTACGGTGATTGCAACCGCGCCCAGCGAGGCTGCGAGGAGACGGGACAAGCGATATCTCGACATGCCGGATTTCCTTCGATTCGAACCATCATTCCCCTCAATTTACACGTTTCAATTTGCAAGTAAACGTTTAGACGCAATTCGTTTCCTTCCTGACTGAAATATAGGACGCCCGCCGCTTGACAATTAATCGTTGCGAGGCCAGCGCCGACGGTATTGCGTAAGGGCTATGTTATGATTACCAGCCTTTGAACACCGTTTCGCAAAGTGACTGGTACCAGCCGTCGGCGATATGAACAACCAGATAAAACACCTGAAGTATCGCCCTGAGATTGACGGTCTACGCGCAATCGCAGTTGTTTCCGTCATTCTGTTTCATGCGGGCTTCAAATGGATCGGCGGTGGTTTTTCTGGTGTGGATATCTTTTTCGTGATCAGCGGTTATTTGGTTACCTACATGATGGTCGAGGCACGAGCGAACGGTACTTTCAGTATCCGGGAATTTTACGAACGCCGTGCCCGACGCATCCTTCCCGCATTGTTCCTGGTGGTACTAGGGACAGTGCCGCTGGCGTGGATCTCGATGGCGCCCGCAGAATTTCTGGCATTTGGAAAAAGCGTGATGGCAGCCGCGACTTTTTCCTCGAATATATACTTTGGACTGACCACCAGTTATTTCGATTCCACGACAGACGAAAAGCCCCTGGTACATACCTGGAGTCTTGGCGTGGAGGAACAGTTCTATCTCGTCTGCCCACTGGTCATTGCATTGATCTGGCGCTACGGAAAATCCCGGCAAACCGAAATATTTCTCGCTCTCGGCGTAATTTCCCTGATCTACGCCGAATGGGCGTTGCATAGCAGCCCCCAATCCGCATTCTATTCACCACTGACCCGAAGCTGGGAGTTGCTTGTGGGCGCGATAGTGGCCAGCATGAAACTTCAGGGAGATGTTCCTCGCTGGATCGGCCGGCATGAACAGATGCTTTCGGCAGTCGGCCTTCTGCTGATATTTATTTCAATATTCGGCCTGCACGACGCCCGGTTTCCCGGTGTAGCGGCCTTGCTGCCCACCGTCGGCGCTGGATTGATTCTGGCATTTGCGAGCTCGCAAACCGCAGTGACGCGGATACTGTCGAATAGAGTCCTGATCGTCATTGGGCTGATGTCGTACAGCGCCTATCTGTGGCACCAGCCGATCTTTGCATTTGCACGCTTGCATTTCCAGACCACCGAACTCGCGCATTCCATGTCCTGGATGCTGGTGCTTCTGTCATTCGTGCTCGCATATCCGACATGGCGATACATCGAGACCTATTTCCGGAATTCCCGTCAGGTAGCCAGGAAAGGGATCGTCACGCTGACGTCGATTGGCACTGCGACAATGGTCGCAGTGGGGGCAGTCACGATCGTGGCAAACGGCTTTCCGAACCGGTTCGATGCAGCCAGGCAAAAACTCCTGGAAACTGCCGTGTTCAGTAGCAAGCGCGATGCATGCCATACCTGGGGCAAGGACTTCAAGTCACCTTCCGCGGCATGCACGTACTTCAAAGACAACGTCACTTGGGCCGTCATTGGCGACAGCCACGCCGTCGAGCCGGCCTACGCACTGGCTGAAGCCCTGGCGATGCGTGACCAGGGCTTGCTGCATCTGACCTTCAGCGCGTGCGCGCCTGCGGCGCGTTACGAAAGTCCCGCGCCCGGATGCTCGAAGTGGCAACGTGAAGCGATAACGCGCATCGAGCAATCTCCCCATATCAAGAACGTGCTTGTCGCGTTCCGCTACAGCATGCATCTGTTCGGTGACCATCTGCCCGGCTACCCAGCCATTCCAGACCGGCCACTGCATATTGGCGGACTGGACACGGCACAGTCGCGCCAACTGATGTGGGACGACCTCGTCGCCACCATCACGGAACTGCAAAAGTCGGGGAAACACGTATTCGTCCTGGCGCCAATTCCCGAAATACCTCGCCCGCTACAGCAGGAGATCGCGGCCTCGCCGCGTATGGCGACCACCGGCAATTTTGCAGGCGTCACGCGCCAATGGTACGAGCAGCGCAATCGCTATGTGCTCGACCACTTGAGGCAGCTGCCATGGGGCAGCGACCTGACGCTCATCGATCCCGCTGCAATCCTCTGCGACCCGAAGGAATGCAACGCGGTGATCGGCGGAACCTCCATGTATTTCGATGCCGATCACCTGAGTGTGAGTGGCGCCCGCCTCGTCATGTCCCAGATTTCTGGTGATTTGGTAAGCGGCACCAACCACTGAGTCCGATGCATGGCCGTGGCGCCGTGCTAATCTCAGCGATACGATTTCCAGCGGACCTCGTGCTCACCTGCCGTAAGGTTCCGGGTCTCGCCACCGTCGACGAATTCCGCAACCGTTCCCGCAGGCACCCGCACAGTAGCCGTGCCGTTGTTCTTGTCGAGCTTCACGTACGCCGTGCCCTGGGGCAGTGGCAGCCACGCTTCCACGCTCGCATTGAGCGCCTTGGACGGACGAATGCGCCACCGCGCCCATCCCGGCACCAGTTGCTGAACGCCAAGCAAATACCGCGGAAGGATGTACGCTGGCGCGGCACCCCAGGCATGCGTCCAGTCTTCGTTATCCTTGAATTTCACATCCCATGCTTCGTGAGCCACGGTTGCCTCGTACTTCTGGAGCATGTTCCGCCATCCGCGATCCGAGTTGTTCAGAATGAGCGCCACTGCCAGGTCATCCTGGCCGTTTTCGAACAGTGCTTCCAGGAGATATGGCGCCGTATAGACCGAACCGGGAAAACCACCGCGAAATTTCCCGTTGATCACTGTGTTGAGTCTACGGATATACCGCGCCTTGTCTGCTCCCTCGACGAGACCGTAGGCCAGCGGCAAGAAAATGCTATGCGCGGAGGTATGCTGCGTACCCGGACTATCCGCATAAAATCCGTTTGCAAGCCTCAATCTTTCCAATCCAGTTCGGATTCGCTTCGCATCGGCTTGCCAGCGTTGCTCATCTTCGGACTTATCAAGCACCTTCGCAATTTTCGCCATGAGCACGAAGCCCTGATACGCCATGGCATTTGTAGCCGCGTTCACGTCCCCCATGACATAACCGTCGCGCTGGTTCTTGGGCCAGTCGACGATATCGCCCATCGGATAAGTCAGACGCGACTCCTTCTTGAAGCGCTCGGTAATATTCTTCGTGCTGATCAGATCGTTCGGGCCGATGAGGTCGTGCAGCGTCAGAAAACCCAGACGGTCGTAGTGCTTTCGGAGGAATGCGATGTCCCCCGTGTGCATGTAGTCCGCCCAGGCCATGAAGATCATGTGGGACTGCCATTCGGTCGGCCAGTTGGGATTCTCGATCAACCATTCGAATGTACGTCGGGGCACCGATGATTCCCCGGCAGTGGCATACCAGCCAAGCTGATTGATGTAGCCATCCGCCTCGTAGGGAAGGCGCTCACGGTCTCCATCGACAAAGATGTCCGCAAAACTCGTGGCCGCCATCGTGTGGGACGAAAGGCTCCAGATCCGGTTCAGCCAGTAGGCGTCGGCGCTTCCTGAAAAGACCATCCTGCCACGTTCCTGCCACGTGTCTGCTACGGCTGCCTTGACCTGGATATTCGCCTTCGAGAAAGCACCCTGCCACCCGTCGATCTCGATATACCGGAACGGCATGACCGCGCCCACTTCCGGCGGCATGAGGCGCTTGTCCTCTTCACGCAGCACTGGCTTGTTCGTCCCCTCACGCAGCGTAAGGTCGGACTTGAAGAAACGCACGCCAATGGCTTCTGGGCCGGTGCTCGGAAGCGGTCCCGGCTGACTGCTTTCCTTCATGATCAGCGACACGGAACGCCCCGCATTCGAGATCCCCGCATTGATCTCGATATTGCCAAACCATACCTTGCCCAGATCGATGCTGACGCGGCTGCCGTTTTGCCGGATCGAGGCAGGCTCGACATTAACGAGCCCGACACCTGCCTCGGCTCCGCCGAGCATCGCCAACGAAAGGGAAGTCAATACCAGCTTACGAAGCGTCTTTCCGCCCATCATTTTCATTTGTCTTATGTTTGATGCATTTACACCGACCGGCAATTGTAGCGGATCGACTCAATGTGTCCGGGACTTAGCGGGTCTTAGCGCAACACTCGCGCGAGCATCCCAAGTGTCCTGGCCGTCGCACCGCGGTGCAGACCAGCGAATGTCAGGGCATTGGCGCGCATCTCCGCGAGGCGCGATGGGTCGTCCAGCACGCCGGCCGCAGCGGCCATGAGTTCGTCGGCATTGGCCACGCGCAGGCAGGCGCCGGCCGCAATGGCATCCTCGGTAGCTTGTGCGAAGTTGAACGTATGCAGCCCCATCAACACGGGGGTGCCAATGGCGCAAGCTTCAATCAAATTCTGTCCGCCGAGCGGAATCAGGCTACCGCCGATGTAGGCAATGTCAGATGCCGCGTAGTACATCGCCATCTCGCCCATGGAGTCGCCCAGCAGCACGTCTGCATTGACTTCTGCCCCGGCGCTGTCGATGTGGAGGGCGCTGCGTCGCTGCACGGAGAAGCCCGAGCGCGTTGCCATGCCAGCCACTTCATCGAACCGTTGCGGATGGCGCGGTATCAGCAACAACAGCGGCCGCTGCTTGCCGGGCCAGCGCGAGAACGCTTCGAGAATCAACGGTTCATCGCCCTCTCGCGTACTCGCTGCCGCGAGCACCTGACGGCCACCCAGCGCCTGTCGCAACGCTTGGCCACGCGCGATGCCGGTGTCCGGCGGCTGCATGTCGAACTTCAGGTTGCCCGTGATCTGCACGGACCTGACGCCGAGCGCGCGATACCGCTCGGCATCGCTTGCGGTCTGCGCCAGCACCATCGAGAAATCGTTATACAACGCCGCCGCCGCGCCGCCGAAACGGGCCGTCCGTCGATAGCTGCGCGGCGACAACCGGGCATTGACCAGAAACAACGGCACACCAGCGCGACGGGTCACGTGAACGAGGTTCGGCCACACCTCGGTCTCCATGATCATCCCCGCTTCGGGCCGGAAGTAGGACAGGAAACGGCGCACCAGCCACGGCATGTCATAAGGCAGGTAGCACTGCTGCACGCGTGGATTGTCGCCATAGAGTTGCGCGCCGGTCTGGCGGCCCGTCGGCGTCATGTGTGTGAGCAGCAGACGGTGGCCCGGATAGGCGGCCAGCAGCGAATCGATCAGCGGTTGCGCGGCGCGCGTCTCGCCGACGGATACCGCATGCACCCAGAGCCACGGTCCTGCAGCAGGGATGCCTTCGTACTGCCCCAGCCGCTCGCCCACGTGATGCACGTAACCGGGTTCCTTGCGCGAGCGCCAGACCAGACGCAGCAGCGCCACGGGCAGGATGACCAGCCACAGCAATGTATAAATCCAGCGCAACATCAAACACTCGCTCCGCGCACGCGCCGCGCAGCGGCGTAGACATCATCGACTGACGGCACCTGACCGTCGTCGCCCACATTGGCAATGCGGTCGGACCAGTAGCCTTCGGTCTTCCATCGCCAGGTGGCGGTGTAGATTTCGACGGTCGGCCGGCAGAGCGCAGCCGCGATATGCACGAGACCCGTATCCACGCCGATTACGACCTCGGCCCGATTGATCAGCCCGAATCCCTGCATCACCGAGAAACGCGGCAGCACCTGCGCGCCGGGCATGCCTGCGGCCAGTGCCTCGGCATCGCGCCGCTCCGATTCGCTGCCCCACGGCAGCAGCACGGTCAGTCCTTCGGCGTGAAGCTTTTTGCCGAGGTCATGCCAATGCGCGACGGGCCAGCGCTTCTTCGCGCCCGCCGTGGCATGAAAGCAGACCGCGAATCGCGCAGGCAGATCGGCCCACAGCGGATCATCGACATGCAGCGTTTGCGCCGATGGTCCGAAGAACGCGGGCGGTTCGGCGGGCGTGGCACCGGTCAGGGCCGCGCCGAGCAAACGCGAGCGCTGCACGGAATGCGTCTGGCGCGGAACCTTGACCGGGGCGGTATAGAACAGCCGCGCGGCAGGCTCGTAACCGGAGCCTTGCGTCGCATTGCCCAAACCGACGATCGGCGCGCTACGCGTGCGCGACGCACTGCGCGCAACGATGGCGGTCTTCAGCAAACCCTGGGTTTCGAGCACGGCGTCATAAGCGTGTTCGCGAATGGCCGCGCGCATCGCACCAACTTCCGCCCAGGTCTCACCCTTCCAGAAACCCTTGCGCCAGCGGCGCAGCGCGAACGGAATCACGCGGCGCACTTCGGGCAACAGCTTCACGAGATCGACGTAGCCCTCTTCCACCACCCAGTCGATCTCGGCCTCGGGCCAGCGTGCGCGCAGGTCATGCACGAGCGGCATGTTGTGCACGACATCGCCCAGCGACGAGACCTTGACGATCAGGATGCGCGGCCGTGCGGGCAAGGCAAATGACGAAACCGGCGCCACTGGCGCCGGCGACGTCACCGAAGTCTGTCCCACGGACTCAGAACGGGAGCTTTGCATCCGGTTTTTCTGCAAGGATTACGCGCTTGAATTCGGCCTGGATACGGGCCAGCGCGGCATCGTTGTCCGCCTCGAAGCGCATAACCACCACGGGCGTTGTGTTGGAGGGTCGGGCCAGGCCGAAGCCATCGGGATATTCCACGCGCACGCCATCGATGGTGATGACTTCCTTCGCACCGTCGAACTTGGCATTGGCGCGGATCTTGTCGAGCAGCGTGAACGCCTCGCCCTCGGCCACCTTCAATTGCAACTCAGGCGTGCAGTTCGAGTTCGGCAGCGCATTGAGCACAGCGCTCGGATCGGCGTGGCGCGAGAGAATTTCCAGCAGGCGCGCGCCCGTGTACAGGCCATCATCGAAACCGTACCAGCGGTCCTTGAAGAACACGTGGCCGCTCATCTCGCCGGCGATTGGCGCGCCAGTTTCCTTGAGCTTGGCCTTGACCAGCGAATGGCCCGTCTTCCACATCAGCGGCTCGCCGCCATGCTCGCGAATCCACGGTGCCAGCTTGCCCGTGCATTTCACGTCGTAGATGACCTGCTGACCGGGATTGCGAGAAAGGATCTCCTCGGCGAACAGCATCAACTGACGATCGGGGAAAATGACCTGGCCATCCTTGGTCACCACGCCCAGCCGGTCGCCATCGCCATCGAAGGCCAGCCCAAGCTCGCAGTCAGTCTCGCGCAGGCTCTGCATCAAATCCTGCAGATTCTCCACATGCGCCGGGTCCGGATGGTGGTTCGGGAAATGACCATCGACATCGCAGAACAACTCCACCACCTCGCAACCGAGACCCCGGAACAGGTCGCCCACGAAGGCACCCGCCACGCCGTTACCGGCATCGAGGGCGATCTTCATGGGACGGGCCAGCTTGATGTCGCCGAGGATACGGTCGAGATACTGCTGGCGGATATCGACGAGCTTGTAGCTGCCGCCACCCTTCGTGAAATTGCCGGCCTCGATGCGCTGGCGCAGTGCCTGGATCTGGTCGCCATAGATGGCCTTGCCACCAAGCACCATCTTGAAACCGTTGTAGTCGGGTGGATTGTGGCTACCGGTGACCATGATCCCCGATGTGGCGCGACGGCCATCGAGCTCGATGTTGGTGCCGAAATACACCATCGGCGTGGCAACCATGCCAACATCGATCACGTCCAGCCCGGCGGCCCGCAGGCCCTCCACCAGTCCGCCCAGCAGGTCGGGGCCGGACAGCCGGCCATCGCGGCCGACCACGACGGCCTTTTCGCCAAGTTCTACGGCGGCCGAGCCAAATGACAGGCCAATGAAACGGGCCACTTCCGGCGTCAGCGTCTTGCCGACAATGCCGCGAATGTCATAGGCCTTGAAGATCGAGGGTTCAATTTGCATTGTGGCTTCCCGAGGACAGAGTTCATCGTGCGATACCGTCCGCAGCAAGAAAAATACGGGACGGGGCGCGGGCAGGGCGCCAAAAAACCGTATTGTGCCGGATTGCGCGTGGCGCAGGCGCTATAATCGCCGTCAGCCGCCCTACTGGAGGAATTTTTCGTCCCATTCAAGCGGTTTTCGGTCCGCCTGCGCACGTTTCTTCGGACAACTTCGGAACAACCGATCCAGTCACGTGGCGGCTGAAGGCGAACGTCGCATCGGCCGCGCATGCCCCCTGTCAGAGACCTCCACCCTTGCCCTTGATTGCGCCGACTGAACGGCCACGCATCGCCTGTCTGATCACCAATTCCGAGACTGGCGGCGCCCAGAGCCATGTTGCCGACCTGCTGCGCGCCCTGCGCGGGCAGGCCGATATCACGCTGCTGGCGGGCGGTGACGGCCCCCTTTTCGATCTGGCTGGCGAGTTGGGCATTCCTGCCATCCGGCTGGCGACCATGGACAATGCGCTGTCGCCGGTCAAGGCCGTTGCTGCCCTGCGGGAACTCGTGCGTGCGCTGCGCGATGCAGCCCCGGACCTCATGCATACGCACAGCGCCAAGGCCAGCGCCCTGGGACGCATCGCCGGCAGGCTCCTCGGCATACCCGTCGTCTATACGGTGCACGGCTTCGCCTTCAAGCCCGCTGCACCATGGAAGCAGCGCACCATCGCGCACGTTGCCGAATGGCTGCTTGCGCCCCTGACCAGCCACTTCATCTGCGTGGCGGAGGCGGAACGGGCCATGGCAAACCGGTTGCCGATCCGCGAAGACCGCATCAGCGTGATCCCCAATGGCATTGCCGATGTGGCGGAACGCGCGCATCCGGCCGATCCGCTTCGCCGTATGGTGACCGTCATGCGATTGGCATCTCCGAAGCGACCCGACATCCTGATCGAAGCATTTGCCGCGGCGCAATTGCCCGACTGCGAACTGGTAATCGCTGGCGATGGACCGCAGCGCGCCAGCCTTGAGCGACTCGCCAGCCAACTGGCGCCGGGGCGTGTGCGTTTTGCGGGCGGCGTCGACAACATCCCCGCCCTGCTCGCCAGTGCGCAGCTTTTCCTGTTGGCTTCCGACCACGAGGGATTTCCCATTTCGATCCTGGAAGCCATGCGCGCCGGTCTCCCTGTCATCGCCAGCGACCTTCCGGGTATTCGCGAACAGGTTGGCGACGGGTTGTGCGGGGTGCTTGTGAAGGGCAACGATCGGCGCGGCTTTGCCGACGCGATTCTCCAGACAGCCGGCAATGCGTCGGCACGCGCCGTCGCGGGTGAGGCCAGCCGGCGCAGGTGGGAACAAGCGTATGGCCTGGAGCGCATGGCTGACGCGACCTGGGCCGTCTATCAACACGTGCTGGCGGGAATCCGCCGTGCCGATCCTCGCGTTTCCGCATCATGAATACCCTGCACGGCAGATCCTTGCGGCGCCATGGTTCAGGCACCCCTGCGCGCTCGGAGACGATCCGGCGCGCCAGCCGCATGCTGGGCTGGGCTGCCATTGGGCTGGTGCTGTTCGGCATCAACGCGGCCTTGTCCGAAGCCGCGCATCAGGCAGGCCTTGTCACATATGTGTTCCCGCGTACACTGCTGTGGTCGATCCTGCCTTACCTCGCGGCCTTCCTGCTGTTGCATCGCGCGCTTCATCTTCCGTCCATGGAAGGCACCAGCATCGTTGGCATGGCCACCAGCCTGCCCTTTGCGGTGCTGCTGATCGTCTACGCGGGTTTTCACATCGAGTATTCACGCGGAGCCGTGCTGGTGGGATACCTCACCACACTGGCGTGGATCTGGTTCGGCTATCGCCGTTTCGTTCAGCAATATGTGCCAGTGTTCGGCTACCTCGATCCTGAAACCCTGCAGCACCTGAATCGCATCATCGCAATGCCCGGTGCCACACCGCCCACCAAGACTCGCTTCGAACAGATCGGCTCGATCGAGGATGCGATGCACTGCGACGGCATCCTGGTGGAGCGCGGCATGACCGCCGATCCCGCGCGTACACGGCTGCTCACCGAATATCGCCTGGGTCATCTTCGGATGTATTCCGTGGAGCGGATCGGCGAGATGCTGACGGGCCGCGTTGGGCTGGACCATATCGACGAGAACTTCTTCGACGACTACGCCGACCATTACCTGTTCGACAACGTCAAACGGCTGATCGACATCGTAGCCGTCCTGCTGCTTGCGCCGATGGCCGTGCCAGTGGGCCTTGCGGTGGCAGTGGCCGTAAGTATGGAGAGCCATGGCGGCGCACTGTTCCGCCAACGCCGCACTGGCCTGTTTGGCAAGCCGTTCACCATGCTGAAGTTCCGCAGCATGGGCGTGGACAAGCATGGACCAGCCCAGTTCGCCGCACGGCAGGATCCACGCGTGACCCGTGTAGGCCGCGTCATCCGCAAGTACCGACTAGACGAAATTCCGCAACTATGGAACGTGCTGGTTGGCGACATGAGCTTCATTGGCCCGCGTCCCGAGCAAGTACCGTTGGTGGAATCGTTCACCGAGTCGATTTCCTACTACCCCTATCGGCACCTGGTCCGCCCCGGCCTGTCTGGTTGGGCGCAGGTCCAGCAAGGCTACGTCGGCACGCATGAAGAAACGGTCACCAAGCTCAGCTATGACCTGTACTACGTCAAGCATTGCTCGTTCGCGCTCGATCTGCTGATCGCAGTGAAGACCGTACGGACGTTGCTGACCGGCTACGGCGCGCGTTGATGGCAGCCGTTCCGCACTCGTCAAACTCACCCATGCGCATCCTCCTGGTTGTCACCGGATTGAAAGTGGGTGGCGCCGAGCATCAGGTCGTGGCGCTGGCCCGCGAGTTCCTGCGGCTCGGCCATACTGTTGCCATTCTCAGCTTGTCTCCGGGACGTGAGATCGAGCCACCAGTCGATGCGCATGTCGTGGAACTCAACATGCGCAAGACGCCGGCCGGCATGGTCCGGGCCCTGGGTCAGGCACGTGCGCTGATCCACAACTGGCGGCCCGATGTCATGCACGCCCACATGGTGCATGCAAATCTGTTCGCCCGTGCGCTGACCCGCATCACGCGATGTCCGCCACTGGTCTGCACCGGACACAGCTTCCGGGAGGGCGGCCGCCTGCGCATGTTGGCGTACCGCGCCACAGATCGCTGGACCCGCCTGACGACCCATGTCAGCAGCGATGGCCGTCAGGGCATGATCGCGACAGGCGCCGTGCCCGCGCAGCGCATCGTCGTGATGCCCAATGGCATCGACACCTATCATTTCCAACCGGACCCGGCGCTGCGGCACGCGACACGCGCACAACTCGGCATCGATGGCAACACCCGCCTCCTTCTCAATGTTGGCCGGCTGGCGCCGGAGAAGTCGCAGGAGACGTTGATCCGCGCGTTTGCGCAGATCGATCCCGCTGTCCGCGCCAGACTGTTCATCGCCGGCGACGGCGCGCTGCGGCAGCCGCTATCCGAACTGGTGACATCGCTCGGTCTCGCGTCGAGCGTGACCCTGCTGGGGCGGCGCGATGACATCTCCGCGCTGCTCAACGCTGCTGACGCCTTCGCGCTGTCATCCAACGTCGAGGGGCTGCCCATGGTGCTCGTGGAGGCGCTGGCCTGCGGATGCCCTGTCGTTTCGACAAACGCACCCGGCGTAGCCGAAGTCGTCGGCGAACTCGGAACCGTGGTGCCGCGTGGCGACGTACGAGCGCTGGCCATGTCCTTGGCGAAGACGCTACGCGACGGCCGCGGCACACATGCCGAGCAAGCCGCGCGCCGGGACCGCGTTCTTTTAACGTTCTCGATCGACACGGTTGCACAACGCTGGCTGGCACTTTACGCGCGGCTGCCTTCGGGTGCCGTAGTGCCGGCAACGGAGACCGCCTGATGCGCCAGCGCGTGGCAGGCAATCTGCTCTGGATGCTGGCCGAGCGCGGCCTGCAGGTGAGCGTCGGTATCGGCGTCGTGGCCATGCTTGCGCGAGCCCTGGGGCCGGAAGGCTTCGCGCACTTCCAGTACGCGCAATCGATCGTGCTGGTTGCCGCATCGTTTGCACTCGTCTGCAGTGCCGAAGTGATCGTCCCCCGCCTTGTGGCATCACCCGCCCCCGCTGCGCAGCATCAGCTGTTGTGGCACGCATTCGTGCTGCGGCTTGCCGGTGGCATCGCGGGCTACATGTTGATGTGCGCATACCTCGCGGTCACCGGGCCTGTGGCGGAGAGCTGGCATGTTGCTCTGTGGCTTGGCATCGCCGTCCTTCTGCGCGAGCCCTTCGGCGTGTTCACCGCCTGGATGCAGGCCCATACGAACAATCGGCCCGGCACTCTGTTCAGCCTAGGCGCGTTGGCCATCAAGGCGGTGCTCGTGGGCACATTGTTCGCCATGCACGTCACAGCCGCAGACGGCTACGCGGTGGCATTCGCGGTGGAAGCGGTCGTGCTCGCCGCGCTGCTCGCCGGCTACTATCTCCGGCAGACACCCGCCACCGCCGCCCAATGGGAGCCGCAACTGGCAAGGCAACTATTCGGCGCCGGCGCACTATTCTGGGTTAGCTTTATCGTCATGATGGGCGCGCGACGCGTGGACCAATTGATCCTGCAGCCCGCCGTACCCGCCGCCGAGTTCGGCGCCTACGCGGCATGCATGCAGATTCTCGACAACTTCACGATGCTGGCAACGATTCTCGCGGCGGGTATCGCGCCGAGCTATGTCTATGCGCAGCAGCGGTTGGACGATGCGCACGCAAACATCGGACGCATCGCATTGGCGTTGGGCGGACTGGGCTTGGCCGGCGGACTCGCCATCGCCGCTTGCGCACCGTGGATCGTTACGCTGCTGTACGGACATGCCTTTGGCGCCACGGTGGGGTTGCTGCGCGTCGCGGCATTGGCGTCCGCGCTTGTCTTTGCGGATGTGGCACTGACCCTGCTGTTCGTGCATTTGCGCAAGCCTCGCTGGGTAGCCATCAAGTGGGCGCTCGTGCTGGCAACAATCCTCGCATGGGACCTGATGATGATCCCGCGCATGGGAAGCTGGGGCGCCATCGCCGGCTATGCACTCGGCAACGCCGTAGCAGTGATATTCGGTGCGGCATTCTGGTGGCGCTACCGCCCCGCTCGTGAAATGGCATCGGCATGAAAGCATCCGGCCACCCTACCGTCTGCTTCCTGACCGGCACGCTGAACGCCTTCGCCGGTGCTGAGCGCATGACGGCAGTCATTGCGAATGCGCTGGCGGAACGGGGGTATCGCGTGCTGATACTGAGCCTGTGGGACCGAGCGAGCGTGTTTCCATTGCATCCCGATATCGTGCATCACTCCGTGTTCGATATCCGACCATCGTTCAAGCGACACTACCTGACCACCGTCACGCAGATTCGACGATTTCTTCGGCAGCTCGACGTCGATGTTCTGGTAGAGGTAGACACCATGCTGACACTGTTCACGTTACCCGCAACGCTCGGACTGAACGTGCGGAGGATTGCGTGGGAGCACTGTCATTTCAATGAGGATCTTGGCAAGCCGGCACGACGATTTGCGCGCCGCCTGGCAGGCATGTCGGCGCAGGCAGTCGTGGTGCTCACCGAACGGGACAAGGCGCTCTGGCAAGCCGGCCTCGGCCGGATTCGCGCGAGTCTCGTGGCCATACCGAATCCGTTGCCTTTTCCGCTGCCGCCCCCTCGGTTGCCGGACCCCGGGGGTGACAGCCGCATTGTACTGGCAGTTGGACGGCTGACTTCGTCCAAAGGCTTCGATGTCCTGTTGCGCGCATGGGCGAGTGCCCGCCGTTCCATGCCCGGGTGGCAGTTGCGGATCGTTGGCGAAGGAGAATGTCGGCACGCTCTTGAAGCGCTTGCTGCAGAACTCGGCATCACCGACGGTTCGGTGATCTTCCCCGGCACCACGGATGACATGCCCCGCGAGTACGAGGCCGCATCGCTTTTCTGCCTGAGCTCTAGATACGAGGGATTCGGACTGGTGTTGATCGAGGCCATGGCCTACGGCCTGCCCGTCATTTCAACCAACTGTGAAACCGGGCCGAAAGTGCTGCTGTGCGATCAGGAAAATTCCTGGGTGGTGCCCGTGGAAGACACCACAGCCCTGGCCACGGCGCTAATCAAACTCTCCAGCCCCGACGCGCAGCCGTTGCGGCAGAACTTGTCGGCAAAAGCGCATCAGACGGCCGCGGCCTTCACGCTGGAACGGATTCGCGAATCGTGGCTTTCACTGCTTGAGCTATGAGAGTGACCGCACGCATGCATGCAATGCGGTCACCATGCGTCAGTCTTTCCGGAAACTTCCAGACGAGATAAATCGAACGACTTCTCTGCGCCAGAAGAATGCAGCGCCGACCAGGCCGAATAAGACCGCGAAGGCGAACGAAACCAGAGGCGGCGTCGGCATTTCCGGACGCCCGGGGATCGAAGGCTTTGCGAGGAACTGTGCCTGCGACTGGAAGCGCGCCACGATATGCGAAATATCCGCAGAGAGCGCTGCGGCTTTCTCACGCTCGGCGTCGGTCTTCGCGTTCTTCGCATGGGCAGCAAGCACTGCCGACAGCTTGACGACGCTATCGGCGCCACTGGCCGCCGAAGCAATGGAACTCTGCACGTCACTCAACATCGTCCGGAAGAACGCCTGCTGCTGCTGCTCCCGATCCAGGGCCTTGAGTTTGGCCTGATAGTCGATGATCTCCGACTCAGCACCCACCAGTTGTGCAAGCGGAGAAATGAACTTCTCATTCTCGCGTCGCAACTGTACGACCTGTGACCCTTCACGGCGCGCGGCTTCCGGATACTCGGCAACCACTCGCTTCAGCGCAGCGGCACGCACCTTCGCCTGTTCGATCGCAAATTCGAATTGCAGTGCGCGCTCGGCGGCCCGCTCGGAAAACTCCTGGCTCTGAGCCGACCAACGATACACTTGGTCACGCACAGCCTCTCGCGTGGCGATATCCTTAAAATAGCTGCCCAGCCAGTTTGCAATGGCAGCGGCTTCCGTCGGAGTCGGACCCAACGCGGCAAGTCGAACACCGAGGTAGGAGGTCGGGACTACAATCTTATCTTCCTGTTCCTGATCGGGATTGTCTCGCTGTCGCTGGCGCTGTCGCGAACGCTCCTGCTCCATCTGGATAATCAGATCGGGCAGTTCACGCGAATCGATCTTGCTGATCTTCGGCACCGGCGTCTGCCAATCGCTGGTGACCACCGATCGCACCAGCTTTTCCCGATCGTAGCCTGTCACATCTTTCGGGGGCACCACCGAGGCGAATTCGCGCAGCGTCTCGGCGTCACTCGCCAGCTCGGCGATCCGCTTGTATTCGCCGGTAGTCATCTCCACGTGAATGACACCCACCGACTTGTACTTGATCAACGGCCCATAGCCCAATGCGGCGCC
The DNA here is from genome assembly GCF_005503625.1 of Cupriavidus sp. 2SB. Classification (GTDB taxonomy): domain Bacteria; phylum Pseudomonadota; class Gammaproteobacteria; order Burkholderiales; family Burkholderiaceae; genus Cupriavidus. Next base: position 1,638 of record NZ_SCMX01000021.1, on the reverse strand, counting down.
GATGGCGGCTCCAACCGCCGTCGTCACCAACACCGCGATCAGCTTCTTGCTCACCTGCATGCCTGCTCTCCACTAATACTGTCGACCCATTACCTGCTTACACGCGCCCCGCCTTGCGGGACTCGATGGGTACTACGTTGGCCGGCACACCTGCAAGCTCCGGAGCGTAGCCCTGCACAAGGGTGCGCAGCAGGCTTTTCATTTTTTCCTGATTGTTGTCCAGCGCCGCCTGGCGCATCTCGGCCAGTATCGGCATCAGCTTCGCCCAAGGTACAAAATCCTCGTGCGCCTTCATGATCCGCTCGTGCTCCGTACCGCCCGGACTATTGCCGATCAGCAGTTCCTCGTAGAGCTTTTCGCCCGGGCGCAAACCCGTCACGCTGATTTCGATATCGCCGTCCGGATTGGACTCGTCCCGAACGGTAAGGCCGGACAGCTTTACCATGCGGCGCGCCAGGTCCACGATCTTGACAGGTGACCCCATGTCCAGCACGAAGACATCGCCGCCGTGCGCCATCGCGCCGGCCTGCAGCACGAGTTGGGCAGCCTCCGGAATCGTCATGAAATAACGCGTGACTTCCTTGTGCGTCACCGTGACCGGGCCTCCCAGACGGATCTGTTTGCGGAACAGCGGAACTACGCTGCCGCTGCTCCCCAGCACATTGCCGAAACGCACCATGGCGAACAGCGTCTGGTTCGACACTTCCTGCTCGCTTGCCTCCCCCGGTATCGGAAACGCCACGACCGGACTGTCCGACATTGCCTGGAGCACCATTTCCGCAACGCGCTTGGTGGCTCCCATTACATTGGTAGGGCGTACCGCCTTGTCTGTAGACACTAGGACGAACAGGGACACCCCCGTCTCCATGGCCACCCGTGCGGCAGTCAGCGTGCCGAAGACGTTGTTCATCACGCCTTCCGACGGATTGCACTCCACGAGCGGTACGTGCTTGTAGGCTGCCGCATGATAAACGGTGGCTGGCCGATACAGCTCGCAAATCTCACGCATGCGCCCATGGTTGCCGACGCTGGCGAGTAGCGGCAACAGTTCCACTTCCAGCCCATGGTCCGCACACAGTGTGACGAGTTCGTGATGAATCGCGTACAGCCCGAATTCATTGTGTTCCACCAGCACCAACTGGCACGGACGCTCCAGCACGATCTGACGACACAATTCGCTGCCGATGCTGCCGCCTGCGCCCGTGACGAGCACCACCTTGCCAGCGAGATTGCGGGCCAGCAGATGCGGATTTGGCGCGACGGGTGCCCGGCCCAGCAGATCCTCGACATCGAGTTCCTGGAAATCATGCACCGTAGTCCGTCCGGATGCCAGATCGGCCATGCCGGGCAGCGTACGGACATGCACTGGCAAATCGCGCAGGCGTCCGATGATCGCGTTGCGCCCGCCACGATCCATCGACGGAATAGCCAGCAGGATGTCGGTGATGCCCATCCGCTCCACCGCACTCTCCACATCCTCGGGGCCCATGATGTCCAGGCCATTGATCGTCCCGCCAATCTTCGCACGGTCATCATCGATGAAGCCGAACAATACAAACTGCCTCGACACGGCCAGTGCGGACGCGGTTTGCACGCCCGCCTCACCCGCCCCGTAAATCAGCATGCGTCCCTCGCCAA
>NZ_SCMX01000020.1 GCF_005503625.1 Cupriavidus sp. 2SB | reverse complement strand
GCTGATAGCTACCAGATATGGTGGGTGCAGTGGTGATCCGCGACCCTCTCTGACCGACCCATAACTGCCCTTCGGTTCCCCATAGCTGAAACAACGGCTTTCAAGATACAACGGTCATCCGCACATGTTGGTATGGCTAGCCCTCCCGAATAAGCGAACTCACCACCAGGTTATGCTGGAAAGTCAGCCCCACAGAGCTTCATAGTTTGCGGATTGCGACGAAGGCGGTCGGCGTGGCCTGCAAATTGAGACGGGGAGTGGCATCGGTGAGCTAACCCCGACCACCATCGCTTCGCCCTGACCCAGTGTCGGCAGGAATGAGGCGGCGGAAGCGTCCAAATCACCGCAAGCCTTTTCCACAACCGTCCGATCCCGCTCGTTAATGAGTCGGTGGACGATAAACATACCCATCTGACTTAGCACGTCCTCTGGAATGTCTCGCGGCCGTTGCGTCGATAGCACGCAAGTTAACGAATACTTGCGTCCCTCTTTCGCAATCAACCCGAATGCGTCCAAGTCGGTTCGGGAGAATTCGTCGCCGACGGATTTGTCGAGAAATTGATGGGCTTCGTCGAGCATCAATACTGTTGGCATTTGCAGGAAGTGCCCTTCGCGAGCAAGAGCCAATAAGTAGCGCCCGACTGCGTTCGCGACGACCTCACGTGCATTGTGCTCAAATGACAGAAATTCGAGGCTGATGCGAAGAACTCGTTGGTTCACGTCAGCCAGAAATTCATTGATGACGTTCGGAAGCGATTCGAGGCCGGCTGGCGCAAACAGGCACTCAAGGTTGGGAGACGCGAGTTCGCTTTCGATTCGCGAGAGCAAGGTTACACAAGCAGACTGCTCGTTTTGCGTAGCTGCCCCCCAGTTGCCTGCAGCGTTGCCAAAACCATTGGGATAGACACACTCCTCCCATATCTGGTCCGATAGCAGGCTAATGTCGAAGTAAGTGCCGGGGCGATTTAATTCGAGCGCGTGCCGAACGCACGCGGCTTCGAAGGGTTGCCTCGGCTGCCCAGATTTCTGAATTCGACCGTCATGCGCTAACGCGGGAACCAGATGGGCGACTTTCAGGCTGCGGAGCGCTTCTTTGAGCTTCGGAGCTTGCACGCCAGGGCTTGGGCGGAGAAGAACAAAGAGGTCTGACTCGGTGAGCTGCCAGTATGGGAAGCTCAGGAAGCGTCGTGGGTCTGCCGCAGCGGTTCGTCGTCCACCAAGATAGACGTGAGTTACCCCTGGTGCGTCCTGAGTATTGAACTCGCCGGTGGCATCAAAGAGAATCGCTTTGCCGCGCAGTCGAACAACCTCTTCAACCAGAAGGGCTAATGTCCAGCTTTTTCCACCGCCCGTAGCACCAAGGATTGCACAATGCCTTCCAAGTAGATGACTAGGTGAAAGCGAGACCATCGTATCGCGCGCGTGTGGAAAGCTGGCGAGCCGGATTCTTCGGTCTTCCGGCGTCCGGCCCGATTCGACGACTTGTTTAATGACAAGCGGGTGAGCGGAGAATACGTGCTGACCTATTCGCGGTGCAAGCGGTACGCCCCGAAGGGCGAAGCCATTGGTTAGGTCGATTGCGGTTAGAAGCTGGACGATTCCTACCGGATTTGGACGACCGTCGCCTTCGTACGTCGGCTCGACCGTCAAACGCTCACGCTCTGGGAGCCGAGTTTCGATCAGCCGTCCAAGCACCGCATGCTCTTCACCTTCGATTACGACGAATTCACCAACCTGACCGCGCTGCAGCAGATATCCAGCGACGTGCGTGCCGTTCGGAAAGGATGCGAGGGGCAGGTTGATCTCGACAGTAGCAGGTCGAACCGAACAGACGGACCCGATGTAGCGCTGACCGTCGAAGGGGGAGACAACAAGGCCACTCATGCTGCACCGACGCTGCGCAGTCTTGCCACATGCCGCTCCAGGTCCGTCTCCGCGGCAAGGTCGGGGACAAGCGGAACCATCTGCTCGAAGCCACAGTTAAGCAGACTGATGCGAGCGTCGCCAGCATTGGCCAGGTCTCGCAGGCAAGCGAGATACCTGTTCGTGACGCATTCTCCGGGCCCTTGTTGTCCAGGACCGTTATTCCACGGAGTAAGTCCGGGGCTCACCACGACCACTTTCAGCGACAGGTTCGAGCGGATCGCCGACATGATAGGTTCAGCAAGGTGGTTATCGTTGAATCCGAAACCGACCACCAGAAGGCCTGTGTCGGGCTCACGCATGGCGGACTGGAACGCGCTGATCATCTCCAGATAAGGCTGTTCGAACGCCAACTCGTATTTTGAATTGCGCGGGTAAATCAGTACAGGCTTTCCGCCTTGCGTCCATTTGGTGATTTCGCCGGAATCCTGACGTTGCCAGTCGACCGACCCATGGAGCTTGTACAGGTGGAATGCGTTGGGGATTGGCTCGAGAGCCTCCGTGTCGTTCACACGGCGCACGGTCTCGTACGTGAAATGAATGGCGTCGAACGTGGGTGGGACCGTATGGGAGAAACCATCTACCACGACGTAGCGGCCTTGGCGCCCCGCCTCTTCGTAGCAGCGGTCGTAGTTAGTGGTGAACACCTTCGTCCGGGATTTGCGCTGCGAACGTCGGGCGGCGCGCCGAAGGAACTCGGTATGAACGGGGAGTGGGTGGCTAACCGAAAGAAAATTCGTTGCCTGGACGATGACACCCTCCGCTCTGGCGATAAAGTCCTCAACGTCGGTTTTCTGTGCCCCAGCAAGGAAAGACTCAGCCAGGCGACACCTTGACAGCAGAGCTTCAATGTCAGTTTTGTCCTGCGGATGCCCAACTAGCTGCAAAATCCCCTGAAATGTGGGTTTCGGTACCGCACCTGGTGGCACCGGAGTGTTTTGGGCTGCTTCGACCTGTTGCCAGAGATCTCGCATGGTCGGCGCTTTGGCACCTCCCTGGACGGCCGGATGTACGCACAGGGATGTACCCAGACCGGAAAGCACCACAAAGTTGGTGCAGCGGAGTATGTCCGAGAGGGCGCGCTTCGCTTCGGAGGTAGCTGGGTCTTCCAGCGCGGGCGCTGCGAGAGCCACTGCGGCAGCAGCGGCAGGAGCAGGTGGTGGCAACTGTGCGAGCCACTGCCCGTTGGTTTTAGAACTGAAGACTTTCATTGCACTCTCTTTTTACGCCGGCGCGCGCGACATATCGTATTCTCATTTGCGGGTCACGGCTGCCACTGAAAACCTCGTCATTCAGATCGCCGTTCCGGCTCCTGCAGTGGTTCATCACCGTCGGCCTGTATCGAGCCGGAAAGAGGTCGCCGACACTAAACGGTCTTTATATCTCATGTATCGAACGACCGTTGATAGGATCGAAGAGGGGTGTGTACGTCCCGCAACGATTCGTGACGCACGTGGGAAGGTGCAGTGTTGGCAGAGGAGCCGAACGGTGCCATACGAAATTGGTCGCACGGAACCATGTGCCGCTTTCTAGCCATCAGAGTTTTCAGGGCAGTTCAACCGGATGACCATTGCCGGTACAACTACGGACTGCCGTAGCAAACCGCCCGACCGTCGGCTACTGGCCGGGAAGAGCCCAATTGCCCATCACGCAGCGGTCAACTCTCGATTGCCACGTAGCGCTTCGCGGGCATTGCCATAGCCAATGCAGTGGCTCATCCCAGCTCAGTATGACCTCCTCCGGGGCATCGGGCAGGCGCCTTGGGAGACGGCTTAATAGATCCGTCTGGCTGCATCAACTTCTCGAAGACCCAGGATGCATGCCACCGTTTCCGTGCCATGAGGCGGTCAACGTGTCTTTTGTGACGTGCTGCGTCCAGCGCGGCACTTCGACGGTGACGCTGGACGTTACAGAACTGGCAGGCGGCCACAATATTGCTTTGCGAGTCACCGCCGCCATCGACTCGAGCATGCAGATGCTCAGCGGTACATCGAAGGTGTCGAGCCTGTCGAGTGGAGAGATGGAAGGTTGCAGCGAAAACTTCCATTGATTGCTCCCACATGGGGCAGCGGCAATAGAAGCAATGGCCGGATTGCAATTGAAAGGCGCGGGAGCGCCGACGTGCGAGAGTCGAGGGCATGAGCGATCCTGAGTTCAGGAAGATTTCGGAAACTTCGAAACCCCGCTCGCCCGTAGAAGGCATACACGGGAACCAGCCGAGTAGCTCGTGCTGGCACCACTTCAGCTCCTAGAGGAGACTGACGAGAAAGAGTTTAGCGCCGCTCTCTCCGCCAATACAAGAGGGAAGCGTACATCCTGACGAGGGGTGGAGTGACCGCTTTCAGCGCTACGGCACGTATGGCCACTTCTGGGCGATTTATGCCCTGGCCTGTCCGTTCCGCTGCTGCTACCCGCGGGGCAACGAGCAGAGTGTGCCGCCCCCCGGTCTGCCGCTACTCATTGAGATACTTTGTCCAAGAGATTCGTCTGCCACCTCTGGCTAGGAATTTGTACGGAGCATGCTTCGCCCCTCAGCGGACGATTTGTCAGTCGGCAAGCTGTGCATACCGAGCGCTCGATAGCTATGCCGCGACGCGGTTGCGCCGGTGGCTGCGCAACAAGCACAAGACCAGACGACGCAGGGGCGGAAGCTAACCTCTACGGGCACTTCGTGCTCGTACGTCTGAGCGCGCGGGGGGCAGCTTGGCGTGTGTGAAGGCGTGAAGTCTTGTCCGAGAGCCGGATGCGGGAGATCTGCATGTCCGGTTCGATGAGGGGATGTGGAAACGGAGCCATGGCCTGGCTACTAGGGCACCGCCAAACGAAAGGGGCGGAAATATCGATGCCTGGACCTAGCGTCACCGCGCCACGTTTCTACTCTACCGGCAAGCGACGGCCAGTTATTCAGCTACGGGAAGAGGAGACGCGGGACATTTGATCTGGCGCTAAGCCGGTTGCCTCAGTTCCCGATGATGTGCCATGACTAGTGCAACCATCTCGCGCGCCGACAGCTTGCCGGCGCGCACCAAGGCCACTAGCAGATCATCCGTAGCGTTTCGCGTGATCGCATCGCCCAACACATTGACAGCGGCCTCCGCCCATTGGTCCGCAAATGTGGCTGAGTACTCTACGCCTTCGCGCTCGGCTAACTCGGCGACGTATTCAGACGTCTTCGTCATAGGTGGACAAGTTAAAGACAAGGGGCAATAGAGGATAACTCTGCGAACTTGTTCCCAGCAAGCGCGGCTGAGCGGAGAGCAGAGGCCTTAGTGCGGCACCGCGATCAGCGCGGCTACGCACACTCAGGGTGGGAAACCCAGAGCATCACTAAGGTCTGGCTGAGCCGGCAACCCGAACAGTATCAAGCGTTAAGGAAGGGGAACATCCAGAGGCGCTGTCGGAATGGGGGGAACGCACAAAGCCCGGATTGATCGAGGACTTCGAGAGACTGCTTATACCGGCGTCGATCCTTGATGACCGAGCCTACAACCACATCATTCGAATGGAATGGTGGCAGATGGACTTAAGCGGGCCCACGCCGATACCTCAAGGGCAGTGCCCACCTGCGAGGGCAGCTACGACCCGCCGACCGCGAAGTAGAGCGTTGGTTTACGAGTCGACCTGCGCGGTGGTCAGATCGATTTCCGCGCCAATTTCGCGCATGCGACCGAGCACGCGTCGCAGTTCGTCATCCGAAAGTACCAGGCGCGCCGCGCCGAAGAACAGCATCTGCGGCGCCATCTCGCGCGGCTGGGCACCGCCAGTGTATTTACGCCACTGCTGGCCGCCCGCGACGCCGAAAAGCTCGGCCATTTGCTCGCCTGTGCGGTCGATTTCGTTCTTCAGCCGTTGTAGATCGGAGGGGGAGGGGGAGATGTAGCGCATAGAAAGAAGCTACCTTTAGGCGGCACTTAGACCAAGTCATAAACAGCTTCGTAATCGTGATCGTCGCAGCGATCAGTCCGAAGGTGAAGCTTACCGTTACTGCTTACGGAGGGTGCAATCGACAACTGGCCGTGGCGATAATTCGTGCGCGGGAGCTACTCCCGTTCCTGATCCTTTGAGGCCACCCTTTCCCTGCGTGGCCTTTTCTTTTTGTACGTACCACGCGGCTTTCCCCCGTTTGGGCGATGCTCTCGTATCTCGGGCGTGAGATTCTGCCCCTGCCGAGAAATCGGCCCCATAGCATTCGACTTCGCCACGACCACTCCGGCCGTGGCATTTTTTTGTCTATCAGCTTGAAACACCCATTGAGACTAGCCCCCTTGGTGCTAATATACGCCTCAGAACAGCGCGCCGCCTTGCATCCCGAAGCGCTCGAATCGCTCGCAGGCAAGGCACCAGTTGACAGCATATTTCCTACGAGCGGTGGCGGCGCAGCCGTTCTTAGCAGATTTGGTGGCCGCGCAGCCGCACAGTGGCTTGGCTTTTCTAGGAATGCGAAAATCGCTCCAGCGAAGCTGGAACTGGAATGCCTTTGCGAGCGCTGCATTTGGCAAGGGAGGCATCCAAACGAGCATCAATTTCGGCATTCGCCGCGTGACGAGGAACCTGCCTATGTCGCCGCTTTTGTGGAGATGGTTAAAGGCGTCAGCCCTAACAACTGCTCATGGCACGTTGCCACGTGTGTCGGAGACATGCAAACACCTATCTCCGGCACACGTGATGCCCGTAAACAGACCCTTGGCGGGCCTCAGTGCTGCTTGGACGGTTCGACGCTCGTCCACTGAAGCCACAGCAACGCAGCCGCGGCAACCACGACGGGAGGCAGGATCAGAGTTGTGACCGTTGTCCAACCAAACGTGGCAAGCAGGCTACCAGAAACAAAGGAGCCCAGGACCATGGCGCCGAACACGACAAAATCGTTCAACGATTGCACGCGTGGACCCTCTTCAGGCGTGTGGCAGGTCAGAACCATAGCCGATGCGCCGAGGAAACCGAAGTTCCATCCCACGCCAAGCAACACCAACGCGATCCAGAAATGATTCACGGTTAAACCGCTCATACCGGCAAAAGCCGCCAGTGCGGTCAGGGCCAGCCCGGTCAGGACAACGGCTGACGAGCCGAACCGGGCGATCAGACGCCCAGTGAAGAAGCTTGGCGCGTACATTGCGATCACATGCAGCTCGATGCCGTAGTTCGAATCCAAGCGAGGAATTCCGCACAGCTCCATCGCCAGCGGCGCAGATGTCATCATGAAGTTCATCATCATATAGCTCACGACACCGCAGAGCATGGCAACCAAAAATTGTGGTTGACGCAGAATCTCGCGTGTTGACCGCCCCGCCTTCGCGCGCTGTTTCGTGGTAAGCGCAGGGAACTTGATGCCACGCAGCACGAGCGCCGAGAGAACCGCGACGACTGCCGAGCCCAGATAGGTCACTGCGTAGGCATGAGGAGGCCACAGATTCATCGTTACCGCTACCAACTGAGGACCGACCACTCCTGCGGCCACCCCGCCCGCCAGTACCAGCGACAAGGCACGTGGTTTTTCGTCAGGACTGACACACTCGGCGGCCGCAAATCGAAACGTCAGCACCACTGCGGCGTAAGCTCCCCCGAACAGCATGGAAACGCAGTAGAGCGCGAAAGACTCATTGACAAGTGCTATTGCTGCCAGGATGCCGACCAGCACGCCACAAATGTTGCCGGCAAGAAATGCGATGGAGCGACCGAACCGCCGCGCCAGCACACCGACCGGCAGCGTGGACAACGCCATGCCTACGACAAACAGCGAAATGGGTAGCGTGGCCAGTTCCGGGCGCGGGGAAAGCATGTTTCCGATGATGGCACCGGTCGCGTAGACGACCGTAGAGTTAGCGCCGGAAAGCGCTTGCGCAATGGCGAGGCGGGCGACAGAGGAATTGAACTTCATGGATTGCTGTAGTTTTTTATCAACGCGAGGCCGTGCGTCGACCGGGACGCTGACAGCTTGAAGTTGAACCTACGGTTGTTGGGTTGGAGCACTTTCTCGATGCTTGATTCCGTTCCGGTGCTGGACTAGCGCGTGGCGCGGTGCGGTCAAATATGCCGACGCATAATAGTAAAGAGGATGGAAAAGAAGGGCGGTGCAGACGCAGCGCCCCTCCTTACTACTTACCAGCCTGGTTAGCTCGCCACACAGCTACGAACTGCACCATTCCCGACGTTGCCCGCTGCGGCAGGCTTGGCTCCGGGCGCGACGACGCGCACGGTTGCGACCTTGTTCTGCGTGAAAAAGTCGATCGCGTCCTTGCCCTGAACCTTGTTGTTGCCGACCAGGGAACCCTTGATACCGCCGAAGGGCAGGTACGGATGCGGAGCACAGATTCCTACGTTCACGCCAACCATGCCGACGTCAGCTTCGGAGATGAACTTCTCGGTGTAGTACGTGTTCTGCGTGAAGATGCAGGCGCCATTGCCCAGCTTATGCTTGCGGATGGCGTCGAGAGCCGAGTCGATGCAACCGATCTTAATGACGCTCAGTACCGGCCCGAAGATCTCTTCACGAGCGATCTGCATGCACGGCGTAACGTTCGTGAAGATCGTGGGACCAACGAAATAGCCTTCCTTGTTGCCTGCGGAGAGTGACGGATTCCGGCCATCAAGTGCCAGCGTGGCGCCCTCGGCAACGCCAATGTCAACATAGCGCTCAATGCGTTCCTTGGCCTTGGCCGAAATTACGGGACCCATAAAGACGTCGGGGTCGGTCGCATCGCCCACGCGGACGTCCTTCGATGCGGCCACGAGACGTTCGACGAACTCGTCGTAGATCTCTGGCACAACGGCAATGTTCGACACCGCCAGGCAGCGCTGTCCCGCCGAGCCGTAACCCGACATCAGCACGTTCTCGATGAGCAGGTCCATCGGCGCGTCTTCCATCGCGAGCAGGAAGTTCTTGGCACCACCGAGCAGCATGGTCTTCTTGCCATTTCGGCCACAACCGGCGGCAATGGCTTGGGCCGTGGGGGTCGAACCCACCAGGCAAACGCCGGAGACATTGTCGTCGTCATACCAGGCTTCGACGGTCTCGCGCTCACCATGCACCACGTTGACCACTCCCTTCGGGAGTCCGATATCCACGAGAAGTTGCATCATCTTCTGCATGAACAGCGGCGATTCGGTGGACGGCTTGTAGACGAAGGTGTTTCCGGTACCGATCGCGAACGGAATAAACCAGCCAAAAACCAGTGCCGGGAAGTTGAACGGGGCAACGCCGCAGAAGACGCCGATCGGAGCCTTGATCACACGGCCATTGATATTGTTTGCAATGCCCTGGATCGTCTCACCTTGAATCAGCGCAGGAATTGCGCACGCCATTTGAACGATCTCGATGACACGGCCGACCTCACCCCGCGCTTCAGCGATGTGCTTACCCTGGTCGACGGCAACCGCCTGGGCAAGGGGTTCCAGATTGTCCTTCAGCGCTTGATGCATGAGGTGGATATAGTTCATGCGCTTCGGCAGCGGCGTTGCTTTCCAGGCGGGGAACGCGGCAGCGGCCGCGGCAACTGCACGACGGGACGTCTCGGGGGAGGAAATCGGCACCTCGCCGATGACCTGGCCGGTGGAAGGATTGCGGAGCGGGACATACTGTCCCCCGACCTCGTCTTCCCACTCGCCATTGATATGGTTCTGAATGCGGATGGCTTGAGAGTTCACTTTCATTCCTCGTGTGGTTGGTTCTGAAACTGGCTATGGATTGCTGGGGAAGTGGACCGGGTGCTGGACGGCCCCACGGGAGACGGTCGGCGGCTACCCCATTCGAGCTACCGATCGTTGCCCTTGATCGACGACGTCTGACCGCTGGGCACCTTGCTGAAATCTGTCGATATCCTGCTTGGGGCGAATCAGGAGGATGGCTGTGATGCCACCCAGGAGAATCAATGTGCCGGCGAAGGCGAAGCCGGAACGAAACCCCGCATAGGTATCGACGCCAAGATCCACTGCGTGTCCCATGACCCACGGGGCGCCAATGCCGGCCAGCGTATAGACGGCGTTGTTGATGCCGAGCATTGCACCTCGTTGGGTGGATGGGCTGATTTCTGCGATAAGGGCTGCGCCAAGGTTGATCATGACGCTGCCGGTAGCGAAGCTCCCGATGATCAGCAGGATCTGCAGCAGGCCGCCATCGATGCGGGAAAGTCCAATCATGGAGAGACCCGAGACCATGACGCAGCTACCGCCGAGCAGGCCTCTTGCAGCGCGACTGCTCCATCCACGTGCCAGAAGGCGCTGTGAAACGAAGCCGAGGGAAGGCGCGAGAAATATCTGAGCCACGGAGGGTAGGGCCACTATCCAGCCAGCCTGCGTGGCTGAGTACCCAACGCCCTTAACCAGAAACACCGGAAGCCAAATTACCGCTAGCGTGAGTGCCCAGTACGCAGAGAACGAGCCAAGCATTGAGCCGACTGCGGTACGACAGGTCAGAAGCTTGCGGTAGGGGATTCTTGGAAGTTCATTGCATCCAACCCCTCCCGCACGGGTCGTGCACCCCGCGCCTTCCTTGCCGAAGACAAGCCAAAAAACGAGCCAGACCAGGCCGACCACGCCTAGAAAGCCAAAGGCAACGTGCCAGTCGTAGCTGACGATGATCCACGTCAGGAGCGGCGCAGAGATGCCCGTGCCGAGAACTGAGCCAATACCAACCAACGCGGAAGGGAAAGTCCGCTGCTTGTCAGAAAACCATTTGTACACAGCGTGTAGCGCAACTGGGTAGGCCGGACCTTCGCCCGCACCGAGGATGACCCGATTGGCGATTAGCATCGGCAGCGTCACCACGCCAAGCATCGGGAGCTGGACGACGGCCCAAAGCAAGGCCATCGAAGCAATGACTACCTTGCTCGACACGCGATTGGCAATGAATCCACCGAGGACAGCAGACACGGAGAACAGCAGGAAAAACGAGCTGCCAACACGGCCGAACTCTTCATGAGTCAGATTTAGCTCATTGATGATCGGCACTGCGGCTAGGCCAATGATTGCCTTGTCGGCAAAGTTGATCATCATGAAAGCGGAAAGCAGGGCTACGACGATCCATGCTTGTCGAGTGGGGCGTTGTTCAAGTGATTCCGGGACTGATGCATTGCCAGTTGCCACGTGTTGTCTCCATTGGTGTCCTGTTGCCCATTCGTTTGAATAGAATGGGACTATCTGTCTTTTTTGTGAATGTTATAAGCCAGAACAATGGAACGCAATGTTTCATTTTAAGGGTTTACCCGCGTGAGCTTCACAAAATAGCATTGCCGTGATTTCTTTATGTGATGTATGGCGCACTCAATGCAGGGGACTTCGGGTAAACAACAGTGAATGGAACAAATTGTTCCACTATGATTTGGTGTATAGGCTCAAGAGCGCGCCTTTTTAACCAAATGTGAGGGCCCTGCGATGCATCGACATCTCAGACAGCGGTGGGAAGTGCTGTTGCGGCAGCTTGGTGGCTTCAGGGTGACGTCCTGGCACTGGCTGCTCCTCGTCTATCACGCATCTGCGACCTGCGCGATCCGATGGGCCGTCGAGGATTCATGCTCCGAAGCGGACGACGATCCGTCTCCTAGGTCGCCGTGGTGGGGCACCTAATAACTTTCAAACCTGCAAGACATCTATGGCTCTTGATGATCAGATAGAGAATGGCGGCTTGTCGCAAGATGGAAGTCATACGCCGGCCGCGACTTCCGCCGATTACACCTTGCGGCTTTTGAGCGTCATTGCAGGTGCCACGCGCGGGGCCACAACAGTAGAACTTTCCAGCCATCTCGTGTTGTCAAAAGTTGCCGTTGAACGAATCTGCAGTGGCTTGGTGGCACAGGGCTACCTTGCACGAGACTTGGGGCACGGCCACTATGTTCGCGGCCCGGCGCTTCGGCGCTTGGCGCTGAATGCACTCAATCGGCGAGAAATCCGGGCCAAGCGGCAGAGCGTTTTGGTGAAACTCGTTGCTGAAGTCGGGGAGAGCGGAAACTTCACAACCTTGGATGGTGCAAGTGTGCTGTATCTGGATCGCGTGGAGGCGCCGTGGCCTTGGCGCCTGACTCTGGAACCGGGTGCAAAAGTCCCGTTGCATTGCACGGCAAGTGGCAAGCTTTTTTTGGCTCTTATGCCGCAAGGAAGGCGTGAAAAATTGATGGAGCAAACTAGTATGGATGCGCTGACGCCGGCCACCATCGTCTCGCGCGATGCTTTGCGCCGTGAGTGTGCAGCCATAGCGGAGTGCGGATATGCGCTGGATCGTGAAGAGTTTGTTCCCGGCTTGGTCGCAATTGCTGTTCCAGTTCTGGATGCCGAAGGAAAGGTCTGGGGGGGCATATCTGTTCATGGCCCTGTGGCCCGTATGACGACTACTGATGCTGTGGCCAAATTGCCGGCGCTCCACCGTGCCGCGAGACTGATGGCTGATCTGCTATGAAACCCGCGCAATCGTTTGTAGAGGATTGGACCGTGATACCATTTATTCAACATTGGCGTACCCTGATCCGTTGAAATGGAACGATTGCGACTCATTGGCTTCGGATCGGCGCTCGATGGGCGGGATGGCCCGCTCCCTCAGTTCACAAGACCAAGTTATGGAAACTCAACGAATCGCTCGAAACGCGAAACCTAAGAAGTTGAACGGGAAGGTTTCGGCCCCTGCCAGGAGCGTGGTTGCGGTTGATGCCGTTGCATCGGGGTCGCCCTCACTCGGCGGCGCTATGGCTGATCGAACTTTGAGGCTGCTGCATGCCATCGCAGGGGCAAGCCGTGCGATGACTTTGGCAGATCTTGTCGCAGAGCTGGGTCTTCCGAAAGCGACAACCCACCGATTGTGTGCTCAGCTCCTCGCGAGTGGATACCTTGCGCGGGATGTTGACGAGCGATTTTATGTCGTGGGCCCAACGCTTCGTCGACTTGCGCTTGATACGCTGAACCACGATGGATTGCGAGGGCTTCGCCACGAGGTGCTCGCCTCGCTGGTGCAAGAGGTCGGCGAGACGTGCAATTTCACGACGCTGGATGGTGCCAGCGTCATGTATTTGGATCGCGTGGAAGCACCGTGGCCTTGGCGCTTGACGCTTGATGCTGGCGCTCATGTGCCCCTTCACTGCACGGCTAGCGGCAAGTTGTTTCTTGGGTTGATGGCACCAGCTCAGAGAGAGGCACTGCTGGCCCAATTGCCTTTAGAACCGCTCACCCCGACTAGTATTACGTCTACGCAAGCCTTGCGGACCGAGTGCGAGAGGATCGCTGTCAATGGCTATGCATTGGATCAGGAGGAGTTCATTCCTGGCTTGGTGGCTATCGCCGTACCGGTGCTAGACGGGCAAGGCATCGCAAGGGCTGCAATTTCCGTGCATGCGCCATCGGCTCGCATGAATGTTGAGTCTGCTATCGGCAAGCTGCCCGCCTTGCGCGAAGCTGCGGCAAAAATGCGAGGCCTTCTGTAGGTGCCAAGAAGCCGATACCACATACTTGGTATCGGCTTCACGATGCCTGGTTAGCGTTACTCCACAACGATACCCGCTGTTTTGATCAGCGCGGCGTAAGTCTTGATGTCGCTGTCAAGGCGACTCTTCATGTCTTCTGCGCCAGCGATCCGCAAATCCGCCCCTTGTTGGCGTATCACTTCGGCAGTAGTCGGCGTTCGCATCTTGCTCAACGCTGCCTGCAGCCGATCCAGGATGGGCTTGGGCGTTCCGGCCGGAGCCATGAGGCCGTACCAAGCGCCTGCTTCGTATCCAGCAACGCCCGACTCAGCAATCGTGGGGATGTTAGGCAATACCGGCCAGCGCGACTTGCTTGCAACGGCCAGGATTTTCACCTTCCCTGCCTCATACGCTCCACGCACTGCGGCGAGGTGGGAAAACACGATGGGAACGTGCCCTGCGATTACATCCGCTATAGCAGGGCTGGCGCCCTTGTAGGAAATGTTCCGAATTTGTACACCTGCCATGCGATTGAACATCTCCGCCGCCAGGTGTGCGGGGCTGCCCGGACCTGAAGAAGCATAGGCCAACCCGTCTGGATCGCTCTTCGCCGCCTTTATCAAATCGGCGACGGTATTCGCCTTGAAATCACGATTAACTACCAGGCAATTTGGCACGTCCGCAATGACTGAGATTGGCGTCAGATCGCGCGTCGGACTATATGTCAGCTTTGGAAACAGCGTGACATTTACGGCATTCGTGCTACTGGCCAACAGCAGGGTGTAGCCATCAGGGGCTGCCTTGGCGACAGAGTCCGATCCGATATTGGTCCCGGCTCCCGGCTTGTTTTCCACGACAACAGGGGTGCCAAGTTCCGTGGACAGAACGCGACCAATGTAGCGGCCCAAAAAGTCAGAGATGGCTCCCGCGGGGTAGGGCACAACCAGCTTGATGGGTTTCGAGGGCCAAGTGGCCTGGGCGTTTCCAAGTTCAGGGAATACTGCGCACGTGGTGCTGCTTGCAATCGCCAGCATGGCGCGTCGTCGATTCATGAGGCCTTGTCTCCATTTTTTGTTTGCGCGGCCGAGCGTCCGCAAATGCTCTTCCGGAGACACGATCATATTCCAGAATTATTGGAACGAAAAGTACCAAAAAAAGTAAATACAAAACAATAAAGGGGACAATTTGTTCCATATCATGGGCGTAGAGCAGCGTCAAATCGAAATTTTAGGTAAGACTTAGCGGTAATTTCAGTTTTACTGGTTAGACCGTGGCGCTTAGGCTGGCATCACAACTGTCATTCACTGAGCTCTCTATGTCGACTGCGCCGACACCTTCCTCTGCTTCATCTATCGTTTCTCCGACGGGCTTGACCCTATGGCGACAGCGCATCCTGACCCTGATTCCATTGGGCGCAATCGCCTGGCTCGCGCAATCGTTGGCGAACCATCCGACCATTTCGGGATATGGTCTGTCGGCGCTGACCCTTGCCATTGGAGCCGGGATGGTGGCAGCCAACACGATGCCTAAAGAATGGCTGATGCCATTGGCGCCGGGAATGCAATTCGCCCGACACTACTTGCTACGTTGGGGTGTTGCCCTCTACGGGCTGCGACTGACATTTGGTGCCATTGTTGCCCTTGGCGCGGGTGGCGTCGTTCTACCGCTGACGATGCTTGCGGGGACTCTGATTGTTGGAACCTGGCTAGGATCTAGTGTGCTGGGTATGAGTCGTCGCGAAGCCATACTGGTAAGCGCCGGAAGCGCGGTCTGTGGTGCAGCGGCTGCGATTGCGGTGTCGTCGGTCGTGAAGACCAATGACCGGCAAACGGCGGTAGCGGTAGCAACGGTTGTACTGTTTGGCACTGCGGGGATGTTTCTTTACCCGTGGATGTATGAACTGCTGACTCAGCACTGGCACTTTGCAATTAGCGAGAAAAGCTTTGGCATATTTACCGGTGCAACGCTGCACGAAGTTGCACAGGTGATTGCTGCGGGCAAGATGGTCAGTGATGCCACGGCCGATGCGGCTGTCGTTACCAAAATGGTACGGGTGTTGGCCTTGGCGCCCTTGTTGCTAATCATGGCGCTCTGGCCCAAGACGAGTTGGTCGCAGGAATCCACTGAGTCGCGCAACTTGCGAGGCTTGCTGAAGTCTGTACCCTGGTTCGCGATCGCGTTCGTGGCCGTGATGGGTGTGAATTCCGCTGAGTTGGTTCCAACGGACTGGAAGCCCGGCCTGACCGCATTGGACAATTGGATGCTTGCCTGCGCGATGCTTGCCATTGGGCTGCAAACACGCATCGGTGATCTTCTCCGTGCAGGACGAGCGCCGTTGGTACTCGCGGGTCTGCTGTTCGTCTTTCTGATGGTGGCCGGAGCGGCGCTCGGCGTGCTGCTGTTCTGAGCTTGCCTGAAGCCGTAGACGTTTGCAGGGACATTCCGCTTGAGGTACAAGCGGGTAGCCTGCACCGAGACTCACATTGCGCCGTCTCGTGCAGCGGCCCACGCTATATGGGGCGCTAGCATTGCGCACCATACTCACCCGGAATGCAGCCGTTGGTGAGATCGACCAAGTTCGTCGAACGCTTTGCCTTGGCCACCTGAGTCTAGGCGGCAGAGCACCGCCGCCTAGATAAAGCGGAAGCCCAGGACGCCACAGAGCCCAACTTCGGGTCAATTTGCCAAGTTTCGCTGACGATCCTGTTTTCGCGATATGTCAGCACATAGCGGACTTTGACAGGCTGCTTACCTTGGAACGTGACATTCGCTCTCACGCTTGACCCCTTCGGATTTGACGCCTCCTCTACTTTTTCCACGGCGACCGTCATGGTGCCTTGGGCCTTGGTGAATTTCCTTTGCGAGGGACTGCAGAGCCGTAAGCCTCTTCACGGCCTGATTTATTCCACTGTCCCTCGCAAGTTTGCAAATGACCTGGGCGAGTTGTTCATGCCGCCCATCGCGGCGACTCTGCGCGGTGCCATCCATGGCGGTTCAACGTATCCGCTCCACGTCAATCGCGGAAAGCCGGCGCGATCTCGGCGACATCAATAGGTGCGGTGAGTTTCAGCATTTCGCATTCATTGATGTGCTTTTTGGAACGCACTCGCCCAAAGCATGCCCAATCAAAGGGTTAACCCTTATGTTGTTCCGGCTTTATGAGGGTAGATATTTAGAAATGGAACGTTGCGTTCCAAATAAACATTGTCTAAGATGCTTTCACTACCGATCACAACACGACAGGCGAGTGAGACATGTCTGAAGAATTCGATTTCATCATCGTGGGGGCGGGCTCATGCGGGGCCACACTCGCGGCACGTTTGACCGAGAACCCCAACACCCGAGTGCTCTTGCTGGAAGCTGGCCCACCGGACAACTTCATGTGGATTCATATCCCAATCGGTTACGGCAAGACAATGTGGGACCCTCGCGTTAACTGGCGCTTCGAAACGGAGCCAGATCCTGGAATGAACAATCGGCGGATCTACTGGCCGCGCGGAAAGACGCTCGGGGGCTCAAGTTCGATCAACGGCCTTGTCTACATTCGCGGCCAGCGCGAAGACTACGATAAGTGGTCCGCACTCGGAAACGAAGGTTGGTCCTTCGATGAAGTTCTACCGTACTTTCGCAAGTCTGAAGGGAACCAACGTGGGTCGAGCAAGTACCATGGCGCTGATGGTCCGCTCAAGGTCTCGGATGTGGGCAAGACACATGAGTTGATCGAGGCGTTCATTGCGGGCGCGGAGCAGACCGGCGTGCCGAGAAATGGCGACTTCAACGGAGCTACTCAAGAAGGTGCGGGCTACTATCAACTCACAACGGATCGTGGGCGCCGCTGCAGCACTGCGCGGGCGTTCCTGACGCCAGTACGGAATCGCCCCAATTTGCGCATCGAAACGGAAGCGCAAGCGACCGGACTAATCTATGAAGGCCGTCGAGTAGTCGGGGTGAACTATATGCAGGCGGGTGTCAGGCGTTCGGCACGCTGTCGTGCAGAAGTACTGCTGGCTGCGGGCGCTATCCAGACACCACAACTTTTGCAACTGTCCGGTATTGGTCCGAAAGATCTGCTCGCAAAATTCGGAATTCCCGTCGTGCAGGATTTGAAGGGTGTGGGCGAGAACCTGCAAGATCATCTGCAGGTGCGTCTCTACTATGAATGCACCAAACCGATCACCACGAACGACGAGCTTAACTCCTGGATCGGTAAGGCCAAGATTGGCTTGCAATGGCTACTGTATCGTAGCGGTCCGCTGGCAGTTGGCATTAACCAAGGCGGCTGCTTTATGCGTGCCCTCAAGGATGAGCACGGCCGGCCGGTGGCTGCGACGCCCGACATCCAGTTCCACGTCTCCACGTTGTCCGCTGACATGGCAGGCGGGAAAGTTCACCCTTTCTCTGGCTTCACACTGTCCATCTGCCAACTGCGGCCCGAGTCCAGGGGCTACGTGCGGATCTCATCGCCGGATCCATTGGCGGCACCAGAAATGCAGGGGCATTATCTTTCGACCGAACTCGATCAACGGACGGCGGTCGCCGGCGTTCGGGCTGCTCGGCAAATTGCCAACTCGGCGGCAATGCGTCCATATGTAAAGCGCGAGTTCAAGCCGGGTCCGGAAAGCAACACCGACGAAGAACTGTTGGAGTTCTGCAGGAACCACGGCGCGACGATCTTCCATCCGATCGGCACGGCAAAGATGGGAACCGACGACATGTCGGTGGTCGATTCACGCTTGAGGGTGCGAGGTGTCCAAGGGCTGCGTGTCGTCGACTGTTCGGTGATGCCGACGCTTGTATCCGGCAACACGAACGCCCCGGCCATCATGGTGGCGGAGAAGGCTGCCGACATCATTCGCGAAGACTATAGCGGCAAGGGATCGAGTCGGTCCCGAAGCATCGACACAGGGAAAATTATGGAAATTGTCTCGTAGTTGTTCCCTTTAGATTAGGTCCAGAATTAACCTGCTATATCCGAACCAAAAACATGCTATCCACGAAAGGAGACACTGGAATGCGCCGCCCAAATATTATTCTGTTCATGGCCGACCAACTGACCGCCAATGCATTGACTGCGTATGGCAACGACGTGGTCAAGGCACCGAATATTGCTGCGCTGAGCGAGCAGGGTGTCACGTTCAAGAACGCGTATACCAACTCACCGATTTGCGCATCGTCGCGTTACGCCATGCTTAGCGGTTGTCTGCCGTGGAGCATTGATGCGTTCGACAACGCTGCAGAGCTTACGGCGTCGACGCCGACGCTGCTGCATTACCTGCGTCGTCTCGGCTATTCGACGACGCTCTCCGGCAAGATGCACTTCGTTGGCCCGGATCAATTGCATGGCTACCAGGAACGGCTGGTAACGGACATCTATCCTGCGGACTTTGCATGGGTGCCGGATTGGAAGGCGGGTCCTCGCAATGCGCCTACGGGCATCAACATGCGAGCCGTTGTCGAGGCGGGCCCCTGCTTCCGCAGCTTGCAACTCGACTACGATGAAGAAACCAGCTTCATGGCGAATCAGAAGATCTACGACCTGGCGCGTCAGCCCCGCGACAGGCCATTCTTCCTCACGGTCTCCCTGACGCACCCGCATTCGCCGTTCACCGCGTCGCAGGAACACTGGGACCGATACGATCATGATGAGATCGATATGCCGAAGGTTGGCCCGATTCCGCTAGATCAGCTCGATACGCACAGCAAGTGGCTCTACTACTCGCACGGCCGCGATCGCTTGACGGTCACGGATGAACACACGAAAAATGCTCGCCACGCGTACTACGCCATGATCAGCTACGTGGATGACAAGCTTGGCGAGATGATGAAAATCCTGAAGCAGACGAAGCTGCTGGAAGACACCATCATCGTGTTCACGGCCGATCACGGCGACATGATGGGTGAGCGGGGCATGTGGTTCAAGCAGACGTTCTTTGAGAATGCGACCCGAATTCCTCTCATTATCCGTGGACCCGGTCTGCCCAAGGCCAAGGTGGTCGAGAAGAACGTCTCGCTCGTGGACTTGATGCCAACTCTCATGTCGGTTGCCGACGACGGGAAGGTCGACACCGTCACCGAGATCGATGGCCGCGACATGACAGGTCTGATAACCGGCACGGGAACCGGGTGGAGCGATCGAGCTTTCTCGGAGTACAGCGACATGGGCGTGTGCGCGCCGTGCCGAATGGTACGCGAGGGGAACTTCAAGTACACCTACACGCACGGCCACGAATCCATGCTCTTCGATTTGGAAGTGGATCCGAACGAACAGAAGAACCTGTGCGGCGATCCGGCATATGCTGACGTCGAACGGCGTATGCACGACACTGTGCTTGAGGGGTGGTGTCCTGACGCTCTCAACGAGCGCGTGCTCCGCAGCCAGGCCTCGCGGCAACTTCTGTGGTCGCTGGTTAAGAACGAGAAACGCGACAACTGGTCTTTCGAGTTCCGTCACGGAGACAAGTCGCGCTACGTTCGAGGCGGTGGCGATGCGGAAGGCACGAATGCCGTGAAGGGGCGTGCACGTTTCCCTTACTACGAGCCGGTCGTTCAGGCCGAGCCGAAGCCGCTCACCGATGAGGAAGCTGGTCTGATTCCCAATACCACGCGCTAGACAGCACGCGTCAGATGGACATCGGCCGCGCCGGCGCGGCCGATGGTTCGGAACAGAATAGTGTGACTACCATGTTCGACAATCAAAACCTCACAATCACCGTAGAGAACTCCGCGGCCCTTGTCGCCTATAACCAGGCGATCTCCGACCTTCTGGAGTATCGGCTGTCGGCCATGCCCAACGTCAAGCGTGCGTTGGAGATCGCGCCGTCGTTCTGCATGGCGCATTGTCTGCGCGGCTACATGCTGATGATGTACAGCAGTTTCAACGTGTACGACAACGCCAGCGTCGCGCTGGAGAATGCCAAGCGCTGCGCTCAGGATGCGTCGCAGCGAGAGCAACGCCATGTTCGTGCCCTTGAATTTTGGCGTCAAGGCGATTTGCATTCTGCATGCGCGCAATGGCAACAGATCCTGATCGAACATCCGCACGACATTCTCGCGCTCCGTTTGCACCACTTTGTGAGCTTTTGGATGGGTCGCACCGAGGTTCTGCAATCGGCGCCGGCCGCAGTGCTTCCTGCATGGACGCCTGATATGCCTAACTACGGCAACGTCCTGGGAATGCTGGCCTTCGGCTTGCAGGAGAATGGCCACTTCGAAATGGCTGAGGAATACGGGCGAGATGCCGTCGTGCGCTGCGCGGATGACCTGTGGGCTGTACATGCGGTTGCCCATGTGTTCGAAATGCAAGGCCGTCATGCAGAAGGCCGCGACTGGTTCGCGGTGCCCATCGAAGAGTGGGACGACCGCAATCCGTTTCGTGGTCATCTCTGGTGGCATCTTGGACTCTTCACTCTGGAAGCGGGAGATATCGAGTCGGCCATGGCACTTTACGACAAGGCTATCTACACCGGTGACTCGGATTTCTACCTGGATATCCAGAATGCCGCGTCTTTCCTGGCGCGTGTCGAATTCAAAGGCGGAAAAGTCGGCGAGCGTTGGAAACTACTTGCGGACTATGCCGAGGCGCATCGAGATGACCATGCGTTGGTTTTCACCGATCTGCATTCCGTGATGTCTCTGGCACGGGAACGGCGATTCGGTGCGGCCAGGGCTCACATTCAGTCGATGAAGGACTATGCGGGCGACAGCGATATGCATGTTGCCCAAGTGATTCGACGCGTTGGGTTGGACGCATGCGAGGGAATTCTTGCCTTTGAGGAAGGGGAATTTGACAAGTGTCTTTCCCTGATTCAAAAGCTACGTCCGCTTTTGCAGGAGGTCGGGGCAAGCCACGCGCAGCGCGACATCGTGGTGCAGTACGCCAACGAAGCGGCCAAGCGCTCCAATGCGCAACGAACCCTAGCCTGGCTGGCGAACCAGAAGGAGTTCGACGCTCGTCTCGCGCAGGCGTAGTCTTCAGCAGGGTGGTGTTCAGCAGGACATCGCCTTGTCGAATACCCAAGTCCCAAGTCCCAAGTCCCGATAGCCCGTCCAACTCATTTGTTGGCCTGGTGAGCGAAGCATCGCCACTCGGGATGCCGGTAGCGACCCGCAATCGCAAAAGAATTGAACAATTCTATGTAGACATCCAGCGTGAATGTGAAAGAGCGCCCGCAGAGGCGCCCTTATCGGAGACAAAACATGCTCAAGAAAATCGCCCTATCCGCAGTGATGTTCTGCGGACCAGCGTTCTGTACGTATGCCGCGGCGCAAACGAAGTGGCCGGAAAAGCCGATCCGATTGATCGTCCCGTGGGCCCCCGGTGGCGTAGCGGACGTGCTCGGAAGACAGGCGGCACGTGTGATATCGGCCAGCGTGGGACAGCCCGTTGTGGTGGAAAACAAGCCCGGCGCCGGATCGAACATCGGTGCGGACCTGGTCGCAAAGTCCAAGCCTGATGGCTATACGTTGCTCTTTGCGAGCAGCACGAATGCCATCAACATGACGCTGTTTCCAAAAATGTCATACGACGTTCAAAGGGATTTGGCGCCGGTGGCGGTTCTGTTTTCGGTGCCGAACGCATTGGTGGTCAACAACGCATTCCCGGCCAAGACGGTGACGGCATTCATCGCCTACGCGAAGTCCCAAGAGGACGGCATCGCGTATGCCACGCCTGGTCCGGGCAGCCCGGCACACCTCGCTGGCGAACAGTTCGGACGAATGACCGGCATCAAGATGCGGCATGTTGGGTATCAGGGAGGCACCCCCGCCATGTCGGATGTGATGGCAGGTCATGTGCCGATCGCATTTATGAACCTCACCGCCATCCAGCCTGCGGTGGAGGCAGGCAAGGTTCGGGTGTTGGCGGTAGGCAGTGCCAAACGAGTACCGTCGCTCCCGAACGTCCCGACATTGGCTGAGTCAGGTGTGGCTGGATTTGAATCCACATCGTGGATGGGCCTCATGGCGCCCGCCGGCACACCGTCACTGGTGGTCGATCGTATTCAGCAGGCCCTCGCCGGCATGCAAGCGCCAGCCATCGTGGAGTTCGCGCGTAGGCAGGGTGCGGAGTTAGCCGTTTCGACGCCCGACCAAATGCGCATCACCCTGAAAGCTGATGTAGCCAACTACGCAAAGGCAATCCGGCAGGCTGGAATGTCGGCCGAGTAGTTCATCACGCTCCCCAAGCATTCTCTCCAGCGGTCTCTGACATGTGATCGTGGAGCTTTTCACCCCAACCATAAAAGGTAGACAAATGCTGCAAGACTGGATCGATTCGTTCAAGAAGAACAAGCAGGCGGGCGCCGCTCTTGCCAAGGCCGCCCCGAAGTTGATGGCTGCGTATCAAGGTTTCAACGCCAGTCAAAACGGTAACGCCGCTTTGGATCCGAAAACGCGAGAGTTGATCGCTCTCGCCGTCGCCGTGACGACACGTTGCGATGCGTGTATCGCTGCCCATGCCAACGCCGCAAAGAATGCGGGTGTTACCGAGGCGGAGATTGCGGACGCCTTGGGTACTGCGATGGCGCTGAACACCGGCGCGGCATACGTCTATTCGGTCCGTGCCTTTGAGGCGTACCAGCAGTTTTCTGCGCAATGATGGAGGTGCGGCAGTGGGCCATGCTCGTCATGGTGTCCAGAGTGCAATAACAGGCGCCACTGCCGCGCTTCTTGCAGAACTTGTTCAGCTCTCAGCTTATAGAAGCACGCTACGTTGGTAGGAATTCAATGCAACACAATGATCAAAACGTGCCGTGGTATCGCGAGGGACAGGACCCGGATTATCGGTTCTCGCTCGCGAATGAACGTACGTTCCTGGCGTGGGTGCGCACGGTGTTGGCGCTCCTCGCCACTGTTGTGGTGATCGAACAGATTGCCACGCACGCCGTCAATCCGGCTCCGCTAAAGATGCTGTGTATTGCCTTGTCACTGACGGCGTGCATTGCCGGCGGCGCTTGCTACTTCCGCTGGAAGGCAAATGAGGTTGCCATGCGACACGCGCGCAGTCTTCCGTCGAGCCTTCTCCAGTCGCTTCTCGGCACGGCCATATTCTGTGTCAGCGTTACAGTCACGGTGCTATTGAGCATATGAGGGATCCAGGAGTGCAACCCGAGCGGACTTCGCTCGCCTGGGGGCGCACAGGCTGGGCGAGCGCCGTCATTGCGGTGGGCTGCGCGAGGGCGGCCGTCAGCGGGAATAGCGTATCGTTTCGGGCGCTGGCGATCTTGGTCGGACTCACAAGCCTTGCAGTTGCACTGGCTTGCGGATTCCGAGGACGTGAGCTGAGGGAGTTCGGCCCGCATGCGCGCCCGCGACCTTCGGTCATGATCTGGATCGGTGCCTGGTTATCACTACTCTCCGCATTCGTGGCGTTGTATGTGAGCCATCTGCCGCGAGTGAGCCTTTAAGGTACGACGACTTCTGACGGAGAAGACGATGGATAGGCCTGATCTAAAGCTTTCAGTGCGCACGACGTTCGGAATTGACTCCAGCCTTACGGTACCGGCCTTTAGCGAGCGAGATGATCACGTGCCCGAAGTCGATCCGGCGTATCGCTTCAACCCGGAGGTGACTCTCGCAATCCTGGCCGGTTTCGCGAACAACCGCCGCGTCATGGTGCAAGGCTTGCACGGTACCGGCAAGTCGACTCACATTGAGCAGGTAGCAGCGCGCTTGAACTGGCCCTGTGTGCGGGTCAACCTTGACGGACACATCAGCCGTCTGGATCTGGTCGGCAAAGACGCGATCGTGTTGCGGGACGGCCTCCAAGTTAGTGAATTCCAGGAGGGCATCGTACCGTGGGCGCTCCAGCGCCCGATGGCGTTGATTTTCGATGAGTATGACGCTGGCCGGCCGGACGTTATGTTTGTTATTCAGCGGATCCTTGAGCGTGAGGGGAAGTTCACACTACTGGATCAAAACCGTGTTATCCAACCGCACTCGCATTTTCGGATGTTTGCGACAAGCAACACGGTGGGGCTCGGCAATCTCACTGGCATGTATCACGGGACGCAGCTACTGAATCATGCCCAACTCGATCGATGGAGTGTGGTCGCCACGCTCGACTACCTTGAGAGGCAACAAGAAGTCGACATCGTTTTGGCGCGCGTGCCGCAGCTCGACTCAGAATCGGGTCGCGAACTGGTCGATACGATGGTCGCGGTTGCTGACCTGACCAGAAAAGGATTCGCCTCGGGAGATATCGCGGTGCTGATGTCGCCTCGTACAGTCATTACTTGGGCCGAGAACCACGAGATCTTCCGCGACCCGTCGATGGCCTTTCGCCTTAGCTTCCTCAATAAGTGCGACCCTGCCGAGCGCCCGATCGTTGCCGAATACTATCAGCGTTGCTTCGGGGTAGAGCTCGAGGACGCAGGTATTGCTGATTGAGCGGGGCCGGCAGTATGTCGTCAGAACGTAGGGCATGTCGGATTGAGCAGGAATGCACGTCACTGTGTGCTGCAGTGGTACGGGCACTGACCAGTGATGCGAATCTGGGTTACCGTTCTGGACGACTTTTTCGGGGAAACGCGGCGTTGCCAGCGCATGCATTGACGGTTCAGGGAGTGACTCCTGGGAAACGCGGTGTGCTACGAGGCGATGCGGATGCACTTGCTCTTCGGGAGAAATTGTCTGATAGAAGCGTTCACCGACAGGTTCGCCCGGCTGACCCGACTGCCAGACTACTGTTTGAAGTCCTGGAGCAGATGCGTTGCGAATCTCTCGCCCCAAAGAGCTTGCGTGGTGTGCAGAAAAATCTGCAGATACGTTTCGAGCATTGGGCCAACCAGGCTCTAGAGTCAAGCCTGACAGACAGTCAAATCGGTATCCTGGTGTACACCGCGGTGCAGATGGCTTGGTCACGACTTCTTGGCTATCCCTTGGATTGCCAATCTGAAGATTTGATCGAGGCAACCCGTGCAGGCATATCTCATCGCATAGGTGGCTCACTGGCGGCGATGCGGCGCCACAAGACTTCGCAGACCCTGTTTGCGGTCGCTGCCAAGCAGTACGCCGAGGCAGTAGCTGCCATGATCGAAGAGGAATATCGAGATATTGCGGACCGTGACGGTGTGGATCAGGCCGTGACTCATGCGGCGGCAAAGGCCATCCTTTGCCTAGAGTCGGACAATGAAGTTGAGAGTTTGAATCCGATTGAAACGTTGGGAAACGGATCGGATAAGGTCTTGGATGCATCCGCCGACGGCTACCGCATCTATACCCGCGCTTATGATCGGGAGTTATACGCTGGCTCGCTAGTACGGACCCAGTTACTAGCCGAGTTTCGAGCCCACCTCGATCACGAGATCGCGTCTCAGCACATCAACGTTGGCAAGTTGTCGCGGCTTATGCTTCCCATGTTTTCGACGCCGCGGCGAGATGGATGGCTAGATGGCGAGGAGTCTGGTCGGATCGACGGTCGCCGATTGAGCCGGATCGTTTGTTCACCTGGGGAGCGTCGAGTATTTCGGCGCGATCAGGATCTGCCTCGCCCTGATTGCGCGGTGACCGTGCTTATCGACTGTTCTGGTTCCATGAAGCAGCATGGCGCAAACCTTGCCATCCTGGTTGATGTGTTGTGCAGGGTACTTGATCAATCGGGTGTGACGAATGAAATCCTGGGATTTACGACCGGTGCGTGGAATGGCGGTAAAGCCAGACGGGACTGGCTTTCAGTCGGTCGGACCGCGCAGCCTGGGCGGCTCAATGAAACCTGTCACTTGATCTTCAAGGACGCAATCACTGGCTGGAGGCGGGCTCGCAGTCAGATTGCGGCCTTGATGAAGGCAGATTTATTCCGGGAGGGCGTTGATGGAGAGGCCGTCCAGTGGGCGTGCAAACGACTCCTTGACAGGCCTGAAGCTCGACGCTTCCTGGTGGTCATTTCGGACGGTAGTCCGATGGATTGCGCCACGGGGCAGGCCAATGATGCGCACTACCTGGACAATCACCTCAGGGCGGTGGTGGGCGCGCACGAACAGAAGAACGATGTTCGCATCATGGCGCTTGGCGTCGGTCTCGATTTGAGTCCGTACTATCGGCTTAACCTGCCCATCGACCTGTCCACGCCGCCGGGAATGCCGCTGCTGCAGGAAATTGTTCACTGGATGGAACGAGCCACTCGCTAGGCAACGTCGCCGCCACCCTTTGCGAATCGTGGGCGAGTGAGCCGTATGGCTCTTCAATTTCGAGCAGCTACACGGGCTGACTATCAACGCGTATCTTGCCATCGCGGCTTTATCTCAGTGCAAAGCGCAAACCGCCCGCCGAATTCCTTTGCGTCGTCACGTTGACACCTCCAATCCCATCTCCTACCATTTTATGGGAGTAGCATCCTAAAAAATGGGATTTATGGGAACTTCGGAGGCAATATGAAAGATAGAAGTGCGCTGCCGCTCGCAGAGGACGAGTTCAACGGAAAGATTGCCGAGACAGCGAAGGAGTCAAGCCAGAGCTTTCCTGCGCCCATCAGGCCGCCCGACGGAGCACCTAACATCATCCTGGTGTTGCTCGATGACGTCGGCTTTGGCCAGCCCAGCACTTTCGGTGGGCCGGTCGAGATGCCAACGCTCGATCGATTGGCAGATCGCGGACTCAGATACAACCGCTTTCATACGACTGCGATGTGCACCCCGACGCGAGCCGCGCTTCTGACGGGGCGGAACCACCATAGCGTTGGCAACGGTTCCATTACCAACCTGGCTACCGGCTTCCCCGGATACAACTCAATCTGGCCCCGAAACTCCGCATGTATCGCGGAGGTCTTGCGCGCCAACGGGTACGGGACAGCCGCAATCGGAAAATGGCATAACACGCCGGAGTGGGAAACGAGCCCTGCTGGCCCGTTCGATCGATGGCCGACCGGGTTGGGTTTTGAGTATTTCTATGGCTTCCTGGGCGCAGACGCCAATCAGTGGGATCCTGTACTGGTCGAGAACACTCGACCGGTCACACGACCCGATGCCGCTACGCCGATGCATCTGGACGAAGATCTGGCGAACCATGCCATTGCATGGATTCGCTTGCAACGGGCCGTCGATCCAGACCGCCCGTTTTTTCTGTACCTTGCGCCGGGTACCGCGCACTCCCCGCTGCATGCACCCAAGGACTGGATCGAAAAGTACCGCGGTTGTTTCGATCATGGCTGGGATGAGCAACGTCGCCGTACATATGAACGTCAGCGTGAGTTAGGGATCATTCCATACAATGCCCGGCTGACAGGACGGCCCGACGAGATTCCCTCTTGGGATGAGGGGACAGAAGGCGAGAAGCGCCTTGGATGCCGGCAAATGGAAGCGTTCGCTGGAGCGCTGTCGCACTGCGATTTCCAGATTGGCAGGGTGATGGAGGAACTGGAGGCGCAGGGGATCGGCGAGGACACGATGGTGGTGTTCATCGCAGGCGACAACGGCCCTAGTGCAGAAGGCACGCTGCTTGGGCAAGTGAACAAATGGGGAAATCTGAATGGCATGCCGCAGACTCTCGAGGAGCAACTGGCGCAAATCGACGAGATAGGTGGACCAAATAGCTACAACAGCTATCCCGTGGGATGGGCGTGGGCTGGATCCTCGCCAATGCAATGGGTCAAGCAGATTGCCTCGCATTTCGGCGGCACTCGCAACGGTATGGTGATTTCCTGGCCAAATGGTATTCCCGACCGGGGCGAGCTGCGGGAGCAATTCCACCATTGCATCGACATCGTGCCCACTCTGCTGGAGGCCGCCGGCATACCAATGCCGAAACGGGTCAATGGTGTCGAGCAGTGTGAAGTGGAGGGGGTGTCGCTCAGCTACACGTTTCTC
Source organism: Cupriavidus sp. 2SB (assembly GCF_005503625.1). Classification (GTDB taxonomy): domain Bacteria; phylum Pseudomonadota; class Gammaproteobacteria; order Burkholderiales; family Burkholderiaceae; genus Cupriavidus. The sequence continues at coordinate 68,012 of NZ_SCMX01000020.1, read as the reverse complement.
GATGCTGAAGTACGTTCGCAACGTGCCACGCAGTATTTTGAGTTGCTCGGTCATAGAGCGGTCTTTCACGAGGGTTGGGTGGCGTGTGCCCGGCACCGTGGAAGGCTGCCGTGGCAGATCGGGGGAGGCAACGCCACAGGGGAGTTCGAGTCGGACCCTTGGGAGCTATACAACATTGAGGAAGACTTCTCACAGGCGAACAACTTGGCAGAGGAGTACCCGGAGAAACTAACCGAACTGAAAGCGATCTGGCGAGAGCAAGCCATGAAGTGCAAGGTCTTCCCGCTTGATGACCGATATGGCGAGCGCTATCACCAGGGACCGTCGCCTGCGCGTGGGCGCAAGCGTTTCGTCTATGCACAGGGCGTGTTCGGTATCCCGGAGGGCAGTGCGCCCAATTTAAAAGGACGCTCGCACCAGATCATTGCTGATTTGACCATGACAGAGGCCACCGCTGAAGGCGTTATCGTTGCCGCAGGCGGTCGCTTCGGAGGCTATGCCCTCTACGTGAAAAATCAGCGCCTGCACTATGTTCACAATCTCTCAGGCCTGGCTCGGCATCGCGTCATCTCCACGGCATTGATTCCTGCAGGCAGACAGACGTTACGCATGACGTTTGCGTCGGAGCAACAGAAACCTGGGGCGGGTGGACTGGTTAGTCTCTACGTCGGCGACACGTTGGTAGGCGAGGGCCACATTCCACACACGGTGCCAATCCAATACTCGTACACGGAAACATTCGATATCGGACTCGACACTGGGACGCCGGTGGACGATACCTATGTCGGGAGATTCCCATTCATGGGTCAGATCCACGAGGTATCCGTCGAAGTTCTTACGGAACTGGGCGAAGAAGCCAGAGACGCCGAGATGCGGGCGGCGGCACAAGCGAGGCAGGAGCACGAATAACCCGTGATTGTCTCTGGCTTGGCGCTTTGACTGGTCTTGCTGTGGCCCTCCCGTGCAACAAGCGGGAGGGCTTTTTCACGTCCACCAACTTCTGTTGGGCAACGAGACCAACCACCAAGGGTAATTCACTAAGCCTACGCTGGTTGCCGGACCGTAGATGCCATCCTATATTTATATGGGATACGAATCCTACGATATGGGATTGAGTGAGCGGGATTGCAGGCGGCATCACTCACATTCCGACAACCAAGGGGACTGGCAATGAAAGCAAGGCGAGTAATGCAAACGGCAATCTTCGGACTTCTGTTGTCGGCGTCTGCGACGACGGTGCTTGCCCAGAAATACCCGGAACGCGGCCGTACCGTGTCGATGGTCGTCCCGTTCGGACCGGGCGGTGCCTCAGATGCCATGGCTCGAACGTTGGCCGAAAAATTCGCAGAGCAGTGGGGCGTGACGGCGGTGGTCGAGAACAAGCCAGGTGGAGAGTTCATGGTCGGTGCAGCAGCATTGGCCAATGCTAAGCCTGACGGTTACACCATGGGTCTGCTCACGCTCGGCTTTGTACAGAACCAGATCGTCAAACCGTCGCAGCGCTACAACCCCATGAAAGACTTCACACCAATCGGGATGGTTGCGCGTACGCCGCTGGCACTGGTCGTGAATGCAAAATCGCCCATCAAGAGCTTCAAGGATCTGCAGGAGATCTCAAAAAGTGACCCAAAGTCGCTGAACTTCAGCTCGTGCTGCACCGCTATGCTTTTCTCGATCGAAATGCTGAAGAAAAGCGCCGCTCTTGAAGGCACACACATACCTTACAAGGGCAGTGTTCCATCGGTTAATGCCGTGCTCGGTGGCGACACGGTGTACACAGTCGATACGGTGTTCAGCGTGAAGGAGTTTGTAGCTGCCGGAAAGCTACGCGCGCTTGTCGTGACATCTCGTGAGCGGGTCGGCGCACTCCCCGATGTCCCGAACCTCTCGGAGGTTGGCGTTCCCGGAACATTCGAAACAGATACCTGGTACTTCCTCGCTTTCCCGAATGGCACCCCGCAAGAAATGGTGGTGACGGCCAATGCGACGCTCAACAAGATCCTGAATATGCCAGATGTGAAAGAAAAATTTGCCCGCTTCATTGTCAAGCCGAGTCCATCTTCGCCCGGCGATGTCGCCAGCTTGATGCGGACTGATTTCGATCGCTACGCGAGGCTTGCGAAGGAAAACAACATGAAGTTTGAGTAGACAAGGAGCGTGTAGTGCATATCAGCGATAAGGACTCTACACCGGCGGGCATGGTTTGGATCGATGGCGGAGCGTTCCGCATGGGCAGTGAGAAACATCACTCAGAAGAAGCACCAACGCGTTCTGTCAGCGTGGATGGCTTCTGGATTGACAGTACGCCAGTGACCAATTTGGCGTTCACACGTTTTGTTGCTGCAACCGGCTATATGACGGTCGCCGAGAGACCTTTGGAAGCCGACAAGTACCCAGGGGTGGCGGCCCACATGCTGGTGCCGGGATCGCTGACTTTCGAGCAGCCCAGGTCGCCCACATCGACCGAGAATCCTTACGATTGGTGGCAATTCACCCCGGGGGCGCACTGGCGATGCCCTTACGGGGCCGGTAGCACTATCGACAGCTTGAGCAACCACCCAGTGGTCCATATCGCCTACGAAGATGCGATGGCCTATGCCACCTGGATGGGTAAGGTTCTGCCGACTGAAGCTGAGTGGGAGTTTGCCGCGAGAGGCGGCATCGATGGGGCTACATATGCGTGGGGAGATGAGTTCTCACCCGACGGGCGGATCATGGCGAACATTTGGCAGGGAGAATTCCCTTGGCAGAACCTGAAGCAGGATGGGTACGACCGAACCTCTCCGGTTGGCGAGTTCGCCCCAAATGGCCATGGCCTTTTCGACATGTCAGGAAACGTGTGGGAATGGACGCAAGACTGGTACGTCGACCAACCGCGTTTGGGTAGGAAGAACTGTTGCTCAATCAGCAATCCACGCGGGCCAGAGGAACGTGCGAGCTACGACGCGAGTGATCAGTCGATCGCGATCCCTCGCAAAGTACTGAAGGGTGGGTCGTTCTTGTGTGCACCGGAATATTGCGACCGGTTCCGACCAGCGGCGCGGCAACCGCAAATGGTCGACACCGGAGCGTGTCACATCGGCTTTCGCTGCGTCGCGAAACCTCTTTCTTGAGTGTTCCTTTTCTAGCGTTGTAGGGCTTCCCTCAATGCCCTCACGCGCCGCGTTCACTTAGAATTCATAATTCAGGATATATATCCCATATTGTAAGTATGTTCTGGACGTAATTTGCGGTTCCACTTGCTGTCCTGGTCCGCTAATTGTTGAGAAACTCAGAAAGGCACTTCATGAACACTTATGACTTCGTAGTGGTGGGTGCAGGCTCGGCAGGCTGCGTCCTTGCCAACCGATTGAGTGCGTCGGGCAAACACTCGGTTCTCTTACTGGAGGCTGGCCCGAGGGATGACTCCTTCTGGCTAAGGATGCCTCTCGGCTACGGCAAGACGGTGTACGAGACCAAGTATGCCCGTCACTTTTACACGGAGCCGGAGGCCAACATGGGCGGTCGAGAAATGTTCTGGCCAAGAGGCGTTGTGCTTGGGGGTTCCAGTTCTATCAACGGGTTGATATTCATTCGTGGCCAAGCGGAGGACTACGATCACTGGGAGTCCACAGGTTGCGCCGGCTGGGGATGGCACGACGTCTTGCCGTATTTCAAGAAGTCGGAGCACAACACACGTGGAGCCAGCGAATACCATGGTGGCAATGGTCCGCTCTGGGCGTCGGACGTCAATGAACCGTTCGAACTGATGGAAGCGTTCTTCGATGCTGGGGTAGAGCTTGGCATTCCCAGAAATGCGGACTTCAATGGGCCAACGCAGGAAGGTGGCGGGTACTACCAGATGTTCGTAAAGGAAGGGGAGCGCTGTAGCACGGCAATTGCGTATTTGAAGCCTGCAATGAGCCGCAAGAATCTGCGAGTGGAGACCGGCGCCTATGTGAACCGCCTGCACTTCGAAGGATCGCGGGCGACTGCCGTCGAGTTTGAGCAGAATGGACAGACCGTGCGCGTCAGTGCACGGCGGGAAATTATTCTCGCGGCGGGCGCTTTGCAAAGTCCGCAAATACTGCAGCTATCGGGCATTGGTCCAGCTCAGGTACTCAAAGATGCTGGCGTGTCGATCGTGCGTGATCTTCCTGGTGTCGGAGAGAATCTTCAGGACCACCTGCAACTCAGAGGCGTGTACAAGGTGACCAAGCCAATCACTATCAACGATCAGATGCGGACGCCGTTGGGGCGACTTGGCATGGGTATGAACTACATGCTCCGCAAACGCGGGCCGCTGGCTTACACGGCCACACCAGGTGGGATGTTTGCCAAAGTTCTGTCTGATTCGCAGACGCCCGATGTGCAGTTTCATTTTGGTGCGATCTCGGCGGAGAAGTCACGCACGGATCCCCACAAGTTTTCGGGCTGCACGATCTCCGTATGTCAGTTGCGGCCGGAGTCTCGAGGTAGCCTGAAAATTCGGACGGCGGATGCACGGATGTCGCCTAGTATCGTTGCCAACTATCTGACCGCCGAGGTAGACAGGCGATGTGCCATTGAGGGGTTGCGTCTGATGCAGCGTTTGACGGAAACCGATGCCATGCGGCCGTACATTGGGGCCGCCCACGCACCAACGGAAAAGCTCCGCACGGACGACGAGTTTTTGGCTTTTGCGCGCGAAAGCGGGGGAACCATTTTCCACCCGTCGGGGACGTGCAAGATGGGTACGGACGATGCATCGGTCGTCGACACTCAACTGCGGGTGCACGGGATCGCAGGCTTGCGCGTAGTCGATTGCTCGATCATGCCGACACTGATCTCGGGCAACACCAACTCACCGACAGTTATGATTGCGGAGAAGGCCAGCGACTTCATCCTCGCGGGGCGCTAGTAGCGGAAGTTGAAAGTTCGAGGCGGGCAGAAGCCCGCCTGACTACATACGCGGGGTTCCCTCAGCTTTGTTCGCGTAACCGGATACAAAGGGCTTCCTCGCGGCATTGTCGTGATCATAGACATGTCGGGAGATGGCGCCAATGTCGCCACCGTAGACGTGAATGCTGATCGAGACTTGATCATCGAAGGCGTTTCTGACGCGATGTACATCACCAATTGACGGCGAGACGTAGCCTACGTCGCCTACATTCAAGCGCTGAGGGCTTCCTTGCACAGGCGCATGCCCAGCCGATCCTGCAGAGTAAGGATCGGAAATCTCGGCGCCGCGCAGTACACCAATGACGCCCCACACCAGATGGTCGTGGATTGGTGTAGCTTGACCGGGACCCCAGACAAAACTTACAACGCTAAAACGGTTGGCGGGGTCCAGATGTAGAAGATACTGCTGATAGTACGTTTCGTGCGGCTGTGCATAGGTGTCGGCAAGCCAGTGATCATCGGCGATCAACCGTCTCATGGCTTCACCGATTTCTGGAAGGAATTTGGATTCCACGCTGTGTGAGTCCAACGCGATTCCGACTGCATCGATGAATTGTTGCAGCGGATCGGAGGGAAAAGAGGTATCTCTCATGGAATTTCTCAAATCGATCCGCGGGACGCGACCTTGATACGGCAACGGAGCGCCGTCAACGAGTGTCGCGTCTGGGATCTAGATCGCCATGGCTCTCAAGGCTTTTCGGTCCAACTTGCCGACCGAATTCTCTGGCAGTTTCTCGAGAAACACTATCTGAGCCGGCTTGTAAATGCGGGAGAGCTTATTCTCAACCGCGGAGACCAATAGCCCTTCCTGCAGTGCTTGTCCGTTCGTGTCGCTGGTCCTGACGACAAAGGCCAGTGGTACTTCACCAAGGTCGGCGTCGGGCTTGCCCACGACACAGCAATTGGCGACACCAGGCACTTCCGCCAATGCGCATTCGATCAGATGGGGTGACAAATTCTCACCGCCTCGAATAATGACGTCCTTGATCCGTCCAGTCACATACAGGAATCCGTCGTCATCAAATCGACCCAAGTCACCGGTTCGGATGACTCCTCCAGGACTTGTCGCAACGCCGTTGTTGCCTTCTTCAAGATAGCCAAGCATCAAGGCGGGCCCCGTGATGCAGATTTCTCCCTCGGTCCCTGAAGTTGTGACTTCCGCATCGTCTGGAGTACGCAACGTAACGGATTGTCCCTGCAGCACGGTACCAACGGAGCCGATCCGCCGCCCCATGGGCGGATTCATAGTAGACGTGCAGGTTGCCTCGGACAGGCCATACGAAACAACGAGGGGGCAACCCAGATGCTCTTCAACTTTGCGATGCAGCTCTTCCGTAATTGGCGCAGAACCGCATCGCGCCATCCGCAGGGATTCGAGACTCTCTTTGGTGAAAGCAATGGGTAGCATCCGCGAGTACATCGTCGGAACGCCCGTTACAATCGTCGGCCGGTGCCTGGCCAGAAGGGTAGGCATGTCGTCGGCGCGGAAGCGTGTCGCGAGCGCAATTGTGCTGCCGGCCAAGAGTGGTGCGAGAATCTGGTTGTTCACACCGTTCGTATGATAGAGCGGCATGACGTGCAGCAACTTGTCCTGTGCCGAAAGACCCGAATGCGCGATGATTCCGAGCGCGTTTGCCAGTAAGCCGCGATGGCTCTGCAGTACACCCTTGGGCTTGCCACTGCTGCCCGAGGTGAACAGCAGGAAAGCTGGATCATCCGGCGCAATTGCCGGTGACAATTGGCCGCCTCCCTCTTGTAAGCTCGAAGGTACGATGATGCGCACGGGAACGTTGTCGGTCCGCTCCGGCAATGGGGCCGAGGTGTCAGCCACCAGCCAGGTCAGGTTTGCCATCGTGAAGCGACGGCTCAGTTCATCATTGCTGAGCTTGGGTTCCATTGGACAGGCACACGCGCCGGCCGCCATCGTGCCGAGGATCGCGATGATCGTGTCGATTGAACGCTCCAGTCCAATGGCAACACGATCACCGTGTCCGACACCCGCATTCAAGAACTGCCCCGAGAACTTCGCCACCGATGCGGCCAATTCGGGATAAGTCAAAGTGCGATTCCCGTCGGTAATGGCAATTCTTTCTCGCCGTTCAACCTCGTCCCAGGCGCACTGGAACGCGGCCATCAGCGTTAATTGTCCTGCATCTACACGCGAGCCCATAGCCTCTATCCTTCTCTGATTTGTCAGGTCAACGAAGACGCACGTTTGCGTCCCGCTCGAAAATCTTCTCCGGATCAAGCGCTGCTAAAGCGTCGCGCTCCTGCTGAGACGGCAATGGGGTAGGCGCGGCCCCGGTGCTATCGAACTGGAAGCCAGTGCGCTCGCGTACTTCGCCAAGACTCGATTCCGGATGCCACGATTCGAGCGCAAGGCGGCCGTCGCGCTTGATGAATACGGCAATTGGGGTGACCACCCCGTGGAAGCCGCCCCATGAGGTGCGAAAATCCAGCTTTTCGACGAATGTGCGCGGCGAGTGCTCGGTCCGCCAGGTGCACGCCCTTCGCGCCGTGGGCAACATTACTGCCCCACCTCCACCGCCAGGTAACCTGACTTTCGGTTGATGCCAATTGCCAATGCATGAATTGTTCGCGCAACCTTCGCCATCGATCTGCGCAGCACCCAGGAATGTCAGGTCCATTCGGCCACGACAGCACAGGTCGTAGAAGTCCTCGTTGGCGAAGATTGATGCCGTGTGTTCGGCCAAGGCGGGAGCCGAACTGGATAGCGGCATATGAGAAGGGCGAGGATCGACGCCACCAGCCACGTTGATGTAGATGAAGTCCCAGTCGTAGGCCTTCTTGGCAAGCAGACAGGCCAGCATCGGCATCGTGGAATTTACGCCACTAAACGTAATCTCGTTGGGACGAACGAAACGAGCAAGATTTGTGACGATATAGGAGAAAGGAGACCATTGTTCAGACATTGGCGTTCTCCCGCAGTTCAGGGGCAATATCAAGGTGCGCCTGCAGTGGTTGCTCGGTGTCCATGTATCGTTCAACTGCCGGGTAGTCGATGTCGTAGAGCGGTGTGCATGACCCTGGCCACGCTCCATGCGGTACCACCGAGTATCCCTGAACCATGAAATAGGGAATCAAGGTCATTTCCGGTTGCGCTTCGAAGACGGCGGTTTCGACCTCGCGTTCGGCCACAACCAAGACGCTGCCAGCCGCCCGCGACATAATGCGGTCCCAATGATGCGTGCCATAGACCCTGACATTGCCCAAGCGATCTATCTCGGATGCATGAATGACGGCGAAATCAGGGCGAATCGCGGGAATGACATAGGTCCCATCGCCTGAACCATAGGGGTCCTCCAGATATGCCCAGTTGTTCAGAGCAGGGAGGTCGCTGCCATGAATCCCTGCGCAAGGTTGGAACGGGACGCCGAATGCCGCGGCACGCAAGCCAGCGGTAAGGGTGGCGCAGGCGTGTTCCTCCAGTTTTAGAGTTCCCGCCTCGACCGCTTTACGGTACCAGGGTGCGAGGCCGAAGTTGCCTTCCATCGCCACAATGCCGGCGCGCGCGCGGGATGCGACGCCAGTGCGACAGAGAATGTCGATGTCATAACCCGGAGATTGCTTGATGATCTCTAGATCCTTGCGTCCCTGGCGGATTAGCTCACGCACGAAGGCGAAAGGGCCACGGTGAAGGAAGCTGCCTCCCAATGCAAGCGACGCACCATCGGGCACCAATGCCGCAAGATCGTGCAGTGGTACGCGTTTGCCTGGGCTGTTGAATCCGGAAGTCATGAGTGTCTCCTTTGCACAGTCTCTACGCCTGCGGGTTGAGGTACGCTGCGATGCGATCCTTCAGGCCAGGGATGGACGCAGAACGAACCAGCGTGGCGAGGTCTTGGTCGGCGCGTTCGTTCGAAATCGCATCGTGCAGCAGCTTGCGTGCCGACGCAGGCAGGGATTTCGCGTCTTCGATCGCAGCTCGCACATGTTCCGGCCAGGTTTCACGGGCGGCAATACTTGTCACGAAGCCAAGGCGATGCCCTTCATCGGCCGCAAAGGGGCGGGTCTTGCCAAGGATCTCGCGGGCGGCATCGGCGCCGACGACTTTGGAAAACCGGCGCGTGTTCAGGACGAGCCCGAATTTCAGACCCGGCATTCGGAAGGTGGCATCGGCAGTGCTGATTCGCCTGTGGCAGGCGCCAAATAGATCCACACCAGCGCCGAAGTTCTTTCCATGGGCGAAGGCAATTGTCAGCGCAGATGCCGATGCCAACTTGTGAAGCAACGTTTCCAATCTGACAAAGCGCAGGAGGAGATCTCCCTCGCTTTGGGCTTCCACACTGCCAAAGTCGAAGCCGGCGCTAAAGTTGCGGCCCTCACCCTGCAGGGCGATCACAGTGCAGCGTCGTCGCTCGGCGGCGTCGACCGCGACAAGCAGTGCTTCGACGAGATCCGACGAAAGTGCATTCATCTTGTCCGGGCGATTCAGCCTGATATGGCAAACGTCCTCGGTATCGGTGACAGAGATCAGTTCGGTCATCCCAGTGCCTCCATATCCTGGTTGCGCAGGGGTGCCAGGACTTCGTCATTGTGTTCACCCAATGCAGGAGGTCCGCGACGGATCGGCGGCGCGGCATGATCGAACTTGATCGGTGACGCGAATGTGCGCGTTGAGACGCCGTTGGGAAGATCAATCGGCTGGACCCATTCCATGTGCTCGACCTGCTCGTCGGCCAGCACCTGCGAGTAGGTATTGATCGGTGCGCAGGGCACCCCGCAGGCGCGGAATCGGGACAGCCAATAAGTGCCATCTTGAAGAACGAAATCCGCTTCCAGAATTTCGCATAGCTCGGCTTGGTTCGTTGCGCGGGCGCGCGTGTCAATAAACCGTTCGTCCTGATAAAGATCGGGACGGCCGACAGTCTCGCAGACGGATTTCCACAGGGCGTTATTCCCGGCTGCAAGGCCAAAATATCCATCCTTGCAACGGAAGGCCTGATACGGCGCATTTCGCGGATGGGCGGAGCCGAGTTTGGCGGGATTCTTCCCGGTGCCGAACAGTTCAGATGTCTGCAGAGCCGCGAATGCCAATGAAGCGCCAAGCATCGGGACATCAATGTGGGTACCCGTGCCGGTTGCCTCCGCGCAGCGCAACGCCGAGACGATGGAAAACGCCGCATACAGCCCTGCCGAGAAATCCGCGAGAGGCACGCCACATTTGACCGGTGCACCACCAGGCTCGCCCGTGATGCTCATGATGCCGCTCATCGCCTGGATCGTCAGATCGAACCCCCCTTCATGAGAGCGCGGCCCAGTCTGACCGTAGGCCGAAATGGAGCAATAGATCAGTCGAGGATTCAATGCCTTCAAATCGCCGTAGCCCAAGCCCAGGCGATCCATAACGCCAGGTCGATTGTTCTCCAGCAAGACATCTGCGCCGGCGGCCAATCGGCGTGCCAGTTCTACGTCGGCTGGGTCCTTGAGGTTTAACGTGACCGAGCGCTTGTTCCGATTTAGCGATGCAAAGTTCTCACTGTAGCCATCGGTGATTGGTGGCCACGCCCGCAGTGTGTCGCCACCCACCGGATGTTCGATCTTCGTGACTTCCGCACCCATATCGGCCAGCAGCATGCCGCAGTACGGTCCTGCTGCAACGTTGCAAAACTCTACGACTTTCACGCCTGTCAGCGCTAGGTTTGGCGTCATGTTGTACCTCGCTATATTTCGGGAATCAAGTACCAGGTGATGGAAATTGCGCTTCTTGGCGACCAACGCTGAGCCCCCGTACAAGGCTACAGGTCGCCAGTTTGCCCTTGACCAAGGTTAGCACCGTGTGCAATGCTGTGTCTACCAGCATTTAGAAAAAGAATCCCAATAAATAGGATTTAGTGCTGCGGATTGGCTGGCGCGCGTAGGCAACGCCAGCCACGACAACAAAGGAGACGAGCAATGAACCGCATGTGGATGAAGATGTTCCTGGTCGGAGCAAGTGCTGTAATGATTAGTGCAGGCGTGCATGCCGAAACATGGCCTAGCAAGCCTGTCCGCCTGGTTGTGCCTTTCCCTCCGGGTGGCGCAACGGATGCCACGGCGCGGATCTATGCCCAGCATCTTGGCGCTCTACTGAAGCAGCCGGTTGTCATTGACAATCGTGCAGGTGCAGGCGGGGAGATCGGGTCGGAGTTCGTCGCAAAAGCTGCGCCCGATGGGTATACGCTTCTCATGGGTGCGCTGGCGAGCCAGGCGGTTCATGCTGCGCTTCCAGAGAGGCCGGCATACAACTTCACCACGGCCTACAGCGGCGTATCGCTCGCGACCACTACGCCCATGGCTGTGGCTGTCTCCACCAAGCTACCGGCCAATTCAATTCGGGAACTTGTCGATCTGGCGCGAAAACAACCTGGGAAGCTTTCTTTTGGATCGGCGGGTCCCGGGAGTGCACAGCAAATGGCGGGCGAGTTTTTCCAAGCGAAAGCGGGGGTGAAACTGCTGCATGTGCCCTACCGCGGCAGTGGCCCGGCAATCGCCGATCTGCTGGGCGGTCAGGTCGATCTCGTTTTCGATACGTTGCCGGCCTTGTTGCCTCAGATTGCAAGCGGAAAAATCCGCCTGATCGGATTAACTTCGGAGAAGCGGCTCCCTACGCTTCCCGATCTGGCCACCGTAGAAGAGCAGGGCGTGACGGGCTATCGCGTCACTAATACCTATGCGCTGCTGGCACCTGCGGGCACGCCGAAGGAAATCGTCAAGACATTGTCCGGCGCCATGCAGACGGTAGCTGCGATGCCGGCAGTTCAGGACTCGGTGCGCAAGCTGGGCGGGGAGGTGGCTTTCACGACGCCCGAGGAGACAGACCGACTGATCAAGGCCGAGGCAGTCAAGTGGGCCGGCGTTGTGCGCATGTCGTTAGAACAGGCAGCTACTGCGTCCCGCTAACTTCACAAGACAAATGCTCCGATGACCTCGACCATTGAAACGATCGCCATCGTCGGCGGCGGCTCTGTTGGAACTTCGTTCCTGTATCAACTACTCCAGGCGCTGACAAAAGGGCGGCACCGCAAGCCGCGCATTCTGATATTCGAACCCCAAACTGCTATTGGACCAGGGGGGGCATATCAGGATGATCAGGCGAGCAATTTGCTGAACATTCCTGCGGGTTCCATGTCCGCCATTGCGTCGGAACGTGGTGACTTCGTACGCTGGTTGCAAGAGCAGCCAGCAGATCTGCTGGCCAGGTTCGACGTGCAGGGCGTAAACCCTGCCGATTTCTATCCCCGTCCGTTGTTCGGTATTTATATGCGCGATGTGTATCGGCGCGCTGCCATGCTTGCCAAAGACCTAGAGATTGAGCTCGTGCATGTCCGATCCGCCGTCATCTCGTTGCGAACGCTTAGTGCAGGCGATGCGGAGGGCGCCATCGTATTGACCGCAGAGAACGGCGTCGGCTACTGCGCGAGCAGGGTAGTGCTATGTAATGGGAACCTGCCATCAGTATCGTTTCCGGAATTGATGGCGATTGATCAGTTCCTGAATTCTCCATATCCGGTAAAGGCGTTGACCGATCGCATCGGCCGTGACGATGTCGTGGGAATTCTTGGGTCTAGTCTAAGTGCCATTGATGCCGTCGTGGCATTGCAGGCGGCAGGACATCGGGGGCGCATCGTCTGTGTTTCGCGCGGCGGACGGCTCCCATCGGTAAGAAGCCCACGCAACCCTTCAATCTCCCTGCGCGATTTTGGAGAAGCGCGTCTGAATCGCATCCTCCTGGCGGGCAGGAGCGAGGTGACCCTTGTGGAAGTCTCGGAAATGCTGCTCGACGCTCTAAGGAGGATGGGTGGCACCTTTGACCGGGAGGATGTCCTTGGCTTTGACGGTAGTGCACACGAGAGCCTGGACCGGGAAATCGACGCATCGTTGGCCGGACCGCGACCGTGGCAAGCGGTGGCCTCGTCGACTAACGAGCATGTCGAGACAATCTGGCGTGCACTGGGAGCGAGCGAGCGCCAACGTTTTCTGCGTGAATGGAAGGGACTATGGATGGCGAGGCGCGCCACTTTCCCGCTGCGCAACGCATTGAAGATTCAGACGCTGTTTGCCGATGGGCAACTGTCGGTGCTGAACGGCTTTAGTGGTGCGGTATATGACCAAGACGCGGGCCAGTTCTCGTTGTCGCGACGTACCGAATCCGGCAACACGGAAAGCGTTTCATGTGATTGGCTCGTGAACGCGACAAGCTTTTCCACGGATGTCTCGTGTACATCGGACCGGCTTATCCGTAGCCTGATCGATCAACGATTGGCGACAGCGGATCCGTGTGGGGGAATCCAGCTTGATTTCGATACCGGCTGCGTCGTGATGCCAAATGGAGCGAGGAATGATCGCATTTCCTTGTTGGGAAGTCTTGCCACAGGTACGTATTTTTGGACGGCGTCCATGGAGATCAACGCAAGGTTAGCCTACGGTCAGGCGTGCCACGTCGCCAAAGGGTTGGATGCCGCGAGTTTGGGAGACGTGCATCAGGCTTAGCGGAATGGAAACAATCGAAAGTCCCTCGCCTGCGTAGAGCAGGCGGGGGTTTTGCACGTATCTCGACGGGCGATACTACCAGGCGTTGACGGATGAGATGAGTCGGGTATTGAGATACGCTTCGAGTGCTTCGGGGCCGCCTTCCGAGCCATACCCGGAATCACCGATGCCAACAAAAGGCAGTTCTGGATGCGCGGCCGCGCCTTGATTGAGCCATAGCATGCCCACCGCTACACGCTGGGCGAGAACATGCGCAGTCTTGAGGGAGCGCGTGAAACCATAACCGGCTAATCCGTAGGGGAGCCGATTGGCTTCTGTGATCGCATCTTCCAGATCTGTGTACGGCTGGATTGCAGCGACTGGCCCGAACGGCTCGTCATTGAAGATGCGTGCGGTACTCGGCACGTCCGTGATTACGGTTGGCATCCAGTAGTTCCCAGTCGAACCAATTCGTTCTCCGCCCGCGAGCAACTTGGCACCCTGCGCATGCGCATTCTCGGTCAGTTCTTGCATTGCCGAAAGGCGGCGCGGATTGGCTAGTGGCCCCATCTGTACGCCTTCCGTCGCTCCGTTTCCGACATTGAGACCGCTAGCGGTACGCGCAAGCGCGGCCGCAAACTCTGCAGCGATGTCCCTATGTACAAGGAAGCGTGTTGGGGCAACGCACACCTGGCCGGCATTTCGGAACTTGGCGGCGGCCAGAGCACTCACGGCCAGATCGATGTCTGCGTCGGCTGCCACGATGACGGGGGCGTGTCCCCCCAACTCCATAGTGGCACGCTTCATGTGTTTGCCAGCTAGCGAAGCTAGGTGTTTGCCAACCGCCGTGGATCCGGTAAAGCTGATCTTTCTGATTGCTGGGTGCGCGATCAAGAACTCCGAGATTTCGGAGGGGACGCCGTAAACCAATCCGACCACACCGTCAGGGAGTCCGGCCTCAACGAAGGCCTTGAGAAGCGCTGCAGGCGCAGCGGGGGTTTCTTCCGGGGCCTTCACGATGATCGAACATCCTGTTGCAAGGGCTGCAGAAACCTTTCGAACCACCTGATTGATGGGGAAATTCCAGGGGGTGAACGCAGCTACGGGTCCAACTGGGTCTTTCACGACCATCTGCATCGACGATGTACTCCGGGACGGAACGATGCGACCGTACACGCGTTGAGCCTCATCGGCGAACCACTCGATAATGTCCGCCGAACGTTCGATTTCCCCTCGCGCTTCAGCCAATGGCTTGCCCTGTTCCGCCGTCAATGCTTGCGCGGTACTTTCCATGTCCCGCCGGAAAAGCTCTGCCGCCTTGCGCATGAGACGGGAGCGGTCGACCGCAGGTGTCCGACTCCATACGGAAAATCCGCGCTGCGCCGCCGCTACGGCCGCCTCCAGATCCTCCAGCCCCGCATGGGCAACTCTGCCAATTACGACGCCACTTGCCGGATTGACCACGTCGATCTGGCGGCCCTGTGCTGCGTCAACGAACTTGCCGGCGATAAGAAGCTTGGTATCTGGATAGGTTGTCATCGTGGTTCTCAAGGATTCAGTGTTTTTGATTGGGCGGGACACGGTACCGATGCCAGTCGTGTGGCCGATTCGAGCCGTTGGTGGCAGTGGGCCGGCGCAGGGCTGGCGCGATGCCGCGAGGGCGACCGACAAGTTGCGCGCAGGCCTTTGGATACTACGGACAACGATCAGCAAGTGTCAACAAAATATGGGATTAATATCCCATATGTGAGGGGTGATGCCCGAAATTTGAGAGTCCGTCGTGCAGATGCGCTGTGCATAAAAACTGGCTGCGCTTGTTCGGATTTTTTCGCTATCAAGCGGTTTCGCGGTCTTCTAGACTCCGCTTGACTCTCTGCGCCAACATCAGGTTCCGGCGGGGGGCTCGGTAAACTCGATACGAGGAATTGCACAATGAGCACGGCAGATCAGTTTGCAGCGCACGTGGATGCGCAGGTATTGTGGGACGGCCCGTCACCGGCGACGAATTCGATACCTGAAGGCGAACTTCACGGCGACATCGCTTGGACGCGGAACACCCTCAAGGATTCAGACGGCGTGATCAAGCTCGGCGATGAAGTAGTCGCGGAACTGGACTCCCTAGTAGCCGATCTTCGCGTAAATTCCCTGCCCATAGAGGCCTTGTGCACGGCGGATTTTCACCTGCCTCACAGCCGGACCATGATGGCCCAAGCGAAGAAGATTCTTGAAGAGGGGGTCGGATTCGTCATTATCGACAAATTGCCGATGGAGCGTTATAGCGTCGATGAGGCTCGGTCCGTCTACTGGCTGTTGTCGCAAATGGTGGGACGACCCGTAGCGCAGAATTGGCAAGGCAAGCTGCTCTACGATGTCCGAGACTTGGGAAAGCCGCCAGGCAATGGCGTGCGGCCAGACATCACGAATGCGGAACAGAACTTCCATACCGACAACAGTTACAACCTTTGCCCCCCCGAATACGTCTCGTTACTCTGCGTGAGGCCGGCTAAGGAAGGGGGCGTCAGTAGTATCGTGAGCTTCTACTCCGTTTTCAACGCATTGCGACAGCGCCATCCGCAACTTATCTCTCGACTTTTCCAGCCTTACGTTTTTGATCGCCAACGAGAGCATGCGCCTGAAGATCTGAAGCTTATCGCTCATCCCCTCGTGCAGGTAGACAAGTCAAGGGCCGTGTTTCGACTTTCGCATCGGCACGTGGTCACTGGCTATCAGATGTTGGGCAGGGAGATGGACGACGAAAGCGCGTCCGCTCTTGAGACGCTTGAGTCGATCATGCGTGAACCAATTTTTGCGCGCGAGTTTTTTTTCGAACCGGGTCAGATTCAGATCGTTGACAACAAGCGGTGCGGACATCGCCGTAGTGGCTTCGTCGATCACGACGAGTTTGAGCGCAAGCGGCATTTGGTGCGTCTCTGGCTTCGCGATGAGGGGCGACGCTTCTACAACGGCTAGTGAGCCGTTGTCAGCTCATGCGCTTGTGGGCGGTAGGCTTGGCGCCGGTGAGAGATCACTCACCGCCAGACATAGGGCAAGAATCTGATCCACGAGCATCGGACGTCTGTTCCTTCGATAGACCAAGGAGAAAGGGACCGCCGGTATCGCGGGACTAGATGCAATGGTGATCAATTCACCGGATTCAATTTTCGCGCGATAGCCATGCCGTGGGAGCAGGCAGATGCCGAGTCCCCGCGTGGCCAAGGCGGCGAGCACGGACAGGTTATTGCAGGCCACGGCTGGGCGCATATCGACACCCGCGTCACGAAACCACTGCCGGATGATCGGATAATGGTGGGATTCTTCACTTAGCGCTAGCGTGGGTAGTTCGGCCAGCGCCGATGGCGTCAATGGACCACCATCGTCCGAGCGGTCAAAAGGCGCGGCCATCCACACAAAGTCATCGTAGCCGAGCGCCTCGCAACTGAGATCTGGATCGTCAATGCGACCGGCGATGATCGCCATGTCGACCTTTCCCTCCGCCAGGCGATCGACTAGCGCGCGAGTAAGCGCGACATCGAGCATGATGGACACGTTGGGGTGTTGAGACCGAATGCCCTCGACAAGTGCGGGCAACCACGTATTGGCCACTACACCAACCACTCCCAAGCGTATATGGCCTCTGACAGCCGTGTTCGCACGGATCCGATTGGATAACGTTCGCGTGAACTCAACCAGTTGGGTCGCTGACTCGAAAAAGTCCCTTCCTTTCGGTGTGAGTTGAGCTCGATGAAAGCTCCTGTCGAAGAGGTCCTCTCCAATAAAGCGCTCAAGCTCCTTGATCCTCGCGGAGACCGTCGACGGCGATGCGTGCAGGTGTGTTGCTGCTGCTTGGAAGCTTCCCAACTCGACGATTCGCACGAAGGTTTCTATCTGCTTGATGTTCATGGCTCGGAGCGCGTGCTCTGATTTCCAGGGGACATTCCGCGGTCAACAGGGTACGCACTGATAGTTCTATGATGTGGGAATACTATCCTATATATCGAGATGCGGTCATTGTGATGATGGATCCACAAGGTCAATGGTGGGTATGGTGCGAGTAGGCGCGCCGGGCATTTCCGTAGTCCAACGATGTTCAAGCTGGAGGAATGACAGATGAAACGTTTCGCTGTATGGCTGCTCGCAGGAATCGCATTTTTTGCGCAAGTGAATGGCGCTCAAGCTACGGATTTTCCGGTCAGAGGGAGGACACTATCGGTTGTGGTCCCCTTCCCTCCAGGAGGGGCATCGGACCTGATTGGCAGGCTAGTGGCCCAGAAACTTGGTGAGCTGTGGGGCGTGAGCGTCGTCGTCGAAAATCGCGCGGGCGGCGAGAGCATGATCGGCGCAGCAGCAGTCGCAAATGCCAAGAAAGACGGCTACTACATGGGCCTTTTCACTCTGGATTTCGTACTGAACCGAATCGTCCAGAGTGCCATGCCTTACGATGCCGCTCGGGATTTCACTGCGGTGGGGCAGTTGGCGCAATCGCCATTGGTGCTGGTAGTGAACGGCAGCTCACCAATCAAGTCTTTCGCCGACTTGCAGTCAACGTCGAGGAAGAAGCCAGACGCTCTGTCCTACAGCTCTTGTTGCAGCGTTATGTTGTTCTCGACGGAGATACTCAAGACCTCGACAGGGCTGAAGGGGATGCACATCCCTTATAAGGGAAGCGCGCCTTCGGTGCTTGCGGTGGTGGCTGGCGAAACGGACTATGCAATCGATACCCCGTTGTCTGTGAAGAGCTTCGTCGATTCGGGGAAACTCCGGGCGCTCGCCGTGACCTCTCGCAATCGTGCGCCGGCGTTTCCTCAGGTGCAAAGTCTTGGTGAGATCGGTGTACCAGGGACATATGAACTGGGTACATGGTGGGGAATCCTGATGCCTGCAGGCGTTCCCAAGGACGTTGTCGACAAAACGAATCAAGCTCTACAGAAGATCATGGGCATGCCTGATGTCAAGCAGAAGCTTGCCGAGCTCGGTTTGCAGTCAGCCTGGTCAAGTCCGCAGGCCTTCGCAACATTGATGGAGTCTGATTATCAGCGATATACGGAGGTCGCAAAGACCGCAGGGCTGACGTTCAAGCCGTAAGCGAATCCGCGGCGCAGTAGTGGAGCAATGACCTCGCTACTGCGCAACCTCTTCGAGCGCAAAACGCGAAAGGTAAGGGGCGACTAGCGGCGAAGGCCATCCTCATCGCGCGGGGATTCCGCTCGCCCTTTAGCTCCGCAGGGTGTCACTGTAGTAAGGGGGCTACGCTTTCGAATTGAAATGTAATTCTGGGTGAGGGGCTTGGCTGTTCGCGGTGCAAATCCCGGACTACGGCATTTACAAATTCATTGCCATTTCATGCCACGCCAACCCTCCGTGGTCTGAAGTTGAAGGCTTCACATATGTGTAGCCCATCTTCTCGTACAGGCCAATATGCCGGTCCTTGCACATGAGATGGATGGTTTGCTTTCCCATGTTCGTCATCTGCGTCACAAACGATTGCATCATCAGCTTCGCGTAACCTTTGCCTTGGTACTCTGGGTCGAGAACGACGGACATAACGACGACGTTCGGGGCATCAGGATCATGGCCGACAAGTTCCTTGAATGCATCATCCGACATGACGACCTCGTAAGCGCACCCGCAGTTGATGAAGCCCACGATCTTTCCATCGACCTCCAGGATCATGAACCCTTCCGGGTACGTTGCAATCCGAGTGGCAATTTTGTCACGCGTAGCGGCCTCATCGCCTTCGTATGCGGAGATTTCGATGTGGTAGCAGCGGTCCGTGTCGGAAGGAGTTGCCTTGCGGAAAAACGGATGAGCCATGGCCGGAGATATTGTTCTTGAGACTGCGTGTTGGACTATGGCTGTGGAGTGATCGATTGCTAAGCGCATACGAACGTGCGGGCTGCGCGGCGCCACACGCTCCCGCGTTTCAGACTTAGCTGCCGCCTGGGCTTGCCTTGCTCGATGCTAGGTCGATTGATGACCCAGTTGTCGAGAGATTTCACGGGCGCATTCCACAACGTCCGGCGCAAATTCGCGCATGGTCTTGGCGGTTAGCCGTTCCAGTGGCCCCGAGATGCCTACAGCAGCTACCGGCTGGTCCAGCAAATTAAATATCGTCACCGCCAGTCCACCAACGCCGACTCTCCATTCGCCATTGTTGACGGCGTAGCCCACCCGCATGACCTTGCGAAGCTCATCTTTGATCAGCGGCAGCGACGTAATCGTCGAGGGTGTGTGGCGGACTATCCGGTCTTCAAACTGGTCAAGAAAGCCATCGATCTGGTAGGCCAGAAGCGCTTTTCCCGTCGCTACTGCATAGGCGGGTGCTCGCCCGCCAACCATGGAGTACGCACGGATCGGTTGAAGGCTGTCAATTTTCTCGATGTACACCACGTCAATTCCATCGAGGATGGAAAGGTGCACCGTCTCTCCCGTCTTGTTCGCAAGCTTTCTCATGGCCGGTGCAGCAACTCGCCGAACATCCAGTCTTGCGAGTTGCCGGGCTGCCAACTCGAACAATCGGGTGGTTCCGCGATACCCTGAGCCCGTCTCGTCCTTTGCAACATAGCCGGCATGGACCAGGGTCTGCAGCGTGCGATGCGTGTTACTCCGCGTGAGCCCAACGCGCTCAGCCAGTTCGTCGATCGTATGACTTTCGCCGTCGATGTCGATAATTTCCTCGAGCACCATCAGGCCTTTCAGGAGGGTCTTGTCCATCTCGCGGTCCTAAATATTAGGACGTATCTTAGCATTCTGCGTTGGCAACAGGTAACTGGGCGGAGTGCTTACCGGAAAATTCGATTAGTCATATGAATACAGTGAGTTGGACCGCAAGTTGGCGGATCCGCTACGCTCCATGTGCGAGGCAAAGCACCAAAACTATTCCACAGGAGACTTCGTGAATAAAGTCATCGCAATCCCGTCTGAAGCCCTGCGGCGTCGACGCTTTTTGGCGCAGGGCGCCGCTCTGGCGGTTGGTGGGGTACTTGGTGCCCACGAGAAGGGATTGTTTGCCGCGACGCTCTCAAGGGATATGGCGTTTGAGAATGGGCATCGGGAACTTGTCGCATTCCCCCAGAAGCGCCCATTGATTCTGCTGACCAATCGGCCTCCCCAGTTGGAGACCCCATTCGAGATCTTCAACGAGGGACCAATTACCCCCAATGACGCGTTCTTTGTGCGCTATCACTGGAGCGGCATTCCGACCTCCGTTGACGCATCGACCTATCGACTTAAGGTAGATGGCCACGTCGGGCGCTCGTTGGACCTGAGTCTTGCCGAACTGCGCAAGATGGGGCAAGCCGTCGAGATTGTCGCGGTGAACCAATGCTCGGGAAACAGTCGCGGCTTTTTTTCCCCTCGCGTGAATGGTGGGCAGCTAGGCAACGGTGCCATGGGCAATGCGCGATGGACGGGCATTCCCCTTCGCACTGTCCTTGAACGGGCCGGCGTCAAGCCCGGTGCGGTGTCTGTTTCTTTCGATGGCCTCGATCGGCCGCCACTTGAGGGCGGACCAGACTTTGTCAAAGCGTTGACGTTTGACCATGCCATGGACGGCGAGGTCATGCTTGCATGGCAGATGAACGGCAAGGATTTGCCATTTCTCAATGGCTACCCGCTGCGTCTGGTGGTGCCCGGATACTTCGGCACGTATTGGGTTAAGCATCTCTCGCATATCGAGGTGCTGGACAAGAATTTCGAAGGATTCTGGGTCAAGTCTGCGTATCGCATTCCGAAGAACGATTGCGCGTGCGTGGAGCCCGGTAAGACACCCGCGGAAACTGTCCCGATAGGGCGGTTTGGCGTGCGCTCGTTCATCACTAGCCTTGGCCAGAACAGCATACTCCGCGCGGGGCTGACGACCACGATCAAGGGAATCGCCTTCGATGGCGGAAGCGGTATCGCAGAGGTTTCTTTCTCCGACGATGCGGGCAAAACATGGCGCCCCGCGAAGCTGGGCAAGGACCTGGGCAAGTATTCATTCCGCGAGTGGCATATCGACTATCGGCCATCGCAGAAGGGCAATTTGGATCTTCGCGTCAGGGCCCGCAGCCAGGCGGGCGAAGTTCAGCCAACCACCGCTCGCTGGAACCCGGCTGGATATATGCGCAACGTCGTAGAAAGCACGCAAGTCACGGTGGTTTGAGAGGCACGCGATGAACAACAAACTTATCGCGGCATTTGCCGCGGCCACGTTCGTGAGTCAATTTGCCTCCGCGAGCCCCAAGGAAATCAAACTGCCCCAGGAGACTGCCACGTACAAGGCCAGCACTCTCCCAGGCTACAACCTTGCATTGCAGAACTGCATGATCTGTCACTCTGCGCAATACGTCAGTACACAGCCGCCAACATCATCTCGCGCATACTGGGATGCGACCGTAAAGAAAATGAAGAAGCCTTTTGGCGCACCTCTCAAGGATGAAAATATCGAGCCGATTGTTGACTATCTGGTGAAGACCTATGGCGCGGAGGCGCAAAACACGGTCAAGGATCCTGCCCGGCCCTCTACTGCCGGAATGTCAAAATAGAACGAGCGCTATAGCGGGATGGCTCGTTATAGCGTTCTCGATGAAGTTATCTGGTGCGGAGCGCCGTCGTGAGGTGTCACATAGGGGATATGTGGTTTCCGTAGCGTCGAGCGCAGCGGAAGGTACCGGTCCTCACTCGGCAGCTCTCGTGGGGGATCGACATTTTCCGCCTGTCTGGGAACGGCCGATGAGCTTGATGGCCGCAGTAATCGCGTGTAGCCACCCTGACAATTGAGCCAGGGCGAGCGGTCAACGAGTCAGGCAAACATCGCGAGGACGGCTGGAAGCATAAGGCCGGCGCCAATGACCATGAGCACGGAATAGGCCAGTCGGCGTGATGCCTTTAATGACAAGGGCGGTGGCCACGCACGAGCGACCAGTGTGGCGAGCGCGACGACCGGTACCGCCGTTACAGCGACCGCCAGGGTCTCCTGCGAAATTTGACCTTGCCACGCATTGAAAGCAGTCCGAACTGATGAGGTGACCGTAAAGATAAAGATCAATGCGCAGCGGATGCCGATAAGCGAGAACGGTTGCCTATAAAACTGAAAAATCAGCGGTGGGCCCGAAACCCCGAACATGCCACTCAGCACACCGCCGAGTACGCCGCTCACCAAAAAGCTGACATTGCTTGATCGTTCGGGCAAGGAAGCCGGACGAAATGCGGCCGTCACGCCGCCATACATTACGACTGCGCCGAGAACAAAGTGAAGAATTCCGGACGCCGCTTGGCTCAAGTATTCCAGTGCCAGTACGCCAACGACGACGGAGGGGAGGATGCCGATCGTAGCAAAAAGTACGGCGCGCCAATCAACGTGGTGTAGTTTCCCGGGCAGCGCCATCGCGCTGTTTGCGAGCGTCACGAGGCTCGCCACCATCGCAATAACAGCTACGGGTGCAAGGTGGAGACCGCTGACTACGCCCACGGCAATCATGCCCAATCCAAAGCCGGTGACTGTCTGAAAATAGCTGGCCGCTGCCATAGTCACCAAGATAGGAAGTGCTGCGTCTAGCGTCATCGCCCTAGAACGTGTTCGCCAGTTCGGCAGCCGCTCGCTGCAATCGGGGTACAAGTGACAGCGACCTGGATAGCGGAGATCGCACGGCGGGCGCATGGACAGCAAGGGCAGCCAGAACCTGCCCATCAGGATCGTAGATCGGGACGGCGACACATGAAATGCCTGCGATGAACTCTTCATCGTCGACGCCGATTTGCTGTTCCACACAGCGGTCGAGTTCAGCCTCCAAACGCCCCATATCAGTAATGGTCTTTTCGGTATAGCGATCCAGAGGCAATTGTTGAACAAGCGCCGTACGCTGATTAAGCGGAAGTGCGGATAGCAGCAGTTTGCCGCTGGCTGAGCAATGCAAGGGTACCCGGGAGCCGGGCTGCAGGTCGAGCCTCAGCGGCCAAGGCGCTTCCATCCGGTCAAGATACAGAATTGAGTTTTCATGGAGAACGGTGACGTTGACCGTTTCTCCAATATCCTCGACCAGCTTTGCCAACACCGCGATGCGGAGTTGCTTGGGGCCCGACCGCGTGACGATCGCCAATCCGAGCCGCGCCAGCCGCGGTCCAACAGCATAGGTATTGCGGTTGCCGGGCTCGCGTATTACGAGTCCGCCTGCTACCAGCGCCGTGAGCATCCGATGTAGGGAAGCTTTTGGGGCTTCGAATCCTTGGAGAATCTCCGAAGGACTGAGCGGCCGATCAGCGGCCACCAGGAATTCGAGCAGAGATAAGGCTCGCAATGTCGGCGTTTCCCGTTCGAAGGAAAGCTCCGGCGTCAAAGGGACAGAGGGCCCGCCTTGCGCTGCCGGAGGGATCTGTTGGTTGAGAGAATTTGTCGGCATCATCGCGGACCAGGGACTATTTGTGCAGCAGGGATTCGAATGCCCTGATCAACCGATCAACATCATCAGTATCTAGAGCGCCCATCGTTGAGACCCTGAATAGTGTCCTGGAGAGATCGCCCTGACCTGCATAGATTACAAAGCCATGCGCTTTCAATGCGTCGTGGAGGTGAGGATAGTCAAGGCCGCTCGGGAGGGCGTAGGCACGAAGCACAACAGATGACATGAAGGCCGGGAGCAACTCTTTGATGCCCAGGGCAGCGAGTCCCTCGCGGACTCGGCCCGCCAACGAAGCATATCGGCGATGGCGGGCCTTCCAGCCACCTTCCTCGTCGTGCTCGCGGAGTGCTTCAACCAAAGCGTAGAGGGCGTGCACCGCCGGCGTGAAGGGGGTGTTGCGCTGATCCTGCAATTTGGCATGGCGCGCGATATCGAGATAGTAAGTACGGCTTGTTGCGCTCGCGAGGGCGCTGCGTCGCGCAATGACGAACGCAATTCCCGGAACGCCGTGCAGACACTTGTTGGCGGTGGCGGCTACGGCGTCGATGCTGCCATTGAAGTCGATTGCCTCCGCGCCGAAGCTGCTTACTGCATCGACCAGGAGACGAACCCCCTGCGCCTGACACAACTTGTCGATGGCCGCGAGATCGTTCAGGCGGCCCGTGGTGGTTTCGTGGTGGATCACAGCTACGTGTGTAATCCCCTTGTCGGAATGTAACGCAGCCCCGATGCGGGCGATATCCGGCGCGTCCATCCAGTCGTGCTTCACAAGGGTGTGCGGTATCTGATACTGCGCGGAAATCTGCGCAATACGCTCACCATAGACGCCGTTTTGTACGATCAGGAGCTTGCCGCCCGCCGGTACAAGTCCTGCGATCATACTCTCTACGGCCGCCGTGCCGGATCCCGTGAGCAGCACCGAAGCCCATTCGTTGCTGTCGAGTCCATACACGCCGCCGATACGCCGTCTGGCCTCATCCTGGAGGTCGAAGAACTCGCTCTCGCGGTGGCAAAGGTCCGGTTGCAGGAGGCTACGCCGAACACGCTGCGATAGTGTGACGGGGCCGGGGTTGAGAAGCAGCATGGAGGTTTCGAGAAAAGAGTTGGAAAGCGCTGGTGTATCGCATTGAAAATGCCCAACGCGGATACATCAACGGGGCAATTCAGTGGATGTCAAACATTTCGCGGCCTGTGCCTGTACGACGGTGACCGCAATGACGTGAAATACGTCGTCGGCGCTGCATCCGCGGGATAGGTCGTTGGCCGGCTTTCGAAGCCCTTGGAGGAGAGGTCCGATGGCCTTGGCGCCGCCCACTCGTTCGGCAAGCTTGTAGCCGATATTGCCAGCTTCCAGGCCGGGAAAGACTAGGACATTGGCATGACCCTGAACCTGTGAGTGTGCAATCTTCTTCGCCGCGATCTCCGCGACAATGGCTGCGTCGAGTTGAACGTCACCGTCGATGGCCAGTGCTGGTCGCCGTTGGCGGACTATCTCGGTCGCCCGAACTACCTTGTCCACCGCAGGGTGATGTGCACTGCCACTGGTTGAGAAGGAGAGCATTGCAACGCGTGGTTCCTCCAGCAGCAAGTTTGATGCACTATCTGCGCCCGCCATTGCGATTTCCGCGAGCTGACGATCATCGGGGTCGACCACCAGGCCGCAATCGGTAAAGATGACGCCGCCTTTGACCGTATGGAAAGGCTCGCAGAGCATCATGATGAAGAAACTGGAAACCAGCTTGCACGCCGGGTCGAGGCCGATCAGTTGGATGGCGCTGCGAACGACGTCGGCCGTGGTGTGCGCGGCGCCGGCAACGGAGCCATCCGCATGCCCCATCCGCACCAGCATGTTGGCGAAACATAGCGGCTTGCGGACTTCCGCCGCTGCGGTGTCTCGTGACATTCCCTTTGCTTTGCGGAGGCGGAAGAGCTCTTCTGCGAAGGGTTCGCCGACGTCTGCGTCCTGCGGGTCAAGGATTGTGATGTCACGAAGATCCACGTTGGCGTTGTCGGCGCTTACGGTAATCCTGGGGCGATCGCCCACCAGGATAGGGTGGGCGATGCCTTCGGCCATCGCGCGCCGCGCGGCGAGGAGGACCCTGGGGTCTTCCGCTTCGCAGAGCGCGATGCGCTGGGGATCCGCACGGGCACGATCGATGATTCGGTGAATCGCTTTCATGATGGGCCCCCCAGAGCCGAATCAGACGAAGTCCTTGTACTTGTCGAGCATGCGCACGGGCTTCGACAGCGCATCCCGACGGAACGGATCGCCGAGTTCGCGCGTACACATGATCTCGATGATTGTGGTCTTGCCATGATTCATCTGCAGATCGACAGCGCGCTTCAGCGCAGGGCCGACGTCTTCGAGTCGATCGACAACAATGCCTTCGGCGCCCATTGCCTTGGCAATGCCGGCAAAGCTCTGGTTGTCCAGTTCACCGGCCACGAAGCGGCGGTTATAGAAATCCACCTGGTTCTTTTTCTCCGCGCCCCATTGGCGGTTGTGGAATACCACCGCGGTAACCGGGATGTTGTGGCGCACGCACGTCATGGTCTCCATCAGGCTCATGCCCCACGCGCCGTCGCCAGCGTAGGAGATTGCCGGACGATGAGGCGCCGCAACCTTTGCGCCAATAATGGTGGGGAATGCGTAGCCGCAGTTGCCCCAGCTCATCGCGGCGAAGAAGCTTCTCGGCTTTTCAAAGCGAAGGTAGCTGTTTGCCACCGAGTTGATATTGCCGATGTCGGTGGACAGCATTACGTCCGGCGGCATGGCACGTTCGAGTTCGCGTAGCACCTGACGCGGGTGGAGGTAAGTGCCGCCTGTCGGCGTACGCTCGTGTTGCTGCTCCTCGATCATGTCAAGACTGTAGGGGTCACGCTCGTGCGTCCACTCATCGAGCTCCTTCTCCCATGCAGCCTTTTCTGCGGCGATTTCCGTCGCCCGGCTGTCGCGACTACTGTCGCAGGCGAGGGTACGATTCGCCAACCGCTGGGTGAGCGCCACGGCGGCGGCCTTGGCATCGCCGCAGATGCCGACTGAGATCTTCTTCACAAGGCCAAGCATCTTGTGGTCCGCGTCGATCTGGATGATCTTTGCGGTCTTCGGCCAATAGTCCATGCCATGCTGCGGAAGCGTGCCGAAGGGACCCAGGCGGGAGCCAAGTGCGACCACCACGTCGGCGCGGGAAATCAACTTCATGGCGGCTTTGGAGCCTTGGTATCCCAGCGGGCCGCACCAGAGCGGATGGCTGGCCGGGAACGAATCATTGTGCAGATAGCTGTTGACGACTGGGGCGCCCAGGCGGTCCGCCAAAGCCTTGCACTCCTCCACGCCGTCGGCCATGACCACGCCACCACCCGAAATGATGACGGGGAATTTCGCATTGGCGAGCAGTTCGGCCGCTTCATTCAGACTTTGCTCTCCACCGGGGCCGCGATCGAGTCGTTGTGGCTTCGGGATTTCCGCCTTGATCTGCCCGTAGAAGTAATCGCGCGGAATATTCAGTTGGGTGGGGCCCATCTCGGCCATGGCGCGATCAAAGCAGCGCCCGGTGAATTCGGCCATGCGCGCCGGATGCGTGACGTGTCCTTGGTACTTGGTGAATTCCTGGAACATCGGAAGCTGCTTGGCCTCCTGGAACCCGCCGAGGCCGATGCCCATGGTGCCGGCTTCCGGCGTCACGATCACCACCGGGCTGTGGGCCCAATATGCCGCCGCGATTGCGGTCACACAATTACTGATGCCCGGGCCGTTCTGGCCGATCACGACGCCATGTCGACCAGAAACACGAGAGTAGCCGTCTGCCATATGGCCAGCGCCCTGTTCGTGAACGACCGGGATGAGCCGGATGCCGGCCGGCGCGAAGATGTCCATCGCATCCATGAACGCGGAACCCATGATGCCGAACATGTCGGTGACGCCGTTCGCGGCCATAGTCTCAACGAAGGCTTCCGACGGCGTCATGGCCTGCGGGCCGGAATCGGTCGAAGCTGCGGCACCACCTTTGTTGCCTGTGGCGTACGTGTTATCTGAGTCTCGCATCGGTTGTCTCCAGTCTCTAAAAACGGAACAGATCGTTCCGAAAAAGCTGTTTGTGCAAAGTTAGGACGAAACTTAGGCGATGTCAACCGTGATTTCAGAGGCGCGGTGAAATTGGGCCCAAAAAATTGAATTAAATGGTTTCTTAACCGGAATTTTCACCATTAAAGAGGTTTATAAGGCGCTATTGCGCGGATGGCGGGCGCAGTCCATATCGAGGTTAACACTGATAACGGAACATTCCGTCTCAACTATGCTGATTACAGCGTCGAATTTAAAGACGTTGGCTGCCGGTGTGCTGCGGGAAATCAAGCGCGGTACCGTGCGAGTGAGGAAGGACTACAACTAAATTTGAGTTCATCGATAGGCGGCTTCCGATCGCCTACAGAACACGGAGACAACGATGTCACGACGTCAACTGGTTGCTGTACTGGCCGCAGCATGTGCATTGCCGGTCAGCTTTTCCGTCAGCGCTGAAAAGGCCTGGCCGCAGAAGCCGATCAAACTGATCGTTCCCTATCCGGCCGGGGCGGTCTCCGACTTTCTGGGTCGCCAGGCAGCCAGCGTGATGTCACAAGAGCTTGGTCAGCCGGTTGTCGTGGAAAACAAGCCTGGAGCCGGCACCAATATTGGCTCGGAGAACGTGGCGAAGGCTGCGCCCGACGGCTATACGCTCCTGCTGGCGAGTACCCCCAACTCCGTCAACATGACGCTGTTCCCCAAGATGACGTATGACACGCTGAAGGATCTGGCGCCGGTGTCGATTCTTGCAAACGTGCCGAATTGGCTGGTAGTGAACAGTAATTTTCCCGCGAAGAACGTTTCCGAACTAATTACCTATGCAAAGCAAAAGCCGGGGGAGGTAGCCTACGCATCGTCCGGTCCCGGTAGCCCTGCACACCTTGCTGCGGAACAGTTCAATCGCATGGCAGGGGTGAAACTACGCAATATCGCGTATAAGGGGGCCTCGCCCGCCATTACCGACGTCATGGCCGGTCATGTGCCGGTGATGTTCACCAACTACGCGGCCGTCCGGGGCGCAGTTGACGCCGGCAAGGTCCGGGTTCTGGCGACTGGAGGAGCAACACGCTGGCCATCGATGCCAAATGTCCCGACGGTGGCTGAGTCCGGTGTGGCGGGTTACGAAGCTGGCGCGTGGTATGGGCTGATGGCGCCGGCGGGGACGCCGCCGGAGATCATCGCCAAGATCAATCGTGCACTGGCGGGACTTCGCTCGCCGGCGATGGAAGAGTCATTCAGGAAGCAGGGTGCCGAACTTGTACTGTCCACACCTGACGAAATGAAGCAGAAGATTCAGGCGGAGATTCCTTATTTCTCAAAGCTGATCAAGGACGCCGGCATCACGATCGAATAGGGTGGGTGGTCGTTTTCTGCTGTGAGCGCGGCCGCGAAAGGGGCCGCGCTCTTTGTCAAAGCGTCGAGATTTCGAGGCCGCGCTCAGGAAGGGTAGATACGTTGAAGTGTGGAGAGAAAAGCTGACGCGGACTTGTAGCCCACGACACGCTCCGCTTTGAGCTTGCCATCCGCGTCATAGAAGATCGCCGATGGCGGGCCAAAGATCCCGAACCGTCGGAGCAGTTCCCGATCTTCCTGCGAGTTGGCCGTGACATCTGCTCGCAACAGTACAAATCGTTGCAGTTTGTTTTTCACGCTGGAATCCGCGAACGTGAAACGTTCCATTTCCTTGCAACTCGTACACCAATCGGCGTAGAAATCCAGCATGACCGGACGATGGTCGCCAGCGGCCTGTGCAAGCCTTGCCTCCAGTTCGTCAACGCTTTGAACCGATTCGAAGTGCAGATCGGACTGATGAGGACCAATCGCATCCGAATTCGCGGCGGCGCCCGAAATGATTGTGAGCTTGCCAAGGGGTTGTAATACGTCCCGTCCACCCGAGCTGACCCCCAGGATCAGCACCACGCCGAACGAAATGGCGAGAATGCCGACCGCCTTTTTCACCGCTGCGAGCGGGGCGGACCCTTGAAAGGGAGTTAATGCTCCCAACGCGACGCCCACGGCCAGGAGCAGGGTTGCCACGGCGAGCATGAACATCCACGACGGCATAATCGGATTCGCCATCCAGAGTGCCAGAGCCAAGAGCATGTAACCCGAGGCCGTCTTCGTATGTACCATCCATTGGCCCGTGCGAGGCAACAACACGCCAGCACCTGCGCCGACGAGAAGCAAAGGCGTGCCCATTCCCAGTGCCATCGCAAAGAGCGCGCTGCCGCCAATCACGGCATCACCGCTGCGGGCAATGTAGGCAAGAGCACCAGCAAGCGGGGCGGTCACGCAAGGCCCAACTATCAGGGCGGACATTGCTCCCATGACCGCTGCGCTGATGAAGTGTCCTCCGTGAAGCTTGCCAGACGAAGCTTGCAGGCGAGTCAACCAGGACTGGGGAAGCTGGAACTCGTAGACCCCGAACATGGCGAGTGCCAAGACGGATAGCAGCACGGCGAAGCTGGCCAGGACCCACGGCGCCTGGAGATACGCGGTCAGGCTTTCGCCGATGATGCCGGCCGTGACGCCCACGCCGGTATAGATTACCGACATGCCCAGCACGTACGCGGCAGACAATGCCAACGACCGCCACCGTCTCGCTTCGGTACCTACGACGATGACCGATAGAATCGGGACCATCGGAAGCACGCAAGGCGTCAGGGCCAGCAGAACGCCCATTCCGAAGAATAGCGAGACAACCAACATCAGACTTCGACTGGAGAGCGCCCGGTCGATGCGCGCCGACGCGTCTGGCACAGATGAAAGTTCCAATTCGGAAGTTTCTATCGGCGGCGTATGCTGCGCGACCGTTGTGACGTTCTGATTGATGACCGGGGGGTGCTCACTGGTTAGCGGGGAGATCGGCACATCATGCTGCTGCGGCGGGTAGCAAATTCCAGCGTCGGCACACCCCTGAGACGTAACGCGCAGTACCCAATCGCCAGGCGCGCCTCCTTCATCGAAGGGGAGCGTAATGTTGACGCCTTTGCGATAGATATCCACGTCCTTGTCAAACGTTTCGTCAAATTTTCGTTCTGGTGTGGGATATGCTGGCGCGAGCAGCCGTACGTTGTTCGAGTTCGAGGAGAACGCAAATCGTTCGCGATACATATAGTAGCCATCTTCGATTTCGAAGCGGATCGCCACTGTATGAGAGTCGACACGATCCGCCGTCAATCGGAAGGCTTGGTCGGGCGGCAGAAAGTCAACGCCCATGGCAAACCTCGGGGCGACGCACAGCAATGCCCATATGAGACTCGGGCGCGCGCCGGGGAGGGGCAGACGATCCGTCAGGCGAAGGCTCCAGCTTGCCCATAAATGTGCAAGCCGAGACAACGCAAGTATCCAGCGTGTAATCTCATTGGTCGGCTCTTTTTTCATTGGAACCTCGCAAACTCTGGGTCCGAGATTTTCTGTCTAGGCAGGCCGGTGATCCTTGGGAGTTCACTGAGCTTTGGCATGCCCGCCTGCAGATGTACCTCTCCCTTTTCGTCCTTCCAGACGAAACCAGGTGTTCCGCCGAATTTGAACCGCTCCATCAGGATGGCGTTGCTAGCCAGGCCTTTTTGGATCGTGGCAGCTTTGCTTGGGTCCGTTTTCACCGTCGAGTTCCACGGCTTGCCGTGATTCGACTCCATTGATCGGAAGGTGTCAGTTTTATTGGCCGAGCCCAGTATCTCAACTGCCTTGGGCAGACTTGAGGGCTTGATGACGGCAACCATGACCCATCTGACCTGCAGGCCCGCCGCCTCATAGGGTTGCAGCGCCTTCCACGCGAGGTGACAGTAGGGACATTCCGGGTCGGTGAAGATGTAGAGAACTCGCTTCGGATTGGCTTGCGTTCCTTCGACAACTTGCGGCGCCTTTTCCAGTTCCGCGTACAAGCCGGCGAAATCGGCTTTCGGCATGTAGCGATCTTCGTACTCGGCAGAGAGGATCTTCCCGTTGTCGGTCACAAGATTGCCGACTAGCATTGTTTTGCGGTCGCTCGTCGTGTAAACGATGGAATGCTCGCCGTCGCGCTCCAGTACCCAGCCCGTGAGGCCCGAGGCCGCCGGGAAGCTCTTTACGATACTGATCCCGTTCTTCACGGCGTCTTGGATGACACTCGGGTAACCCGATGTGTCGCCGGCAATCGAGGGCTCGGCGATGCAGAGGAACGTCAGCATGCCCGCGCACGCGGAACGGAGGACGGCAGTTTTTGGCTTTCGGAAGATTGGATTGGGCATCCGCAATGACAAGGTTTCATTGGCTGGACTCAGATCGCCACAGCGCAGTCGCGTCGAAGCGGCAGGTGTTCGCGATGAGAGGCAGTCCGTGGCAAGCACGGATGTCGCGGATGCTAGGATTCCAACATTAAGGCGTAGTTAAAGGCATGGACTGCGAGCCCAGACGATGCCCGAATGAGATTGCCACGCACGTTGCGTTGCGCGCCTGGTGGATCAATCATCAGCGGCGAATGGGAATTCGAGGCAGACGGTCAAGCCGGTCGACGGGCTACTCAAAGTAAGCGTTCCCTCATACTCGGACGCGATGGCTTTCACAATGGCGAGTCCGAGCCCGCTTCCCTCGGCGGACGGACTGCAGCGCCAAAAGCGCTCTGTCGCGTGCGTGATCTGATCAGGTGAGAGGCCTGGTCCACGGTCGACCACGAACAGTCGGACCACTCGGTTGTCCGTCCGCTCGATGCGCGCATCGACAACAGTGTCGAACGGTGCATGTCGCAAGGCGTTTTCCAACAGGTTGCGTATCGCCGACGCGAGGAGTGCTGGTGGGACGCTGACCCAGATTGGACTGGCGTCAGCGGGGGGAGTTACGACGATGCGTTCCATGGCGCCCATTGACGAACCCAGTTCCTGCACGGACTGCCGCAGAGTGTCCACGAAATCAGTCGAATGCTTTGCGGGATCGTCGTCGCCGGCTTCGACCCGAGCGAGGAGCAACAGGCTTTCGAGTGTGGCTTGCAGCCGCAACGCTCCCGCTTCCGCGTTGGCCATTGAGCGTTCCACCAGCGGAAGCGGTGCGTGATTGCGCAGGCCAAGTATGGCCACCTGGATGTTGGTCCTGATGGCCGTCAAGGGCGTGCGTAACTCATGCGCGGCATCATCCGAGAACTGTCTCTCACGCAGTAGTGCTTCCTGTACGCGAATCAAAAGATGCCGCAGCGTACTGATCAGCGGACGCAGTTCGCTGGGCGCAGAAATGGCGGGCAGCGGGCTGGTGTCGCCTGGAATGCGCTGCGAGAGGAGTAGTCGTATGCGTTCAAGTGGAGCGAGTCCGCGAGCGATCGCGAGCCATAAGATTGCGAGGCTGCCCATCACCGCGGCGAGAAATGGCACGCCCCCAGACATCGCATAGTCCCGCAGCAAACCACGTCTGACATTCTCCGGCTCCGCCGTCGAAATCCGTACACCATCACGTTGGAGCACGTAGACCCGCCAGGCCATCCCGCCGATCTCGTAGGTACCATACCCCGGCTGGGCATGCATCAGGCCGGGGCTTCCGGTGGTGCGAGCCAGCAATGTCGGTGCCGTCGTATCTCGGGAAAGACTGATCTCGCAGACCAAGCCGCCAGACGCATCCTTTGCGATGGGGAACGCGGGGGAAAATCGTGTGTTCGGTTGCGCTGTCGGAAGCCTGTCCATCAGGTTCGATACCATCCGTGCCGATGCCTGCAATCGGGCATCCAGCACCGATCGGACCTCACGGTTGAAATCCCGGTACATCCATACGGCGACGGCAGTCCACATCAGTGAAAGCGAGGTGCCGATGATGACGAGCAATCGAAATCTAAGACTCATGCGAACGCTTCCACCGGTCCCAGCCTGAACCCGAGTCCGCGGACGGTTTCAATTGTTCTCGGCCCGAGCTTCCGCCTCAAGTGGTGGATATGAACGTTGACGGCGTTGCTTTCCACACTCGTCTCTAGCCCATATATGCTGTCCTGGAGCTGAGTGGTAGTCAAAATCTGTTGGGGGTATTGGAGAAACACCTGGAGGAGTCTGAACTCGCGGCGCGTGAGCTCGATCAAGTCGCCATGACGATGTACCTCCCCGCTGTTGGGGGAAAGCGTCAGCGGCCCCCAACGATAGCGATTGACGATTGCCCCAGTCGAGCGTCTGAGAACGCTCTGCATTCTGGCGACCAGTTCATCGAGATCAAAAGGCTTTGTCAGGTAGTCGTCGGCGCCAGCTTGCAGACCCGTGATCTTGTGCCTGACGGAATCCCTGGCAGTCAGTGCAATAACCGGAAAGCTGACGCCATCTGCACGCCATTGTCGAAGGAGATGAACTCCATCGGTGTCGGGCAATCCGAGATCGAGCAAACAGAGGTCAAAATGGGACGCTCGTCGGACGCTCTGGGCGCTGCTGGCGTTGCCCACGGGTGTCACCTCAAATCCATGTATGCGAAGGCCGTTGGCAACTCCGTCGCGTACCAGCGGATCATCTTCAACGAGCAAGACGTGCATTATTCCTAACTCTCACGGGGACTGCGACGGATTCTTCCGTCGTGATGTTAACGGTCCGTTAACGCTTTCCGCGCAACCTTGGCCGGCTTCGCAGATTTACCGGGTTCCTCGTGCGGATCCGGATACATCACGCGGCAACCTCATTACGGACCTGACATCGACAGCATGCCCCCCAAAGGGTTCCTTTCCGCCATCTTCCTTTTTGCCGTGATGACCGCGACAGCCGCCACGCCCAAGGAATCCAGACTCTTCGACATCCTTCACAACCGGGGCATCTCAGTACTGCGCCCAATTGCGTCACAAGGCGGGTTGCATGCGTGGGCGGCGGAAAGTGACGGGCGACCAATTGCCATCTACCAAGCGCCAGATGGGGAGCACGTGGTAATCGGAACAATGCTCGATATGGCAGGGCGTGAAACCAGCAAGGCGGAGGTGATCGCCGCGGTACGCGTCGCTCTGTCGCAAGCCCTAACGGAGAAGTTGGCGGGCACAACCTGGATCGCAGACGGCAGGACCGATGCTCCACGCATCGTCTATGTGTTCACGGACTTGAATTGTGAATCGTGTTTCAAGTTCTGGCTTGACGCTCGACCTTGGGTTGATAGCGGAAAAGTGCAACTCCGGCATATTCTTGTCGGGTTGCGCGGGGTGGAGAGTGCAGGCCGTGTCGCGGGAGTTCTGACAGCAGCCGACCCTTCCTCCACCTTTCTGAGGCAGATGGACGAGTGCGCGATGAGGGCGGTACGCCCGCATCTGCCCTGGACGTTCCACTGCGAGATGCCGGCTGCCGCCGCGACTGAAGTGGTCCAGCACCAGATCGAAGCAAACATGCGCGTGCTGCGGCAGTTCGGATTCAACGAACTACCCGCACTAGTCTGGATCGACGGTCACAATAAGTTGAGAAGGCAAATCGGAGTGCCCGAGGACACGCTAATGGGCATCTTCGAAGACTGACTCTCGGGTGGTGCAGCAGGCGATGGCGCGGAGCAACGCCCGCCGCCAGGTCGCCAGCAATACTAATCATGACGTGCCATCTTCTATCGATGCTTCATGGTGCCTCGGTACGTGGAGAATAAGCAAGCGAAAGCTGCTGGCGGCCGCCTAGTGAGGCCTGCTTAAAAAAAGCTCGTAGCCAAACAGTGCGGCACTGCCTCCGGTGTGAACGAAAATAACGTTCTCATCTTTGGAAAAACGACCCGACCGAACATAGCTAATCAAAGCTGCCATGCTTTTCCCTGTGTAGACCGGGTCGAGAAGAATGCCTTCATGGCGTGCCATGAGATCAATCGCTTCTCTGACCGCTGCCGTCGGCAGGCCGTATCCCGGCCCGATGAACTCATCATCGACCCGTACTTGTCCAGGAATGTTTTCCACGGGAAGCTCGAGCTCGCGGCAGACGGCAGCGGCCAGATGCCCTACCTTGTTTGCTTGGAGGGATGTCGGGGCGCCCACGCTGATGCCAGAAATCGCGCAGGAGCTCCCCAATGCATCGAGGCCCACAAGGAGGCCTGCATGCGTACCGGCGCTGCCGGAGGCAACGACGAGGTGGTCTGGGGATACCTGTAGTTCGGCGGTCTGGGCCAGAATCTCCCCCGCGCACTCTACAAATCCCAGTGTCCCGATGACATTTGATCCACCAGCCGGAATCACGTAGGGCGAGCGGCCTGCATCACGCAGACGTTGCGCAACCTCTTCCACCAGGGCTGGTATGTCTGCGCCCGACGGCGCCGAGACAATCGAGGCACCCAGCACCTTGTCCAGCAGCGCGTTGCCCGACGAACTGTAATGCGGCTCCATAGACGGGACACGCGCCTCAAGTACGACCGTACATTGAAACCCCATCTTTGCTGCTGCGGCCGCTGTCTGCCGTGCATGATTGGATTGCGTTGCACCACTTGTGACAATCGTGTCCGCTCCCTGTCTCTGCGCGTCTCCGAGGAGAAACTCAAGCTTTCGGGTCTTGTTTCCGCCTGTGGCCAGTCGCGAGCAGTCCTCCCGCTTGATAAACAGCGAGGGCCCTCCGAGCAATTTTGTAAGTCGGGGCAGATATTCCAATGGAGTGTGCGTTCCCCCCAGGAACAGTCGTGGGTACCGTTGCAAATCAAGATTCATGACGGGCGCTCTGGGCTAGTGGCTAGTGGGTAAGAATCTTTGAAAGGAAGTCCGCTGCGCGGCTGGAGCGCGTGGACGCGCCGTCGAAGAATTCGTGCGTCGCGCAATCCTCGACAATCTGTCCGGCGTCCATGAACACCACGCGGTTACTGACACGTCGAGCGAATCCCATCTCATGGGTCACACACATCATGGTCATCCCTTCGCCGGCCAATTGACTCATGACATCAAGTACTTCGCCAACCATCTCGGGATCGAGTGCTGATGTGGGCTCGTCAAAGAGCATGACGATCGGGTCCATGCTGAGTGCGCGGGCGATCGCCACGCGCTGCTGCTGCCCGCCGGAGAGTTGCCCAGGATATTTGTCCTTGTGAGCAAGAAGGCCAACGCGGTCGAGCATCTTGAGCCCTCGCGCGTGTGCATCCGACTTGCTCCGGCCCAGTACCTTAATCTGTGCAAGCGTCAAATTTTCCGTGACGGAGAGGTGCGGGAAGAGTTCAAAGTGCTGAAAGACCATGCCGACACGGCTACGCAACTTGGACAGATTTGTGCGCGCGTTGGTGACGGAGGTATCCGCGACGAGAATTTCTCCCTTCTGGATCGGCTCCAGGGCGTTGACAGTCTTGATGAGCGTGCTCTTGCCGGATCCCGATGGACCGCAGACAACGACGACGTCCCCTTTGGCGATACGTGTTGAACAGTCGGCGAGAACCCGAAAGTCACCATACCATTTTGAAACATTATCGATACTGATCATGGCGCAACCTTTTATCTAACGACGGCCAGGCGGAACTGGAGTCTCCTCACCATCAGGCTAAGTGAGTAGCAAATGCAGAAATATGTGATGCTGGCGATTAAATATGTTTCGACCGGCCGATTGAAGTTGACGCCAACAATTGAAAAGCCCTTCAGCAGGTCATAGGCGCCGATGGCGTAGACCAGCGATGTCTCTTGAAATAGGACGATCGTCTGGGTCAAAAGCAGTGGCAACATTGCGCGGAATGCTTGAGGAAGCACGACGAGCCGCATGCATTGCCCATACGTCATACCCATGGCGTATCCCGCATGGATCTGACCGCGGGAGACACTTTGTATGCCCGCGCGCATGATTTCCGAATAATAGGCGGCCTCAAATGCAACGTAAGTGATGATTGCCGAGAGCTCTGCACCAATCGGATGACCAACGAATAGTGGTATCAGCAGATAGAACCAGAGGATGATCATCACAAGGGGAATCGATCGCAGCGTATTGACGTAGATCGAGGCCGGACGCTCCAGCCAACGCCTTCCCGATAACCGCATCAATGCCAACACCGTGCCGATGGCGATGCCGCAAAGCATCGCGATCAATGTAAGCTTGATCGAAAAGAAGAGCCCTTTTTTTATGAAAACAAGGAAGGTATCCCAGTTGAAGAAAGAGAAGTCGAGATTGTTCATTGCTTGAACCCCAGCATTCCAGGTATGCAGAATCGATTTTCGATTCGCCTCGCGGCCAGGTTTACCGCAAACGTCGACGCGAAATAAAGGAGGGTAACCGCGAGATAGATTTCAATCCCGCGAGATGTCTCCTCCTGCGCTTGCATCGCGAACATGGTCAATTCGGAAACGCTGACGGCAAATGCGACCGAAGAGTTCTTGACGATCGTCATAGCCTCGCTGGTGAGCGGCGGTGCGATGATGCGAAACGCTACGGGAAGAAGAACGAATCGATACGTTTGCCACCGGGTTAGACCGAGCGCCTGGCCAGCAGCCCGCTGACCTTTGGGGATCGCCTGAATACCGGTACGAACCTGCTCCGCTATCCGCGCGGAAGTGAACAGTCCCAATGCGATGACGACAAGTAAGAATCTAGGCGTACCTGACAGACCAGGTATCAACTGAGGCACAACGTGATACCAAAGGAAGACCTGCAGAAGCAATGGGATGTTTCGAAACAGATCGATCCATATGCTGCTTATTCGTAGGATGAGCTTATTGTCAAACGTGCGAATCACTCCGATAATGGTTCCAATAATGACACCGATTACGAGCGCGCACGTTGCGACGGAAAGGGTCCATCCCCAGGCTGAAAGCATCCAATCCAGGTACGTAATACTGCCATTCTCACCGAAGCATCTTGGCGAGATCTCGCCGCTGATGGTGTCCGTGCAGAAAACCTGCCAGTCCCATATATTCACGGCAGATCCTCACGCCTATTATTGAATGATGAAAATTGATTCATGGTTTGCAGAACATTCTGATAATAATTAGGAAAAGGGGGCCGTTTAGAGTGGTCCCCTTTTCTAATGAGGCGTAAGGAACCTACAGAGAAGGCTTGTCCGAGAGCGTCTTCATGTTGTCTCGAAGCGCCTGGCTCATCGGGACATTGAGCGAAATTCCCTTGGGTGGAATCGGCGTTTCGAACCATTTCTTATACATCGCATCAAACTCGCCACTTTTCATCAGGCCGGAGATCGTGTCGTCCACAAGCTTCTTGAACTCGGGGTCGTCTCGGCGGAGCATGATGGCAAAAGGTTCGACCTGGATAGCATCGCCGACGATTGCGTAGTCGCCCGGATTGCGCGATCCGGCGCGTTGGCCAAACAGGAGGATGTCGTCCATCCCGAAGGCCGCCGCCTGGCCAGACTGCACAAGCAGCATCGCTTCCGCATTGTCTTTTGCAGCGATAATCTCCATTCCCAGATTTTGCTCTTTGTTCACACGACGGAGTACAAGGAGATTCGATGAGCCAACCGTCGAGACTACCGTTTTGCCTTTCAGGTCAGTGATGGAATTGATGCCGGAGCTCGATTTCACAAGAAATCGGGTACCTGTGTAGAAGGTGTTCGTGGCGAATGCGACTTGTTTGGCGCGCTCTTTATTGTTGGTGGTGGAACCGCACTGCAAGTCGATGGTGCCGTTCACAAGCAGCGGAATTCTGTTTTGGCCAGTTACCGGCTGACTTTTGACTGCAATGTCATTGCGCCCGATGGCTTTCTTTACAGACCCAACGATCCTCTGGCAGATCTCCCAGGTGAAGCCAGTGGGCGCCGCATTGTCTCCAAGATAAGAGAAAGGAACGGCGGTTTCCTGGTAACCAAGCGTCATCGCTCCGGAGCTTTTGATTCGGCTTAGCGTATCAACATCTGATGCATATGAGTTGCATGCGATGAACGTCATCGCAGCGATAAGGAGGTGCGTGGATTTCATGGTCGTAGGCTTCCTGGTGGGATCGATGCATGGTCGTGGTTGGATTCATTAAAGCAAATTGAAAATTTGCCGAGAAGCGCATTATGTTCATGAGACCTTTGAGTTATTGTCCAAAGTGAATTGAGCAATATTTAGGTGCAACGACAAAAGCCACGACGGGCTGTCGTGGTTTTTGTGAATAGGTGACGTTTAAAGCTGCGTGATGATCAGGGTGGTGAATTCAAGCGCTTGCAACGGCATGAAAATCCCGAGGATAGCCCCTGGGGTAAGACAAGCTTGGTGATGCAGGGGCATCGCGCTCCCAAGGTGGGATGTCGCCGAATTCATTTGCCAGAAAATCTATAAAACTTCTAATGAGGGGATTCTCGTATTTTGAGCGGTAGTACATGGCATACAGCGTGTGAACTATCGCGGATCGGTATTGGGGAACTACCACGCGGAGATGGCCTTTGCTGATGTCGGAGGCCACCAGGTAGGTGGGAAGGCAAGCAATGCCTCGATGTTCGAGCGCGGCTTCTCGCAGCGCCAGGCTCGAGTTGCAGATCATGCGGGGTGATACTTTGATGTGCTGGGTATGGTCGTCTCGCCGGAATGTCCATGCCCCGTCGAGCGTCATGGCCGGATAGACAAGGCAGGCATGATGCGTGAGATCCTGGGGATGATCGATATCGGCATGATTGGCCAGATATTCAGGTGAGGCGCAGTACAACCATCGGATACAGGCTAGCTTCCGTGCGGCATAGCCCCAATGTGTGTCGGCGGTGATACGCAGCGCGATGTCAAAATTTTCCTCGGAGAGATTGACGTTGCGATCGTCCAGAATAATGTTGGCGTTGACCTCGGGATACGCTTCGAGATATCTGCCAACGATATTTGTCAGTTGCTTTGTGCCGAACGCGATGGAGCTGCTGAGCTTGAGATTTCCATGGGGGTGTCCAAACTGGCGCGCGGTGTCGAGAGTGTTCTCCACATCAGAGAGGATGGACGTTGCCCGCTCAAGAAACAGCCGGCCTCCCTCGGTAAGGGTGAGGCTTCGCGTCGTGCGCTTGACGAGCAGCACGCCCAAGCGCTCTTCGAGCTGAGCCAGGCTTTTGCTTACCGCAGATGGCGACAGATTGAGATCCCGCGCGGCGGCTGAAAGGCTTCCGGATTCGGCGATTCTTGCGAACACCGTCATTTGGGTAAGTGTGGCAAAGCTCTTCATCTCATACCCTATTCCACCGCGGTTCATCGTCTGGGACGGATCCCAATCACATCGCAATTCCCCAACCAGGCTCAGGGCCTTCCGGGAGGGCTTCTCCCGCGGCGTGCTGCACCGAAAGTGTGGGGCGGCGCCTCACATGCTCGATTGGTAGGCCGGACGCCACCATGATGGTGCGCCGACGATGGACATCTACGTCTCGTGAATTGCTTAGGAATGTTATTGGAATGGAACCAAACGTTCCATTCGGGTAAATCCCATGGTAGTGAATGGGGGAGTGTCAAAAGGACCACATGCGAAGCGGCCTTGCTACGGGACAAGAGTGCCAGGCACCGAGAAAGGCCGCGCTACATGGAGCGAGGGCTGGACTACGGGTCCAACATGGCTGAGATGCCTGGCAAGGTAAGGAAACCGACGGGCGACTCGTCTGCAGCCGAGGAGCCACCAGCGTGGCTTTTCGACTGGTCGGGGTGCATATGGAGGGCAACCGGAGGGCGACACCGGAGAATCCTGTGTCGGTTAGACCGACCCACATGTGGGTCGGATGATCTTAAAGATGTAGGATTGACGGAGTGGCCGAGCGTTGCATCACTTCGCTTCGAACTGTTGGAACGCCTCAAACGCGCGCACAGAATAGACGTACGCTGCTCCGGCATTGAGCGCCATCGCCGTGCCAAGTGCATCGGCCAACTCAGCTTCGGTCACACCTGCCTGCCGCGCGGCATTAGCATGGGAGGCAATGCAACCTTCGCAGCGGGTCGTTACTGCGACCGCCAGTGCAATCAACTCACGCGTTCGCGCGTCGAGCGCACCATTGCCATTCTGATTGGTATTCAGTGCCACAAAGCCTTCCATCAACTTCGGCGAGGCCTTCGCGAATACGGCGCCTGCGGCGCGATTCTTCTTAAGTTGATCGATCCAGTCCTTGATCATTGTTGTATCTCCATTTGGGTGACGACAAGGTGTGCATGCGCTTTCGCCTGCGTGTGCGGGAATGCCTCCCAATTCTTAGTCACGAGCACGTCGTAGTGAAAGCGCAAGTTCGTCCAAGCACCTATGAATTGCGTTCAAAGATCGCCAGGGAGTTGTCGCTTGCGACGGGATGAAACCTCGCCGATGGGGGCATGCCATCACGAAGTTCATCGCTATGCAATTCACCGAACCGCATAGCATCGCAATGGACGAGGGGGATGGTTGAAGGATGGTTCGCGTGACCGTCCGCCCACGGCCTTTATGCGACTCTCGTTCTCGAAGCGAATGCCGCGAAGAATGATCGCTGGTATGCAGCCCGCGAGAGCGCTTCGTCAGCGTTGAGGCGCAAGCGGGCAGGGGGCAGCTTACAGGTAGGTCGTTAGTCGTCGGAGCGCTTCGTTCACGGTGCTACGCGGGCAGGCGAGATTAATGCGCATGAAGCCTTCTGCCGTCGCACCGAACTTGGAGCCAGGATCGAGCCAGAGACCTACGTTCCGCAGCATGTGATCATGCAGTTCATTAGGGGGCAGACCAAGTGACCTGCAATCCAACCACGCGAGGTAGAGCGCGCCAGTCGGAACCACGTTGACTGGTAAAGCGTGATCGCGAACAGTTGCTGCGAAATGACGTTGATTTTCGCCAACGTAGTCAA
Source organism: Cupriavidus sp. 2SB (assembly GCF_005503625.1). Classification (GTDB taxonomy): domain Bacteria; phylum Pseudomonadota; class Gammaproteobacteria; order Burkholderiales; family Burkholderiaceae; genus Cupriavidus. The sequence continues at coordinate 25,583 of NZ_SCMX01000020.1, read as the reverse complement.
CCATTGCGTCCACCCACGACTCTCCAAATCGATATGCGGCTTCGCACGCGATGGCCCCAATCGTGTTCACCAGGTTCAGCCCGCTGCGTTCACATTGCGCACGGAAGGCTGCTCGGAGCCGAGGGTTGGGGATGAAGATGTTGGCGCACTGTAGACCTGCGGTATTAAACGTCTTACCGGGAGAGGTGCAGACGATGCAGTTTTCGGCAAGCCCGGGATCAAGCGAAGCGAACGGTATGTGCTGCAGGCTGCGGTCAAAGATCAGGTCCGCATGAATTTCGTCGGATACGACGATGATGCCGTGCCGCTGGCAGATCGCGCCCATTGTCATCAAGTCCTCGCGCGACCACACGTTTCCCGTTGGGTTATGGGGGTTGCACAAGATGAAGAGTTTCGTTCCCGGGCGAATGGCGGCTTCAAATGCTTCAGGATCGAATCGGTAGCCGTGTGTCGTGCGTGCAAGGGGGGCTTCTAACAGCCGGCGGCCGTTGATGACGATGTCTTGATGGAAGTGTATGTATACGGGCGGTTGTACCAGGATGTAGTCACCGGGGTGCGAGAACGTCTGGATTGCCATGTTCAGCGCATTGACAACACCGGAAGAAGGTACCAGCCACTCGGGCCGCACCACCCAGTTGAAGCGACGACGTTGCCACTCTATCGCTGCCTCAACATAGCTCTCTGAGATTTGGCCATACCCAAACACCCCGAACTCGGCTTCACGATGTATGGCATCGCGAATGGGTTGTGCGACGCGGAAGTCCATGTCTGCGACCCACATTGGCAATGGGTTTGCGGCTTGCTGATCCGGTGTCAGGCGGTGCCGCATACCATCCCATTTCATCGAATTCGTCTGGAGCCGGTTGATAGTCTGGTCGAAGTTGTACATAGAGGGTGCTCGAGATGGATCTCGTCATCTTGAGCAGTTTGGTTCTCCAGCAGAAGCGCAACGTTCTACAAACACCTTTGAGCCTCATTCAAAGATGGGAGTCGCCTCGTCCTTGCGCGGCATGCCCCGTGTTCCCGGTCACTGAACATGGCTCGAAAAATGCCCCATGCAGAGGGCGATATGTGACGAGGCGAATCCCGGGGCGAGGGCCTCGAGCGTGCATGAACGGCCAGATCAACGTGATTCCTCGCCGGCGCTCCGCCCGGCGTGCCTGATGACTTACCGATTGGCGCATCGTTGACACCGGGGCAATCTTAGAACTATCATGATCTATATTGTACTAATACAATATAGTACGTAGTCGCCACAATCGTGTTCTTTCGGGACGCTACGGCGATGCGCGGTTTCTTCCAGGTGGGTCCGCCTGCATAGCGTGATCGGCCAACGTCGATGGTTCCCGTCATGATCAATGGCTTCAGAATTTTCCCTGCATTCTGTGTCCCCAGTTGGGTTCGAAGCGTAAATGCCTTCACCTTAAGAGCGGACTTGATGGCCGGGCTTCTGGGAGCTGTTCTCGCGTTACCACAGGGCGTCGCTTTCGCGACGTTGGCGGGCCTTCCTCCACAGTATGGGATCTACAGCGCTGTAGTTCCTTGTGTTGTCGCGGCGTTGTTCGGCTCCAGTTTGCACGTCGTATCGGGCCCTACCAATGCAAACTCGCTAGCCTTGTTCGCGATGCTGAGTCCGCTTGCCCTCGTGGGTAGTCCGGACTACGTCAATTTGGCGCTTGCGATTACAGTGGCAGTCGGCTTGCTCCAGTTGTGTATCGGCGTCTTTCGACTCGGATCGTTGGCCAACTTCATATCGCCGTCTGTGCTGCTTGGGTTTACTTGCGGGGCCGCGATGCTCATCGGCTTGTTTGCTCTCAAGGATCTGTTTGGCCTCCAGTTGCCGCCCGGAACATCGGCATTTGGCGTACTGAAATACCTTGTCACTCATATCGATGCCATCAACTGGAGTGCAGTGCTTGTTGGAGTGGGCACACTTGGCACGACGCTGATCGTGCGGCGACTCGCACGGCACTGGCCGTTCATGCTTCTTGGTCTTATGGCGGGATTCGGCATCGCTTACGGCTTGAATCGATCCGGATTGTCGTGGGTGCAGCATGTAAGCGTTGTCGGCGCAATACCGTCGCCGTTGCCGCCATTGCACATCCCTCAAGTTTCTTTGGCTGCGCTGCCCAACCTGTTGGGAATGGCTGCAGCACTGACGATCGTAGCTATCGGGCAGTCGATCTCTATTGCGAAGGCAGTGGCTCTGCGCTCAGGCCAGCAGATCGATAGCAATCGCGAAATTATCGGGCAAGGCCTCTCCAACATCGTTGGTGGCATCTTCTCTTCCTATGTGTCCTGCGGCTCGTTGAATCGGTCGATGCCCAATTTCGAAGCTGGAGCGCGAACACCGCTCTCCAGCGTGTTTGCGGCCGTGGCGCTTGTAACGCTGGTGTCTGTCAGTGCTGCCGTTCTGGAGCAGATTCCGCTAGCTGCGATCGGTGCAATGCTTATTCTGGTTGCCTGGGGGCTCTTTGATGTAGAGCGTTTGCGGCGCGTCTCGCGGCTAAATCGCACCGAGTTTGCAATTGCGTTGAGCACTTTGATTGCAACACTGGTTCTCCGTCTTGAGGTGGCAGTGCTTCTGGGGACGGCTCTCTCACTTGGGGCATACCTGTATCAGACGTCTCGTCCTGCGATTCGTAACCTCCTTCCAGATGCCAATCGTATCGAGCGTACATTTACGCCTTTGGATGAGCTGCCGGAAGTTCCAGAGGTTTGCCCGCAGCTTAGACTGGTGCGTATCGAAGGGGCCATTTTTTTCGGCGCCGTGCCCCACGTCACTGAGCAGCTCCACGCCGACGAAAGAAATGGTCAGAAGTTCGTGCTCGCCATGGTCAAAAGTATGAACTTCATCGATCTCGCCGCCGCAGAAATGTGGGAGAAAGAGTTAAAGGAGAGGCGCGAAGGCGGTGGAGATCTCTATTTTCATCGACCTCGGCGTCAGGTACTCGATACCTGGAAGCGTAGCGGCTTCCTGCAAACTCTGGGACACAAAAACATCTTTTACGGCAAAGATGATGCGCTCAAGCATATTGTTCCCCGACTTGATCCCGCGGTTTGTGCGACGTGCCGCGCACGGGTGTTCAACGAATGTCCGCCAAGCTTGGTGAGTCGTACCCCGGACGCTTCTGAGCAGCAATGCAGCTAGTATCACGGGTTCCCATCGTCGTGCAAACGGTGCCGCGGCACCCTTGACGACCTCATGCGTGGTGATGGGTTACCTGCTTCAACAGATCGAAGTACGTCGGGAAGGTCTTGGACACGCAGCCAGGATCATTAATGACAACTGGATTCGGTCCGAAGGCCGCCAGCGAGAAACACATTGCAATCCGGTGGTCCTCGTACGTGTCGATGCCGTGGCCTGGGGACAGCCACGCGTCCGGTGCTTTTACCTTTAAAAAATCTTTCCCCTCGTAGACTTTCGCCCCGAGCTTTCGAAGTTCCACGGCCATCGCGGCCAATCGATCAGTCTCTTTTACTCGCCAGCTAGCGATATTCGAGAGCGTTGTTTCGCCTGTGGCGAAGAGCGCCACGACGGCGAGTGTCATGGCGGCATCTGGCATGTCATTGCAGTCCACGCTGATGCCGCGAAGTGGGGCCTCCGGGTTACGACTGACTTGTATCCACTGGTCTGTCATCTCGATCGATGCGCCCATGTCCTTCAGTGCCTGCGCGAAGCGGATGTCGCCTTGACTACTTGAAGATCCCACACCTTCAACACGTAACGGGCCGCAACCAATCGCGCCGGCCGCCAGAAAATAGGATGCCGAGGAGGCGTCGCCTTCAATGGTCAGATTCGTCGGAGACTGCAAGCGAAGATGAGCTGGGATGCGGAAGGTCGCATGATCGATGACCTGGACAGGTACCCCAAATACCTTCAGAAGCTGGATCGTAATATCAATGTACGGACGGGAGATCAGCCCGTTGCGAACGCGTAGATCAATATGCTCGGAAACCGAGTCGGCCTGGGTCAGGGCAATCAACAATGCCGTCAGGTATTGGCTGGACGCGGAGGCGTCCAATTCGATGCCATTTCCCTCAACAAACACGTCGCTGCCTTCAATGGTAAGAGGAGGGTAGCCTGCTTTTGCTTCGTAGCGGATATCGGCGCCAATGCTATTCAGGCTGTCCACAAGGGCGCCAATAGGGCGCTCATGCATCCTCGGCGCCCCGGAGAGATGGTAGGTCCCCTCTTGCAGAGATAGGGCGGCCGTCAGAAAGCGCATGGTGGTGCCCGAGTTTCCAACTTTGAGATCGGCCTTCCTCGTCGGGAACGAGCCGCAGCAGCCCTCGATGACGTAGTCGTTTCCCTCTCGTCGCCATCTAATCCCAAGTTGCGCCAGGGCGCCGAGCATCAGATCTGTGTCATCGCAAACAAGAAGGTTGCGAATGCGTGTCGTACCTTGGCATAGCGCTGCCAGCAGGAGGGCACGATTCGAGACACTCTTGGAGCCCGGAATGGTGACTGTGCCGCTAGCACTTTGCGTGGGTTCAATCGCCAAGCGTTCAGAAGTTGACATGATTGCTTACTGTTTTGAGGTGCGAAGCAGGTAGAGGACTCAAGCGTCTTCGCTGCGGAGAAGTGCAAAGACTCCCGCACCGCGGGAGTCTTACGCTCGAATCGGTCGGGCGTGCTGTTATGCCCTTTGTTCGTTGGCTACGGGGGCGGGATCTTTTTGGTAGCCCGCTGGCCTGAACGCTCGATCTGGACGCATGAAGAACGAGAGAATGATGCCAAGCACCAAAAGTCCCATTGAAATCGCGAAGGGCAACTGCCAGTTACCAGTGCGGTCGATCACCCATCCAAAGACCAGAGGCGATGTAATACCTGCCAGACCGAAGCCCACGTTCATGAAGCTGCTGGCGGTCCCCGCATAGTTGGGTGCGATATCCATCGGGACCGACCACAGCGGAGCGATTACAAGCTCCATGAGGAAGAAGGCCGCACAAAGGCAGAAGCACACTGTCGTAAGGTCGCGCACAAATAGCACTGGCGTCAGGAAGATCAGAGCGCCGGTCATTCCGCCCACGATGACGGTCAGACGTGCCCGTTGAACGTTGCCGGTGCGCTCATAGATCTTGTCGCTCCAGATGCCACCAAGCGTATCGCCGACGATGCCTGCAACGAAGACGCCCGACGTAAAGAGTGCCGAGCTCTTCAGATCCAGTTTGAAGTTGTTCAGGAAGAACGAGGGCAACCAGGTCAGGAATACCCACAGTGTCCACGCGTAGCAGAAATCCACTGCCGTCACGGGCAGCATGCGGCGCAGTAGCGGAAAAACGGGGACGTTCGCCTTGGAGCCTTTTGCCGGGGCTTTTGGCAATGTCTCCAGTTCGGCCTTCGTAATACTTGGATGCGATGCAGGCTCGTCGCGGAAATACCAGAACCAGACCACTACCCAAACAATACCAATGACGCCAGCAATGATGAAGGAGACGCGCCAGTTCCAGAGGGCCATCAAGAACGCAATGAGGGGGGTGTAAGGGCGCTACCCACGCGTGCGCAAGCGTGCGTGAGGCCTTGACCCAACCCTCGCCTATGAGCCGGCAGCCAACGCGCCATTGCGCTGGTGGCCGTTGCCAGGGTGGGAGCCTCGCCGACGCCAAGCAGGAAGCGACAGGCAGCCAACGAGAGCAGGCCACCAGCAAACGAGGTGCAGATGCACGCAATCGCAACGATAAGTCCGAAGACCGTGAGCATGCGCCTGGCGCCAATCTTGTCACCCAGCCATCCCCCGAACAATTGGACCACGGCATACGGGTAGGCGAACGCGGAGAACACGAACCCGAGCTCTGTATTGCTAAGGTGCAGATCCTTTGCGATGGCGCCCGCGGCCGTGGCAATGTTTACTCGGTCCGAATACTGGATGAGGTACAGCAAGCAGATCAGGATCAGTACCCAATCGCTGGCCCTGAACTTCCAAAACTTTCTCGATACGTTTTGCACTCGTTGTCTCCTGGGGTGTCCGCACGCAACCTCATGTCGCATGTTGTTATATAAAGTATCGTGGCAGAGTAGATGTTTACAGGACAATGCGCAAGCTAACCTGACGTTACGACTGAACCATCCTATTTGTATATTTGTTAATAAAGACGATAAAACGCCACTTTATGAACAATAAAAAGCTTTTTGAATCACAATGATGTGAGGCTCGGGAGCAAAGTAGTACTTGCTGTAGTCGAGTCTATGGAATATGATGTTCTATAACAAATAAGGACAAGGATTGTCATGGACATGACAGAACCGCTGGATTCGAAAAGTGTTGAGCCGCTCTATGTTCAGCTCGCGGGTCGATTGGCGGCGCGCATTTCGGAGGGTGAACTGTCGCCGGGAAGCAAGCTACCCACCGAGGCCGAACTCATGTCCGCCTATGGCGTGAGCCGCATCACGGTCCGGCAGGCAATTCAGATGCTGACGCGCAATGGGCAGGTGACCGCCCATCGGGGCAAGGGAACGTTTGTCACGCGAACTGGGCTGCATCAAGACTTGGGTATGCTTCAAGGCTTTCAGGAGGCTCTGCGAAGCCAAGGTGTTGAGCCAGAAACGGAGTTGCTGGAGTTTTCGGCCTCAGCGGGACGAATTGATTCGCAGATCCCACCCGGACTAAATTTTCCAGTCCGACTGCGCCGTCGCTATTGTCTGAACGGTGAACCGTTTGCAATCGTCGAGGCATTTCTTCCGGAAGCGGCTGCAGCGCTTGGGGAAGTCAGGGCGAGGCAGATGGCGGTCTACGAGATTGTCGAGCAGTACATGGGGCTGCGCATTGGTCGTGCCGACGTGGGCATCCGCTGCGGCCGGCCTGGCGATCAAGTCGCCAAAGAGCTGGGGCTCCGACCTAGTTCAAACGTCCTCGTTATGGAACGCACGTCGTTCAGTGGGACGGGTCAAGCTTGTGAGCACATGCGTATCTACATTGTGCCTGAGAGCTATACGTTCAAACTCAGTCTGCCTGGTCCCTTGGAAATTGCGCGGGCGCTGAGGCCGACAGCGACGGCGGGACGATAGCGCTATGTTCTGACGCTGAAATTCGAGACGACCGAAGAGTCGTAAATACCCACAGGAGACAACCCACTATGTCCTTCCATTCGAGAAGGAGGGTGCTGGCCGCCCTTACGCTTGGCGCGGGAGCTTGCGCGCTTGGAGTATCCGCCCGTGCCCTCGCTGCGAAGTATCCTGCTAAGCCCATTCGTCTTATCGTGCCGTTCCCGGCAGGTGGTCCGACTGACATCGTTGCAAGACCATTTGCGAAATTCTTGGGCGACGCATTGGGTCAATCAATCGTCATTGACAATCGGGGCGGGGCGGGTGGTTCCATTGGGGCAATGGCGGTGGCTTCCGCACCGGCGGATGGCTATACGCTGTTGCTCGGAACTGTGGGGACTAACGCCATAAATCCATCGCTGTATCGAAAACTTGGCTATAGCCCAGATAAGGATTTCACGCCGATTGCAACATTGGCGAATGCGCCAGTGGCGATTGTTGTAAGCCAAAATTCAGGCATTTCCTCACTCGCGGATCTTGTGGCGAAAGCGAAAGCGAAGCCCGCCACTATCAACTATGGGTCCGCCGGGAATGGCACTCCAGGGCACCTGGCCAGCGAACTGTTTGCGGCGAGAGCGGGTATCAAGCTGTCACACGTCCCGTACAAGGGAAGTGCGCCCGCAATGACGGAGTTGATTGGTGGCCAGATCCCACTGATGTTCGATCCGCTGCAATCCGTGCTGCCGCATGTGAAATCCGGAAAGATCCGCATTCTCGCGCTGACCAGCCGACAACGCTTCGGTGCATTGCCTGACGTGCAGACCGTGGCAGAGCAAGGGTATCCGGGGTTCGAAGCCTTGGCTTGGTGGGCGCTCTATGGCCCAGCGGGGCTGCCGGCAAATATCACCGAGCGTCTGAAGTCGGAGGCGCAGAAGATTGTTCAGTCCAGCGAATTCGGAAGCTTGCTCACGCCAATGGGCTTGCAACCGATGAGCGTTCCCCTTTCAGATTTTCAACGATCTGAAGCCGCCAAGTGGAGCGATGCGGTTCGTTCCACGGGCATAACTATCGAGTGATTCACATGATACTGAATGAAGAGGAAAAAGCAATGCTTGCGGGTGAGGCAGGCATTGTGGCGAAGACCGCCATCGAGCACCAGATCAAGGTGGGTACGTTCTTCGGTGCAAAGGATTTCGTTCCCGTCACCCAGGCGCACGTCATGGCCGATACCGAGAGTCTCGGACAAGCCGGCGTGATGTGGCTGGAACGTCTGGCGGACGCCAACGAGGGCGGCGTACGCATCCCGACGATCACCGATCCGCGAGGGACCGATTTCTCTAAGGCGTCCGACCTTGGGCAGGCCGAGTGGATGGTTGAGCTCGAGCGTCGCGCGATCGAAGCCTTCTCACGCCTGGGCGTCAGCATGACTGACACCTGTATCAACTACCAAACCGTGTTGGCAGCGACTCGAGGAGAGCACGTTGCATTCGGTGACACCGGTGTCGTGATCTATTCCAACTCCGTAGGCGGCGCGCGCTCCAACTTCGAAGGTGGCCCCTCGGCGCTGTCGGCGGGACTGACAGGACGGACGCCCCGATATGGCTACCATCTCGACGAGCAACGCCAGGCGACCCTGAGGTTGCGTGTGGATTGGACGCCGAAGGATCTCAGCGAGTGGGGTGCGCTGGGTGGTGTGGTGGGCAAATTGTCGGGAAATTATTGGCAAGTACCCGTCGTGGAGGGACTTGACCGGGCGCCGACCTCGGACGAACTGAAGCACTTCGGTGCAGCGATGGCGAGTTTTGGATCGTCGGCATTGTTCCACCTGGTCGGCATTACGCCCGAAGCCTCACGGCTGGAGGATGTAGGCGGGCACAAGTTGCCCGTGGCGCATCGCATCGGCGAAGCAGACCTTCGAGGGCTGCGGGATCACTATGCTGTCGAGAAAGGTATCGACGTAGTTGTCTTCTCGGCGCCGCAGCTCAGTCTATTCGAACTGCGTGACATCGCCAGACTGTGCAAGGGGCGTCAACTCAAGAAGCCATTGCTGGCGGTGACTAGTCCCCAGGTAAAGCCGGACTGCGATCGCTTTGGATACACGCAAACGATCGAGGAGGCGGGTGGCAGCGTGCTGTCTGGCATGTGCTTCTATCAGTCTTATGCGCGAGAAATGAAGGAGGCCAAGGGCTGGACGCGCCTGGCCACCAATAGCGCGAAGCTCGTCAACATTCTGGGTGGGTATGGATATGTGCCGATGTTGGCAACGATGGAGGAATGCGTGGACGCCGCCGAAACTGGGGAACTGAAATGAAGAAGGATACGTATATCGCCCGTCATGCGATGGGCAAGAAGGTGATTGGCCAAGCCTTGGTAGCTCACGATGGTTTTTCGGCTCGTTATGACCTGAACCGCCTCCAGGGTGTCTTTTCCCGTCCAGCTCATAAGCTCGCGGGTCAATCCTATATTGACCGCATCCTCGTGCTTGACACTGCAAAGGGCGGGGTTGCAACCGCGTGGATGCTGCATGAGATGCGTTCTCGCAACATGGTGCCGCAGGCCATCGTGTTCAACACAGTGAATACGATTTTGGTCCAAGGCGCTGCATTGGGTGACGTCTCGATGATGGCCGGCTTTGATGTCGATATCACAGAAGCCATTCCTCACGGCAGTTTCGTCGAGATCGATCCCGAAGCGAAGTCGATTCGGGTTCTCGATCCGTCCGAAGTGCCGACGCAAGAGGCGCTCGAAGAGGGCCTGGCTCGAGTGCATTTCCCTAAATAGCGCTGCTGCGGCGAGGTAGGCGGCATCTGCCACAACGGATGGCAAGCTGTCTACCCGCCAAATCAACGTAACCACATCGCCCGAATCACGCCTTCGTGTGTGGGACCGTGTTCTGCGCAGCGTCGGCGGGTTGCGTCGGGCTCCAAGCCGGCGGCCCTTTTAGTTGCGGCCGTGCACGAGGGAACAAAATTGAATGCCATCACCGACGCGCCAGTCACAACTGGTGCGCTGCAGCGGCTCGACCGCCGTGCGTTGCTACTTGAAGATCTGGGAAAGATCGTCGCGAGCGACGCGATTCTGTTCGAATCCGAGGACACCACCCCTTACGAGTGCGATGGCCTGGCTGCTTATCGTCAGAAGCCCCTCGCCGTCGTTTTACCCTCCACCGAGGAACAGGTGGGCGAGATTCTGCGTCTCTGCTGTCGGCTGGGAGTTCCGGTTGTCCCGAGAGGTGCTGGCACAAGCCTATCTGGTGGCGCAATGCCAGTGCCCGACGGCTTGGTCTTGTCGCTTGCAAAATTTAAGACGATCAAGCGGATCGATCCAGTGGCATGTGTGGCGGTAGTGCAGCCGGGTGTCAGAAATCTGTCGATATCCGAGGCCGCCGCACCCTACGGCTTGTACTACGCCCCCGATCCATCCTCTCAAATCGCCTGCACGATCGGCGGGAATGTCAGCGAAAACTCCGGAGGCGTCCATTGCCTTAAATACGGTCTAACGATACAGAACGTATTGCGTGCTCGAGCTGTGACGATGGACGGGGATGTTGTGGAACTGGGATCGGAGGCACCCGACTCCCCAGGGCTCGATCTCTTGGCGTTGCTGGTGGGGTCGGAGGGGATGTTGGCGGTTGTCACGGAGGTGACCGTAAGGCTGATCCCTAAACCGCAGCTAGCCCAAGTGATTATGGCTAGCTTTGATGACGTAGAAAAAGGCGGTGATGCCGTGGCCGCTGTTGTCGCCGCAGGGATCATTCCTGCCGGGCTTGAGATGATGGATCGCCCTGCCACCGCTGCGGTAGAGCAGTTTGTACATGCTGGCTATGACCTCGATGCCGCAGCCATTCTACTGTGTGAGTCCGATGGGACGCAGGAGGAGGTTGGTGAGGAGATTGTGCACATGACGGAGGTGCTTCTCGCAGCCGGCGCCACCGGAATCAAGGTCTCCCAGTCAGAGGCAGAAAGGTTGCGTTTCTGGAGTGGCCGGAAGAATGCTTTCCCGGCCGCCGGCCGAATGTCCCCCGACTACTACTGTATGGACGGCACGGTTCCGCGGAAACACATCGGTACGCTGCTCAAGCGCATCGAGAAAATGGAAAGCAAGTATGGCTTGCGGTGCATGAACGTGTTCCACGCTGGCGACGGAAATATGCATCCGCTCATCCTCTTCAATGGTGCCGATCATCAGGAGTGGGAGAGAGCAGAGCTGTTCGGCGCCGATATTCTCGAGACCTGTGTCGAACTTGGCGGAACCGTCACTGGCGAGCATGGCATCGGTGTGGAAAAGCTCAATTCGATGTGTGTGCAGTTCTCACCCGAAGAGATCGAGGCGTTCTTTGCAGTCAAATCAGCTTTCGATCCGCGCGGGCTGTTGAATCCTGGAAAGGCCATACCAACGCTGGCTCGATGCGCGGAGTACGGAAAGATGCATGTTCGAAAAGGGCTGCTGCCACATCCACAACTTCCTAGGTTTTGAGATGTACCAGAGTCACCTTATTCACACTGTCCTTTGGTGGTGCCAATGCAATCAGTTCTAACTCAACTTGTCGACACCATTCGAGAGGCGGGAAGCAAGAAGCAGCCTCTGCGGTTCCGTGGTGGCGGAACGAAAGATTTTTATGGGCAATCGCTCGTCGGAGATATCGTCGATACGCGTGGTTACGCCGGGATTGTCGACTATGACCCCGCAGAACTGGTCATCACGGCGCGCTGTGGTACTGAACTTCGAGAGATCGAAGCTGTGCTAGCAGAGAGCGGGCAGTGCCTGCCATTTGAACCACCCCATTTCCGCATTGATTCAGCGCAGAGCACCGCCACGATTGGAGGAGCATTCGCAGCAGGCTTGTCGGGGCCGCGGCGGCAATCTGTCGGAGCGCTTCGCGATTTTGTGCTCGGCGCGAAGCTAGTGGATGGGAACGCTCAGCTCCTCAGCTTCGGTGGACAGGTGATGAAGAATGTTGCCGGCTACGACGTCTCGCGACTGTTGGCGGGATCTCTAGGGACCCTGGGACTGGTTACCGAGATTTCGCTGAAAGTGCTTCCGATTCCGGCTGCGACGCTCACGCTGGAATTCCAGATGAATCAAGAAAGCGCCCTGGAATTCTTCAACAAGTGCACCAGCCAGCCGTTGCCCATTGCGGCAACGGCATGGTTCGAAGACACCGCCTTAGTGAAGTTGGCCGGCGCCCGTGCAGCGGTGCGGGCTGCAACGCAGAAGTTGGGCGGCCAAGCGCTGCCTGAACAGATGGCAAAGGAACAATGGGAAGGTCTTCGCGGCCAATCCCACGATTTTTTCGCGCGGCATCACTCCGAGCCACTTTGGCGCATTGCGGTTCCTAGTGTTGCGCCTGCCCTTCGGCTCAAAGGCGAGCAGCTTGTCGAATGGGGGGGAGGGCAGCGCTGGTGGCATGCACCCGATGACCATCTGGCCACAGCCGAACAGGTACGACTTGCCGCTCGGGCGGTGGGTGGACATGCCACTCTCTTCCGGAATGGCGAGAAATCCAACGGGGTGTTCACCATGCTGCCCCCGGCAGCGTGGGCGATCCACAAGAGACTGAAAGCGACGTTCGATCCCATGGGTATCTTTGGGGTGGACCGCATGTATGTAGGTCTTTGAAACTACTGCCAACAGCGACACAGAATGCAGACAACGTTAGCGGACTTCCTCATCGGTTCCGATGATGCTGAGGAGGCAAAATCTATCATCGAGAAATGCGTGCATTGCGGCTTCTGCACAGCGACGTGTCCCACCTATCAACTTGTCGGCGATGAGCTCGACGGTCCTCGGGGCCGGATCTACCTGATGAAGCAGGTCTTGGAAGGCAACGAGCTGTCGCAAAGCACGCGCAAGCACTTGGACCGCTGCCTGACTTGCCGAAATTGCGAGTCGACTTGTCCGTCGGGCGTGACTTACGGTCGCCTGGTGGATATCGGGCGCGTCATCGTAGATGAGCGTCTGGACACGGCAGGTATGAGACGTCCGACCAAGGAGCGCTTAATCAGATGGGCGCTTAGGGAGGGGCTGACACGGCCACGGTTGTTTGGCGCTGCTATGCGAGTTGGCCAGATTATGCGGCCTGCCCTGCCGGAAGTGGTTCGAAGGAAGATCCCAGTCAGGCAAGCCGTCGTGCCTGGCGGAGAAGTGTCCACGCGTAAGCACGAAAGGAAGATGCTTCTGCTTGAGGGATGCGTACAGCCAACGATGTCGCCGAATATCAATCTCGCTACGGCAAGAGTCCTGGATAAGGCCGGAGTAGAACTGGTTGTCGCGCGCAAGGCTGGTTGTTGTGGTGCCATTCGCTACCATACTGGCGATCACGATGGCGGCTTGGATGACATGAGACGAAACATCGATGCATGGTGGCCGCATGTTTCGAATGGCGTGAATACCCTTGTCATCAATGCATCGGGGTGTGGCGCAATGGTGAAAGAGTATGCTCATCTCCTGCGTAATGACCCGGCATATGCCGAGCGCGCCAGGGTCATTTCGGCATTGGCCAAAGACTTGTCGGAGGTGTTGCCTGAATTGATGCCTGTATTGACCAATGGGATACAGTCAACCTCGACGCAGGAGCCGGTAGCCTATCATCCGCCGTGCACGCTGCAGCATGGACAACGTTTGAAGGGCGTCGTGGAGCCGTTGCTTGCCGCCTTTGGGATCGAAGTCAGGCTCTGCGCGGACAGCCATCTTTGCTGCGGTTCTGCGGGTACTTACTCGGTACTGCAACCCGAGTTCTCGATGCGCTTGCGCGATGACAAGCTGAAGAAGCTGACGCAGACCGGCGCTCAAACCATCGCTACGGCCAACATTGGTTGTATTTCACATCTTCAGAGTGGAACGATGCAACCTGTCGTACATTGGGTTGAGCTGATCGATCGCGTGCTAGCAAACGGAAATGGTGCGGCAAAGGTGCTCGAGGACAAGGCTGCTTGATGCGCTGCGAGCGGTGTTCTTTGCAGACTAGCAAGGATGTGCGTGGGTTTCGACGGTGGTCGCGACCCATGCAACTTGCTCGGAGGGCTCGTTCTGAACCTGCTCGGGAATGACGCCGGCTAGAACTCCCCAGCGCCAGTAGCCTCTTGCTTCGGCGCTGCGCGTGTAGTGACCAACTTTTCGAAGGCCGCGTCGAAGACCGCTGTAGGGGGTTCCGTCCGTCCCACGTGCGACCACTGTGAGCGCAGCCTTGCCTCCTATCTGTAGTACGGTCAGGATTGTGCGGTATCCGGGTAAAAGAGCGGATACAGACGCTGCGCGGCCTCCTGAAGCAAGGGCAACTGAGTCCGAAGTTGGGTGAGTGTGGTTCTCGCTGTCGCTGCGTGACAGACGAGGGCGACGTTGCACCGCTCTCCTGGCCGCGCGATCGGCACGGCAAGACCCACCATCCCAATTACAAACTCCTCTTCGTCCCAGCCCACGCGCTGTGCGGCCAGCTTGTCGAGTTCGGTCGTCAACATCGGACGACTGACAATGGTTTGCGGCGTCATGCGATTTAACGCGATGCGATCGAGTAGCGCTTCTCTTTCCACCCTGGGAAGCAGGGAGAGAAACAGTTTGCCACCGGCAGTGCAGTGCAGTGGGTGTCGGGAGCCAAGTTCCAAGTGCATGCGCAAGGGCTGACTGGTCTCGACGCGGTCTAGATACAGCACCCGGTCGCCATCGAAGGCGGAAAGATTGCAGGTCTCACCGAGTCGATCCACGAGAGCACGTAGTACGGCCCGCGACAACCTGCGGAACGCACTGTTGCCTATCACAGAGGTGGATAGTTGGGTGCTGCGAGGTCCGGGAATCAGGCCGCGCTCACCCGGCATGCGCACAAGGAATCGGTTGGCAACTAGGACATCTACTAGCCGACCGGCGGACGCCTTTGGGATGTCCAGGCGCATGGATATTTGCCCGATCGTTACCGACTCCGAGGCGCTCGCGACGCATTCCAGCATGCGCAGCATCCGAAGCATTTTGTGTTCGGTGGAGTTCTGTTGGTCGTCGTCCATGGCGTGACTTTCGATGGCGATAGGTGAAATCGAGCCGCGAATGCGATTTTCGACTCAGTTTCTGTGAGTTTGAGTAGTTCTACTTGAGACGACAGAGACGGGAGACAAAGATACCAAGACAAGCACCTCTGCATCGCGATGAGCCTCAGAGGCAGGCAAATCATAACGGAGACAACAGTCATGCGGACATACGACTATGTGATCGTCGGCGCCGGTTCTGCCGGATGCGTCCTAGCCAATCGCCTGACCGCAAACGGGCGGTACACAGTGTGTCTGCTCGAGGCCGGTCCCAAGGACAGTTACCCCTGGATCCATGTGCCAATTGGCTATGCCAAGACGATGCAGCACGACCAGTACAACTGGCGCTTCTACACCGAGCCCGAGCCGGAACTCGCCAACCGAAAAATCTACCAGCCGCGCGGTCGGACCCTTGGTGGCTCCAGCTCCATCAACGGGCTGATTTACATCCGTGGTCAGCAGCGTGACTACGACGAATGGGCGTCACTCGGGAACAAAGGCTGGTCTTGGGAGGATTGTCTGCCATATTTCCGCAAGCTCGAAACCAACGACCTTGGTGGTTCTCGGACGCGGGGAGATGCCGGACCGATGCACGCGACGAGCGTGCCGGCCGGCAATGAGCTGGTCGACGCTTTCATCGCTGCATCGCAGCAAGTTGGCGTGCGCCGCGTGGATGACTTCAACACCGGTGACCAGGAGGGCGTCGGCTACTTTCAACTCACGACACGCAAAGGTCTTCGTTGTTCGACTGCCGTGAGTTACCTCAAGCCCGCTATGCCAAGAAGCAATCTGCATGTTGAAACGGAAGCGCAGGCTGCGCAGCTTCTGTTTGCGGGCAAGCGGGCAATCGGTGTGAAGTATCGCCAGTCAGGGCAGTTCAGGGAAGTGCATGCGAGGCGGGAAGTGCTCTTGTGCGCCGGCGCCATCCAGTCGCCCCAGCTCTTGCAGCTTTCCGGCGTGGGGCCGCGCGGGTTGCTCCAGCAGTTTGGAATTCAGCCGGTTCACTTTCTCGAGGGCGTGGGCGAAAACCTGCAGGATCATTTGCAGGTGCGGCTGATGTATGAAGTGAGCAAGCCGATTACGACGAATGATCTGATGCGTACGCCATGGGGCAAGACGAAGATGGGTCTGCAGTGGCTGCTGAGTCGTAGTGGGCCACTTGCTGTCGGAATCAACATGGGTGGGATGTTCTGCCGCGCGCTGCCGGAAGAAAACCTGACTCCGGATATTCAGTTTCACTTTGCCAATCTCTCGGCAGACAGTACGGCGGGGGCGGTGCACGATTTCCCGGGATGCACCTATTCCATCTGTCAGCTTCGACCTGAATCACGTGGTCACGTGCGCATCAATTCCTTGGATCCATTCGAAGCTCCAAGCATTGTCGCCAACTACCTTTCGACGGATACCGACCGCCGTACCACGATTGCGGGAGTGAACTTTGCACGACGGGTGGCAGCAGCAGGTGCCATGGCCCCCTATATGAAGCGAGAGTATCGACCAGGTCCCGATGTGGTGACCGACGATGAAATCCTGCACTTCTGCCGCGAATACGCGACAACCATTTTTCATCCTTGCGGCACGGTCAAGATGGGACTGGCGGACGATGCGCGCGCAGTAGTGAACAATCGACTGGAGGTGCATGGCCTGACAGGCCTGCGCGTGGTGGACTGTTCCATCATGCCCACGCTTACTTCGGGAAATACCAATATTCCTACGGTCATGATCGCCGAGAAAGCCGCCGACATCATTCTCGATGCCGCCGGGAACGCCGATCGGGCCATCAACCTGGAGACGATCGCGAAGACCTCGTCTGCTACTCGTGCGTTGACGGAGGAGGCCACCGCCTGCATTCGCTTGTAGTTCTTAGATAGTTCGATCAAGTTCATTCCGAAGGAAAAGTGTGGGAGAACACCGCGCGTCCTTCAGACGAGGAGACAAACATGAATACCAACCCCAAGGCCCTTCGGCGCGTTGCGACTGCTAGTGTCATCGGCGCCATCATCGAGTGGTACGACTTCTTTCTCTACGGCGTCGTGGCGAGCCTTGTGCTTAACAAGCTGTATTTTCCCAACAGCGATCCGGCAACAGCGACGATGCTTGCCTACGCCACCTTTGCAGTGGGTTTCGTAGCGCGCCCGTTAGGCGGCATTATTTTCGGGCACTTTGGCGACAAAGTTGGACGAAAGAGCGTACTCGTCATCACGCTGATGATCATGGGCCTCTCCACAGTCGCTATTGGCCTGGTGCCAACGTATGCGCAGATCGGTTACTGGGCCCCTGGGATCCTGTTGTTCCTGCGGGTGCTTCAGGGAATCGGCTTGGGCGGTGAGTGGGGTGGGGCCGTACTGATGGCGTATGAATGTGCGCCGGAAGAGAAGCGTGGCTTCTATGCGAGCTTGCCGCAGATTGGCCTGTCAATTGGAGTACTGCTTTCCGCCGGGATCATCGGTGCGCTGTCGATGGCGCTGACCGACGCGCAGTTTATGGCCTGGGGCTGGCGCGTTGCATTCGGCATTTCGTTCCTCTTTGTGCTGTTCGGCATGTGGGTGCGGCTGAACGTCATGGAGTCGCCAGAGTTCGCTCAGATGAAGCAAAGTCATGGCGAGGCGCGCGTACCATTCGTCGATATGTTCAAACGTTTTCCAGCAAACGTCGTGCTGGGTCTCGGCGCGCGGCACATTGATGGCGTGTTCTTCAATATCTTTAGCGTCTTTACGATCAGCTATCTGACCTCCAAGATTGGCATGACTCGCGAGGACGCGCTGACGGGGGTGGGAATTGGCGCGTTCGTGCTGACGATTTTCATCCCGATCTTCGGTTATCTGTCGGACCGGCTTGGACGTCAGCGCCTGTATGCGGTAGCAGCGATTCTCACTGCACTGTCGGTGTATCCCGCGTTCTGGGCCTTCACCCATTCAAATGGCGATCGAACCCTAGTTTGGGCTGCCATTGCGCTGCCGTACGGCATTCTCTACGCCGCCGTGTACGGGACAGTTGCAGTATTCCTGTGCGATCTCTTCGATGCGCGAGTGCGTTACACCGGTATCTCGTTTGTCTACCAGGTTTCGAGTATCACGGCAGGCGGTCTGACGCCGATCATCGCAACCTACTTGGTCACCATCAACGGTGGCGATCCCTGGTATGTCTGTGCTTATGTAGTGATTTCTGGGTTGCTCTCCTCGTTGTGCGCGTTTGCCATTGCGCGGCGTGTGAAGAGGGAGCGCGACTCTTACGAGCGAGAACGGACACATCGGGGACATCCGTCGCTTAAAAAATCCATCAGCATGTAACGAATTAGTGAGTTTCCATGGACATTCAACATTCTCGATACTCCGTCACCGCTGCGTCGGTCCTCGGAGAGTTCAAACGCTGCGGCATCACGCATGTTGTTACGGTGCCGGACATGTTGCAGATCGCGCTGCACAAACTCCTGGAGGAACCGGCATGCGGCATTACGGTAGTGCCGACAACAACGGAGGACCAGGCCATAGAAGTCGCTGCGGGTCTCTACGCGGGCGGCAAGCGGGCTGCGGTCCTGATGCAGAACCAGGGTTTGTTCGCGTCGATTAACAGCATTCGCGCTCTGGGGTTGGACTCGAAGATTCCGCTACTGATGCTGGTCGGCCAGTTCGGCAGGGAGTTTTCGAACCTCGGCGACGATCCTAGAAAGTCCAAGCGGCGCATGGTCAGGATTCTGGAGCCACTGCTTGAGACTCTAGATATTCCTTACTGGCGGTTGGAAGGCCCGGACGATGTCGACGGTGTATCCAAAGCATGGAATGCCGCCCAAGAGCGCGGTGGCCCCGCGGTGGCGATCGCAGGGCATTTTGTGGGATGGTCGCAACCCAGTGAGATTGCGGTCGCGTAAGGGCGAAGGGGAACCAAGATGAATATGAGAACAGTCGAGGCCTGCGAGGTCATCCAGCAAACCGCGCCCGATGCGGTCTATGTCACGACGATGGGTGCCATGAATGGCATGGACAAGCTTGAGGTCGATGTACTCAGTGTTGCGTGTGTGCCGCTGATGGGCGGAGCCGCTTCGCTTGGTCTGGGCATCGCATTGGCTAGGCCAGACAAGACCGTATTGGTGCTCGACGGTGATGCGAGCCTGCTGATGGAACTTGGCGGTCTGGTCACCGTTGCCCAGGCTGGCCCGGCCAATTTTGTCCACGTGGTATTCAATAACAGCATTCAATTCAGCGGATTGGGCAATCTCGAGACCCCAGGAAATGCGGTGGCTGATTTCCCGGCCCTGGCCAAGGCTGCCGGATACCGCGCCGTGCGGCGCTTCGCGAGCATCGATGAATTGACCCAGCAGCTTCCCGGCATCCTCGCGGGTCCGGCGCCTGCATTCATTGAACTCGCAGTCGAATCCGAAGTGCCCAAGCTCGGAACCGATTTCCCGGCGGTGGAGATGACCGATGCGCGCTTCACGCGGATGGGAGACGAGCTGCGGCGCGTTCGCGCTGCATTGACCTCTATCTGATTCCCGAATAATTTTTCCGCCTCCTCTGCGGCGTCGATGCGTCCGGCAACTCCGTCTCGCCGGACGCATCTTTTTTGCGACAGACAAAGCCATGAATGCTCCTGCATCAGAGCGGGTAGTTGCCACGAAGTCAGCCGCCACCCTTCTTAGGAAGCTTCAGGATGAACACGGGCCGCTGGTTTTGTATCAGCCGAAAGGGTGTGTTGGGCGGACGGGGCTGGCATGCTTTCCGATCCGGGAGTTTCTGCCGGGTGCCAACGAATTGAAGATCGCCGATATTGCCGGTGCCGCGTTCTACATCCGCCGTGATGATCTCCGCGATCTGCAGAAAAAGCAGATTGTTGTAGATGCCGGACCGGGGAGTGGAGGGCTTTTCGCCTTGGAGCGACGGTTGGGGGTCCGATTCTTTGCACGCTTGCGGCGAGTTGCGCCATCGCGCGGGCTGGCGGCTCAGGTTGGCGCATCCTGACCGCCCGTATCCTTCGATCGCGGGCGGCCTCTTCACACTTGCGAGCCTTCTTCTAGACCTCTTTGGTGTCGAAGATAAGTAGATCGGCGCCGGCTTGGGCAAAGTTCCCGAGATCTGCGGCGGCGGCAGCGCCTTCCGACGACGACATGCCTTGCTGGATAGCCTCCAAAGAATCGAAGCCGAGTAGCGCCACCAAATGGAATGGCGAATCACCAGCAGGACTCGCTACTGGCCCAGTGCTAATCTCATAGCTGCGCAAGCCGGGAATCCTCTTCGCAATCGGAACGTGTTTCGACAGATAGTAGGAATCGAAAGCATCCTTGTCCGCAGGCTTCTTGTACAGCACCACCAGCTTCGCCATTTTTCGTTCTCCAGTTGATGAACGCAACTGTACGCGCCGGGAACACGTTTGTCTGCACAAGATAGGTCGGCTAGTTGGCTCAGCGCGATCGCCACGTCCTGTCCAACTGCTGCATTGCCGATCACCCGCAGCGCTTCGCTGCTGGCAGGTCGGAAGTGCTCTTCGGGGAACGGCTTATTGGGTTGCCTACTTTTCTATCTGAAAATGGGCAATCGTCTGGCCCGCGTTGACCGCACGCTCTAGCCAGTCTGGCAAATCACCATGGCCGTCCCAGGCGTGGCCTTGGGCATCCCGGAATCGGACGGGTCCGGGTAGGCTAGGAGCTGGCTGTTCGACAAAACACCCCGCCTTCTGCAGGTCGACCAGGTGCAGCCCGAATTTCGCCATTTGGGTTTTGATCCACACGATTGTGTCGGCGCGTTCGCGCAATCGTTGGGTATTCAAATCTGGGGGCAGAGTCATGCAGCAGGGAGAGGGATGGCGGAACGAAGAAAACGGAATCGCGCAGGCCACCGTGAGCTCGGGGGGCGCGTGACTGATTCTAACGCGTCTGGCCATGGTGTAGAGGCTGGTTCCGACTCAGGAATACCCGCCTCCCGCTCATCTAGTGGCCGCGTTGCGCACGGTGCGTCTGACATCGCTAGATCAGAAGAAAATATGCTCATGGAGACGCTTTTCCTTGGTCGCCCAATTAGTGCATTTTTTTACGAAACTTGTTTAGGCTTTGCGGGCGGTCCGCGTCTCGCGTCAGGGTCGGTAGCTCCCGTTGTCGTCGGCATTGCGATATCCGGCCATTATCGCAATGGTTTGGCGGCACGCGGTTACCGTGGGAGGGGCGTGCGCGCCCGGTGCAAATCTTGAGTAATACGCCATAACTTGGGGCCAGAAAACCTGACGCGTTTGCCGCGAATAAAGCCCGTGTGAGGTTTGCGGGGCTGCTGGACTGGCGATCGGAACGGTCGTCCTCGGAAAGATCTTCACAGCGGGAAGCCAGGAAAGCTGAGTCGCACCATTAGCCTCTGGAGTGTGACCAGCGGTATTTCGATATCGTCGAAGTGGCTCCTCCAGGCGTTCGGGACGGGAATCCCGCGCACCGCGCAGGTCCAGGAAACAGGCAGCCCCGTCTGCCGGCAGGCGAGCGCAAAGGTATAGCGGAAGCTGTCCGCCCCCTTGCCCGGCCCCACAATGCCCACGTCCCGGTGGAGGAAGCGGTGAAAATAGGTGGAGAAGCGCGCGGTCCGGCGTCCCGTTCGGTCGGGGGGCAAGAGCGGGAACAGATCACTGCCGGGAGGGAGGGCCGCGACATAGTCGAGCAGGCCCAGTCGGCAAAGAATCGGATGGATGGGCTGCAGGTACTCGGTGACATAACTCTTGGAGAGGACGAAGCGCCGGTGCTCGAACTGCCAATAGGGCACGGGAGGCGTATCGGCACTGTAGCGGAGGTGGTCGGTACGCAGCGCGGCCGCCGTATCGAGTCGCACGCCCGTGCACAACAGGATCAGCGGTAGCCAATAGGCGGCAACTCCGCCCGCGCCGCATTGGAGCGGGAGTTCGCGAGTCGTGAATACTCGATGCGTGAAGATGCGGGTGAGCTCGCTCGGTGTGAACGGCGCATGCGAACGCGTGGCGGGAGAGGACAGAGCGACGGTCATGCCGCGCGCGGGATTGGTGTCCAGTAGCAGTGTGCCGTACCCGAAGGCGAGCAGGGCATGAGCTAGGCCGAACATCTTGCGCGCGGTCGGCGCCGCGTAATGGGCGAGCAGGTCGTTCCGAAAGGCGCGCAAATGTCCAGGGGTCAGCGCGCGCGCCTCGCTCACATGACTCAATGCGCCTAAATCATGCGCGATCACGCGCATCTGTCGCGCGGTCTCGGCGGTCGGAAGACGCGCGGCTTCCCAGTGTGATGCGAGTTCGGTCAGGCTGAGATTGGGCTGCGGCATGGCAGATCTCCGTGTGGTAAACCGGGCTTCCCCAGGCGGGCGAGCGAAATGGGCTGTCGTCACAACGGAAAACCCGCAAAGGTGAGCCGCGCCACCGCCTGCTGCAGTGCGGCCAGCGGTATCTCCTTGCCGTGCCCGCGACGCCAGGACGCGGTAGGGTGGCCCAGCAGGGCACACACGAAATCCGCGGGGAGCGCCGCCTGGCGGCACGCCTGGGCAAAGGTCAGGCGAAAGCTGTGTGCTACCTTGTTCGGCTCGGCGAGGCCCACCTCCTCGCGCAGAAAGCGGTGGAGGTAGGCGGAAAACCGCGTGCTCCGGTTTCCCATGTGGTCGGGCGGGAGCAACGGAAACAGGTCGCTGCCGGCGGGGAGGCTTTCGACATAGTCCAGCAGGCCCAGCCGACACAGGATCGGGTGGATCGGTCGGGCGCATTGGGACGCGGCGGTTTTGACGACCCGGTCGACGACGCGCCAGTAGGGAATGGGCGGCGTATCGGCACTGTAGCCAAAGTCGCCCGTGCGCAAGGCCGCTACCTCCCCTGGTCGCGCCCCCGTACCCAGCAGGATTAGCGGCAGCCAGTAGGCGGCGATCCCGCCCGCGCTGGGTGCCAACGGCAGGGTGTGCGCCGTAAAGATTGGATGACGGAAAATGCGGGTCAGGTCGTCCGGCGCAAAGGGATAGCTGGTTGTCACGGCAGGGGCGGGGGACGGGCGGATCGCCATGCCCCGTGTGGGATTCGCAGTCAGTAGGGTTTCACTGACGCCAAATTGCAGCAGGGCTTGGATGAGGTCGAGCATCCGGCGCGCGGTGTGCGGCGGATAGTGGATTAGCAGATCGGCCCGAAATACTTCAAGGTGGGCAGGGGTCAGCCTGCACGGATCGGTGACGGCACTGATCACGCTCAGGCAATCCGTGACGTGACGCATCTGTCGCGCCGTGATGGCGTCCGGATGACGTTTCACCGGCCAGTGCGCGGCGAGTTCGCTCAGGGAGAGGGGGGGCTGGGCCATGATGAATCTCCGGGACGGCGCACGGTGCGAGATGCGGCCCCACCAAGGTCGCGCCACGCGCGCCGCGGCTGGCCGGCCAGCATCCGTTGGCGCCGCCGCGAGTGCGACAGACCGTGCGTGGCGCCCCGCGCAATCGCGACGGCGGTCACGCGGGCGATGGGATAGAGGGTCGAGCGCAGGAGCGGCCACCAGGCGCTCGGGTCCGGCGAGCCCGCCAGGTCCTGGCCGGTCGCCAGCTTCTGTACGCAGGTGGAGGCGGCGGCGATAGCCTGAGGAGAGATCGAGCGATAGGTCGCCAGTCTGGCCCGCGCCTCGGCGGGTGGCAGCGCGGGCGAATGTCGTGTCCCCCGTTGCAGACCCTCAAGTTCGAGACCGAGCAGAAGAGTGGGCACCATGGCCCGGAGTCCGCCTCGCGGCGCGGCCGCGCGGCCAGGCAGGGGAAAGGCCGCTTCCCAGTCGCGGCCGGCGAGGATCCAGTCCAGGCGCGCCCTCAACCCGTCGTACAGCCATGCGGGCAGCGTCGGCGCCGCACCGGGCAAGGCGCAGAAGTAGGCGAGTGCCTGCGCTACACAGTCGGTCGGCGGCGCGAGGGCTAGTCCCGTCGGGAAGACCACCCGATCGGGATGCCGGAAGCGCACCTGACCATTGGGGTCTGGACATGCCACCACAGTGCTGGCTGCGTCCGGTACCGTGCGCCCCGGGCGCACCGGGCGCACCGGCTGCGTCCACGGTAATGGGAAGGCGGCTTCCCACGGCTGCCCGTCCAATACGGCGCGGAAGCGCTGACGCCACGAGGCCAACAGTTCGCCGTCCAGTCGCACGCCACGGCGCATCCGCAGGTGGGTCCACTGCAGCATCTGCTGGACGGCCAGCGGACTGTCCACCTGGGTCCACGGTTGCTCGGCCAACCAGCGCTGTAGCGCAGGGCGCTGTGACAGGTTGGCCTCCCACGTCGGCGCGGTCGACAGGTATTTCAGCAGGACCCAGCGAATCTTGCGCATCACGCTTCTCCCACCTCCGTTGGCCGCGTCACGGCACGCGCGGCCGGTATGCCCTGGCCGCCAAAAAGGGCAAGGATGGCGGCAGGGTGCTGACCGCGCGGCGTGCACGCTCGGGGGGCTAGCCAGGGCAGCTGCAGGAGATCGTCAGACCCCTCGCAGCGCACCGGCGCGGCAGCAAGCCCAGTATGGGACGGCACGCGCGCGTGTCTACCTAAGGACGTCTCGCCACTTGAACAAACCTGAACAAAGAACATGCTGAGGTTGTCTCGCGTCTGGCTTCTCCAAAATTATATGTTTTCGTATATTTTAAGGGAGTGCTTGCACCCTCGCTCTGTGGGGCGCCACCCGCCGTTTGCCAGGAGAGCCATATGGGACGCTCAGACCCGATTCCAGCCTGCGCCAGGCGCCTGGGCCATGACCTGCGCGCCTTACGATTGGCCCGCAATGTCACGCAGGCCGCACTGGCCGCCCACGCAGGCGTCTCGGTGCACAGCCTGAAGAATCTGGAGCGGGGTATCGCCACCCTGCGGACCCTAGTACTCGTACTCGGGGCCCTGCAGCGCGACGACTGGCTGGCACTTGCCGGCGTAGCGCTGCCTGTCGGGCTGGCGGACAGCAGTCGGCGGATCGTTACGCCGCGTCAGCGGGCCGCTGGCGCGCACGTCGCGGGTGGGCATGCCGCACGCTAGCCGGTCAAGGTGGTCGAATCCGCCGGTTATGGTGCGCGTCCGGTCGGTGACTGCAACCGTGATGGGCCGGCCGCGCACCATAACCGATGGTCATGGCGACGCTCGTGTGAGGCACGCGCCCCGTGGGGCGCCTGCGCCGACGTGGTTGCGGTGTGCCACGCGTCGGCGCTCACCAGCCACGCGGTGACCAACCGTGATCTCTCCCGTCATCGCCCCTGCTCGCAGCCTCGAGCCTGGCCACCGGCGCCTGAGGGGGCACGTGCGGTTCGCCCGAGGGCGCTAGGGATACAGCGGACGCGACCCGTCGGCATCGTCGGCGCACGCGGCCACGCGCTCGGCGTCGGATCCTGACGCGTTGGGTCCTAACAATGCCCACAGCAGCGCCAGGCGCTCGTCCCGGCAGGCTGTGTCGCCGGAGTCGCTCAGGAATGCGCATAGGCGGGCGTGCAGGGCGGCAACAATGGCCGGAGTCAGCGGCGCGGGCACCGTGGGCCGCGGCGCTGCCGCCGGGCGGGGCCGGACGGCGGGCACAGGCGCAGGGGCCGGCGTCGGTGGTTCGCGGTACCGGGCCCACAGGTCGTGCAGGGGCGCGCGAATGGCCTCGGCGGGGGTGACGGCGAGGCCGGCGGC
>NZ_SCMX01000001.1 GCF_005503625.1 Cupriavidus sp. 2SB | reverse complement strand
CTCCCGGCACCCCGCGTGGTGCTCGACTCCAACGTCTGGGTGGACCTGCTGGTCTTCCGCGATCCCCATGTGGAGCCGATCCGCGCCGCGCTGGCGGCAGGGACGATCGCTCCCGTGATCCGCGCCGACTGCCGCGAGGAACTGCGCCGCGTGCTGGCCTATCCGCAGTTCGCGCACTTCAACGTCGATATTCCGGCCGCGCTGGCCGAGGTGGACCGACTGACCACGCTCGAACCCTTCCCGGAGCCGGAGCAGATTGACGCCATCCGCCTGCCCAAGTGTCGCGACACCGATGACCAGAAGTTCATCGAACTCGCGCACCACGCCCGCGCGGTGCTGCTGGTCTCGAAGGACAAGGCCGTGCTCAAGCTGAAGGGCCGCCTGCGTCGCACCAGTGGCGTGGAAGTGCTCACGCCGCCCGCGTTCGCCAACTGGCTGGCTGCGTGGACACCAGCACCGGCCACCGTGGACGCGCCTCGCTAGCCACTAGCCGCTAGAATGTCGCAGCCGTTTCTCTCACGTTTCCGCAACCGACCATGTCCGAATCGACGCTCGCTCCCCTGAATCCGCCCCCTTCTCGCCTGCCTAACGTCGGCACGACGATTTTCACCGTGATGTCGGCGCTGGCCGCCGAGAAGAACGCCGTGAACCTGGGGCAGGGTTTCCCGGATTTCGATTGCGATCCGCGCATTGTCGAGGCCGTGGCCGAGGCCATGCGCGCCGGCCACAACCAGTATCCGCCGATGGCGGGCGTGCCCGCGCTGCGACAAGCCATCGCCGCCAAGATCGCCAGGCTCTATGACCACCAGTACGACTGGAACACCGAGATCACGGTGACGGCGGGCGCCACGCAGGGGCTGCTGACCACGATCCTGAGCGTGGTGCATCCGGGCGACGAAGTCATCGTGCTGGAACCGTGCTACGACAGCTACCTGCCTTCGATCGAACTGGCCGGCGCCACCGCCGTGCCGGTGCGTCTGGAAGCGCCGCTGTTCCGCATCCCGTTCGACAAGCTGGCCGCCGCGATCACGCCGAAGACGCGCCTGATCATGATCAACACGCCGCACAACCCCACCGGCACGATCTGGCGCGAAGACGACATGCAGCAACTGGCCGACCTGCTGGCCGGCACGGACATCCTGCTGCTGTCGGACGAAGTCTACGAACACATGGTCTACGACGGCCAGCGCCATGAATCGGTGGCGCGCCATCCCGAACTCGCGCGCCGCAGCTTTGTGGTGTCGAGCTTCGGCAAGACCTATCACGTCACGGGCTGGAAGGTGGGCTTCGTGGCCGCGCCCGTCGCGCTGATGAACGAGTTCCGCAAGGTCCACCAGTTCAACGTGTTCACCGTGAACACGCCGGTGCAATACGGTCTGGCGCAATACATGGCCGATCCCGCGCCGTACCTGAACCTCTCCGGCTTCTATCAGGCCAAGCGCGATTATTTCCGCGCAGGACTGGCCGGCTCCCGTTTCAAGCTGCTGCCGTCGGACGGCACGTACTTCCAGTGCGTGGACTATTCGGCCATCTCGGACATGAGCGAAGCCGACTTCTCGATGTGGCTGACGCGCGAGATCGGCGTGGCGGCGATTCCGGTCTCGGCGTTCTATTCCGAGCCGAGGGAATCGGGTGTGGTGCGGTTCTGCTTTGCGAAGAAGGAAGAGACGCTGAAGGTGGCGTTGGAGCGGTTGGGGAAGATCTAACCTCCCCGCGCCGGTTTTCTCCCCTCTCCCGCCTTGCGGGAGAGGGGCGGGGGAGAGGGCGAGCGGCTCTGCTTGCCGGCTTGTCGCAATTTGAAATGCTGGCCCTCTCCCCTAACCCCTCTCCCGCTCGCGGGAGAGGGGAACAAACCCATCGATGGGAATCAAGTCGCTCACCGATTCCGGCTCATCATCAACTCCGTATTCGCCTTCCGTTCCGCGTTGACCTTCTGCACGGTCGGGCGCTCGGACATTGCTTTCAGGTATTCCTTCACCGGCAGGCCCGCCAGCAGGTCCTCGCCATAGATGATCTTCGTGCACGACGAGACCAGCGGCAGGTGGCAGATGGCGGCGCAGTCGGCCAGCGTGAAGGTGTCGCCGGCGATGTAAGGCGAGAATTTCGCCAGCTTGCCGAAGGCGGGGATGTACTTGTCCAGCAGCGCGCGCTGGCGCTCCTTCACGCGATCACTGACCTTGCCGCCGAAGAATGCCTCGCCATACAGTTCCCGTGCGGTCAGTTCCAGATACAACTCCAGGAAGGTGACGAGTTCGCGCACCTTGGCGGCCTGATACGGGTCTTTCGGCAGCAGCGGAGACTGGATGTACGTGGTTTCGATGTACTCGGCAATCGGTTCGGACTCGCACAGCGGGCCGGCATCGGTGATGATGTAGGGCACCTTGCCCAGCGGCGACGCGGCCAGGTCGGTCTCGCCGATCCAGGCCAGCACTTCCTCGAACGGCAGGTTCTTTTCCAGCAACGCCAACTTCACCTTGTTGTAGTAGTTGCTGGCGGCAAAACCGCAGAGCTTCAGCATGTCGTCTCTCTCCGAATGTGTGTGCGAAGGTTTGTCGTATGTCCGGTGTCGCCCCAAGGTCGCACCAGCGTCTTCCGCCCTGCCCCATCTGTCCGATCAGCGCACGCCGCATGCGCGGCCCCACTGTCGCGAAAGGTGCAGAAAACGTACGATCGTGCTAATTTAGCCACAACTTTTTTGGACCAACAATGAGCAATTCCACCATACAGTCGCTCGGCATCGTTGGCACGGGCGCCATGGGCCGGGGCATCGCCCAGATCGCCGCCCAGGCGGGCCTGACGGTCAGCCTGTTCGACGTCAATGCCCAGGCCGTGGCCGCCGCGCGCCAGTACCTGCAGGACACCTTTGCCAAGCTGGCCGACAAGGGCAAGATCAGCGCCGCCGACAGCGAAGCCGCGCTGGCCCGCGTGAAGGCCTGCACCGCGCTGGAAGACCTGGCCGGCTGCGACATGGTGCTGGAAGCCATTGTGGAACGCCTCGACGTCAAGCGCGACCTCGTGGCCAAGCTCGAAGCCATTCTGCGTGAAGACGCCGTGATTGCGTCGAATACCTCGTCGCTGTCGATCACGGCCATCGCCGTGGGATCGAAGAAGCCGGGCCGCGTGGTCGGCTATCACTTCTTCAATCCGGTGCCGCTGATGAAGGTCGTCGAAGTCATCGACGGTCTCTCGGGCGACCCCGCCATCGGCGACCGCCTGATGGAGCTGTCGCGCCGCATGGGTCACACGCCGGTGCGCTGCAAGGACATGCCGGGCTTTATCGTGAACCATGCCGGCCGCGGCATGAACATCGAGGGCCTGAAGGCTGCGCAGGAAGGCGTGGCCGAGTTCGTCGACATCGACAACATCATGCGTGAGCAGGCTGGCTTCCGCATGGGTCCGTTCGAACTGATGGACCTGACCGGGCTGGATGTGTCGCACCCGGTGATGGAATCGATCTACAACCAGTTCTACCAGGAACCGCGCTACCGTCCGTCGCCGATCACGGCGCTGCGTTCGGTGGGGGGCCTGCTGGGCCGCAAGACCGGCGCGGGCTTCTACGCGTACCCGGAAGGCCAGAAGCAGATTCCCGCAACGAAGGCCGTGCCTGACAGCCGTCCGGCCAGCGTCTGGGTGAGCCGCGCCAACGAGCGTGGGCACGCGATGGCTGTGAAGCTGCTGGGCGCGCTCGGGGCCAACGTCGAAGGCGGCAATACGCCGTCCGCCGATGCACTGATCGTCGTGACGCCGCTGGGTCTGGATGCCACCACGGCGGCGCTGCAGGAAGGTCTGGACGCCACGCGCGTAATCGCCATCGACACGCTGCTGCCGTTCGAAGCCACCAAGCGCCGCACGCTGATGACCACGCCGGCCACGAGCGCTGCCGCACGCGACGCCGCGCACGGCCTGTTCGCCAGCGATGGCGTGCCGGTGACCGTGATTCGCGACTCGGCCGGTTTCATCGCCCAGCGCATCATCGGCTGCATCGTGAACATCGCCAGCGACATCGCGCAGCAACGCATTGCCACGCCGACCGATATCGACCTGGCCGTGAACCTGGGCCTCGGTTATCCGAAGGGTCCGCTGGCCCTCGGCGATACGATCGGCGCCGACGTGATCCTGGAAGTGCTGCGCAACATGAACCAACTGACCGGTGACATGCGTTATCGCCCGAGCCCTTGGCTGTGGCGTCGTGCGGGCCTTGGCCTGTCGCTGCTGACCGAAGAAGCCTGATTTTTGAAGCGGGCGCCCCGATGAGACACGGGGCGCCTTTTTGTTTCCCCCAGACAATGAGGCTGCAATGACTGCCCAGCTGCTGTCCGAACACGTCGGCTCGACGCTCGTCCTGACCATCTCCAACCCGGAAGCCCGCAACGCGCTGCATCCGGACATCTACGCCGCTTCTCGCAAGGCGCTCGACGCAGCCACTACCGATGATTCGATCCGCGCCGTGGTGCTGACTGGCGCCGACGGCGTGTTCTGCGCGGGCGGCAACCTGAACCGCCTGCTGGGCAATCGCTCGCAACCGCCTTCGGTGCAGGAGGAAAGCATCGGCGTGCTGAATGCGTGGATCGAATCGTTCCACGCCTTCCCCAAGCCGATCATCGCCGCCGTGGAAGGCCCCGCCGCTGGCGCTGGCTTCTCGATCGTGCTGGCCTGCGATTTCGTGGTGGCCGCCAGCGATGCCAAGTTCGTGATGGCTTACGTCAAGGTGGGCCTGACGCCCGATGGCGGCGGCTCGTACGAACTCGCGCGCATGCTGCCGCGCCAGTTGGCCAGCGAAATGATGATGGAAGGCAAACCGGTGGACCCGGCTCGTCTGGCACACTTCGGCATCGTCAATCGCGTGGTCGCGCCGGGACAGGCACTGACCGAGGCGCTGGCCATCGGCGCAAACATCGGCCGTGAATCGCCGAATGCGGTAAGCGGTATCAAGGCACTGATCAACTACGCGGGCACGGCCACGCTGAGCGAACACCTGCTTGCCGAGCGCGACAGCTTTGTGGCCGCGCTGCATCACAAGGACGGCGGCGAAGGCATCAGCGCCTTCCTCGAAAAGCGCAAGCCCGACTACCGCTAGGCATCCACCGCCCGGTTCCGACAACGATCACAAAACAAAGACATTGCGGAGAGAGACAACGATGAGCACCAACGTTTCGCACTTTGAAGGCACGCGTCCGGTAGCAGACCAGCAACGTTTCGACATGGACGCGCTCGAAGCCTGGATGCGCGAGCATGTGGAAGGTTTCGCCGGCCCGCTCACCATCGAGCAGTTCAAGGGCGGCCAGTCGAACCCCACCTTCAAGCTGATCACGCCGGGTCAGACCTACGTGATGCGCGCCAAGCCGGGGCCGAAGTCCAAGCTGCTGCCGTCGGCGCACGCCATCGAGCGCGAGTACCGCGTGATGAAGGCGCTGGCCGGCACGGACGTTCCCGTGGCGCATATGTACGCGTTGTGCGAGGACGAGGATGTGATCGGCCGCGCCTTCTACATCATGGAATTCGTCAGCGGCCGCGTGCTGTGGGACCAGTCGCTACCGGACATGACCACCAGCGAGCGCGGCGCCATCTATGACGAGATGAACCGCGTCATCGCCGCGCTGCATTCGGTGGATTACAAGGCCATCGGGCTGGCCGACTACGGCAAGCCCGGCAACTATTTCCAGCGCCAGATCGAGCGCTGGAGCAAGCAATACAAGCTGTCCGAGACGGAGTCGATCCCGGCCATGGACCAGTTGATCGCCTGGCTGCCCGAGCATATTCCTCAGGAATCCTCCGAGCTGACCAGCATCGTCCACGGCGACTACCGCCTCGACAATCTGATGTTCCACCCCACCGAGCCGAAGGTGCTGGCCGTGCTGGACTGGGAACTGTCGACGCTGGGCCATCCGATGGCCGACTTCGGCTACCACTGCATGAGCTGGCATATCCAGCCGGGCCAGTTCCGCGGCATCGCGGGACTCGACCATGCGGCGCTGGGCATTCCCGACGAGGCTACGTATCGCCGCCTGTATGAACAGCGCACGGGGCGCCCCATCACCGGCGACTGGAATTTCTACCTCGCCTTTAGCATGTTCCGCATCGCCGGGATCCTGCAGGGCATCATGAAGCGCGTCGTGGACGGCACGGCATCGTCGGCGCAGGCGCTGGACGCCGGCAAACGGGCCCGACCGATGGCGGAGATGGGGTGGGAGTATGCGAAGAAGGCGGGGGCTTGAGGCTTAGGCATCCCCTCTCCCCAAGGTTTGCTCCTCTCTCCCGCAAAGTGCGAGAGGGGAGCAGACCGGCGGGGGAGCAAAACATACAGTCGTCAGACAACTGATGAACCACCCGAGGGCCGTGCTCTTGCCTCCATGTCCCTACATTAGACGCGCGCTCTACGTGTTTTCCCGATAGACCCGGACCGCGCGCCAGCCTACACTTCCCTCCATTCGTTGTACGACAACTGATGATAAGTGTTGACTGGAGACACAGCATGACCTCTTCTCGCCGCCAATTTCTCGGCCAGCTTCCCGGCCTGGCCGCTTTGGGTGCCGTTGGCACGTCTGGCATTCTGGCGCCGGCGTCCGCCTGGGCGCAGGACAAGTGGCCGACCAAGCCGATTCGCCTGGTGGTGCCCTACCCCGCCGGCGGCTCGTCCGACATCATCGCCCGCCTGATCAGCAAGCCGCTGGGCGAAGCGCTGGGCCAGGCCGTCGTGGTCGATAACAAGCCGGGCGCGAACGGCAACATCGGCGCGGCGATCGTGGCGCAATCGGGTACGGACAACCACACGCTGCTGCTCTGCGACGTGGGCGCGCTGGCCATCAGCCCATCGGTCTATACCAAGCTCACGTTCAATCCGGACAAGGACCTGAAGGCTGTGGGCATGCTGGCCTACTCGCCGCACCTGCTGGTCGTGCATCCGTCCGTGCCGGCCAACAACCTCAAGGAACTGGTGGCGCTGTCGCACAAGCAGCCGCTGAACTTCGCCGTGACCGCCATCGGCAGCGCGCCGCACCTGGCCGGCGTGGCCGTGCAGCAAGCAACGCAGGCAGCGTGGCAGTACGTGCCCTACAAGGGCGGTGCACAGGCGATTGCCGACACCGTTGGCGGCACCGCACAAGTGCTGATGAACGGCATGCTCGCCACGCTGCCGCATGTGCAGTCGGGCAAGCTCAAGCTGCTGGCCGTGTCCAAGCGCTCGCGCATGGCGCTCGTCAGCCAGACGCCGACCATCGCCGAAAGCGGCGTGCCGAACTTCGAGTCGGGCACGTGGCAAGGCGTGATGGCGCCATCCGGTATGCCCGACGCGCTGGTACAACGCATCAACACCGAACTGGTCCGCATCATCCGCACGCCGGAAATCCGCGCCAACCTGGCTGGCCAGGGTGCGGAAGTCGTGACGATGAACCCGGCCGATACCGGCAAGTGGTTCAGCGCCGAAGAAAAGCGCTGGGCACAGGTAGTGAAAGCCGCCGGAGTAAAACTGGACGCATAACAGGCTGGTTCAGGACGATTCTGGCGGCCTAGCCAGAACCGCTTCGCCCTGAACCATCCTGCCACACCGTCAGCAGAGCCATCGAAAACGGGCGCGAACTTCGCGCCCGTTTTTCTTTAGCCGCGAGCCCTCAATCCCCCAGCGCCACACCCTCGCGGCGCGGATCGGCGCCACCGGCCCAGACCTGCTTGCCGTCGACGGTCTTGCGCATCACGGCCTGCGTGCCGCTGGTCATTTCGATCTCGGCCACCTGATGGCCCTGTTGTTTCAGCGCCTCCACCAGTTGCGGTGTCACCAGGCCCCGCTCCACTTCGGTCGGACCATTGCGGCTGCCGAAGTTGGCCATGCCCACGGCCTGCTGCACGTCCATGTTCCAGTCCAGCAGCCCGACCAGCGTCTTCGACACGTACTCGATGATCTGGGACCCACCCGGCGAGCCGAGCGCCGCCACGAACTTGCCGCTCTGGCGATCGAAGACCAGCGTCGGAGCCAT
Organism: Cupriavidus sp. 2SB; assembly: GCF_005503625.1. GTDB lineage: Bacteria > Pseudomonadota > Gammaproteobacteria > Burkholderiales > Burkholderiaceae > Cupriavidus. The sequence continues at coordinate 186,073 of NZ_SCMX01000001.1, read as the reverse complement.
GGAGGAGCGGGGACGCTTGCCAGGTTCCACGCGGTTGGCCACAGGCTTGCCGTTCTCGGTCGGCGTGAACGAGAAATCGGTCATCTCGTTGTTGAGCATGAAGCCGCGCACCATGATGTGGGAGCCGAAGTACGACTCGATCGTGGTCGTCATCGACAGCGCCCCGCCCCGGTTGTCCACGGCCACGATCTGTGACGTGGAGATGCGCGGCGGCGAACGGTCCGGTGCAAACGACACCTTCACGCCCGGCGGCGTCCCCGGCTGGGCCTTGCCCATGCTCTTGTCGCCGATCAGGGCAGCGCGCTCGGCCAGATAGCCAGGGCTGACCATCGCCGCCACGTCCACCGGCACGAAGTCGGCATCGGCCACATACAGGCCACGGTCGGCGTAGGCGAGCCGGTCGGCTTCGGCGATGGCATGCACGGCAAGAGGATTCGGCTCGACCTTCGAGGGCAGGCTGACGGCAGTGGGCTTCAGGCTGGCCAGCGCGTAGCGCGGATCACGTTTCTCCAGCGCCTCCAGCGTGCCGAGGATCTGCGCAATGGCGATACCACCTGACGACGGCGGCGGCATGCCGCAGATCTTCCATTGCCGATAGTCGGTACAGACCGGCACACGCACCTTGGCCTTGTAGCCTTTCAGATCCGCCAGCGAGAGGCTGCCGGGATTGGCGTGGCCGTTGACCTTGGTAACGATCTCGCGCGCAATTGGCCCGTTGTAGAACACGTTCGGACCATGCCGTGCAATATCGCGTAGCGTCTGTGCCAGTTGCGGGTTCTTGACCATCGTCCCCACGGCTTTCGCCTTGCCCTGCCCGTCGAGAAAGTACGCGGTCATCTCGGGCGAGCCGCCCATGAACTTGTCAGCCGCCACCTGCGTGTACAGCCGCTGCGACATCGGGAAGCCGTTCTCGGCCAGCTTGATGGCCGGCTGGAACAGCCGTGCCCACGGCAGGCGGCCATGATCGCGATGCGCCATTTCCAGCGCGCGCAGCACGCCGGGCACACCCACCGAGCGACCGCCGATCTGCCCTTCCGAAAACTCCATCGGCTTGCCGTCAGCGCGCATGAACAGGTTCTCGGTGGCGCCAGCCGGTGCGGTTTCGCGGCCATCGTAAGCCTGCACGCGCTTGCCGTCCCAATACATGATGAAGGCGCCGCCGCCGATGCCCGTGGCCTGTGGCTCCACCAGCGTCAGCACGGCCTGCATTGCCACGGCGGCGTCGATGGCCGAGCCACCCGCGCGCAGGATCTCGCGCCCGGCTTCGGTCGCCAGCGGGTTCGCAGCGGCAGCCATGTGTTTCTGGGCGAAGGTGGTGGTCATGCCGGGCCGGTAGCCCGACGAGACCTCGGGGGCCGGCGGCATGGCGGCCGGGGCAGGCTGTGCGGTGGCAGCTGGCCGTGCGGCAGGCGGTGCCGCCTTCTCCGCCGTGGTGCCGCACGCCGCCAGCAACGTGGCCAGCGCCGCAGCCAGTGCACCGCGCCAGCGCAGGGAATCGGAAGGGGTGGATCGAGTCACCCGGGAAGCCTGGGAAGGCGATGTTGCCGCTGCGTCCGTCATGCCGTCACTCCTTGGGGGAAGGTTCGGCGATTGTAGCGGCGATCCGGGCCCTGGGGACGGGCGAAAATTCTCAAAACTGCACTTGGCGATGAGCTCAGGCCGGGCTCCGGTGGACTTCCGAGGAAAGTTGCGCCGGTGCAAACCCCGCGCAGCCTCCTGCCTCGTTACAGCCTCCAGAACCGGCACGCATGCCGACAAGGAGGCCACACCATGCAACCCCAGATCACCCGCGCCGCTGCACGCATCCTGCTGCCGGCAACGCTCACGTTGCTCGCTGCCATGACGGCGGCCCTGACCGGCTGCGGCGGATCGGCCCGGCTTGGCGAGCCCGCGAATGTGCCAGCTTCCGCACCCTTGACGCCGCCGCCCCCCGCGCCCACGCCGCCGTACATCCCGCAGCCGCCCATCTCGGAGCAGTCGGACAGCCGTGCACCGATGGCGGAATCTGCAATGCGCCACCCTGCCGCGCCGATGGCCGCGATGAAAAGGATGCCGTCGCCATCCTTCTCCCCGATGCCGGCGCCGCAGGATCGCGAGCGCTACGCCGCCATTGCCGAAAACGGCATCCAGCTCGTGGCGAGCCAGCCGGTCTCCACGTTCAGCATCGACGTCGATACGGGCAGCTACAGCAACGTCCGCCGCATGCTTAACGCGGGGCGCCTGCCACCCGCCGATGCGGTGCGCGTCGAGGAACTGGTCAACTACTTCCCCTACGACTACGCGCCACCCTCCGACGGTCGCCCGTTTGCAGTGCATACCGCGCTGGCCCCGTCGCCCTGGCAGCCGGGCAACGTGCTGCTGCGTATCGGCATCAAGGGGCAGGACATGGCGCGGGCGAGCATGCCCTCGGCCAACCTCGTGTTCCTGGTCGATGTCTCCGGTTCGATGGATACACCGGACAAGCTGCCGCTGCTCAAGGCATCGCTGAAGCTGCTGGTAGGCGCGCTGCGGCCGCAGGACCGGATCACGCTGGTGACCTACGCGGGTCGCACGCAGATTGCATTGCCGCCGACCTCGGGATCGGAGAAAGCCGCGATCGTCTCCGCCATCGATCAGTTGCAGGCAGGCGGCAGCACCGCAGGCGCAAGCGGCATCGCGCTGGCCTATCAGGCAGCGCAGCAGAGCTTTGTCACCGGAGGCATCAATCGCATCCTGCTGGCGACCGATGGCGATTTCAATGTGGGCGTGACCGACTTCCGCCAGTTGAAGAGCATGGTCGAGGAGAAGCGCAAGTCCGGTGTCTCGCTGTCGACGCTCGGCTTCGGTGCGGGCAACTACAACGACCAGATGATGGAGCAGTTGGCCGATGCGGGCGACGGGGCGTACTCATACATCGACAACCTCATGGAAGGCAACAAGGTGCTGGTGGGCGAAATGCAATCCACGCTGGCGACCATCGCACGCGACGTGAAGATCCAGATCGAGTTCAACCCGTCGACGGTGCGCGAATATCGCCTGCTCGGCTACGAGAACCGCATGCTGGCGCGCGAGGATTTTCACAACGACAAGGTCGATGCCGGCGACGTTGGCGCGGGACACACGGTCACCGCGCTCTACGAACTGACGCTGGCCGATGGCACGGGTCTGATCGATCCATTGCGCTACCAATCAACCACGCCCGCTACGGACGCACGCAACAACGAACTGGCCCATGTGAAGCTGCGTTTCAAGCGCCCCGATGTTTCGCGCAGCGAACTGACCGATTTCACGGTCACGCGCCAGGCAATCCAGCCGCTGGCGCGCGCCGATGCCGACTTCCGGTTCGCCGTGGCCGTCAGCGGTTTCGGGCAGGTGCTGCGCGGCGGCAAGTTCACCGGCAACTGGACGCTCGACGATGCCCGCGTACTCGCGGCCAGCGCGAGCGGCGCGGATCGTTTTGGCTATCGAGGCGAGTTCCTCAAGCTTGTATCGCTAGCGCAGTCGCTTTCCACGGCAGCGGTGCCGCAGCGACCCACGCAGCACTGATTGCGGAGACCGCCACGGCTTGCGCCTATACTCGTCGACATGACCGTTACTCCCTCTGCCGCCTCCGCAGGTATCGCCGCAGATATCACTGCGTTGCCCGATGCCGACCTGATGCTCCTGGTAGCCAGCGGCGTCATCGAAGCGCCCATCGCCGAGCTGTTCCGTCGTCATAACCCTGGCCTCTACAACTATGTGGCGTGGTTGTGCCGGGGCGATACGGGCGAGGCCGAGGACATCGCGCAGCGTACATGGATACAGCTCATGACGCGCTGCGGCGATTACCTGCCCACCGCCGCGTTCCGCACGTTCCTGTTCCAGATCGCGCGCAATGCGTGGATGGATCAGGTACGCAGCGCGCATGCGCGGCTGCGCGAATCGCTCGACGATCACGAGGCCGCCATGCCGGCCGATGACCTCACGCCGGAGGCCGAAGCGCAACTGCGCCAGAACATGGCCGCCGTGCACGACGCGCTGTTGCAGTTGCCGGTGACGCAGCGCGAGGTGGTGGTGCTGCGCTATTTCAGCGATATGAGTGTCGAAGACATCGCCGCGATGCTGGGCGAGAAGTTCGAGACCGTCAAAAGCCGGCTGCGCTATGCGTTCATGCGCCTGCGGGTTGTGCTGGCGGAAGTCTCGCCAGGAGATGCGGGCCGGGAGTTGCGTCCATGACCGATACGCGCCCCCGTCAGGATGCTGCCGATGACTTCATCGCTGGCGACGATCGGCTTGCCGCACTGTTGCGCGACCTGCCGCCGTTCGAAGCGCCGGCGACACTGGCCGTGTCAGTCGCCACAGCGGCACGCGCCGTGCAGGCCCGCATGGCTGCCGAAGCCGAGGCCAGCGTGGCACGCGTGACCGCACCGCCGCCCACGTTCACAGCGCCGCCGACGCTCTCCGGCAGCGTGCTGCGCGAGGCCGCCCGTCTCCAGCAAGCGCAGACAACACGGCGCAATGCGGTGTTCGACCAGATCGATACCGGCCAGTCTGCACAGGACGTGCTGGGCGCACCCATCAGCGATGCGGGACACGCATGGTTGCGTGAACAGGCTGCGCAACATCGCGACGCGGCGTCGTCGGCAGCCCCTACCCCGCTGCCGAGAAAGCCAAAGCTATCGCGCTGGTGGAAATCGCTCGGCATTGCGGCGAGCGCATTCGCGGTAGCGGGACTCGCCACGCAGATCGTGCTGCGGCAACTCGATGACGGTACGCCGATGACGGCCTCGCTGTCATCGAACGTCATGTTGTCCGATGCACCGCCGCCAGCAACGGTTGCATCGCCGGAACCGGCTGCGGAAATGGCCGCCAGGACCAACGCGACGGACGATGCGTCTTCGGTGCGATCAAAGTCGACCGAGGCGACTAAAGCGACTGAGTCGAGTGTGGCAACCAGGCCCGCCCAGCCGGTAGCGCGAAAGTCCGCACCGATGGCCACGCCACCATCGGACAGCGCCAGCGCTGCGCACGAGTCTGCACGGGAACCGGCAGCGGCGGCAGCACACGCCGCGCCGCCCATCGCCTTCGCGGAACGGGCACCGTCAGAACCCGCACCGCCTCCGGCGCCTGCGCCCGCGTTCGTACAATCGGCGCCGCCCCCACCCGCCGCGTTGCGCGCACGACGCGCGCCGCAAGCCGCGCTCAATGCTGCGGCACCGGAGGATTCGGCAACGGCGGATTCCGCAGCATCGATTCCATCGGCCATCGCCACTAAATCGGCAACCGTCACCATCGAGGACGATCCCGCATCGGTGGCACTGCAATGGCGTCCGGGTAAGGCGCTGCGCATCTGGAGCGCGGAGCCCGATAACGCCGCCGTGCATGACTGGGTGGCACGTCTGTGGGCGGCGATGCCTGCGGAAGCGCGCCCCGCCGCACCATATGGCATCGAGCGCGATGAAACGCTGGGGCGCGGACAGTTGCGCATTGCGCAGCCGCCATCGTCGTCGCCATGAAAAAACGGGAGGCCGAAGCCTCCCGTTTTTTCATGTGCGACCCAACCGCTTACAGCGTCGTGAACGACCAGTTCAGGTTCACGCCCTGCCCGTTCAGCGTGCCGCCGACGGTGACGTTGTAGCGCGTCTTGCTCGCCAGCGGCGTGCGCGGCGTGCAGATCGCCAGCCCGCGCGCGGCACTCGACATGCCCGACGTGCGCGCATCCACTTTCTCGCAAGGCACGTTGTTGCCCGAGGCGTCGGTAATCGAGAACGTATCCGCGTTGAACGTCAGCGAGGTATTCACGGATTGCACCGTGACCGGATAGCCCATGGTCTGACCCGCATACGATGGCGCCGGATTCGGGCTTTCGTTATTGACCCAGCTCGTCGGCACATCGGCCTGACCATTCCACGGATACGCCACCATCTGGTTGTCCGCGCCACCCACGCTGCGGTCGGCCAGGTCGATGGTCTGGTAGTAGTTCGCAGTCGTGCCGCCGCTGCTGCCAGCGCCGACGCTTTCAGCGAAACCACTGCCAGCCGATCCGTAGCTGCCGAGCAGTGCAGCGCGATGGAACGGCGCGTTGATCAGATCCACTACGAGCGCGTCCTTCGGGCTCATCGACAGGTTTGCGTTCGCTGCCGAAGTCCAGCGATTGGCGCCTGCCACCACTTCCGCGGTGGCGTTGCTCGCATACGCAGCCTGGATACGGTCGTTCGGCGCGGCGCCGGTGTAGCCGGTCTTGCCCGACTGCTCGTCGTGCGTCAGCGTCTGGTTGGCGAGCATGTAGGCCGTGTGGTTCTGCGCCACGGTGTTGAGCGCATCGCGCGCCGTCAGCGGCGCCAGACCCACCTGCTCGCGCCGGTAGTTGGCATAGCAGAGACCCGCCGCACGCGGTTCGTCGAGCACGCGATAGCCCGAGGCACCGGTGCCGCGCGCAGGCAGCAGGCTCACGGCGCCAGTCACTGGCGTGCCGGCTGTGCCGGTGACCGTGTAGCACGCGCGGTCCGCGCCCGCAGGCAACGACGTCGAAGGCGTGGTGCCAGCTTGCGTGCCGGCCTGCTGCGCGTTCGATGCATTGCCCGCGCTGGGCGTGGCCGAGCTGGCGGAGGATCCGCCGTCACCGCCGCCGCAAGCGGCCAGTGTCATCGCCGCGAGCGCGGCAGTCACGCTGGCAAGCGTGGATCGACGAGTGAATGCGTGGTGCAAGTGTTTCCCTGGCATGTGAAGCGGCTCGATATACAGGAATGGGGAGAACTGCCCGCATGCCCGATGTATGAACCGGGAAAACGCCAGGGCGCTGCAGCGCCGTGATGTGATGCGTACTGGAGCAGATGAACGGGGACGATGGTAGGGATGCCCATCATCACCGTCCAGCATCCGAACATTTTCTTACGGTGTGATCCGAGCGCGCCGCACGTGTGAGGGAATCAGGTTGGCGAGGGGCTCGCCACATCGGCCATACCCGACCCGAGCGACGCCATCACCGCCATCAACTGCTCGCGCAGCCAGCGGTTCGCGCCATCGTTCTCGCCACCCGCGTGCCAGTACAAATGCAACTCGAGCGATGGCACCTTGAAAGGCAGCGACAGCAGACGGTTGGCATAGGGTTCGTTGGCGATGCGTGCATAGCGCAGTGGCAGCGTGGCCAGCAAATCCGTGCAACTGACCACGCGGCACGCCGCCGCATAGTGCTGGCAGCGCAGCCGCACGCGTCGCGTCAGACCCATGCGATGCAATGCCTGGTCCTCCAGCCCGGCACCGCGCCGCCGCGACGATACGTGTACGTGTTCCGCCGCGAGATATCGTTCCAGCGTCAGTTCCTTTTTCACCAGCGGATGATCGCGCCGCGCCAGCACCACCATCGGATCAGACATGAATGCCGCGTGATGGATGGCCGGCGATACCGGCAGCAGGATATCGAGCGCGGCATCGAGCGTGCCGGCCAGCAGTTCGGATTCCATCTCGCGCCGGTCGAAGCGGATCGCGGCAATCTCCACGTGCGGCGCGATGGCCGTCACGCGCGCCATCAGCGGTGGCAACAGCGTGGACTCCAAGGCATCGCGCATGCCGATGGTGAAACGCCGCGTGGTGTTGGCAGGATCGAAGTGCGGCGTATCCTGCAGCGTGCGCGCAAACGATTGCAGCGCGCCGCGAATCTCGGCGGCCAGTGAACGCGCCAGCGGCGTGGGCGCCATGCCCTGCCCGCGTCGCTCGAACAGCGGATCGTCGAACAACGTGCGCAGCCGCCCAAGCGCGTGGCTCACGGCTGGCTGCGTCAGGTTCAACTGCCGCGCGGCGGCGGTGATGCTGCCCTCGCTATGGATGGCGTCGAACACCACGAAAAGGTTGAGATCGATCCGGCTGAGCTGCATGGCACCTTCCTGCGAGATGGCTTTGGCGCATTCTGGCACGGGATGCATCAAATTGATACTGACCAATCCAGAAAATTCATTTTTCTAATTTCACAGCTTGGATTAGAGTAGCCACAGTCGGCACGGCGCGCCCGTCACAAGCGTCATTACGTCACACCCCCAGTCACCAACCCAGCCGAATCCGGCAAGGGTTACCGAGGAGACCCCATGCAATTCGAGTACTCGCCGAAGGTCAAGGAGATGCAGGCCAGGCTGCTGGCGTTCTTTGACCAGCACATCTACCCGAACGAAAAGCGCTTCTATGCCGAAGTGCAGGCCAACCGCGAGGCCGGCAATGCGTGGATTCCGACCAAGGTGGTGGAAGAACTGAAGCCGCTGGCACGCGAAGCCGGTCTCTGGAACCTGTTCCTGCCGCGCTCCAAGCGTGCACCGGAAGGGCTCTCCAACCTCGAATACGCGCCGATGTGCGAGATCATGGGCCGGGTGCCCTGGTCCGCCGAAGTGTTCAACTGCGCCGCGCCGGACACCGGCAACATGGAAACGCTGGAGCGCTACGCTTCGGAAGCCCTCAAGGACCAATGGCTGGAACCGCTGCTGCGCGGCGAGATCCGCTCGGCCTTCCTGATGACCGAGCCGGCCGTGGCCTCGTCCGATGCCACCAACATCGAATGCCGCATCGAGCGTGACGGTGACCACTATGTGATCAACGGTACCAAGTGGTGGTCGTCGGGTGCAGGCGATCCGCGCTGCAAGGTCTACATCGTGATGGGCAAGACCGATCCCGAGGCAGGCCGCCACGAACAGCAATCGATGATCGTGGTGCCGGCCGACACGCCGGGCATCACCATCAAGCGCTTCCTGCCCGTGTTCGGCTACGACGACGCGCCGCACGGCCACATGGAAATCGAACTCAAGAACGTGCGCGTGCCGGTGGGCAACATCCTGCTGGGTGAAGGTCGCGGCTTCGAGATCGCACAAGGTCGCCTCGGGCCGGGCCGCATTCACCACTGCATGCGCAGCGTTGGCGTGGCCGAGCGTGCGCTGGAACTGATGTGCAAGCGCAGCCTGGAGCGCGTAGCGTTCGGCAAGCAGATCGCCCGTCATGGCGTGACGCAGGAACGCATCGCCGAAGCCCGGTGCGATATCGAAATGGCACGACTGCTGACGCTGAAAGCCGCGTACATGATGGATACCGTCGGCAACAAGGTGGCCAAGGCCGAGATCGCGATGATCAAGGTGGTGGCACCGAACGTGGCGCTGCGCGTCATCGACTGGGCCATTCAGGTGTACGGCGCGGCTGGCGTGTCGAACGACTTCCCGCTGGCAAACTGGTGGGCGCACCAGCGCACGCTGCGCCTGGCCGATGGTCCTGACGAAGTGCACCGCAACGCCATCGCCAAGCTCGAACTGGCCAAGCACATGAACCTGAATCCGGACAGCATCCAGATGCCGGTGACGCGCGGTTCGTGATGGCTTCTTGATGTAGCGATACGCGCAAGTCAAAGGCCCGACGGCACTTCCCGTCGGGCTTTTTTCATTGTGGCGTCGGCCTTGCCGCACGCGGCCTTCAGGGATCATGCACCGCCAGCAAGGTTATTCCTTCTGTGCTTAAATGCCTCGGCCCAAACCCCAACCATCCACGGAGCGCGTTGCAAATGATCGACGTCTATTCCTGGGCCACGCCCAACGGTCACAAGGTTCACATCATGCTCGAGGAATGTGGTCTCGAGTACCGGGTGCATCCGATCAACATCGGCGCCGGCGACCAGTTCGGCGAGGACTTCCTTCGCATCAGCCCGAACAACAAGATTCCAGCCATTGTCGATAGCGACGGCCCCGACGGCGAGCCGATCTCCCTGTTCGAATCCGGCGCGATCCTGCTATACCTCGCCAGCAAGACCGGAAAGTTCCTGCCCGAAGATGTGCGCGGCAAATATGACGCGCTGCAGTGGCTGATGTTCCAGATGGGCGGTGTGGGTCCGATGCTGGGCCAGGCGCATCATTTCCGCATCTACGCGCCCGAAAAAATCGAGTACGCCGTGAATCGCTACACCAACGAGGCGAAGCGTCTCTATGGCGTGATCGGCAAGCAGTTGTCCAATCATGCATGGCTGGCCGGCGACAGCTATTCGATCGCGGATATCGCAACGTTCCCATGGCTGCGCAGCTGGCAGAACCAGGGCGTGGAACTCTCCGACTATCCGCATCTGAAGCGCTGGTTCGACGAGATCGCGGCCCGCCCTGCCGTGCAACGTGGCGTCGAGGTACTGGCGAAAGAGCGCAAGCCGCTGCACACCGACCGCGAACGGGAAATCCTGTTTGGTGCCACGCAGTACCAGCGACGCTGACCGCGAGGCCGGAACCGTCAGGCAACGGCGTGCATCAACTGCGGAGCGGACATCGGCCGGACTTGCCTGGCGCGCGCGCGCGCGGGGCTGGCCGCCGATCCGCGATGGCAGCACAGCAGGCCGGTTCCGGGCAGCAGCGCGTCGATGCAATACTCCTCGCCGGGAGCCGGGGCAAAGCTCATGCCGGCCTGCAGCAGGATCGTGGCCAGTCCATCGGGCATGGTCGGGTCGCGCCATTGCAGGCTCAGCGCGCCGTGATGGCAGGCCGCCCAGCACAGCCCGACCGCGTCGAAGTGCTGTGCCCAGTTCGGTTCGCCAGGCTCGATAGCCAGGAACTCGCCACGTCCGGACACGTCTTCTTCGGCGATGCGGCGTTTCAACGCAATGGTCCTGCCGATCACGCTATCGACCACGGTATGGAGCACCAACGACCGCCCCGGTTCCGGCACGAAGACATCGCCGCTGGTCAGGACGGCCAGTTCAAGGCCACCGTCGAGCACGCGGACACCGCCCTGCATGCAGGCGAGCCACTGCGGACGCTCCAGTTGCGGAATCCGATAGCGCGTGGACCCTTGTACCGGCACCGTTTCGGAGACGTGACCAAGCCCGGCCGTTGCCGGAATGACACATATCCGCCGGGATAGGTTTGTTGTAATTGGTGTGATTTCGCACGGCAAGGCACTGCGCGTACGGAGGGTCGAAGACGTGAAAACCTGCATGGCATTCCCTCGAAACGGAGCATGGGACGCAGAAGGTCCCGGAATGCGCAATGGAAGGCGTGATGCGGCTCTCCGCCCGACATCCACTACGCGACTGCCCCGATTCAGTACGACGTGAGACATCGTACCGGCCATCTCTGGTGCCGCACCCATGGCGGGCGCATCCCTTAATATGCGGATCTGGCACCGATAGAACGACGAACTATAAGTTGTCGTTGCCTATAGGTCAAACCCTTAGGCTCGTCCAACTTAGAGACTTAATATCCACACAGCAGCACTATGACAGCAGACCCACTCAAGCTGTTTGGCCGACATCTGACCTGGCTGCGCAAGCAGCGCGGCTGGTCGCAGGAGGCGCTGTCGCTGGAAAGCGGCCTTGCCCGATCCTACCTCAGCGGCATCGAGCGCGGCACGCGCAATGTTGCGCTATATAACATCTGTACCCTGGCAGACACGCTCGGCGTTGCGCCCAACGATATGCTTGACTTTATCAAGCATCGTGAGGAAAGCGCAACAGAGCCGCCGCGCTCGCCGTTCGACGCGGAGCAGTCTCCCTCGGTACAGGCCACGCTGCGCTACATGTCCGAGCTCAACGACGTGGATCGCGACGTCGTGGCTGGCGTGGCGCGTGCGCTGGCACGCCGCCACGTTCGATAGACTGCCCGGGCGGGTCCGGGCAAGCCTCAGACGCCGAGTTGCTCAGACGTCGAGCATGCCCTGCCGCTCGATGAAGGCGATGATCTCGTCGAGGCCCTGACCCGACTTGACACTGCCCATCACGAACGGACGCTCGCCGCGCATCTTGCGCGTATCGCTCTCCATGATCTCCAGGTTCGCGCCGACGTACGGCGCGAGGTCGGTCTTGTTGACCACCAGCAGATCAGATTTCGTGATGCCAGGCCCGCCCTTGCGCGGGATCTTCTCGCCGCCGGCTACATCAATCACGTAGATCGTCAGGTCCGACAGTTCCGGACTGAACGTGGCGGCAAGGTTGTCACCGCCGGATTCGATAAAGACCACATCGGCATCCGGAAACTTCGCCAGCATGCGATCCACCGCTTCCAGGTTGATCGACGCATCCTCGCGAATCGCCGTATGCGGGCAACCGCCCGTCTCCACACCCATGATCCGCTCGGCCGGCAACGCGCCAGAGACCGTCAGCAGGCGCTGGTCTTCCTTCGTATAGATATCGTTGGTGATTGCCACCAGGTCATAGAGCTCGCGCATGGCCTTGCAGAGCATCTCCAACAGGGTGGTCTTACCGGAGCCCACCGGGCCGCCCACGCCAACGCGCAGCGGAGGATTCTTCTTGGTTCGGGTCATGATGAGAGTCGAGTGATCAGGATCGGAACAGCCGGAAGTACTGCGTCTCGTGTCTGGCGGACAGCAGGCCCAGCATCGGGGAAAACGTCGAGAGTTGCGGCGGCTGTGCGTCGGTGCGGCGCTGCGCTTCGTCAACGGCATCGAACACCGCAGCATGCAGCCCGCGCAGCATGCGCTGCCCGGCCGCCTGCCCCAGCGGCACGGCCTTGATTGCCGCAGCCACCTGGTTCTCGGCCCAGTTGAAGGCATAGGCCCCCAGGCCATCGCGCTCGTCGATGGCGAGTGCCACGCACGCGGCGGTGAATGCGGTGGGCAGGCACAGCGGCGACATCGCCTGCAATGCCTGACGCATGGCGTCGTCGCCCCACTCCATCTGCGCGATCAACTTCGCCAGCGACCAACCCATCTGCTCCGTCTCCAGCCGCAACTCGGACGTCTCGCGTGTGGCGTGGAACCAGTCGTTCCACTTGGCCACGGATGCGTAGTCATTGCTCGCCCATGCGCGATGCAGCAGCAGCCAGATGGGCGCTTCGCACTGGGCTTGGACGTGGGTGAGGTTGTCGTGAATCCACTCGCTCGCGCTATCGGCGTCTTTCACCAGTCCGCAGTCGATGGCGGCCTCCAGGCCTTGGGAATAGCTGAAGCCGCCGATGGGGAGGGCTGGGGAGGCGAGGTGGAGGAGGGAGATGAGTTGGCTTAATGCAGTCATGGAACTCGCCTCGATTTGACGCGCCGGCCCTCTCCCCCTGCCCCTCTCCCGGAGGGAGAGGGGAGAACACAATCGGCTTGCTCCCCTCTCCCGCGTGCGGGAGAGGGGTTGGGGGAGAGGGCAGGCGGTTCAACAAGCCCTTTCGCCAGAACTGTCAATCGAATCGCCTCCAGCACACCATCCGTTTCTTCATGCACCTGGTTGTTCCAGAATCGCAGCACCGTATAACCCTGCGCTTCCAGCCACTGGTCGCGATCGAAGTCGCTGAGGGAACCATGTTGACCGCCATCGGCTTCGACGATCAGCTTGTATTCCATGCAGAGGAAATCGGCGATGTAAGGGCCGATTGGCATCTGGCGTTTGAACTTCAGGCCGAGGAAGCGATGCGCGCGCAGGTGATACCAGAGGCGCTGTTCGGCTGTGGTTTGATTCGATCGGAGCTGACGAATGAATTCGTGGTGAGTCAGGCGCCGGCCCTCTCCCCCTGCCCCTCTCCCAGAGGGAGAGGGGAGCAAACCATCGGTGTTCTCCCCTCTCCCGCGTGCGGGAGAGGGGTTGGGGGAGAGGGTCAGCGGTTCAATCATCGTGAGGTCACATCAGTGCTTGTGCCCACAGTGTTCCCCATGCACATGCCCGTCCCCATGATCGTGATCATGCCCATGATGATGCTCGTGAAACACTGCCTGCGCCACTGCATAGTCTTCCGCAAACGTCGCATCATGCCCATGCTTGTGCCCGCCGCCATACGCACCGGCTTCCGGCTCGAACGGTGCATCCTCACGCGTGGTCTGCACGCCTAGTCGCGCGAGCATGTCCGCCAGCACCGGGTCATACTCCAGCCGCAGATAATCGCGTCCAATCTCCACCGGCGTATGCCGATTACCGAGGTGATAGGCCGCGCGCATCAATGCGAGCGGATCGCTTGCGGACACCTGCAGTACCGCTTCCGCAGCGGCCTGCACTTCGATGAACGTACCGTCTTCTGCTACCAGCAGATCTCCGCCGCGCAACACGGTGCCGCGTGGCAGGAACAATGCGGCTTCCGCGCCGTTGTCGAGCACTGCGCGCAGGCGGCTCTTGCTGCGGTCGCCGAATGGCAGGACGAGCTTGGGTGCGCGGCGCACCAGCACGGGCGCGATGCCGTGCGGCGCGGGCAGGACTTTATCGATCTTGATCACGGGTCAGAACAGGAAATAGCGCTGCGCCATCGGCAGCACGGTGGCGGGCTCGCACATCAGCAACTGACCATCGGCCACGACCTGATAGGTCTCCGGGTCGACGGTGACGTTCGGCTGCCAGTCATTGTGGATCATGTCGCGCTTGCTCACGGTACGCGTGCCGCGCACGGTTGCCAATGTTTTCGCCAATCCATAGCGTCCACCCACGTCGGCCGCCATGGCCGACTGCGACACGAACGTCAGCGACGACTTCGGCAACGCACCACCCGCCGAGGCAAACATCGGGCGGTAATGCACAGGCTGCGGCGTCGGAATCGATGCATTGGGATCACCCATCGCCGCCGCAGCAATCATGCCGCCCTTCAAGATCAGGCTCGGCTTCACGCCGAAGAACGCGGGACGCCACAACACCAGATCGGCCCACTTGCCAACTTCGATCGAACCCACTTCATGCGCGATGCCGTGCGTCAGCGCTGGATTAATCGTGTACTTGGCGATATAGCGCTTCACGCGGAAGTTGTCGTGACCACCGCGCGCATCGTGCGGATCGCCGGGCAGCTTGCCACGTTGCGCCGCCATCTTGTGCGCGGTCTGCCAGGTGCGGATGATCACCTCGCCCACGCGGCCCATGGCCTGCGAATCGCTCGAGATCATCGAGAACGCGCCGAGGTCATGCAGGATGTCTTCGGCGGCGATCGTCTCGCGCCGGATGCGGGATTCGGCAAAGGCGATGTCCTCGGCAATCGACGGGTCCAGGTGATGGCACACCATCAGCATGTCCAGGTGCTCGTCCAGCGTGTTGACCGTGTACGGGCGCGTGGGATTGGTCGATGACGGCAGCACGTTGGCTTCGCCGCACACCTTGATGATGTCCGGCGCGTGGCCGCCGCCCGCCCCTTCCGTGTGATACGTATGGATCGTGCGGCCTTTGAACGCGGCAATCGTCGCCTCGACGAAACCGCCTTCGTTCAGCGTATCGGTGTGAATCGCCACCTGCGTGTCGGTGTCATCGGCAACCGAGAGACACGTATCGATGGCCTGCGGCGTGGTGCCCCAGTCCTCATGCAGCTTCAGGCCGATAGCGCCCGCTTCCACCTGTTCCGTCAGCGGACCCGGCTGGCTCGCATTGCCTTTGCCCAGGAAGCCGATGTTCATCGGATAGGCATCGGCCGCCTGCAGCATGCGCTCCATGTACCAGGGGCCTGGCGTCACCGTGGTGGCGAATGTGCCTGTGGCGGGGCCAGTACCACCGCCGATCATCGTCGTCACGCCGCTCATCAGCGCTTCGTCAATCTGCTGCGGGCAGATGAAGTGGATGTGCGTGTCGATGCCGCCCGCCGTGACGATCATGCCTTCACCGGCAATCACCTCGGTGCCCGGTCCCACGACAATCGTCACGCCCGGCTGGATATCCGGATTACCAGCCTTGCCGATCCCCGCGATGCGTCCGTGCTTGAGGCCGATATCGGCCTTGACGATGCCCCAGTGATCGATGATCAGCGCATTGGTGATGACGGTGTCCACGCAGTCCTTGGACATGCGCTGGCTCTGCCCCATGCCGTCGCGAATCACCTTGCCGCCGCCGAACTTCACCTCCTCGCCGTAGATCGTGAAATCCTTCTCGACCTCTACGACCAGTCCCGTATCCGCCAGACGCAAACGATCGCCCGTGGTGGGGCCGAACATCTCGGCATAGGCTTGCCGCGAAATCTTCACGCTCATCACAGCGCTCCCATGATCTTGCCGTTGAAGCCGTAGACGATGCGGTCACCGTCCAGCGCCACCAGTTGCACCGTGCGCGACTGGCCCGGCTCGAAACGCACCGCCGTGCCTGCTGCGATATCGAGCCGGAAACCGCGCGCCGTTTCGCGATCGAAAGACAGCGCGGGATTGGTTTCGTAAAAGTGGAAGTGCGAGCCCACCTGCACCGGACGGTCGCCGGTATTGGCAACGGTCACGCTGACCGTCGCGCGCCCCAAGTTCAGCTCGATCTCGCCGTCCATCGGCATCAGTTCACCGGGAATCATCGCCATGCTCCTTGTGCGTGGATTGGCCGTTCAGGCCACGAGCAGGCCGACGCCATACAGCGCCACGCCCGCACCCGCCACGCGTGCGATCCAGCCCGCATGACGACGCAGGAACGCGCCCGCGCCGATACCCATCACGTGTAGCGTCATCGTGCTCACGGCGAAGCCGCCGACGTAGGCCAGCACTGCCGGCAGTGCCTCCGCCGTAGCGGGCAGTTCGGCACCATGTGCATACCCATGGAACAGCGCGAAGCCGCCGACGATGGCCATGCCCGCCATCGCGGACAACTTCGCGCGTGCCGCCACCAACAGGCCGATCACCAGCAGCGATGCGGCAATCATCGGCTCCACGGCCGGCAGCGTCACGCCACCGAGACCGAGCGCGGCGCCAACCAGCATCATCGCGACGAACGCGAACGGCAGTCGCAGCAGATCCATCTTCGATGTGCTGTTATCGAACGATCCCTTCGGCGATGCAGCCAGGGCGCTCCACACGCCCACGGCGGCCATCGCCAGCAAGTGGTCGGCACCCGTGAACGGATGCGCGAGGCCCGCGAACAGGCTGGCGCTAACGGTGGCGCCATCATGGCCTGGATGGGCGAAGGCCGATGCAGTAGCGAGAGTCAGCGTGGCGCCTGCGGTCAGGTGCGAAAAAATCCGGCGCGAGGAAAGCATGCGGTGCATAGGGTTCAACCTCTTCTTGTTGGATGCGGTTCAGATAATCGGACAGTCGATCAATCAGACAATCGGGTGATGCACGGTGACGAGCTTGGTGCCGTCCGGGAACGTGGCTTCCACCTGGATTTCGGGAATCATTTCCGCCACGCCATCCATGACGTCTTCGAGCGCCAGCACCTTGGTGCCTTCGTGCATCAACTCGGCCACGGTGCGACCATCACGTGCGCCTTCCATGATCGCGGCGGTAATCAGCGCAATGGCTTCGGGATAGTTGAGCTTGAGTCCGCGCGCGCGGCGGCGTTCGGCCAGCAGCGCAGCGGTGAAAATCAGCAGCTTGTCTTTCTCGCGTGGCGTCAGTTCCATATCGGCTTCCGTTCGAGTGTTCTTGTTGTTTGCTTGTTTGGGGCTTCGTCGTGTTCAGGTGGCCCAAAGCCGCAGCGGCCGTGCAGGCACGCCGTGGATCGGCATGCGCAGCATTTGCCAGCTATCGATCATCAGATTTCGCACCGCTTCCATGTCGCGTCCCAGCACGCGCATCAGCAGCATCGGCATCGATGCGCCGCGTGCTGCCAGGCAGGTAACACCGGCGCGCAGATCGGGGCGATATGGCAGGCGCTCGGCCAATGATTCGGCGAGGTCTTGCGTAGCGCCCTGTCCCACCGCCCACAGCGTGCCAAGGATCGGCAATCCATCCATACCCGCCACGGCGCCGCGCAGCGGCGATGCCGCATCGAAATGCGATTGCTCGATCCACAGCGGGTGTTCGACACCGCCGATCCGTGTATCGAGCCAGAGCGAGCCGCTGGCCCATCGCTCACCGGACGCCAGGCGTCCCAGCACGACGGCATCCCAGCCAATGGCACTACCGCCCTGCGCAACAGTCACGTCCGTGGCAATGCGCGCGCGGGCATCGTCAAAGACGATGTTCTCCTGCGGCAGCCAGTCGATCTTGCCGCCTTCGGCCACGTCGATGCGCACCTGCTGCGCCGCATCGCGTCCCGCCGACTTGTACCACTTGGTGGCACCGGGCGTCGCCAGCACGGCGTGCGCGTTGGTGCCGACTGCAATGTCGATATCGAGCAGGTCACCACCCGCCACGCCAGCCGGCGGATGCAGCACCACGCCATGGCAGATATCCCCTTCGGGATACAGCGGCTTCTGCACGCGTAGCGGCCCCTCATGGCGACGCTCGACCATGGCGGTCCGGCCCGCACGCACGGCAAAGCGCAGGCACAGGCTGGCGTGCCAGGCCGATGGCAAGGCGAGCGAAGAAGGAAAGTCAGGGTGACGCATGAAGGGGGGCGTGAGTGCGAGAAGATACGCCGAGGCGTTGGCGCAGATCATAGCGCGCAGCCGCCCTCACCGGAAGGTGGCTGTGCGCTGTTCGACCTTGTCGTGCCTACACCGCAATCAGCTCGCGTACGCCGTCCTGTTCCATCGTCGCGCCCGCGCCCTTTGCCACCACTTCGCCACGGCTCATCACCACGTAGTGATCGGCCAGATGGCGCGCAAATTCGTAGTACTGCTCCACCAGCAGCACGGTCATGCCGTACTCATCCACCAACAGACGCAGCGCACGGCCAATGTCCTGGATGATCGATGGCTGGATGCCTTCGGTGGGCTCATCCAGAATCAGCAGCTTGGGTTCGCTCATCAGCGCGCGGCCAATGGCGAGTTGCTGCTGCTGGCCACCCGAGAGGTCGCCGCCACGACGTTGCCGCATCGTGCGCAGCACCGGGAACAATTGATAGATGCGGTCCGGCACGCCATTGGGCTTGCCGCGGCTCGCCGCGCCGATCAGCAGGTTCTCCTCGACCGTGAGACGCGGAAAAATCTCGCGCCCCTGCGGCACATACGCGAGCCCCGCCGAAACACGTTCGTAAGGCGCCTTCTTCTCCAGCGCCTTGCCGTCCCAGCTCACGCTGCCGCTGCGCGTGGGCACTACGCCCATCAGGCATTTCAGCAGCGTGCTCTTGCCTACGCCATTGCGGCCCAGCAGTGTGGTCAGCTTGCCATGCGGTACGTCGAACGAGACGTTGCGCAGGATGTGGCTGCCGCCGTAGTACTGATTCAGTGCATTGACCTGCAGCATCGTTATCTTCCCAGGTAGGATTCGATCACGCGTTCATCGCGCTTCACCGCATCGAGCGTGCCTTCCGCCAGCAGGCTGCCTTCGGCGAGTACCGTGACCTTGCCTTTCTCGCCAGCCAGCGCAGCCACGAACTCCATGTCGTGCTCGACCACCATCATCGAGCAGCTGCCGCGCAGGCTGTTCAGCAGCCCCGCCAATTGCATCGTTTCCTCATCGGTCATGCCGGCCACGGGTTCATCGAGCAACAGCAACTGCGGTTGCTGCATCAGCAGCATGCCGATCTCCAGCCGCTGCTTCTGACCATGCGAGAGCAACCCAGCCGGACGATAGGCCTCGTCTTCCAGACCCGTCAGCGCCAGCGTTTCCTCGATACGGCGATGGCCCTCACCCGTCAATCGTGCGCGCAGCGACGACCACCAGCGCTTGTCGCCTTTCATCGCCAGTTCCAGGTTTTCCCACACCTCGTGTTGCTCGAACACGGTGGGCTTCTGGAACTTGCGCCCGATGCCGGTCTGCGCGATCTTCGGCTCGGTCATGCGCATCAGGTCGATGGTCTGGCCCAGGAACACGCGGCCCGTGACGTTGGCGTTGCGCGGCCCGGTCTTGCCGGTGATGACGTCCATCATCGTCGTCTTGCCGGCACCGTTCGGCCCGATCACGCAGCGCAGTTCGCCGTGATCGATCGACAGCGACAGCTTGTTCAGTGCGCGGAAGCCGTCGAACTGGACAGTCAGGTCTTCCACGTAGAGGATCGGTCCGTGCGTCGTGTCGATGACGCCCGGTTCGAGGATGCGGCCCAGCCCGGTGGCATCGCCGCTCTCCGCTTGCTCCACTCCCAACGCGGCGTTCATGCCTTGCTCCCTTGTTGCGGTGCTGGTACGGACGCATCCGTGTCCGCATCGATTGGCTTCGCAGGCTTGCGCATCGCGCGCAGGCGGCGGACCAGACCCACCACGCCATCGGGCAGGTACAGCGTCACGAGCACGAACATCGCCCCGAGCAGGAACAACCAGTATTCGGCGAAGTAAGCGGTGAACATCGTCTTGGCACCGTTGACCAGGAACGCTCCAATGATCGGACCAATCAGCGTGCCGCGTCCGCCCACCGCTACCCACACGGCCATCTCGATCGAATTGGCCGGAGACATTTCGCCCGGGTTGATGATGCCCACCTGCGGCACGTACAGCGCGCCAGCAATACCGCACAGCACTGCCGAGAACGTCCACACGAACAGCTTGTAGCCGAGCGGGTTATAGCCCGAGAACATCACGCGCATCTCCGCATCGCGCACGGCCGTGACCACGCGACCGAGCTTCGACGTCACGATGTAGCGGCACGCGATGAAGCCGCCGATCAGCGCGAGGAACGTCAGCACGAACAGCGCGGTACGCGTTTCCGGCGCTGCCACTGCATAACCCGCAATGCGCTTGAAGTCCGTGAAGCCGTTGTTGCCGCCGAAGCCCGTCTCGTTACGGAAGAACAGCAGCATCGCCGCATACGTGAGCGCCTGCGTGATGATCGACAGGTACACGCCCTTGATGCGCGAGCGGAACGCAAAGAAGCCGAACAGCCACGCCAGCACGCCCGGCACCAGCACCACGAGCAGCAGCGCGTAAGGCAGATGCTCGGTGCCATGCCAGAACCACGGCAGTTCCTTCCAGTCGAGGAACACCATGAAGTCGGGCAGGTCGCTCTTGTACACGCCTTCGCGGCCAATCGACCGCATCAGGTACATGCCCATCGCATAGCCGCCCAGCGCGAAGAACAAACCATGGCCGAGGCTCAGGATGCCGCAGTAACCCCACACGAGGTCGAGTGCGATGGCTGCCAGCGCAAAACACATGATCTTGCCGATCAGCGTCAACGCGTAGGCCGAGAGATGCAGCGGATGGCCTTCCGGCAGCATCAGCGCGCAGATGGGCACACCAATGCCGACGATGATCGTGAACGCCACCAGCAGCGTCCAGATGCGGCCAGAGAACAGGGGCTGGCGCTCGGGAACGGCGAGCCGGAACGCCTTGCCGGATTTCGATTGGAAACTGGACATGTCAGGCCTCCGCGCTGCGCCCTTTGAGCGCGAAAAGTCCTTGCGGGCGCTTCTGGATGAAGAGCACGATCAGCACGAGGACAAAGATCTTGGCCAGCACCGCGCCGTAGAACGGCTCGATGAACTTGTTGATGATGCCGAGGCCGAACGCGCCGACGATGGTGCCGGCCAACTGGCCTACCCCGCCGAGCACCACGACCATGAACGAGTCGATGATGTACGCCTGCCCCAGGTCCGGCCCCACGTTGCCGATCTGCGAGAGCGCGCATCCGCCCAGCCCTGCAATACCGGCACCGAACGCGAACGCGTAGCTGTCCACCTTCCACGTACGCACGCCCACGCAGGCGGCCATCGTGCGGTTCTGCGTCGTCGCACGCACGAACAGACCCAGACGCGTGCGATTCAGTACAGCCCACGCCACAGCGACCACGCCCAGCGCGAACAGGATGATGACCACGCGGTTGTACGGAATCACGAGACCAGCCATGGCCTCGAATCCGCCGCTCATCCACGAAGGATTCGCCACCTCAACGTTCTGCGCACCGAAGATCGTGCGCACGGACTGCTGCAACAGCAGGCTGATACCGAACGTGGCGAGCAGCGTTTCCAGTGGACGGCCATACAGATGGCGCAGCACGATGCGCTCGATCGCAAAGCCGACCAGACCGGCCGCCAGGAACGATGCCGGAAGCGCCGCCACCAGATACCAGCCGAATGCCTCGGTCGGCATGAAGGCACGGAACAGCGTCTGCACCACATAGGTGGCATAAGCGCCGATCATCAGGAACTCGCCGTGCGCCATGTTGATGACGCCGATCAGGCCATACGTGATCGCCAGGCCCAGTGCAGCGAGCAGCAGCACGCTGCCGAGGCTCAGGCCCGCGAACAGGTTGCCCACCACTTCCGCGCGACGCTCGTTGCTGCGCAACTGATCGAGCGCCTGCTGCGCGGCCACGCGTACGCCTTCGTCGGGCTCCTTGTACTTGCCCGCCTCGTCCTTCTCAACGAAGGGCGTCAGCTTCTGGCGTGATTGCGGATTGCTGTCGGCAGCCAGGATGCGAATGGCTTCGATGCGTGCATCGCGCGTGGCACCTGGACCTTCGGCCAGCACCGTGCTGGCCCAGATCACGTCAAGGCGCGCACGCAGGCCCGCATCGGCCTCGGCCTTGCGCGCCGCTTCCACCGCTTCACGCGTGGCGCTTTCCGGTTGATCGAACAGCGTGTTGATGGCCTGCGTCCGCACGGCGATATCGGGCGACTGCAGCAGCAGGCTGCTCGACGCGCTATCGACAATCGAGCGCAGGCTGTTGTTCAGTGTCAGGGACTCCAGCTCATCGGGCTTGACCGTGACCGGTTGCCCCGTGATGGCGTCGAGCGTTTTGTCACCCTCGGTACGCACCATGCCGACCGACGGTGCAAACTGCAGCGCATCGTCCTGCAGCGCTTTGAGAATCGGTCCGGCCTGCGCTGCCGGCGCCTGCGTGATCCTGGTCAGCGCGGCGGTCTTGGCGTCGAAGTCGTCTTCGGCCAGCGGTTTCAGGTCGGCCTGCGTCAGCGGCGTGGCCGCCCATAGTGGGGCAGCGGCCAGCAGCAGCACAGCGAACATGGCGCGCAGCCATGAACGGATGTCGGGTCGGTGCATTCAGGAGCCTGTTGATAGCGCGATATGTCGCGTCTTGTGTGTAGAAGATGTCCCGCAGCGGCGGTTTGCTCCCCTCTCCCGCGAGCGGGAGAGGGGTTGGGGGTGAGGGCATGGCGGTGCAAGCTGCCGATATCGCGTCTTGAACTGCTGGCCCTCACCCCCACCCCTCTCCCACTTCATGGGAGAGGGGAGCGCATAGCAAAGGGCAACGTGTTAATTGCTAACCTTGTCCGCCTTGCCTTCGTTACCCGCGATGAACGGGCTCCACGGCTGGGCGCGGATCGGCTTGGCGGTCTTCCACACCACGTTGAACTGACCATCGCCCTTCACTTCGCCGATCATCACGGGCTTGTAAAGGTGGTGGTTGTCGCCCATCGTCAGCGTGAAGCCGTCCGGCGACTTGAAGGTCTGGCCGTACATGGCGGCGCGCACCTTGTCCGGGTCCGTGGTGCCGGCCTTCTTCACGGCCTGTGCCCACATATGGATGCCCACGTACGTGGCTTCCATCGGATCGTTGGTCACGCGCTTGTCAGCGCCGGGCAGGTTGTTGGCCTTGACCCATGCCGCCCATTGCTTCTTGAACGCATCGTTCTCCGGGTTCTTCACCGACATGAAGTAGTTCCATGCGGCCAGGTGGCCCACCAGCGGCTTGGTGTCGATACCGCGCAGTTCTTCCTCGCCCACGGAGAACGCCACCACCGGCACGTCCTTGGCCTTCAGGCCCGCGTTGCCCAGTTCCTTGTAGAACGGCACGTTCGAGTCGCCGTTGATCGTCGAGATCACGGCCGTCTTGCCGCCTTGCGAGAACTTCTTGATGTTGGCGACGATGGTCTGATAGTCGCTATGACCGAACGGCGTGTAGACCTCTTCGATATCCTTGTCGGCCACGCCCTTGCTCTTCAGGAACGCGCGCAGGATCTTGTTCGTGGTACGCGGGTACACGTAGTCGGTGCCCAGCAGGAAGTAGCGCTTGGCACCGCCGCCTTCCTTGCTCATCAGGTATTCCACGGCCGGGATGGCCTGCTGGTTCGGCGCGGCACCCGTGTAGAACACGTTCTTCGACATTTCCTCGCCCTCGTACTGCACCGGGTAGAACAGCAGCGAGTTCAGTTCTTCATAGACCGGCAGTACCGACTTGCGCGATACCGAGGTCCAGCAGCCGAACGTCACGGCAACCTTGTCCTTGGTGATCAGCTGGCGTGCCTTCTCGGCGAACAGCGGCCAGTTCGATGCGGGGTCCACCACAACGGGCTCGAGCTTGCGGCCCAGCACGCCACCGCTCTTGTTGATCTCGTCGATCGTCATGAGCGCCACGTCCTTCAGCGACGTCTCGGAAATGGCCATCGTGCCCGACAGCGAATGCAGGATGCCGACCTTGATCGGTTCCTTTGTCTGCGCCATCAGCGGGCTGGTACCGATCATCGCTGCGGCGGCTACGGCCGTCAGCTTCAGCATGTCACGTCGTTTCATTGCAGCTCCCAGTTCGTCCGGTTTATGTGTGTTGGCAGGGACTACGCACCCCGGGTGATGCTTCTGCAACTAGCGTGCCAATGCCGCGAACGCCGGCAATCCCTTGCCAGGCAACGCCTGCGTGACAAATCAGCAATGGGAAAACGGCCGCGCACCAGGACGGTGCCGGCGCGACGAAGCGGAAACGACGAGTGACTGCACCGGAACCGTGCAAGGCCCCGGGTGCGTGCATGGGCGCGTGCGCCCGGTGCCTGACGCACCAATGGGCACCATCGACACAAAAAAACGGGACCCGCTGGGGGTCCCGTTTCTCAAACAGCGGCGAGGATGCTTACTTGCTCATCCACGGCATCATGTTCGCGTTCATGTTGTGCATGATCCAGAGCGAACCGGCCAGCACGATGAACAGGATCAGGGCCGTGAACAGCAGGGCCATCACGTTCCACTTCTGTCCGTCCGAACCGTCCAGATGCAGGAAGTACTTCAGGTGCACGACGATCTGCACCACAGCCAGGCCCAGGATGACCCACAGCATGGTGGCGCGGTCCATCGTACCGTCCATCACGATCTTGAACGGGATGGCCGTCAGGATGACCGCCAGCACGAAGCCGATCACATACGACTTGACGCTGCTGTGGCCGTGCGAGGCGCCGTGGGCGCCGGTAGCGTGTTGCTGTGCCATTTACATTGCTCCCATCAGATAGACGACGGTGAACACACCAATCCAGACCACGTCCAGAAAGTGCCAGAACAGGCTGAGGCAGTTCAGGCGCTTGGTCACGGTAGGCGTCAGCCCCTTCTTCGACAGTTGGTACATGAGTACCAGCATCCACAGCATGCCGCTTGCAACGTGCAGACCGTGGGTGCCCACCAGCGTGAAGAACGAGGACAGGAATGCGCTACGGCTCGGACCGGCACCTTCATGAATCAGGTGCTTGAACTCGTAGATTTCCATGCTCATGAAGGCAGCGCCCAGCAGGAACGTCACGCCCAGCCAGAACATCACGCGGCCGCGCTGCTGGTTCTGCATCGACACCATGGCAAAGCCGTAGGTGATCGACGACACCAGCAGGATGCCGGTTTCCACCGCCACGAAGTTGAGATCGAACAGCTCCTTGCCCGACGGGCCACCCGCCACTTCGCCGCGCAGGACGGCGTAAGCGGCGAACAGGCACGCGAACAAGATGCAGTCGCTCATCAGGTACAGCCAGAAACCGAAGACGGTGTTCTCGCTGGTGTCGTGATGCGCGTGGTCGTGCGACTCGTCGTGCGAGTGCGCATGCGCGGGGGCTTGCGCCCCGAAGCGGTCAAGAACTTCTGTCGACATGGTTATCAGCCCTGCGCAGCGACGCGCTGCTGGTAGCGGGTTTCGATCTGCTCGACCTCGGCGGCCGGCACGTAGTAGTCGATGTGGTCATCGTTGGCGCGGCGGATGAAGGCCACGATCATGCCAACCAGACCCACGGCGGCGAGCCACCAGATATGCCACGTCAGCGCGAAGCCCAGTGCCAGGCTCCATGCACCCATGTAGAAACCGGCAGCCGTGTTCTTCGGCATGTGGATCTGTTCGAAGCCATCGGTGCGCATCGTTTCGCCACGGGCCTTCATGTCGGCAAACGCGTCCAGGTCACGCACCACCGGGGTGTGCGCGAAGTTGTAGAACGCGGGCGGCGACGACGTTGCCCATTCCAGCGTACGGCCACCCCACGGATCGCCCGTGACGTCGGCCAGCTTCTTGCGGTCGCGGATCGACACGATGATCTGCAGCACCTGGAAGCCGATACCCATGGCCACGAACACCACGCCCACCACGGCCAGATGCAGCCAGGGCGTCCATTCCGGATTGTCGGTGTGGTTCAGGCGACGGGTCATGCCCATCAGGCCCAGCACGTACAGCGGCATGAAGGCGAAGTAGAAGCCCACCAGCCAGCACCAGAAGGCGCACTTGCCCAGACGCTCGTTCAGCTTGAAGCCGAACGCCTTCGGCCACCAGTAGGTGACGCCGGCAAGGTAGCCGAACAGCACGCCGCCGATGATCACGTTGTGGAAGTGGGCAATCAGGAACAGCGAGTTGTGCAGCACGAAGTCGGCAGCCGGTACAGCCATCAGCACGCCGGTCATGCCGCCGATCACGAACGTGACCATGAAGCCCAGCGTCCACAGCACCGGCGACGTGAATTCCACGCGGCCACGGTACATCGTGAACAGCCAGTTGAAGATCTTCACGCCCGTCGGGATCGAGATGATCATCGTCGTGATGCCGAAGAACGCATTCACGTTCGCACCGGAACCCATCGTGAAGAAGTGGTGCAGCCACACGATGAACGACAGGACCATGATCGCGCTGGTGGCGTAGACCATGCCCTTGTAGCCGAACAGCTTCTTGCGCGAGAACGTGGCAATGATTTCCGAGAAGATACCGAATGCCGGCAGCACCAGGATGTAGACCTCGGGGTGGCCCCAGATCCAGATCAGGTTCACGTACATCATGGCGTTACCGCCACCGTCGTTCGTGAAGAAGTGCATGTCGAAGTAACGGTCCAGACCCAGCAGCGCCAGCGACACCGTCAGCACCGGGAAGGCTGCCACGATCAGCACGTTCGTGCACAGCACGGTCCACGTGAACACCGGCATGCGCATCAGGGTCATGCCCGGGGCGCGCATCTTCAGGATCGTCACCAGGAAGTTCACGCCGGTCAGCAGCGTGCCCAACCCTGATATCTGCAAGGACCAGAGGTAGTAGTCCACCCCCACGCCCGGGCTGTAATCCAGGCCCGACAGCGGCGGGTAAGCCAGCCAGCCGGTCTTGGCGAATTCGCCAACGCCCAGCGACACGTTCACCAGCATCGCGCCGGCCACGAACAGCCAGAAGCTCAGCGTGTTCAGGAACGGGAAGGCCACGTCGCGCGCACCGATCTGCAGCGGCACCACGAGGTTCATCAGGCCCGTCATCAGCGGCATGGCCACGAAGAAGATCATGATCACGCCGTGCGCCGTGAACACCTGGTCATAGTGTTCGGGCGGCAGGAAACCGGTGGAACCATTGGTTGCCACGGCCAGTTGGGTACGCATCATGACCGCGTCGGCAAAGCCGCGCAGCAGCATGATCAGCGCCACCAGCGAGTACATCACGCCAATGCGCTTGTGGTCGACCGAGGTAATCCACTCGGTCCACAGGTAACCCCACTTCTTGAAATACGAGATCGCACCGAGCAGCGCCAGCCCACCAAGGGCGACGCAGGTCAGTGTGACCATGATGATCGGCTCATGAAACGGAATCGCCGACAAACTCAATTTGCCAAACATCATTGCTCCTAGATTTGCGCGCCCACGGCCGGGGTGGCCGGCGTGGTCAGGGACACACGCTCTTCGCCGAGCGTGTTACGCGACGTGCAGACCGGACCGCCTTCAAAACCTTCGCGGGCGACCGCACGGCCGTCGTGGCCCATGTACTGATGCAGGATGTCGGTGAACAGACCGTCTTCGACGCGGCCGAAGTACGTCACCGGTTCTGCTTCGCTCGGCTTCGCCAGGACCTTGTAGTCCTCCGAGCCAAGCTGCTTGCTGGACGCGCGCACCTGCTCCACCCACTTGTCGAACTCGAAGTTCGACATGGCGATGGCCTTGAATTTCATGCCCGAGAAGCCGCCGCCGCTGTAGTTGGCGGACATGCCGTCGTACGTACCGGCTTCGTTGGCGATGAGGTGCAGCTTGGTTTCCATCCCGGCCATGGCGTAGATCTGGCTACCCAGGCGCGGGATGAAGAACGAATTCATGATCGAATCCGACGTGATCTTGAAGTTCACCGGCGTGTTGGCCGGAAACGCGAGCTGGTTCACCGTCGCGATCTTCAGTTCCGGATAGATGAACAGCCACTTCCAGTTCATTGCCACGGCTTCCACCTGGATCGGCTTGACGTTGGATTCCAGCGGCTTGTACGGGTCGAGGTCGTGCGACGACTTCCACGTGATGATGCCCAGCGCGATGATGATCAGGCAGGGGATCAGCCACACCACCACTTCGATGCGGGTGGAGTGCGACCAGTCGGGGTCATACGTGGCCGACGTGTTGCTGGCGCGGTACTTCCACGCGAACACGAAGATCAGGACGATGACCGGCACGACGACCAGGAGCATCAGCCAGGTGGCGATCAGGATGATGCCCTTGATGTCCACGCCGACTTGCCCCTTGGGGTTCATCAGTGCGAAGTCGCAGCCGGCCAGCAGGAGCAGGCCAAGGCAAGGCAGGAACCGCATCAGGCGCGGCAATGTTGGTGTCTTCATGTCACGACGGTCTGGTTGTGTCACGCCTGTGCACAAGCGTGGCACCGCCACCTATTGCACAGGGCAACAGGCAGGCTGGGCTGGGGAAAACCGGGGACGTGTCCAAAGCTGGCGCTGCGGATGGGGCGATGCAAACGCCGGCGGACCATGCGGCCGGGCAACGCCATGAGCGCGGCTGGACAGCAACTGACGACTGCGTGCGCGAAACGCCGGGGGCGGGATGCGTGCGCTGAGGTAACCGACTGCCTGAACTGCGATCGTTCCCGGTTCGGAGCAGCCACCGGGAGAAGCGTTGTTTAACGATGCCCACGCGATTTACGCCTGCTTTTGACCGCCTCGCCAGCGCAGCGGGAACGGTCTCCGAGCGGATATCGCATTACATAAAACATCGTTGGCCGCGAATGTACCGCAACGCAACATTCCGGGTAAACCCAAACACAACGGAAACACTGTTCTTTTTATCGGACAATGTTCACAGGTGTCGCACAGAGGAAACAGTCACGCCGTGATCCGATGTTTTGCTCGGAATCTTCTGGACAAATGAAACGGGCCGCGTTCTAGCGGCCCGTACTTTTCGATGCAGCGAGTGCTTACGAGTAGCGCCGGCTGATCGATTCTGCCACGCAGACCGGGCGGTCACTGCCCTCGCGCTCGATCGTGACTTCCCACGTCGATTGCGCGCCGGTCAGGCCGTTCGGCGTCGGATCGAGCCGCTCCACCTTCAGCAGCTTCACGCGACCGCGCAGGCGGCTACCCACCGGCACCGGCGCGGTAAAGCGCACGCGGTTCAGCCCATAGTTGACGCCCATCTTGACGCCTTCCATGTGGATGGCATTCGCCATCAGTTGCGGCAGCAGCGACAACGTCAGGAAGCCGTGCGCCACCGGCGCGCCGAATGGCGACTCCCGCTTGGCACGCTCCACATCCACGTGAATCCACTGATGGTCGCCGGTCGCTTCCGCAAACAGGTTGACCTGCTGCTGCGTGATCTCGAACCAGTCGCTGACGGCCACTTCCTGGCCCTGAAGACCCTCCAGCTCTTCCAGCGATGCAATGGTGCGCATATTCCTTGTCTCCTGATTTTGTTGATGGCCTGGGGCTTACGCCGGGCGGCGCTTGTACATGCCCATGCCCTTGACCGTGCAAACGACCTCGCCCTTCTGGTTGCTGCCGACCCACTGGGTCAGCACCACGCCGCGGTCCGGCTTCGAACCTGACGGGCGCGCTTCCAACACCTTCAGCACGGCGGTCAGCGTGTCGCCTGCGTAGACGGGCTTGAGCCAGCGGACCTCGTCCACACCGGGCGATCCCATGCTGGTCGAGCGGTCGCCCATCGACTGTACCAGCAGACGCATGATGATGCCGCACGTCATCCAGCCACTGGAAATCAGGCCGCCGTAGATACTCTGCTCGGCGGCGGCCTTGTCGATGTGGAACGGCTGGGGGTCATACTGCCTGGCAAACGCGACGATCTCTTCCTCGGTGACGTGATAGCTGCCGAGCGCGATCTCGCTGCCAACGACATAGTCTTCGAAATACATCTTGTCGGACATGGGGGCTCCAAAGCAAAAAACCGCGCTCGGGGTTTCCGGCGCGGTTCAGGGTCATGCTATCGATCAGGCGGCTTCCTGGAAGCCCGGCTGACTGGCGAAACGGCCCAGGTGATGGTCCACGTCGCCAAACGTCGTGTTGATGAACGTCAGCCGCTTGAACATGTGCGCGGCCGGCATTTCATCGGTCACGCCCATGCCGCCGTGAATCTGCACGGCCTCCTGGCCCACCGAGCGGGCCGCCTGCCCCACGCGTGCCTTGGCGGCGGACACGTAGCGACGGCGTTCTTCGGGGCTGGCCTCGTCGAAACGCGCTGCGGCCAGCAGCGTGATCGAACGCGACTGCTCGGCATGGATGAACATTTCCACCATGCGATGTTGCAGTGCCTGGAAGCGCGCGATGGGCACCCCGAACTGCTGGCGCGTCTTGGCGTAGTCCAGCGTCGTGGCGTTCAGCGTGTCGAGGATACCAACCGCTTCCGAGCACAGCAGCACTGCCGCATAGTCGGCCGTGGCTTCGAGTACATCCCAGCCCTTGCCTTCCGTGCCCAGCAGCGTGGCCGGTGCGTCCTGGAACGTCACGTCCGCGGCATGCAGGTTATCGAGCGTGCGATAGTCCTGCACGGTCACGCCAGCGCCGTTCGTATCGACGAGGTACAGCGAGATGCCGTCCTGATCGCGCTGCGCACCGCTGGTACGCGCCGACACCACGAGCTTGTCAGCCTGCGCGCCATGCACCACCACGGTCTTCTTGCCATTGAGCTTGCCGCCCTTGGCCGTCACGCGCACGTTGTTCAGTTCATAGCGCGACTGCTGCTCGCCGAATGCCGTGGCCAGCTTCACTTCGCCGCCTGCCACCTGTTCCAGCAGCGCTTCCTGGCCACCGGCCAGCTTCAGCGCCTGCGCGCCGACGACGGTTGCCTGGTACGGCTCCACCACCAGACCACGGCCCAGTTCCTGCAGCACCACCATCATGTCGACGGCCGTGCCCGAGAAACCGCCTTGTTCTTCCGGCACCGGCAGTGCCGTCAGGCCCAGTTCGACCAGTGCGCCCCATGCGTTGGCGCCGTAGCCCTGTTCGGACTTGATGTTCTTCTTGCGCGATTCGAAGTCGTAGCTTTTTTCGACGAAGCGGCGGATCGCATCGGCCAGTTGCTTCTGTTCGTCGCTGAGATTGAAGTTCATGTCGCGTGTCTCCTCACAGCCCCAGAATCATCTGGCTGATGATGTTCTTCTGAATTTCGTTGGAACCACCGTAGATCGACGTCTTGCGGTAGTTGAAGTAGTACGCTGCCAGCGGCGCGGCATCGTCGTAGCCGGTGACCGTATGGGCCTGCTCGCATTCGAGGTAGGCCGGGTCGAACGGCATGGCATACGGGCCGGCGGCTTCCACCATCAGCTCGGTCAGCATCTGCTGGATTTCGGTGCCCTTGATCTTGAGCATCGATGCCTCGGGACCGGGGCCCTTGCCAGCGGCTTCGCTCGACACCACGCGCAGCACGGTGATTTCCAGCGCCATCAATTCGATTTCCAGCGCGGCCACCTTGTTGGCGTACACCGGATCTTCGAGCAGCGGCTTGCCGTTCTTTTCCTGCTGGCGCGCCACGCGCTTCAGGAAGCCCAGTTCGCGCTTGGATGCGCCCACGCGGGCAATGCCGGTACGCTCGTGGCCGAGCAGGTACTTGGCGTACGTCCAGCCGCGGTTTTCCTCGCCAACGCGGTTTTCCACCGGAACCTTCACGTTGTCGAAGAACACTTCGTTCACTTCATGGTCTTCGTCGAGCATGATGATCGGACGCACCGTGATGCCCGGCGTCTTCATGTCGATCAGCAGGAACGAGATGCCTTCCTGCTTCTTGGCCTCGGGGTCCGTGCGTACCAGGCAGAAGATCATGTCGGCGTGCTGGCCCAGCGTCGTCCAGGTCTTCTGACCGTTGACGATGTAGTGCTTGCCATCCGAAGTCAGTTCCGCCTTCGTCTTGACCGAAGCCAGGTCCGAACCGGAGCCCGGCTCCGAATAGCCCTGGCACCACCAGTCGGTGCAATCCAGGATACGCGGCAGGTAATAGGACTTCTGCTCGGCGTTGCCGTACTTCATGATCACGGGCGCGACCATCGCCACGCCGAACGGCAGCACGCCGGGCGCGCCGACGCGGGCATTTTCCTCATCCCAGATATGGCGCTGCGTGGCGTTCCAGCCCGTGCCGCCGAAGTCCACCGGCCAGTGCGGCGCGGACCAGCCCTTCTTGGCCAGCGTCTTGTGCCAGAGCACGAGATCGTCGCGGCTGGGGCGGCGGTGGTTGAGAACCTTTTCGCGGATATCCGCAGGCAGGTTGGCCTCGAGCCAGCTGCGCACTTCCTGACGGAAGGCGTTGTCGGCTTCCGAGTAGTTGAGATCCATGCCCGTCTCCATGATGTGCCGGCGCTGGCGCCGGCCGTTTGTTTTACCTCGCGCATCGCTGCGCTGGATAAAACCGGGCACAGGATGCTTGTTCAGTGGGCCGTCTGCTTCAATGCGTCCGGCACGAGGAGCGGAAAGGTGTCGATGCCTTCGTCGGCCAGCGCCTGCGCATCCTCGGGAGTGGCCGAGCCGCGAATGCCGCGCTCGGGTGCCTCCTGATAGTGGATGCGCCGCGCTTCTTCCACGAATCGGTCGCCCACGTCCTCGGTCTGTGCCATCACCTGCCGCACGGCTTTCAGGTAGGTGGCCTGCAGCGCTTGCATCAACTGCTGCGCATCGGCCGGCCCTGCCTCGCCCTGGCGGGATTGCGTCGGCGCCGGCTTCGCGGTCGCACCCGAAAGATTCAGGCGCGGCGCGCTGGGCAGGCGGCTGACCGCATGGTCGCCACAGACCGGACATTGGACGAGATCGCGTGAAAGCTGCGATTGCGCATCTTCCTCCGAGGCAAACCAGCCCTCGAAACGATGGTCTTGCGCACAGCGCAGGTCTAGCACCTTCATGATCTTTCCAGCCCGTCGGGGCAATGTTAGCCGTGAATCGAAATTTTGTGAACGGTCGTGCTAATTTATTTCTCGACCGTTGTCGCCTGGCAGGACGTGTTCGCGACACATCTCCGCCTGCAGCAGCCTAACTGGGCGCCAGGCCTTGGAAAATCAAGGGAAAACCCTCCCCAGCCCTTCCTCAACCCGTCACCCGGTTCGATGAAGCAGGCGGCTCGGTCTGCTCGCCGGGCACCCACGTACCCGAGATGATCTTCTCCAGCCAGAACGCGCCGATGATCGTCTTCACATCGGTAATACGCCCCTGACGTACCCAGTCGATTACCTGACCGACCGGCGTGACGAATGTCTCCAGGAACTCGCCATCATCAAGCTTCGACTCGCCAGCAGACAGATCGCGCGCCAGGAAGATGTCTATGAATTCGGTGGAATAGGAAATCACGGGATGGATGCGCGTCAGGTAGTCCCAGCGCTTCGCCGTGTAGCCGGTTTCTTCCAGCAACTCCCGTTCCCCGCAGCGCTGCGCACCCTCTTCCGGGTCGAGCTTGCCAGCCGGGAATTCGAGCATGACCTCGCCCACCGGATAGCGGAACTGGCGCTCCATCAGCACGGTGCCGTCGTCGAACAGCGGGATCATCATCACCGCGCCCGGATGCAGCACGTACTCGCGCCCGGCCTGTTTGCCATCGGGCAGGCGGACGATGTCTTGTTTGAGCGTCAGGAATTTGCCGCGATGGATCGTCGCGGATGCGACGGCTGTTTCCCGAAGATGCGCATCAGCCGGCTCGGAAGCGTCGGACTGGTTGGCGGGAAATGCGGCGGAAGAAACTGCTGCGGATGTCTTGTCGGACATGGACGCTCCGGATAAGGCACGGTCCCGGAGCGTCAGGGTGTGGCCGCGTCAGGCCGTGCGATGTTTGACGAGGTATTGCCAGGTGAAGCCGGGAAAGGCAAACACCAGCATCATGCAGCCCGTGATCGCGTAGAACTGCCAGCCCTGCGGGAAGGTGTTGCCAAGGCTGGCTTCCACCGCAAGACCGGCGAGACCCGCCAGCACGTACCACGTGAAGAGTTCCACCAGGCGCAGCCACAGCGGCTTGCGGGCCCATTTCAGGCCAATCGCCGCGAACAGGCGCTGGTTGACGAACGGCAGGTTGGCACACACCAGTGCCAACAAGATGACAAACCAGCCGCCTGCCGAGGAACTCATTGCATCACCTTATAGCGTTACGTTGCTTACGACGCCAGTGTCGCACGGATGGCCTCGTAGCACAGGCTCATCAGTGCCGCCGGGAAGATACCCAGCAGGATCACGGCCAGCCCGTTGAGGCTCAGCATCGCACGCACGCCGCCCGACGCTTCCAGCGGCTCTTCGCCAGCCGGTGCATCGAAGTACATCAGCTTGACGATACGCAGGTAGTAGAACGCGCCGATCAGCGAGAACAGCACGGCCACCACGGCCAGCCAGCTCATGCCCGCCTTGACCACGGCCTGCAGCACGGCCAGCTTGGCGTAGAAGCCCACGGTCGGCGGAATGCCGGCCATCGAGAACATCATCACCAGCATCAGGAAGGCGAACCACGGATGACGGCGCGACATGCCCTTCAGGTCTTCCAGCGTTTCCGCCTCGAAGCCCTTGCGGGTGCGGATCAGGATCAGGCCGAACGTGCCGAGCGTGGTCAGCATGTACGTGATCGAGTAGAACATCGACGAGCTGTACGCGTTGGCCGCGCCATCCACCTTGTTCGCCACCACGCCGGACAGCATGCCCAGCAGGATGAAGCCCATGTGCGAGATGGTCGAGTACGCCAGCATCCGCTTCAGGTTGGTCTGCACGATCGCGGTCAGATTGCCGATCACCAGCGAGGCAATCGACAACACCACCAGCATCATCTGCCAGTCGGTGGCCAGCGGCAGCAGCCCTTCCACCAGCACGCGCAGGATCAGCGCGAATGCGGCAACCTTCGGACCCGCCGCGATCAGCAGCGTCACGGCGGTCGGCGAACCCTGATAGATGTCCGGAATCCACATGTGGAACGGTGCGGCACCGAGCTTGAACGACAGGCCAGCCACGATGAACACCACGCCGAAGGCCAGCATCGTCGTGTTGACGCGGCCCGACTCCACCACGCGGAACACTTCGCCCAGGTTCAGCGAACCCGTGGCGCCATACATCATCGACATGCCGTACAGCAGGAAGCCCGAAGCCAGCGCACCCAGCACGAAGTACTTGATGGCCGATTCCGACGTCACGCGCGAATCGCGGCGCAGCGCCACCAGTGCATACGACGACAGCGACAGCAGTTCCAGACCCAGGTACAGCGTCAGGAAGTTGTTGCCGGTAATCATCACGATCTGGCCGCCCAGCGTGAACAGCGCCAGCATGTAGAACTCGCCGGCGAACATGTCGCGGCTACCGAGGTAGTGGCGCGTGTAGACCAGCGTCAGGAACATGCCCAGCGCGCAGAACGCGGACAGCACGTTGGCCATCGGGTCGATCACGACCAGGTTGGCGAACGCGTAGTGCGTCTCGCCGTTGGCCGCGTTCAGGCCGAACCACACCGTCAGGACGAGTGTGACCAGCAGCGAAAGCGGGTACGCCAGGCTCGAGCGGTTCTTGCCGCGTGCGAGGTCGATCCAGTTGATCGCCGCGATGGCGACCGCCAGGAAAATGATTGGCGCCACCGGGGCCAGGCTAGAGGACGATTGCATGTTTATTCTCTCCCCCGCTTACAGCTTGGACTGTGCCACGTGGGACAGCAGGTTCACCACCGATGCGTGCATCACGTCGGTGAAGGGTTTCGGGTACAAGCCCATATACAGCGTCAGGATGGCCAGCAGACCCAGCATCACGAACTCACGCTTGTTCAGGTCCAGCAGTTCGCGCACATGCTCGTGGACGATGTCGCCGAAGATCACGCGCTTGACCATCCACAGCGAGTACGCCGCGCCCAGGATCAGGGCCGTGGCAGCCAGCAGGCCAATCCAGAAGTTGAACTTGACCGCGCCGAGGATAACCATGAACTCGCCCACGAAGCCCGACGTCGCCGGCAGGCCGCAGTTGGCCATGGCGAAGAACACCGAGAACGCCGCGAACTTCGGCATCACGTTCACCACACCGCCGTAATCGGCGATCTGGCGCGAGTGCACGCGGTCATACAGCACACCGATACACAGGAACATCGCGCCCGAAATGAAACCGTGCGAGATCATCTGCACGATACCGCCTTCGATACCGATGTCATTGAAGATGAAGAAACCGAGCGTCACGAAACCCATGTGGGCAATCGACGAGTACGCCACCAGCTTCTTCATGTCGGCCTGGACCAGCGCCACGAGACCGATGTAGATCACCGCGATCAGCGAGATCGTGATGATGAACGGTGCCATGTAGTGGCTGGCGTCCGGCGCGATCGGCAGCGAGAACCGCAGGAAACCGTATGCACCGAGCTTCAGCATGATCGCCGCCAGCACCACGGAACCGCCGGTCGGCGCTTCCACGTGGGCGTCCGGCAGCCAGGTGTGCACCGGCCACATCGGCACCTTCACGGCAAACGCCATGAAGAACGCCAGGAAGATCAGGATCTGCTCTTCGAACGACAGCTTGGCCTGGTGCCAGGTCAGGATGTCGAACGTACCGGTCTTGTTGTACAGGTACAGCAGCGCAACCAGCGTCAGCAGCGAGCCCAGCAGCGTATAGAGGAAGAACTTGAACGCAGCGTACACGCGGTTCGGACCACCCCACACACCGATGATGATGTACATCGGGATCAGCGTGGCTTCGAAGAACACGTAGAACAGCATGCCGTCCAGCGCGCAGAACACGCCGATCATCAGGCCGGACAGGATCAGGAACGCGGCCATGTACTCGGCCACGCGCTCGGTGATCACTTCCCAGGCCGAGATCACGACGATCACGGTGATGAACGCGGTCAGGACCACGAACCACATTGAGATGCCGTCCACCCCGAGGTGATAGGCGATGTTGAAGCGCTCGATCCAGTTCGCCTGCTCGACGAACTGCATCGCAGCCGTGGACGTATCGAAGTGAAGGACCAGCGGCAGCGTGACGACGAAGCTGGCGATGGCGCCGAACAACGACATCCAGCGCACGAAGCACTTGCTGTTGTCGGAGCCGAACATCAATACCAGCAGGCCGAAGAAGATAGGCAGCCAGATTGCGAAAGACAGAACCATTTCTTTGTTTTCCTTACTTGGTGCCTATCACTTGGTGCCTATCACGCCAGTGACCGTCAGCGTCAGGAGCACCAGCATGCCGAGGATCATCGCAAAAGCGTAATGGTAGATGTAGCCAGACTGGATGTAGCGGCTGGCTGCGGCAAACGATGCCACCACGCGGGCCGAACCATTGACGAACAGTCCGTCAATGAAGCTCTGGTCGCCGCCCTTCCACAGGCCCGTACCCAGCAGGCGTGCGCCACGGGCGAACACGGCCTGGTTGAATGCGTCCATGTAGTACTTGTTGTCCAGCAGCGTGTAGATGCCCGAGAAGCGTTGCTTGATGGCAGCCGGAATGTCCGGGCGCTTCATGTAGAAGAACCACGAGAGCACCACACCGGCAATGGCCAGCCACAGCACCGGGGTCTGCAGCGAGTGGATCGCCATCGGCACCCAGCCATGGAACATTTCTTCCAGTTCCTTCATGGCGTGATGGTTCTCGCCGACGAAGATCACGTCCTTGAACGCCACACCGTGTTTGAAGAACTCGCCGAACAGCATCGGCTCGATTGCGATGGCACCGATGATGACCGACGGAATGGCCAGCAGCACCAGCGGCAGCGTCACCACCCACGGCGACTCGTGCGGCTTTTCGCCAGCGGCCAGGCCATGGTGATGGTCGTCGTGCGCATCTTCCTCATCGTGATGATCGTCGTGACCGTGGCCGTGCGCGTCAGCCTTGCCCCAGCGCTCTTCCCCGTGGAACACCAGGAAGTACATGCGGAACGAGTAGAACGCGGTCACGAACACGCCAGCCAGCACGGCGAAGTACGCGAAGCCAGAACCCGCCAGATGCGACTCGGCCACGGCCTCGATGATCGAATCCTTCGAGTAGAAGCCCGAGAAGAACGGCGTACCGATCAGCGCTAGCGAACCCACCAGCGACGTGATCCACGTGATGGGCATGTACTTGCGCAGGCCGCCCATGTTGCGGATGTCCTGATCGTGGTGCATGCCGATGATCACCGAACCCGCGCCGAGGAACAGCAGCGCCTTGAAGAACGCGTGGGTCATCAGGTGGAACACGGCCACCGAGTAGGCCGAGGCGCCCAGCGCCACGGTCATGTAGCCCAGCTGCGACAGCGTGGAGTAAGCCACCACACGCTTGATGTCGTTCTGGATGACGCCCAGGAAGCCCATGAACAGCGCGGTGATCGCGCCGATGACCAGGATGAACGACAGCGCGGTGTCCGACAGTTCGAACAGCGGCGACATGCGCGACACCATGAAGATGCCGGCGGTCACCATGGTTGCCGCGTGAATCAGTGCCGAGATCGGGGTCGGGCCTTCCATCGAGTCAGGCAGCCAGACGTGCAGCGGGAACTGTGCCGACTTGCCCATCGCGCCGATGAACAGGCAGATGCAGGCAACGGTGATCATCAGCCAGTCGGTGCCCGGGAAGATCACTGCGGCCAGTTGCTCGCGCTGGGCGAACACGTCCGTGTAGTTCATGCTGCCGCTGTACGCCAGCAGCAGGCCAATACCGAGGATGAAGCCGAAGTCGCCCACGCGGTTGACCAGGAACGCCTTCATGTTCGCGAAGATCGCGGTCGGACGCGTGTACCAGAAACCGATCAGCAGGTACGAGACCAGGCCCACAGCTTCCCAGCCGAAGAACAGCTGCAGGAAGTTGTTGCTCATCACCAGCATCAGCATCGAGAAGGTGAACAGCGAGATGTAGGCGAAGAATCGGTTGTAGCCGGGGTCACCCTGCATGTAGCCGACGGTGTAGATGTGCACCATCAGCGAGACGAAGGTGACAACGACCATCATCATCGCGGTCAGCGAATCGACCAGGAAGCCGATTTCCAGCTTCAGCGTGCCGATCGTCATCCATTCGTACACGGTGGCGTTGTAGCCCGCGCCGTCCATGACGTCACGCAGCACCAGCAGCGAGAGCACGAACGCGATGGCCACGCCGAGGATGGTCGCCGTGTGAGCCGCGATCCGGCCGCCGCGCGTCTCGGATGAGAACGTGCCGAAAAACTTGGTACCGAACAGGCCGGCTATCGCAGCGCCGGCGAGCGGCGCCAGCGGAATCGCCAGCAGCAGGTTGGGGTTGAGCGTGGTTGCCATAGGACGCTTATTGGTGTGCGGTCAGGGAGCAGTCTTGGTTCTTGTCGAGGACGTTCATGTCAGCCCTTGAGGGTATCCATGTCGTCGACGTTGATCGTGTCCAGGTTACGGAACAGCACGACCAGGATTGCCAGACCGATTGCCGACTCGGCGGCGGCCACCGTAAGGATGAAGAAAACGAAAACCTGTCCGGCCAGGTCGCCCATGTAATGCGAGAAGGCGACAAAGTTCATGTTGACCGCAAGCAACATCAGTTCGAGTGCCATCAGCAGCACGATGACGTTCTTGCGGTTCAGGAAGATGCCAACGATGCTGATCGCAAACAGGATGGCACCGAGCACGAGGAAGTGGGCGAGAGACAACACAGCGAATTCTCCGGGCTTAGTTCTTGTTGGCGGAAGCCGCGGCGTCCGCTTCGGCCCGGCCCTCGGCCGGCATTTTCACCATGCGCACGCGCTCGTCGCGACGCACGCGCAGCTGGGCGCCCACGTCCTGCGCCTTCACGTCCTTGCGGCGGCGCAGCGTCAGGGCCACGGCGGCAATGATCGCCACCAGCAGGATGATGCCGGCCACTTCGAAAGCGTAGATGTAGTCGGTGTAGATCAGCTTGCCCAGTGCCGCAGTGTTCGAGTAGTTCGGGTCTTGCGAGCCGGCTGCCGCCACTGCGTTCGTGGTGCCGATGAAGTTGCGCACCAGCACGATCGCCATTTCGGCAATGATCAGCGCGCCCACGATCGAGGCCATCGGTACGTAGGTCCAGAAATCGCGGCGCAGGTGTTCGATGTCGATATCGATCATCATCACCACGAACAGGAACAGCACCATCACCGCGCCGACGTAGACCAGCACCAGCAGGATGGCAAGGAACTCTGCCTTCAGGATCATCCAGATCGCCGCGGCCGTGAAGAACGCGAGGACGAGGAACAGTGCCGAATGCACCGGGTTCTTCGCCGTGATGACTTTCAGTGCGGATAGCACCAGCACCAGGGCAAAGGCATAGAAGATGGCTGTCGTGAGTTCCATGGTCCTTATCGGATCCTCTCTGGGCCGCGCTGCCCGGGCTTCCCGTGACGGGTCGCCTGCATGCCGCGCGGCATCCTTCCGTTGGCCCCTTGCGGGACCGATTCAATGTCGTTGGCAGGGTGCATCGCCATTGGCGACTGCCCCGCCCTGCTTCAATCTGCTTAGCGGTACTTCGCGTCCGCAGCCTTGGCCGCCGCGATCTGCGGTTCGTAGCGGTCGCCCACGGCCAGCAGCATGTCCTTGGTGAAGTACAGGTCGCCGCGCTTCTCGCCGTGGTACTCGAGAATGTGCGTTTCGACGACCGCGTCCACCGGGCAGGCTTCCTCGCAGAAACCGCAGAAAATGCACTTGGTCAGATCGATGTCGTAGCGCGTGGTGCGGCGGGTGCCGTCGTTACGCACATCCGATTCGATCGTGATGGCCATGGCCGGGCACACCGCTTCGCACAGCTTGCATGCGATGCAACGCTCTTCCCCATTGGGATAGCGACGCAGTGCGTGCAGGCCGCGGAAACGCGGCGACATCGGCGTTTTCTCTTCCGGGAACTGGACGGTGATCTTCCGGGCGAAGAGATAGCGGCCGGTCAGTGCCATGCCCTTGAAGAGTTCCTTCAGGAGCAGGCTGTTGAAGAAGTCCTTGATGGCGAGCAGCATGACGATTGCTTCCTAAGTATTTCCGCGCGGCGCGCCCTGCCCCATCGGGCGGCGCGCCGTCGCCAGACCCATCAGGGCCAGATGTTCCACGGCGACTTGATCCAGATCGCCACAATGATCAGCCACGCCACGGTCAGCGGAATGAAGATCTTCCAGCCCAGACGCATGATCTGGTCATAGCGGTAACGCGGGAACGACGCACGGATCCAGATGAAGACCGACAGCAGCAGGAATACCTTGAACACGAGCCAGAAGAAGCCCGGGATCGCATTGGTGATCACGCTCGAGAACGGCGGTGCCCAGCCTCCGAGGAACATCAGCGAGGTCATCGTCGAGATGATGATCATGTTGATGTATTCGGCCAGGAAGAACAGCGCGAACGTCATGCCCGAGTACTCGATCATGTGCCCGGCCACGATTTCCGATTCGCCTTCCACCACGTCGAACGGGTGGCGGTTCGTTTCCGCCACGCCCGAGATGAAGTACACCAGGAACATCGGCAGCAGCGGCAGCCAGTTCCACGACAGCGCGTTGATGCCCATGTTCGCGAAGTAGCCGGTGTTCTGGCTGTTCACGATGGCCGACAGGTTCAGGCTGCCGGAGACCATCAGCACGGTCACCAGCGCGAAGCCCATCGCGATTTCGTACGACACCATCTGCGCAGCAGCGCGCATGGCACCGATGAACGCATACTTGGAATTCGACGCCCAGCCAGCCAGGATCACGCCATAGACGCCCACCGAGCTGATGGCCATCACGTACAGCAGACCGGCGTTCACGTCGGCCATCACCACTTCGGCCTGGAACGGAATCACGGCCCAGACTGCCACCGCGGGCATCAGCACCATCAGCGGCGCCACCAGGTACATGCCCCGGTTCACCATCGACGGGAACATGACTTCCTTGAGCAGCAGCTTCAGCACGTCGGCAATCGGCTGCAGCAGGCCCAGCGGACCCACGCGGTTCGGGCCGATACGGACGTGCATCCAGCCGATCAGCTTGCGTTCCCAGAGAATCAGGTAAGCCACGCACAGCAGCACCGGCACGACGATGACCACGGCACGGACCAGGATCCAGATCAGCGTCCAGGCGCTGCCGAAGATGGCCTGGCCTTGCGAGGTAATGAGATCGATCATGTAGCTCTCTCGCTCTTCTTATACGGTCGCCGTCGCGGGCGCATTCTGCCCGGCCGACAGGTCGATGGCTTTTTCCACGGCGACGTTGCCGAACAGCGCACCCAGCGTCGCGGCAGCCACGGTAGCGGCAGGCACGCGCACGGTGTTCGCCGGCAGCGTCTTTTCCAGCGCCGCGGGCAGCACCACACTGGCGCCATCCTGCGTCACGCGCACCGGGTCACCGGCCTGCACGCCCAGCTTATCGAACAGGTCCTGCGACAGCGCCACCTGCATCGCACGGCGCGCGGCCGCGGTCAGTTGCAGCGATTCGGCCCGACGCACGATCGGATCGGCGTGGTAGATCGGCACATCGGCAATGCGCTCGATACCGTTGGCGGCGGCTGCCGTCACGCGGATCGGTGCATCGGTGGCGTTATTCAGCTGATCCGCGACCAGCTTCGTCAGCGCGGCATCACGCACGGCTTCGGCGGTCTCGAATTCGAAACCCGGCACGTCCAGCAGGTTGCCCAGCACGCGCAGCACCTTCCAGCCCGGACGCGTTTCACCCAGCGCACGTACCACGCCGTTGAAGCTCTGGGCACGGCCCTCGGCATTCACGAACGTGCCAGCGGTTTCGCTGAACGGTGCGATCGGGAGAATCACGTCTGCATACTGCAGTGCGGCGTCCGAACGGAACGGCGACAGCACCACGACCGTACCGGCCTGCTGCAGCGCGGCCAGGGACTTGCGGGCATCGGCCGAATCAAATTCCGGCTCGGCGTTCAGCACGATGTAAGCGCGGCGCGGCGTATCCAGCATCGCCTGCGCATTGGCACCACCCTGCTGCGGCAGCGCACCGGCGATGTAACCGCCGACGGTGTTGGCAGCTTCGGTCAGGAAGCCCAGCGTTGCGCCCGTTTCCGTGGCGATCCACTGTGCCAGCGCGTGCAGCGCCGAGAATTGCGGGTGACGCACGGCTTCGTTGCCGAGGAACACGGCACGGCGCTCGCCCGACATCAGCGAATCGGCAGCCGCCTTGGCAGCGTCGCCACCATCGAAACCATCGGTGCCAGCCGGAGCGGCCACTCCCTTGGCGGTGGCCACGGCGCGGGCGATACCTGCCAGCGCGGCGGTCCAGCCCGACGGTGCCACGTCGATACGTGCGGCCGTCATCAGCAGATCTTCACCGCCAGCGCCCAGCACGGTAACGCGGGCACCCTTCTTGACAGCCTGACGCAGACGCGAGGCCAGCAGCGGCTGGTCCTTGCGCAGCGAGGCGCCGATAACCAGCGCGCGTTGCAGCGTGGTCACATCAGCGACCGGCATGCCGAGCCACGGCGCGCCCTTCACTGCTGCCGAGAAATCGGTCTGACGCAGGCGGAAGTCGATATTATCGCTGCCCAGGCCACGCACGAGCTTGCCCAGCAGGAACAGCTCTTCAAGCGTGCTGTGCGGGCTGGCGATGGCGGCGATCTGGTCGGCGCCATGGTCACGCTTGATGCTGGCGAGACCATTTGCCACGTATTCGAGCGCGGTCTGCCAATCCGTTTCCATCCACTGGTTGCCCTGCTTGAGCATCGGGCGGGTCAGACGGTCAGCGCTGTTCAGGCCTTCGTAGGCGAAGCGGTCCTTGTCCGAGATCCAGCATTCGTTGACCTCTTCGTTCTCCAGCGGCACCACACGCATCACACGTTGGTTCTTGGTCTGGATCACGAGGTTCGCACCCACGCCGTCGTGCGGGGACACCGACTTGCGGCGTGCCAGTTCCCACGTACGGGCCGAGTAGCGGAACGGCTTGCTGGTCAGCGCGCCAACCGGGCACAGGTCGATCATGTTGCCGGACAGTTCCGAATCCACGGTCTGACCGACGAACGTCGTGATTTCCGAGTGCTCGCCACGGTTCAGCATGCCCAGTTCCATCACGCCGGCCACTTCCTGGCCGAAACGCACGCAACGGGTGCAGTGGATGCAGCGGGTCATCTCCTCCATGGAGATCAGCGGGCCCACGTTCTTGTGGAACACCACGCGCTTTTCTTCCTTGTAGCGCGACTCCGATGCACCATAACCCACGGCC
The DNA here is from genome assembly GCF_005503625.1 of Cupriavidus sp. 2SB. Lineage (GTDB taxonomy): Bacteria > Pseudomonadota > Gammaproteobacteria > Burkholderiales > Burkholderiaceae > Cupriavidus. The sequence continues at coordinate 142,034 of NZ_SCMX01000001.1, read as the reverse complement.
AGATCCTGCAACTGGCATTCGCCGCCCTGATCGCAGATCGGGCAGTCGAGCGGGTGGTTGATCAGAAGGAATTCCATCACGGACTTCTGGGCCTTGACGGCCTTTTCAGAGTTCGTGAACACCTTCATGCCTGGCGTCACCGGGGTGGCGCAGGCGGGCAGCGCCTTGGGCGCCTTTTCCACTTCGACCAGACACATGCGGCAGTTCGCCGCGATGGACAGTTTGCGGTGGTAGCAGAAGTGGGGGATGTACGTGCCCAGCTTGCGGGCCGCTTCCATCACGAGGCTGCCTTCCGCAACCTCTACCTTCTTGCCGTCGATCTCGAGTTCAACCATGTTCTGCCACGCTTCAGGAATGGGCCGGGACCATGCACTGCTTGTGTTCGACGTGATACTCGAACTCTTTCCAGTAGTGCTTGAGCATGCCGCGTACCGGCATCGCCGCGGCATCGCCGAGTGCGCAAATCGTGCGACCCATGATGTTTTCCGCGACGTTATTGAGCAGGTCCAGATCTTCCTGGCGGCCTTCTCCGTGTTCAATGCGATTGACCATGCGATAGAGCCAGCCGGTGCCTTCACGGCACGGCGTGCACTGGCCGCATGATTCTTCAAAATAGAAATACGACAGACGCAACAGCGACTTGACCATGCAGCGCGTCTCGTCCATGACGATCACGGCGCCCGAACCCAGCATCGAGCCGGCCTTGGCAATCGAATCGTAGTCCATGGTCGAGGCCATCATCAGGTCCGCCGGCACCACCGGCGCCGACGATCCACCCGGGATCACCGCCTTCAGTGCCTTGCCGCCGCGCATGCCGCCCGCGAGCTCCAGCAACGTGGAGAACGGCGTACCCAGCGGAATCTCGTAGTTGCCCGGACGCTCGACGTCACCGGAAATCGAGAAGATCTTGGTGCCGCCGTTGTTCGGCTTGCCGATCTTCAGGTACTCCTCGGGGCCGACTTCCAGCAGGAACGGCACCGCGGCGAACGTCTCGGTGTTGTTGATCGTGGTCGGCTTGCCATACAGGCCGAAGCTCGCCGGGAAAGGCGGCTTGAAGCGCGGCTGGCCTTTCTTGCCTTCCAGCGATTCGAGCAGCGCCGTTTCCTCGCCGCAGATGTACGCGCCATAGCCATGGTGCGCATGCAGCTGGAAGTCGAAGCCCGAACCCAGGATGTTGTCACCCAGGAAACCGGCGCGGCGCGCCTCTTCGAGGGCTTCCTCGAAGATCTTGTATTCGTTCCAGATCTCGCCGTGGATGTAGTTGTAACCCACGGTGATACCCATCGCATACGCGCCGATGGCCATGCCTTCGATCAGCGAATGCGGGTTGTAGCGGATGATGTCGCGATCCTTGAACGTGCCCGGCTCGCCCTCGTCGGTATTGCAAACGAGGTACTTCTGCCCCGGGAACGTACGCGGCATGAAGCTCCACTTCAGGCCGGTCGGGAAGCCCGCACCGCCGCGGCCACGCAGGCCCGATGCCTTGACGTCCGCGATGACCTGCTCGGGGGGCACCTTGCCCTCGAGAATGCGGCGCAGCTGCTTGTAGCCGCCGCGCGCGACGTAGTCCTCGAGGTGCCAGTTCTTGCCGTCCAGGCCAGCCAGGATCAGCGGCTTGATGTGACGGTCGTGCAGAGAGGTCATGTTACTTGTCCCCCTTGGCGGCGGCTTCTGCCTTGAGCTCGTCGACGAGTTCGTCGAGTTTTGCATCGCTCATGAAGCTGCACATGCGGGTGTTGTTGACGATCATCACCGGCGCATCGCCGCAAGCGCCCATGCACTCGCCTTCCTTCAGCGTGAAGCAGCCGTCGGCGGTCGTCTCGTTGTAGTCGATCCCGAGCTTGCGCTTCAGGTATTCGCCCGCCCGGTCGCCGCCAGACAGCGCGCAAGGCAGGTTCGTGCAGACGGTGAGCTTGTACTTGCCCACCGGCTTGGTGTCATACATGTTGTAGAACGTGGCCACCTCTTCCACCCACACGGGCGGCATGTCCAGGTAGCTGGCGACGAACTGCATGACATCGGGGGAAACCCAGCCCACTTCGCCCTGGGCCACGGCGAGTGCCGCCATCACGGCCGACTGTTTCTGGTCGGTCGGATATTTCGCGATCGCGCGATCGATTTCCTTGAGAGCTTCTGCTGATAGCATGGTCATTGCAGTAATACGGCAGAGCCGCGCGTTTGGCGCCACTCCACTGGTTTGCAGCCGTCGCTGCCATGTTCTGCCGGCCCGGACGCCTGAAGCGTCCTCGCCGATCCGTTGCAGGCACCGCCTGCCGCCACCGCTACCGCCGGGGCCGGCCGAACACGCCCGGATCGTCGTCCGGGCAACGGCCTGTGACGGGATACTTGCCGGTTACCGGGTATCCCTTAGCGGTCGATCTCGCCGAACACGATGTCCTGCGTACCGATGATCGTGACCGCGTCCGCAATCATGTGTCCCCTGGCCATCTCGTCGAGCGCGGCCAGGTGTGCATAGCCGGGAGCGCGGATCTTCAGGCGGTACGGCTTGTTCGCACCGTCGGAAATCGCATAGATCCCGAACTCGCCCTTCGGATGTTCCACCGCTGCGTAAGCCTCGCCCGGCGGCACGTGCATGCCTTCGGTAAAGAGCTTGAAGTGGTGGATCAACTCTTCCATGTTCGACTTCATGTCCACCCGCGACGGCGGTGCCACCTTGTGGTTCTCGGTGATCACCGGACCCGGGTTGCGACGCAGCCAGTCGATACACTGCTTGATGATCCGGTTCGACTGGCGCATCTCTTCCACGCGCACCAGGTAACGCGAATAGCAGTCACCGGTCGTGCCCACGGGGATGTCGAAGTCGAGCTGGTCGTACACTTCGTACGGCTGCTTCTTGCGCAGATCCCACTCGATACCCGAACCGCGCAGCATCGGACCGGTAAAGCCCATCTGCAGCGCACGCTCCGGCGTCACCACGCCGATATCCACTAGACGTTGCTTCCAGATACGGTTATCGGTCAGCAGCGTCTCATATTCATCGACATATGTCGGAAAACGGTTCGTGAAGTCCTCGATGAAGTCCAGCAACGAGCCCGAACGGGCGTCGTTCATCACCTTGATGGCCTTCTCGTTGTGCACCTTGGACGCACGATATTGCGGCATCGTGTCAGGCAGGTCACGGTAGACGCCGCCCGGACGGTAGTAGGCCGCGTGCATGCGCGCACCCGACACCGCCTCGTACATGTCGAACATGTCCTCGCGCTCGCGGAACGCGTAGAGGAACACCGCCATCGCGCCCACGTCGAGTGCGTGCGAGCCGATCCACATCAGGTGGTTCAGCAGGCGGGTGATTTCGTCGAACATCACGCGGATGTACTGCGCGCGAACCGGCACCTCGAGGCCCAGCAGGCGCTCGATTGCCATCACGTAGGCGTGTTCGTTGACCATCATCGACACGTAGTCGAGGCGGTCCATGTAGGGAACGTTCTGGATCCAGGTCTTCTGCTCGGCCAGCTTTTCAGTGGCACGGTGCAGCAGGCCGATGTGGGGATCGGCGCGCTGGATGACTTCGCCATCCAGCTCAAGCACCAGGCGCAGCACGCCGTGGGCTGCTGGGTGTTGGGGACCGAAGTTGAGTGTGTAGTTCTTGATATCTGCCATGACGCCGTTCTCAGTGCTGCGTGCCGCCGTATGCGTCCTCGCGAATCACGCGCGGCGTGATTTCGCGCGGTTCGATCGTCACCGGCTGGTAGATGACCCGCTTCTGTTCCGGGTCGTAACGCATTTCCACGTAACCCGAGACCGGGAAGTCCTTGCGGAACGGATGGCCGACGAAACCATAGTCGGTCAGGATGCGGCGCAAGTCGTTGTGGCCTTCGAACACGATGCCGTAGAAGTCGAACGCTTCGCGCTCGAACCAGTTCACGGAATTCCAGACATCGTTGAGCGACGGCAGCACCGGCATGTCATCGTCCGGCGCGAACACACGCAGGCGCAGACGCCAGTTGTGCGTCACCGAAAGCAGGTGCGTGACCGCGGCAAAGCGCGGGCCGGCCCAGGTGCCTTCGGCATATTCGGAATAGTCCACGCCGCACAGGTCGACGGCCTGTTCGAAGCGAAGCGACGGATCATCGCGCAGCATCAGGGCCGCTTCGAGATAGTCGGCAGCCTTCACGACCAGCGTCAGTTCGCCGACTGCCTCGCTCAGGCTCTGGATACGCTTGCCCAGCACCTTCTCGAGCGCAGCCTTGAGGGTATCGAGTTTCGCCATGTCAGCCCTTGCGCGCGATGGTGTTGGTGCGCTTGATCTTGTTCTGCAGCTGGATCACACCGTAGATCAGCGCTTCCGCCGTCGGCGGGCAGCCCGGAACATAGATATCGACCGGCACGATGCGATCGCAGCCACGCACCACCGAATACGAGTAGTGGTAGTAGCCGCCGCCATTGGCGCACGAGCCCATCGAGATTACCCAGCGCGGTTCCGCCATCTGGTCATAGACCTTGCGCAGCGCGGGCGCCATCTTGTTGCATAGCGTACCGGCCACGATCATCACGTCCGACTGACGCGGCGACGGGCGGAAGATCACGCCGAAACGGTCCATGTCGTAGCGGGCGGCGCCGGCGTGCATCATTTCCACTGCACAGCAGGCCAGACCGAAAGTCATGGGCCAAAGGGAACCCGTACGGGTCCAGTTGATCAGCTTGTCAGCGGTCGTCGTGACAAAGCCTTCATTGAGAACGCCTTCGATTGCCATTTCACATCACTCCCAATCGAGCGCGCCCTTTTTCCAGATGTAGACGAAGCCCACGATGAATTCCAGCAGAAACACGCCCATGGCGATGAATCCCGGCCAGCCGATGTCCTTGAGGGCAACGCCCCAGGGAAACAGGAAGGCAGTTTCGAGATCGAACAGGATAAACAGGATGGCGATGAGGTAATAGCGCACGTCGAACTTCATGCGCGCATCCTCGAACGCTTCGAAACCGCACTCGTAGGGAGAGAGCTTCGCTGCGTCAGGCTTGTAGGGACCGAGGATCCGACCGATGGACATCAGTACTCCACCGAGCACGATGCCAAAGAGGATAAAGACGAGGACGGGGAAGTAGGCTTCGAGAGTCAAGGTACGGCCAGCCTTATCTGGAATGTTGTCAACAGCACCAGCTAGCGGCGACCTGTTGCCCACCCCAGGCGCCATCCCGTCATAGCTACGGCGCCGCCTTGCGGACTGCCGGACAGTCCATGCAATCCCTCCGCATTGCTGCATCAATGGGAATGCACGAACTTCCGATCAAGTTTTTTGGTGCCGACGGCGAGACTCGAACTCGCACAGCTTTCGCCACTACCCCCTCAAGATAGCGTGTCTACCAATTTCACCACGTCGGCTGGGGGAGAAACAATATTGCCTTGCGCCGGGTTTTTCAGGCCCTACGAAGCTGGGTCAGAAGAGTCTTTCTTCTGGCTTTCGCCCCGCGCTGGGGAATCGTTTCAAGCCTTGCATTCTAACTCATGATTCCTGATTTGTTCAATGCACAACCACAAATAAAATCAGGAATCCGCGAACTCAGTGTTCGATTATTGCGCAGACTTAGCGCTTACTTCGGTACTGCGGGACCAGCGGGTGCCGACGCGCCATTGGCTGCCGGTGCCGAGGCAGCAGGCGCGGACGCCGCTGCCGGTTGTTGTGCCGCGCCCATGACGCCAAGCGAGGCCTGCGGCTTGTAGTTGCCAAGCAACGTCAGTCCCAGCGTACACACGAAAAACAGCGCCGCGAGGACGGCCGTGGTACGCGACAGGAAGTTGGCCGAGCCCGAGGCGCCGAACAGACTGCCCGACGCACCGGAACCGAACGCCGCGCCGACGTCCGCACCCTTGCCATGCTGCAGCAGGACGAGGCCGATCACGCCTAGCGCGGACAGGACCTGCACAACGACCAACAAAGTCTTGAAGATTGCCATTTGGTTAAATTCGTTTCGTACTTGCCTGATCAGACAGTCGCATCCGGCATTCAGGCTTTGCCGATAGCGAGGAAATCATCCGCCTTCAGCGAGGCACCCCCAATGAGGCCCCCGTCGATATCGGACATCGAAAACAGTTCGACGGCATTGTCGGGCTTCACGCTGCCGCCGTACAGGATGGCCATACGCTCGGCCACAGCCACGTTCTTCGCCGCCACCTGGGCGCGCAGCGCCGCGTGTACGGCCTGCGCCTGGTCGCTCGAAGCGGTCTTGCCCGTGCCGATCGCCCAGACAGGCTCATAGGCCAGAACGATCTTGCCAAGCTGGTCGATAGACAACGCATCGAGCACAGCCTGCAGTTGACGACCCACTACCGCTTCGGTCTGGCCGGCTTCGCGCTCGGCCAGCGTCTCACCGACACAGACCACAGGCACGATGCCCGATTCCAGCGCACGCAGCGCCTTGGCAGCAACGGCCGCATCGGATTCGCCGTGATACGTGCGGCGCTCCGAATGGCCCACCAGCACATAGGTGCAACCGAACTCGCTCAGCATCGGTGCCGCGACTTCGCCAGTAAAGGCGCCGCGCGTCTCGGCCGACACATCCTGAGCACCCCAGGCCACCTGGGAACCCGTGAGCAGCGACTGGCACTGGGCAAGATAGGGGAACGGTGCGCAAACCGCCAGTTTCGCCTTGGCGGGTGCTGCCTTGATACCTTCGAGCAAAGCCGCGTTGGCGGCCAGGCTGCCGTGCATCTTCCAATTGCCGATGACCAGCTTTTGTCTCACAACGGTCTCCCCCTTGAATCAAACCCGCTATTGTAGCGTGGTCAAGGGGGTGCCGCCAGCAGCGGGCAGACAATTGCGGAAGACGCCACGCCGGGCAGCACCGCCGGCGTGGCACCGCACGCTTACCAGGTAAGCACGATCTTGCCGATATGCTCGCTCGACTCCATCAGCCGATGGGCGTCGGCCGCCTGCTCCGCAGGGAACACCTTGTGGATGACGGGCTTGATCTTGCCGGCAGCCAGCAGCGGCCAGACGTTATGGTGCAACGCTTGCGCAATGGCGCCCTTGAACGAAGCCGGACGCGGACGCAGCGTGGAACCCGTGATCGTGATCCGGCGACGCAGGATATCGCCCAGCGGAATCTCGGCCTTGCTGCCACCGAGCAGCGCGATGATGACGATGCGGCCGTCGTCGGCAATGCACGACAGTTCGCGCGCCAGATACGAGCCCGCCACCATGTCGAGGATCACGTCAACGCCCTTGCCTTCGGTCAACGCCTTGACCTCGGCCACGAAATCCTGCGTCTTGTAGTTGATCGCGTGGTCGGCACCCAGGTCTACGCATGCCTTGCACTTGTCATCGCTGCCTGCCGTGACCAGGACCTTGAAGCCCATCGCCTTGGCAACCTGGATGGCCGTTGTGCCGATGCCGCTCGAACCGCCCTGGATCAGCAGCGTCTCGGCCGCGCCGCGCGGACCCTTGCCGAGCAGGCCACGATCGAACACGTTGCTCCATACCGTGAAAAACGTCTCGGGCAATGCGGCAGCCTCGATATCGCTGAGTCCTTCAGGTACGGGCAGGCACTGCTCGATCGGCGCGGTGCACAGCTCGGCGTAACCGCCGCCCTGGACCAGCGCGCACACGCGATCACCCACCTTGAGGCCAAAACGATTGGCGGGATTCGACAGGTCACCGCCCACCACTACGCCTGCCACCTCCAGGCCCGGCAGATCGGATGCGCCCGGCGGCACGGGATAGTTGCCAGTGCGCTGGAACACATCGGGGCGATTGATACCCGCCGCCGCAACGCGGATCAGGATCTCGCCTGCCTTCGGCTCCGGGTCGGGGCGCTGGGCGGGTTGCAGGACCTCTGGGCCGCCGTATTCGCGGATCTCGATGGCTTTCATGATGACTCCTCATTAATGGCGATGTCGATGCACGCGCGAACCTCTGCGCGCGGCATGCAGGAAATGGCTGAGCGGCAGTGTAAACAAAAAAGCGGCTGGACATCGCCAGCCGCTTTCATGGGTACTGCTACCTCGGGATCAGCTTACTGCTGCTGTTCCGGCGAAGCCGGCGCATCGCCTTGCGGGTTGATCGGGCTGATGCTGCCACCCTCTTCCGCCAGTGCCGCCTTCAGCGACAGACGCAGACGACCCTTCTCGTCAGCCTGGATCAGCTTCACGCGAACCTGCTGGCCTTCCTTCAGCCAGTCCTTGATGTCCTTCACGCGCTCGTTGACGATCTCCGAGATATGGAGCAGACCGTCCTTGCCCGGCAGGATGTTCACGATGGCGCCGAAGTCCAGCAGCTTCAGCACGGTGCCCGGGTAGATCTTGCCCACTTCAGCTTCCGCGGTGATGCCTTCGATGCGACGCTTGGCTTCCGCCATGCCTTCGTTCGAGGTCGACGCGATGGTGATCGTGCCGTCTTCCTGGATGTCGATGGACGTGCCTGTTTCCTTGGTCAGCGCCTGGATCGTCGAACCACCCTTGCCGATCACTTCGCGGATCTTGTCCGGATGGATCTTCATCGTGATCATGCGCGGTGCGTGCGCCGACAGTTCCGTGCGAGCATGGCCCATGGCGTCCTGCATCTTGCCCAGGATGTGCATGCGGCCTTCGCGCGCCTGCGCCAGTGCCACCTGCATGATTTCCTTGGTGATGCCCTGCACCTTGATGTCCATCTGCAGCGCGGTGATACCAGCATCGGTACCTGCAACCTTGAAGTCCATGTCGCCCAGGTGATCTTCGTCGCCCAGGATGTCGGTCAGCACGGCAAACTTGTTGCCTTCCAGGATCAGGCCCATGGCCACACCAGCCACGTGCGCCTTCACCGGAACGCCGGCGTCCATCAGTGCCAGGCAGCCGCCGCAGACCGAAGCCATCGACGACGAACCGTTCGACTCGGTGATTTCCGAGACCAGGCGGATCGTGTACGCGAACTCGTCTTCCTTCGGCAGCACCGGGATCAGTGCGCGCTTGGCCAGACGGCCGTGACCGATTTCGCGGCGCTTCGGGCTACCCACGCGACCCGTTTCGCCGGTGGCGAACGGAGGCATGTTGTAGTGAAGCATGAAGCGGTCGCGGTACTCGCCAGCCAGCGCGTCGATGATCTGCTCGTCGCTGCGGGTGCCCAGCGTGGCCACTGCCAGTGCCTGGGTTTCGCCACGCGTGAACAGCGACGAACCGTGGGCGCGCGGCAGCACCGACGAGCGAATCTCGATCGGGCGCACCGTGCGCGTGTCGCGGCCGTCGATACGCGGCTCGCCGGCCAGGATCTGGCCACGGACGATCTTCGCTTCGAGGTCGAACAGGATGTTGCCGACTTCCACCTTCTCGGCCTCCACACCGGCTTCGGCCAGCTTCGTCTGCACCGAGGCGTAGATTTCCTTGAGCTTGGCGCTGCGTGCCGACTTCTGGCGCAGTTGATAGGCTTCCTGCAGCAGCGGCAGGCCGATCTCGCCGACCTTGGCGATCAGGGCTTCGTTCTTGGCTGCCGGAGCCCAGTCCCACTCGGGACGGCCGCCTTCGCGCACGAGTTCGTGGATCGCGTTGATGGCGATCTGCGATTGCTCATGGCCGTACACCACACCACCCAGCATGATCTCTTCCGACAGCTGGTTGGCTTCCGATTCCACCATCAGCACGGCGCGCTCGGTGCCGGCGACGATGAGGTCCATTTCCGACGTGGCGATCTGCGGGCGGGTCGGGTTCAGCAGGTACTGGCCGTCCTTGTAACCGACACGGGCGGCGCCCACCGGGCCATTGAACGGAATGCCCGACACGGCCAGCGCGGCCGACGAAGCGATCAGGGCCGGGATGTCGGCCGGCACTTCCGGGTTGATCGACAGCACATGGATCACCACCTGCACGTCGTTGTAGAAACCTTCCGGGAACAGCGGACGCAGCGGACGGTCGATCAGGCGCGACGTCAGCGTTTCGTTTTCCGACGGACGGCCTTCACGCTTGAAGAAACCACCGGGGATCTTGCCGGCTGCGTAGGTCTTCTCGATGTAGTCGACGGTCAGCGGGAAGAAGTCCTGGCCCACCTTCGGGCTCTTGGCTGCCACCACGGTGGCCAGCACCACGGTGTCTTCGATGTCGACGATCACTGCGCCAGACGCCTGGCGGGCGATTTCGCCAGTTTCCATGCGGACCTTGTGCTGGCCCCACTGGAATTCCTTGACGATCTTGTTGAACATGGTCATGAGCGTTCCTTGATTACTTGCTTTGCCGGCCGTCAATACTGATACGGCCAGCTGGCGCCTGCGCTCGCAGCGGCAGGCGAACTGCCGGAGTCGCTCCGGACCTCAGTCTCAGGGAAGTGCTATGCCATTCCATCGCGCCACCGTCCGCATTCTGACGATGTACTACGCGATGGAATGACACAAAACCCCGTTTCCTTGGCCGGCTCCGGTGTCACGATGCTTGGAAAAGCACGATAAAGAGCGAGGTAACTTACTCCGTCGCACCGTGGGATGCAACGGCGCCAGGCCCTGTCGCCCAGCCAAATAGTGCAGCAAAGATTACATCAACACTCGCCGGGCACCAGCAAACGCCCGACCAGAAAAGCAAAATGCCTGCCTCAGCATTGCTGACGCAGGCATTGCGGCCTCACGTGAAATCGTGCGCAAACAGCTTTCGCAGGATTCGTGCTGCCATCCGCAGACCTTACTTGCGCAGGCCCAGGGCTTCGATCAGGGCGCGGTAACGATCAGCGTCGTTGGCCTTGAGGTAGTCCAGCAGACGGCGACGACGGCTCACCATGCGCAGCAGACCGCGGCGGCTGTGGTGATCCTTCATGTTGGCCTTGAAGTGGGGGGTCAGTTCGTTGATGCGGGTGGTCAGCAGAGCGACCTGGACTTCGGGGCTACCCGTGTCGTTGGCGCCGCGGGCGAACTTCTGAATGACTTCAGTCTTGTTGATGTTGGCAAATGCCATGATGATTTCCCTTGACTTGCGAACGCTGCAGCGCGGGATGCGCCACTTGCGTCGTGCCTTGTAAAAACTTGGCAACCGCCGCCCTGCCCCCGCACATGGCCGGGATCGAACGACAGCCGCGCATTATAGCTGAAAACCGCCGCCCGGCGAGCATCCAATGTGCCGGGGCCTGTCAGCGGGCCGGCGGGCGCTCCATGCGGCACGTGGTCGGCAGCGTGGTCTGCGCCGATTTGAGCCGCTTCACCGTGCGGAATCCATAGCCCGAGCCTTCGTTGTCGAACCGCACCTCGCCGCCCTGCTTCGCCATGACGGACACGTAGAGCGGTTGCAGCACCTGATGGTCGTCGGCGCGGATCGTCGCCTCATGGAAGCCGTTGGTGAAACGCATGTTCTCCAGCGCATATGCCACGGCCACGGCATCGGTGGTGCCGGCCTGCTCGATGGCGCGCGCCAGCATCTCCACCATCATCTGCATCCGCAGATGCACGTAGTCGTCGCGCGGATCGGGATAGCGCTTATGGAAAGACTGGTAGAACGCATCGGACGCGGCACCACCCACGTTCGGGTGCCACTCGGCCACGGCCAGCACGCGGCCCACGCCGGCATCGCCCATGGCCGCAGGCGCGCCGAGGCCGTTGCCATAGAACGTGTAGAAGCGCGCACTCAGGCCGCCTTCGCGTGCGGCCTTCACCATCAACGTCAGGTCGTTACCCCAATTGCCCGTGATGACCGCGTCGGCGCCGCTGGCCTTGATCTTGGCGATATACGGCGCGAAGTCCTTGATCTTGCCGATCGGGTGGAATTCATCGCCCACGATCTGGATGTCCGGGCGCTTGGCCGCCAGCATCTCGCGCGCCGAGCGCGCTACCTGATGGCCGAAGCTGTAGTCCTGATCGATCAGATAAATCTTGCGCACCGCGTGCTCGGTACGAATGGTATCGGTCAGCGCCTGCATGCGCATGTCTGCGCTGGCGTCGAACCGGAAGTGCCAGAAGCTGCAGTTCTCGTTGGTGAGCGAGGGATCGACGGCGGAATAGTTCAGGAACAGCACCCGCGCATCGGGCTGGCGCTGATTGTGGCGGTTGATCGCCGAGACCAGTGCGCCGGCCACGGCCGAGCTGTTTCCCTGCAAGACGAACGGAATACGCTTGTCCACGAGACTGCGGAACTGGATCAGGCTTTCATCGACGTTTCCCTTGCTGTCGAATGTCACCAGTTCCAGCGGATGACGGCCATCGGGTAGCTTCACGCCACCCTTTTCGTTGATACGCTCGATGGCCAGCCGCAGGTTGCGCACCACGGCTTCGCCGGCGTTGGCAAACGAGCCGGACAGGCCATCGATCATCCCGAGCTGGATCGGTTTGCCCTGGCTCCCCGACGCAGGCACCTGCGCGTGAACACCCGCCGCCAGGCAGATGAGCGCTGCCCCAACCCAGGCACCCAGCCCGCGCTTCCCAAATCCGACCATCGACATACTCGCCATACTCCAGTGTTGCCGTGCAATCCCCAACCAAGACGCGCGATGTTACGGCAGTTGGCACCGATGCCGCAACGACACGGAAATCGACGAATTCCTATGTGATTGCGAGAGTTTGCGAGATTTAAAACGGAAAAACCGCCCTGCCACGCTCGATAAGCGCCGGGGGCGGTCCATGATGGACGGGCTTTCTGGGCCCGGCCATCCCATCGCAAGATTCCGAATCAGATCTGCGGATTGATCTTCTGCACAGCCTTGTCGTGCAGCTTGTTCAGTGCAGCCAGGTAAGCCTTGGCCGACGCCGCCACGATATCGGGGTCGGTGCCCACGCCGTTGACGATGCGGCCCGCCTTCGACAGTCGCACCGTGACTTCGCCCTGTGCTTGCGTACCGGCGGTGATGGCGTTCACCGAGTACAGCACGAGTTCTGCGCCGCTGCCGACCTTGCCTTCGATCGCATGCAGCGTGGCATCCACCGGACCATTGCCCTCGGCCTCGCCAACCTGCTCGGTGCCATCGGCGTTGAACACCACGCGGGCATGCGGACGCTCGCCGGTTTCCGAGCGCTGCGACAGCGACACGAAGCGGTAGTGCTCGTTGGCATGCTCCTGCTCTTCGTCGGACACGATGGCCATGATGTCTTCGTCGAAGATCTCGGCCTTCTGGTCCGCCAGTTCCTTGAAGCGCGTGAACGCGGCATTGATCTCGGCTTCGCTTTCCAGTTCGATACCGAGTTCGTGCAGGCGCTGCTTGAACGCATTGCGGCCCGAGAGCTTGCCCAGCACGATCTTGTTGGCAGTCCAGCCCACGTCTTCCGCACGCATAATTTCGTAGGTATCGCGCGCCTTGAGCACGCCGTCCTGGTGGATGCCGGACGCGTGTGCAAACGCGTTGGCGCCTACCACGGCCTTGTTCGGCTGCACCACGAAGCCGGTCACTTGCGACACGAGCTTCGATGCCGGCACGATCTGCGTGGTGTCGATGCCAACATCCATGTTGAAGTAGTCGCGGCGCGTCTTGACGGCCATCACGACCTCTTCAAGGCTGGTATTGCCGGCGCGTTCGCCCAGGCCATTGATCGTGCATTCGATCTGGCGCGCACCGCCGAGCTTCACGGCAGCCAGCGAGTTGGCCACGGCCATGCCGAGGTCGTTATGGCAATGTACCGACCACACCGCCTTGTCCGAATTCGGAATGCGCTCGCGCACCGAGCGGATCAGTTCCGCATAGCCTTCCGGCACGGCGTAGCCCACGGTGTCCGGCAGATTGATCGTGGTGGCGCCTTCGGCGATCACACCTTCCAGCACACGGCACAGGAAATCCATGTCCGAGCGGCTGCCGTCTTCCGGCGAGAACTCGATGTCGTCGGTGAACTGGCGTGCGAAGCGCACGGCCAGGCGGGCCTGTTCGTACACCTGGTCCGGCGTCATGCGCAACTTCTTTTCCATGTGCAGCGCCGACGTGGCGATGAACGTATGGATTCGGAACGAGTTGGCCGGCTTCAATGCCTCGGCGGCACGGGCGATGTCCTTGTCGTTGGCGCGAGCCAGCGAGCAGATCGTCGAGTCCTTGACGACCTGGGCGATCGAGCGGATCGCCTCGAAGTCGCCGTTGGAACTGGCAGCAAAGCCGGCCTCGATCACATCGACCTTCAGGCGTTCCAGCTGACGCGCAATGCGAATCTTTTCTTCGCGGGTCATGGATGCGCCGGGCGACTGCTCGCCATCGCGCAAGGTGGTGTCGAAAATGATGAGTTTGTCAGACATTTGTGGAGCTCCTGGGCTGTGCCTTATGTGCTGCTGTATCCGTACCACCGCGTGCCGCATTCCGTACACCGGGCATTCGGTCAGAATGCAAAACGCCCCGGCGTGCATCGATGCAGGCCGGGGCGTTTGAAAATCCTGGTGATTTCCGCGCTAGGGCGAACTGACGATCCCTTAGCGCGCGCGCGACCCGACCTGACGGCCTAGTAGGCCACCTAGAACGGTGCGAGCGATGAGGATCTGGCGCGAAATCATGTCGGCGACTATAGCCGGTTTGCAGCGAGCTTGCAACCAGCGCGTTAACCGAACCAGATTCACTTCGGCGGGATGCGCAACTTCTGGCCCGGGTAGATCTTGTCCGGATGCGACAGCATCGGCCTGTTCGCTTCGAAGATCTTGTTGTACTCGGCGCCATTCCCGTAGGCCGCCTGCGAGATCGCCCACAGCGTATCGCCCTTCACCACCGTGTGCCATTGCGACTCGGCCGTTTCCACGTTGACAGACATCTTGTCTTCCACTGACTCGACGCCCTCGACGTTACCCGCGCACAGAATGATCTTCTCGCGCGTGGCCTGGTCCGGCGCCACGCCAAACACGGTGACCTTGCCCTGCGACCCATCGACGGTCACCGTCAATCCAGTCGCACTCAGGCCCATCTGCGCGATATACGCCTCGATGGCGTCACCGGCTGCCCGATTGGCAGCTTCTGCCTTCTCGGCTGCACCGGGATCTGCCTTTGCCGCTTCCTGCGCCGCCTTGGCCTCGCCCTTGCCGAACAGCTTCTCGCCAGCTTCCTTGATGAAGTCAAACATGCCCATGACGTTCTCCTTGATGTGGAACGGACTACGAACTAGTGAAACAGCCATCAAAACAAAAAAGGGCGCTCAAGAGCGCCCTTCATCGAAACAACTTAATCATCCTTGCCGACGTTGCCACCAACCCCTGCCGTCCGCGACTTGCGAACACCCCCGGGATCGCCATGGATCGAACGCCAGGCCCACAGGATATAGCCCGAGATCGCATACGCAACGAACAGGCCGAACAGCGCCACGGGCGGGTCCGACGAGACCACCACGAACAGCACCAGCACGAGCACCATCATGCCGAACGGCACGCGAAACCGCACATCGAGTGCCTTGCCGCTGTAGAACGGTGCGTTGGACACCATCGACAACCCGGCATACATCGTGATCGCGAACGCCGCCCATGGCATCCACAACTCCTTGACGGGCAGTTTGTTGTCGATCGCCAGCCAGACGAAACCCGCGATCAGCGCGGCAGCCGCCGGGCTCGGCAGTCCCTGGAAGAATCGCTTGTCGACCACGCCGATATTCGCATTGAAGCGCGCCAGGCGCAGCGCCGCGCAGGTGCAGTAGACGAAGGCCGCAATCCAGCCCCATTTACCCAGGTCATGCAGGATCCACTCGTACATGACCAGCGCCGGCGCCACGCCGAACGATGTCATGTCGGACAAGGAATCGTACTGCTCGCCGAAGGCACTCTGGGTGTTCGTGATACGTGCCACGCGGCCGTCCATGCCGTCGAGCACCATGGCCGCGAAAATGGCGATGGCCGCCACGTCGAAGCGCATGTTCATCGCCTGCACGATGGCGAAGAATCCGGCGAACAGCGCCGCGGTAGTGAACGCGTTGGGCAACAGGTAGATGCCGCGCCGGCGCGGTCGCACGTACTCGATGTCGTGTTCGTCGTCGGCGTCCGCGTCGTAGCCTTCGGCCTCGTTGCGTAGCTGGTTATGACGGAACGGACGCAGATGCGTCACGTTGCCGTTGCTGACGCGTTTGTTGCGTCGATTGAAGGCACCCATGCGAGGTCTCCTGTGCGGACGTGTCCGTGGCCGTTCAGGCCTGGACGTCCAGCTCGGCCAACACGGTCGAGGACGCCGACACCTTCTCGCCGATCGTCACGCGCGGGCGCGCATCCACGGGCAGGTACACGTCAACGCGCGAACCGAAACGGATGAAGCCGTAACGCTGGCCGCGCGACAGCGTATCGCCAACCTTCGTATAGCAGAGGATGCGGCGCGCCACCAGGCCGGCAACTTGCACCAGCGTGACGAGCTGGCCGTCGGCTGCGCGCCGAATGACCACGGCGTTGCGTTCGTTTTCGAGCGAAGCCTTGTCCAGATCGGCGTTCACGAACTTGCCCGGGAAATATTCGAGCTTCTCGACCTTGCCGTCGAGCGAGGCGCGATTCGAATGCACGTTGAATACGTTCATGAACACGCTGATCTTCAGCGCCTCGCGGCCAGCGTACGGATCCATGGTCTTCTCGACCACCACGATACGGCCATCGGCCGGTGCCAGGATCGCGTTGGGCGCCGAGGGAATCGGGCGCGGCGGGTCCCGGAAGAACTGCAGCACGAAGACCGTGATGATCCACAGCGGCAACGCCCACCAGAAACCCGCGCTGACCTGGACCAGCAGCGAGATGATGAATGCGCCGGCCAGGAATGGCCAGCCTTCACGGGCGATCAGCGGATGAGGATAGTTCATGCAAGCATTGTTCTGTTGGTCGCGCGGTTTTTGCAAACCCTGTCGACAGACCCGGTGCGGATTGCTGCACGCACGCGGAATCGGGCTGTCGATGCGAAATATAAGAAAGTTTCAGGCCAGCGCCTGAAAAAGTCCGACAAGGATAACAAAAAGCCGCCCGGTCTCCGCCGAAATGTCTCCCTGATATCAGGGGACTGGCGGCGAACCGGGCGGCTGAGGCGTTCCGCAAGGCACCCGGCCGTCCGGCCAGGGCCCGCTTTCTGCCTGTCCTGCTTAGTTCTTCGACTGGTCGACCAGCTTGTTCTTGGCGATCCACGGCATCATCGCGCGCAGCTTGCCACCCACTTCTTCGATCTGGTGCTCGGCCGTCAGGCGACGACGCGAGATCAGCGTCGGGGCGCCTGCCTTGTTTTCCAGCAGGAAGCTCTTGGCGTATTCGCCGGTCTGAATGTCCTTCAGGCACTGCTTCATGGCCTTCTTGGTCTCTTCGGTCACGACGCGCGGGCCGGTGACGTACTCGCCGTATTCGGCGTTGTTCGAGATCGAGTAGTTCATGTTGGCGATGCCGCCTTCGTAGATCAGGTCGACGATCAGCTTCAGTTCGTGCAGGCACTCGAAGTACGCCATTTCCGGCGCGTAGCCGGCTTCCACCAGCGTCTCGAAACCAGCCTTGATCAGCTCGACGGTGCCGCCGCACAGCACGGCCTGCTCGCCGAACAGGTCAGTTTCGGTTTCTTCGCGGAAGTTCGTCTCGATGATGCCGGCACGGCCGCCGCCGTTGGCGGTGGCGTACGACAGGGCGATGTCACGGGCAGCGCCGGACTTGTCCTGATGCACGGCGATCAGGTGCGGCACGCCGCCGCCTTGCGCGTACGTCGAGCGCACCTTGTGGCCCGGGGCCTTCGGGGCGATCATGATCACGTCCAGGTCGGCACGCGGGATCACGGCACCGTAGTGCACGTTGAAGCCGTGGGCGAAGGCCAGTGCTGCGCCTTCCTTGGCGTTGTCGTGCACTTCGTTCTTGTACACGTCGGCGATCTGCTCGTCCGGCAGCAGGATCATGACCACGTCGGCGCCCTTCACTGCCTCGGCCACTTCCTTCACTTGCAGGCCAGCATTGACGGCCTTGTTCCACGACGCGCCGCTCTTGCGCAGACCGACCGTCACGTTGACGCCCGAATCCTTCAGGTTCAGTGCGTGGGCATGGCCTTGCGAGCCGTAGCCGATGATGGTGACGTTCTTGCCCTTGATGAGGGAGAGGTCAGCGTCCTTGTCGTAAAACACTTTCATGATGGTTCCTTCAATTTCTCAAATCTTCGTATTAGGTGGCGGCGGGACGCAACGGCTGTTCGATAACGTGGCGCCGCGCCGCTTCGGGATACTGCTGTCGGCTTGTGGCCGTGCTCTGTTGCCGGGGGCGCCGGTCAGACCTTCAGGATGCGCTCGCCACGGCCGATGCCGGACCCGCCCGTACGGACGGTTTCCAGGATCGCGGTGCGGTCGATGGCATCGAGGAACGCATCCAGCTTGCCGCCGTTACCGGTCAGCTCGATGGTGTACGTCTTTTCAGTCACATCGATGATGCGGCCACGGAAGATGTCGGCAGTGCGCTTCAATTCCTCGCGCTCCTTGCCCACGGCACGCACCTTGACGAGCATGAGCTCGCGTTCGATGTGCGCACCTTCGGTCAGGTCGACAACCTTGACCACTTCGACCAGCCGGTTCAGATGCTTCGTGATCTGTTCGATCACATCATCCGAGCCAGTGGTGACGATGGTCATCCGGGACAGCGACGCATCTTCGGTGGGCGCCACCGTCAGCGTCTCGATGTTATAGCCGCGTGCAGAGAACAGGCCCACCACGCGCGACAGCGCGCCGGGTTCGTTTTCCAGCAGGACCGAGATAATGTGTCGCATCACAGGTCCTCCACGCCAAGCAGCATTTCGGAGATACCCTTGCCGGCCTGGACCATCGGCCACACGTTTTCCGTGGGGTCCGTCTGGAAGTCCAGGAACACGGTGCGATCCTTGAGTCGGAAGGCTTCGCGCAGCGCCGGTTCGACGTCAGACGTCTTCTCGATACGCATGCCGATGTGGCCATAGGCCTCCGCCAGTTTCACGAAGTCCGGCAGCGCAGTCATGTAGGAATGCGAGTAACGGTTGTCGTACTCGATTTCCTGCCACTGGCGCACCATGCCGAGGTAGCCGTTGTTGAGCGAGCAGATCTTCACCGGGGTGTCGTACTGCAGGCAGGTCGACAGTTCCTGGATACACATCTGGATCGAGCCTTCACCGGTGATGGTGACCACTTCCTTGTCCGGAAACGCCTTCTTGATGCCCATGGCGTACGGCAGGCCCACGCCCATCGTGCCCAGGCCACCGGAGTTGATCCAGCGGCGCGGCTCGTTGAACTTGTAGAACTGTGCAGCCCACATCTGGTGCTGACCCACGTCCGAGCAGATGAATGCATCGCCCTTCGTCAGTTCCCAGATCTTTTCCACCACGTATTGCGGCTTGATGATCTCGGAATTGCGGTCGTACTTGAGGCAGTCCACCGAACGCCATTGCTCGATCTGGTCCCACCACTTCGCCAGCGCCTCGCGCTTCGGCTTGGCGTCGCTGGCCTTGATCTGGGCGATCAGTTCCTGCAGCACGTCCTTGACGTTGCCGACGATGGGAATATCCACCTTGACGCGCTTCGAGATCGACGACGGGTCGATGTCGATATGAATGATCTTGCGTGCCTGCGACGTGAAGTGCGCCGGGTTGCCGATCACGCGGTCATCGAAGCGTGCGCCGATGGCAATCAGCACATCGCAGTTCTGCATGGCCATGTTGGCTTCATACGTGCCGTGCATGCCGAGCATGCCGACGAACTGCTTGTGCGAACCCGGGAACGCGCCCAGGCCCATCAGCGTGTTGGTCACCGGGTGGCCCGTCAGGGCTGCCAGCTCGCGCAACTCTTCGCTGGCGTTGGCCAGTACCACGCCGCCGCCCGAGTAGATGTACGGACGCTCGGCGCCTTGCAGCAGCGCCACGGCCTTGCGGATCTGGCCCGAGTGACCCTTGTTGACCGGGTTGTAGGACCGCATGTCCACGGCCTTCGGGTACTCGTAGTTGCAGGCGTTGCGCGACACGTCCTTCGGAATGTCGACGACCACGGGGCCGGGACGGCCCGTTGCGGCGATGAAGAACGCCTTCTTGATCGTCGCGGCCAGATCGCGCACATCCTTCACGAGGAAGTTGTGCTTGACGATCGGACGCGTGATGCCGACGGTATCGCATTCCTGGAAGGCGTCCTGGCCAATGGCGTGGGTCGGCACGTTGCCGGTGATCACCACCATCGGGATCGAGTCCAGGTAGGCCGTGGCAATACCGGTCACGGCATTGGTCACGCCCGGACCCGAAGTCACCAGGGCAACGCCGACCTTGCCGGTCGCGCGGGCATAGCCGTCAGCGGCATGCACGGCGGCCTGCTCGTGGCGGACCAGGATGTGTTCGAATTTCGTTTGCTTGTGGAGCTCGTCGTAGATATACAGCACTGCGCCGCCGGGGTAGCCCCAGACGTACTCGACGCCTTCTTCGGCAAGTGCATTGACGAGGATTTCCGCTCCGATCATTTCTCGGGCGGAGGATGAATTGCTATCTGCGTGGGAAGTTTCCGCGCTGTGCATGTTCATTTTCCTTTGCAATTTTCGGCAAAAAATTGTTTGGATGCTCTCTGCCGGGCTTGTGGCTCGGGTTCAAGCGGTGCGCGTCTGCATGAGAAGACCGCCTTATAAGCGGTCTGATGAGACAACCACTGATGTCGTGTGAACCGCCGATGATACTGCAAGGCTGCGACGCAATAAAAGAACTTTTTGCACTGCCGCACCAGCGCGGCGCATGAACGCCACACCGGCGCCCGCTGCGGAGGCAGCCTTCATGTCTGCACTTGAATACAGCAGTGGCCGAAACGACCTGTTTTTTGCTAGCATCGCAGACATCTTCGGTGTGCCAAAGGACTTGGACGGCACATTCGACCCGGCATCCCCGCCCAACTGCTGTTTCTGCCTGCATGGCCACCGACAAGGAACTCTCCGATTTTCTCGCCAGTGTGGAGCGCCGCGCCTTCAAGCAGGCCGTATTCGCCGTGCGGGATGACGAAGCTGCACTGGACATCGTGCAGGACGCCATGATCAAGCTGGCGGAGAAGTACGCCGACAAAAGTGCCGCGGAGCTGCCGCCCCTGTTCCAGCGCATCTTGCAGAACACCATCCACGACTGGTTCCGCCGCCAGAAGGTGCGCAATACCTGGGTGA
Organism: Cupriavidus sp. 2SB; assembly: GCF_005503625.1. Classification (GTDB taxonomy): domain Bacteria; phylum Pseudomonadota; class Gammaproteobacteria; order Burkholderiales; family Burkholderiaceae; genus Cupriavidus. The sequence continues at coordinate 121,114 of NZ_SCMX01000001.1, read as the reverse complement.
CCTTGTTCTCCAACCTTCGCGACGAGCGCGAAGGCGACGACAGCGACCTGCTGGAGACGCTCGAGGCCGAATCCGGCACCCAGATGTCCGAGAGCAGCGCCGACAAGGTGGAGCGCGCCCAGGTCATGCACATCATCGAACAGGAAATACAGCGACTCCCCACGCGTCAACGCGAGGCTTTCCTGATGCGTTACTGGGAGGATATGGACGTGGCCGAAACGGCAGCCGTGATGGGCTGCTCGGAGGGCAGCGTCAAGACGCACTGTTCCCGTGCAACTCACACACTGGCGCAAGCCTTGCGTGCGCGGGGGGTCCGACTATGAGCAGAAACGAACGAGATATTCACGAACGGCGCATTGCGCACCAGATCCGCCTGGCACTCGATGCCTCTGCGGATGCCGTGCCGCAAGACATTTCCGACCGGCTGGCCGCCGCGCGGCGGATGGCGCTGGCCGCCCGAAAGACCGAGGCACCTGCCCATGCACCGCAACTGGCCATGCCGGGCGCGCCGCGCGGCTTCGCCTTCGAAGACGAGGGCGACACGCCCCTGCACCGTGCTGGCGCATGGATGCGCAAGCTTGCACTGGTCTGGACACTGGTGGCGCTGGGCGCGGGCCTGCTGGGTATCTATCGCTGGCAGGAACAGAAACGCGTCGAGGAACTGGCCGATGTGGACGCCGCGATGCTGCTCGACGACCTGCCGCCCTCGGCCTATGCCGACCAGGGCTTCCACGTGTTCCTGAAGCGCGACCGCGACCAATAGGATGGCGCGCATGATTCTCCGGACCGCCGCGCTCCGTCGCCGGCTTGCCGCACTTTGCGTAGCAGGCACGGCGATGGCTGCACTTGGCATCGATGCCGTGGTCGACACCGCGCGTGCACAGGGGCCCGCCGCCAGCCAGCCTGCAGCGCGCCCCGTCGTCAATGCCCATCCGACGTGGGCCGAGCTGACCCCGTCGCACCAGAAGGTCCTTGCCCCGCTGCAACCACTCTGGGACACGATTCCCGAACTGAACCGCCGCAAATGGCAACGCATTGCGGACCTGTATCCCCGGCTCAAACCCGAGGAACAGGCCAGGCTGCAGGAGCGCATGACCGAATGGGTCAAGATGACACCGCAGCAGCGTCGCCTGGCGCGCGAGAACTACCAGATCACGCGTACCTTGCCGCAGGAGAAGAAGTCCGAGGCATGGGATCGCTACCAGCAGTTGCCTGACGACCAGAAGAAGAAGCTGGCCGCCGCCGAGAAAGTACCGGGCCGTCCTGGCGCGGTGAGTGCCCTGCCCTCCGGCAAGCGCCCGTTGCCGGAGTCGGCACGCGCATCGCAGCATCACGGCAGGAAGGCAGCGAGCACGCCCGAGGCCGCGCCCGCATCGGTGCCGGCCGCCGATGCGGTGGCCGCCGCGTCGGCGCCAGTGGCCCCGGCCCCCGTGTTGCCGGCATCGGCTGCCACGGCGGCCGTCGCACCGCCGCAGTCCGAAGGGCTTGCCCCGCCCGTCACGGGCGAGGCCTCCACTGACTTCAACCGGTCAGAACCGACGCGTTAACTTTCCGGTTGCCCGGCCAGGATTTCCGAACGGTTCCGCAGCACCGGCTAGCCGTACTGGCTTGCCGCGATTCCGCCATCCACGCACGCTTGGCATAATGGCCGCTTACCCTGCTGCCTAGCGCCATGCCTGCCGCCACTCCAACCGTGTCCCACCCCTCGCCCGCCGCCACGCCGCGTACACCGCCGGTGCGCCGCCGCCTGTTCTGCATGCTCTACGACGGCGTGCTGCTGTTCGGTGTCCTGATGGCCGCCAGCGCGCTATACGTGGCTGTCCAGCCCGCCCTGCATCGGATCGGCATCGATCACCCCTACGTGCGGCAGGCTTGGGTCTTTGCCGTGCTGGCGTTCTATTTCTCCTGGTTCTGGCAGCGCAGTGGTCAGACGCTGGCGATGCAGACATGGCGTATCCGCGTGGAAAACGCATCGGGTCTGCCGCCGCGCTGGCCGCAGGCATTGCTGCGCTTCGTACTGGCGTGGCTGTGGCTGCCGCCCGCCGCCGCCGTGGGTCACGCCCTCGGTCTGACCAAGGGGCCGTTCGTCGGTGCGCTGGCAGTGGGCCTGCTGATCTGGTTGTCGCTGGCGTGGCTCGATCCGCGACGCCAACTGCTGCATGACCGACTGGCTGGCACGCGCCTGATCGACCTTCGGCCGCAACAGCCGTGAGCCTCACGGCCGCCGCCCTGCGACGCGTTGCCGTGACCTTGCAGGTAGCTGCCATGGCCTCACTGGCCGCGTGGCTGATCCTTTCGGCCGGCTGGACCGTCCCTGTGGCCCTGGTGACAGCCGTCCTTGCCGTGCTCGGGGCATTCGGCCTCAGCATCGCCTTGGCATTCGCGGCCACGCTCGCTGGCGTAGGTATTGCACCGGAACAACGTCCCCCGCTTCCGACCGATGCGCCGCATTGCCAGCCGCTTGGCATCCCCGCGGCGATGCGCGGATATCTGACCGAGTACCGCGCAGTCTTCCGCATGTTCAACTGGCTGCAGCCGTTCCGCTCGCGCCTGGACTTTGCACAGCCGGCCCGCCCCCTGCCTGACGCACCGCACGTGCTGATGGTGCATGGATACGGTTGCAATCACGCGATCTGGCTGGACATGGCCCCCGCGCTCGCGGCGGCGGGATATCAATGTGAGGGCATCGACCTGACGCCCGTGCTGGGCGATATCGACGACTATGCGGCGCCGTTGCTGGCCCGCATGCGAGAGATGGCCGCACGTACGGGACATCCACCGCTGCTGGTCTGCCACAGCATGGGCGGACTCGCCGCGCGGGCCGCGCTGGTGCTGGCGGCGCGCGATGGTTCCACACCGCCCAGCACAGGCATCGTCACACTGGGCAGCCCTCACCATGGTTGCGCGCTGGCGCGCTTTGCCGGTGGCCGCAACGCCTGGCAGATGCGCTGGCAGAGTCCATGGCTGGCCGCGCTGGCTGCCGCCGAAACGCCCGCGATGCGCGCGCATATCGTTTCGGTCTTCAGCTGGCACGATTCGATTGCGGGTCCACCTGGCACCTCGTGGCTGGAAGGCGCTCACCATGTTGCGCTCGACGGCATCGGGCATGTTGCACTACTGCGCCATCCCCGTGCAATCGAAGCCACGCTCGCAGCACTGGCCCAATTGCGCGCGCAAAACGCCCCGGTCCAGCAAGCCTGATTTCCCCCGACGATTTCATGTGACATTCATGTTTCCGTCACGGCTCCGTCATGCCGCGCTGGCTCAATGCAGCCATCGCCGACACCGGGGCCGCCATGCAAGCCATCCGATCTACACGCGGTAGTGTTTCGCGGCTCGCGCAACGCCTGCGCGGCAAGCCCGACGTGGCACTCCCGATATCTGCCCAGATGTCCGCCGCCTTTGCGGCCTTCATGCCGCCGCCCGTAGACCTGCCTGCCGACACCCCCACCGCACACGCCGCGCTGCATCCGGGCGATAGCGCCGCCTGCCGCTCCACCGCCGACAACGAATCGCCGATGCATCGCTACCGGGCGATCTGGCTGTCCGACATCCACCTCGGCACGCCAGGCTGCCAGGCCACCTACCTGCTCGACTTCCTGAAGCACAACGACTCCGACGTGCTGTACCTCGTGGGTGACATCATCGACGGCTGGCAGTTGCGCCGAGGGTGGTACTGGCCGCAAAGCCACAACGACGTGGTGCAGAAGCTGCTGCGCAAGGCACGCAAGGGCACCGAGGTCATCTACGTGCCGGGCAACCACGACGAAGCCGCGCGCCAGTTCGACGGCATGGCGTTTGGCGATATCACCGTGCGCGAGGATACGGTCCACGTGACCGCCACCGGCAAGCGGCTCTGGGTGGTGCACGGCGACCTGTTCGACGGGGTGGTACAGCATGCCAAGTGGCTCGCCCATCTGGGTGACTCGCTCTACACGATGATCCTGGCGCTGAACCGGCACTTCAACCGCGTGCGCGCCCGGCTCGGCTTCGAGTACTGGTCGCTTTCGCAATACCTGAAGCATCAGGTCAAGAACGCAGTGAGCTACATCAACTCGTTCGAACACGCGATGGTGGACGAAGCGCGCCGACGCGGCTGCGATGGCGTGGTCTGCGGCCACATCCACAAGGCCGAGATCCGCGAGGTGGACGGCCAGCTCTACTGCAACGACGGCGACTGGGTGGAAAGCCTCTCCGCACTGGTGGAGACCATGGAGGGCGAGCTGAAGATCATCTACTGGACAACGCTGATCGATCCGCCCGAGCCGGTCAGCCGTCGTCGCCGCCGCAGCGCAACAGTCGCCGCCTGAGCGGCATCCCTTCCGTGGTACCGCTGCGATGGCCAACGTGCGCAGCGATACCACGCACCCCACGCATCCCCAACATCCGGCCTGAACCGCCGCAAGGAGTCTCCCGATGAGAGTCATGATCGTCACCGATGCCTGGGAACCGCAGGTCAACGGCGTGGTGCGCACCCTGAAGTCCACGCGCCGCGAACTCGAGGCCATGGGCCACACGGTGGACCTGCTCACACCGCTGGAATTCCGCACGGTGCCCTGCCCCACCTATCCCGAAATCCGCCTCTCGATCCTGCCATCGGGCCGGGTGCGCCAACGCATCGAACAATTTCGCCCCGAGGCGCTCCACATCGCCACGGAAGGCCCGCTCGGCCTGGCGGCACGCGCATATGCGATGAAGCACCGCCTGCCATTCACCACGGCCTACCACACACGCTTTCCGGAGTATGTGCAGGCACGCTTCGGCATTCCGCTGGCATGGACCTACCGCTTCCTGCGCTGGTTCCATGGACCGGCGCGCGCGGTCATGGCACCCACGCCGGTCGTGCTTGACGACCTGCAGCACTACGGCATCACCAACGGGGTGCTGTGGACACGCGGCGTGGATCTCGATGTCTTTACCGCGCAGCGAGCAAACGTTTTAAACACGGCGCATCCGATCTTCCTCTACGTGGGTCGCGTGGCAGTGGAGAAGAACGTCGAGGCCTTCCTGCAACTCGACCTCCCCGGCTCCAAATGGGTCGTGGGGGATGGGCCGGCCCTGGCGGCACTGAAGTCGCGGTATCCGTCTGCAAACTATCTGGGCGTGCTCAAACAGCCAGAACTGGCAAAGGTGTATGCTTCCGCAGATATTTTCGTGTTCCCAAGCCGGACCGATACGTTTGGGTTGGTTCTACTCGAAGCGCTGGCCAGCGGCCTGCCCGTGGCGGCTTATCCGGTGACGGGGCCGATCGACGTGCTCGGCGACAGCCCGGCTGGCGTCATGCACGAAGACCTGCGGGAAGCCTGCCTGGAAGCCCTGCGCATCGACCGCGCAACGGCCCGCGCGCATGCCGAGAAATTCTCCTGGCGCGCGGCATCCGAGCAGTTCCTCGCGCACCTGCGTCCGCTGGCACCCCAGGCGGGCGGCACCGACAACCCGGTACAACCCGTCGCACCCGATCATGGCCAAGTCTCACCCCACGCAACCGCGAGATCCGTCGCTGCCTCGGCCGACCACCGCCCGAACGGCGGCTGAAGTGGACGCCGACTACTCCGTAGAAAAGAATCCCCACAAGGGCAATCGCGGCTTGAGCCGGGCGTGGCATGCGGGTATCAACTCGCTGTCGGGCCTGCGCTTCGCCGTGCTGGAAGAAAGTGCGTTTCGCCAGGAACTGACGCTGGTGGTCATCCTGGCGCCGTGCGCGTTTTTGCTGCCGGTATCGATCGTGGAGCGCGTGCTGCTGCTCGGTACGCTGCTGCTGGTACTGATCGTGGAACTGCTGAACTCCAGCGTAGAGGCAGCCATCGACCGGATCTCGCTGGAACGCCACAGTCTCTCGAAGCGCGCCAAGGATTTCGGCAGTGCGGCGGTGATGCTGGCGCTGGTGCTGTGTGGCGGGACGTGGCTGGCGATTGGCGGACCACACCTGGTGCACTGGGTGGGAGCGCTGCTGAAATAGGATCAGCAGCGCCGCGTCAGGGCGCCGTCAGGTTTTCTCGCGCCCCGCCTGCCATTTGTCGACGTGTACGCGCGGCGCCGCCGCGAGCTTGCCGATCAGGTCTTCGGCGCGATCCGATACATGCAGCATGTCGGCGTGTACCTGTTTCAGGAATCCCTCGCCCACGGCGTGGTTCAGGAAGGCCAGCATCCCATCGTAGAAACCCGCCACGTTGAGGAGCCCCACGGGCTTGTCGTGATAGCCGAGCTGGGCCCACGTAAAGGTCTCGAACAGTTCCTCGAAGGTACCGACTCCCCCCGGCATGGCGATGAAGGCATCGGAGCGGTCGGCCATCATCTGCTTGCGCTCGTGCATATTGCGCACGACGTGCAGTTCGGTCAGGCCGCGATGGCCCACCTCTTTCTGCATCAGCGCATCGGGGATCACGCCGATGGCCGTACCGCCGTGTGCCATCACGCTATCCGCCACGATCCCCATCAGGCCGACCTTGCCACCGCCGTAGACCAGTGCCAGACCTTGCTCGGCCATGCGCTGGCCCAGCGTTCGGGCGGCCTCGGCATACTCCGGCCGGAATCCCGGGCTGGAGCCGCAATAGACGCAGATCGATGTCATCGTGCTCGTGCTCACTTGCGCTCCTTGTCGGCACGGGCCTTGTCGTCAGCGGCCTTCTGCGTGGCGTAGTCGCGCGCCAACTGGTCGAACGCCTCGCGCGCCTTGCCGCGCAGGTAGGGCGCGAGGATCGAGAAGATGTGATAGCTGGAGCCGTGCAGATAGCCGCGAATCTGTTCGGGATCGTTGTACTGGCGCGGGTGCTGCACGAACTGGAAAGACAGCCAGTACGTGGCGATCACGACGATATTGGTGCAGACCGCATCCACCTGTTCCGGCGTGGCATCCATGTCGCCGTCTTCCTGGAACTGGCGGCAGATCTCCAGCGCGAAGCGCTTCTTCTGCTCGACGATGCGCTTGAAGTTGGTCTCCAGCATCCGGTTGCGCGCCAGCAGGTCGTTGATGTCGCGGTACAGGAAGCGGTAATTCCACAGGAACTCGGACATGTACTGCAGGTAGTCCCAGCTCTCGCCCAGCGTAGCCTTGTGGTCCTCCGGCATCCTCAGGCGGCGCTCCATCTCCTGCTCGAAGCGCACGAAGATGGAATTGATGATGTCGTCCTTGTTGCGGAAGTGATAGTAGAGGTTGCCGGGACTGATCTCCATGGCCTCCGCGATCGTCGTGGTGGTGACGTTCGGTTCGCCCAGTTCGTTGAACAGGCGCAGCGAAACATCGAGAATGCGGTCCCGGGTACGACGCGGGCCAGTTTGCGGCTTGGCTTCCATGGATATCTGGACAGAACTTCGATCGGCAGGATTGGGATTATAAGCACAGCGGCCCACCCGCCCCGATTGGGCGGCGCCAAAGGCACGCGGCACTGCGCAGCTAGAAACGCGACCCCGGCTGCTTCAGGAAAGCCGCTTCCTCTTCCGAGGTTGCACGCCCGACCACCGCGTTGCGGTGCGGGAACCGCCCGAAACGGGCGACGAAGTCCCGATGCTTCTCGGCCCACTCCACCACATCGACGGCACCCGCCGTGTCCTCCCGCAGTGCCGTAAATTCCCGTACCGAGATGTTCTGCTGCGCCATGTCCTCTGCATGCTCGAACGGCAGATAGCAGAACATGCGGTGCCATGGCGTGGGCATTTGCCGATCCCGGCCATCGGCCAGCAGGCGTTGTGCCAGCGTCAGCGCCTGGGCGTCCGTGGCAAAGCTGCGCGCGTCGCCGCGGAACATGTTGCGCGGGAACTGGTCGAGCAGCACGATCCGCGCGCAAGCGCCGGCCGGGGTCACAGACCAGTCATCCGGGGCGCCGTCATGCGCGGCCTGCCAGTCGGCAAGAAACCTTGTGCGGATTTCCGCATCGAACGCATCGGACTTGATGAACCACTCGCGCCGCGTCTGATTCCACACATTGGAGCCGGGCAAGCCGAACCAGAAATCGAGGACGGCTTGCGCGGCGGCGGGAATCCTCGACGTTTCAGCGCTGGACATTGCGCATCCAGTCGGCCGTCTGAAACAGCGCCTGCATCAGCCGCATCTGCAGCGTCTCGGGCACGTTGACATCCTGCATCGCCAGCGCCATGCAGCGCATCCACTGGTCGCGCTCGCTCGTGCCGATCTCGAAGGGTAAATGGCGTGCGCGCAGCTTCGGGTGGCCAAAGCGGTCGATGAAGTAGTTCGGGCCGCCCAGCCAGCCGCACAGGAACCAGAACAGCTTGTCGCGCGAACCGTCGAGCGTCGGCGGATGCAGCGCCCGCAGGCCGGCGAACTCCGTCTCCAGGTCCATCAGGTCGTAGAAACGGTCCACGAGTTCGCGCACGCGCGCCTCGCCGCCCAGCAGTTCGTAGGCGGTGATTTCCTCGCGCTGTTCGTTGTTGTCGTTATTGTCGTTGTTGTCGTTGTTGGTGGTGTCGTCACTCATGGCTGGCTCAATTCACATCGCGCAGCGTGGCCAGTGCCGGTTGGCGCAGCACCTCGCGCAAACCCAGCCAGCCGCCCGCAAAAGCGCACAGCATGCCAGAAACCACGCCCACGGGCAGAATCCACGCGTTGAAACGGTAGGGGAAGTCGAACACGAACTGGGACAGGCCCCAGCCCACGGCGACGGCGCCCAGGCTGGCCAGCAGCCCGGCCAGGCCGCCCACAACGAGAAACTCCGCGTACTGGGTCTGCCGCACCATCGCCGCGGACGCGCCCAGCGCCTTGAGCAGGCCCGCGTCGCGCTTGCGTTCGTCGCGCGCACCGGACAGTGCTGCGTACAGCACGGTGACACCGGCCAGCAGCGTGAAGATGAACAGGAACTCCACGGCGGCGATGACCTGATCGAGCACGCCCTGAACCTGACGCAGGATCAGGTCCGTATTGACCACAGTGATATTCGGAAAGGCCGCAGTGAGCTTGTTGCCGAGTGCCGCCTGGGCAGGCGGCAGATGGAACGCCGTGATGTACGTGGCTGGCATGTCATGCATCCGGGCCGTGGGCAGGATGACGAAGAAATTGACGCGCATCGAACCCCATTCGAGCTTGCGCAACGACGTGACCGGCGCTTCCACGGTCTGGCCCGCTATGTCGAAGCGCAGCGTATCGCCCAGCCGAATGTTCAGGGTCTTGGCGATGCCCTCTTCCACCGAGGCCCCACCATTGCCCTGACCCAGATCCCATTTACCCGCCACCACCTCGTTGCCTTCCGGCAGCGCGTCCATATACGAAAGATTGAACTCGCGCTCCACCAGTCTGCGCGCACGGTCCTCGCGATAGCTATCGGCCTGCACCGCGCGCTCGCCAATCTGGATCAGGCGGCCGCGCACCATCGGGAACAGCCTGTCGTCCACGCCGCTACTGGCCAGCATGTCGCGCAGCGGCTCGCGCTGGTCGGGCTGGATGTTGATGATGAAGCGGTTCGGCGCATCGGCCGGCGTGGCGTTGCGCCACGAATCGATCAGGTCGTTGCGCGTCATGCCGAGCAGCAGCAGCGCCATCAGTCCCACCGCCAGCGCCACCGTCTGCAGCACCGTTACCCCCCGGCGCCGCTCCAGCACGGCCAGCGCAAAGCGCCATCCCACGCTGCCGCGCGCCCGGCCACGCATGGCGCGCGAGAATGCCAGCAGCAGCACCAGCGCCAATACGGCGAACACCGCGCCCGCGCCCACGAAGCCGCCTGCCGTGGTGATGCCGAGTTTCACATCGCGCGCGGCCACCAGCAGCAGCGCCACGAAGGCGACCAGCCCCAGCGCATAGGCGATCCACGCCGAAACGGGCGGCGGACCGATGTCACGCCGTAAGACGCGCAGCGGCGCGACGCGCGTGAGCGCAAGCAGCGGCGGCAGCGCAAACCCCACCAACAGCACCAGCCCGGCCGCCATGCCGACAAGCGCCGGCACCAGCGAAGGATGCGGCAGCGAAACCTGCAGCACGCCGCCCAGCGACTTGAGCAGCCCATAGTGCGCGGCGTAACCAATCGCCACCCCGACCAGTGCACCGCCCAGTCCCAGTAGCAGGAACTCGATGCCGAACGCAGCCAGGATCTGTCGCCGCGACAGGCCCATGCACTTGTAGACCGCGCAGGCGTCGGTGTGGCGCTGCATGTACCGGCGCGCGGACATTGCGATGGCCACGGCGGCGATCATCGCCGACAACACCGCCACCAGCGACAGGAACCGCTCGGCGCGGTCCAGCGTGGCACGCATCTGCGGCTGACCCGATTCGAGCGATTCCACATGCATGTTGCGCAAATGCTTCTGCTCGATCTCGTCGGCGGCCCACTTCTGGTACGCCTGCCCTGCGGCATCGGGGCCCGCCACCAGCAGGCGGTACGTCACGCGGCTGCCCCAGCCGATTAGCCTGGTCGCTTCCAGATCGCTCATCGGGAAGATCACGCGCGGCGCAAAGTTCATGAAGCCGGCGCCCCGATCGAGTTCCTGCGTGATGATGCGTTCGATGCGGAACGTCTGGCTGCCCAGCTGGATGCTGTCGCCCATGCGCAGGTTCAGCGATCCCAGCAGCGCCTCGTCCACCCAGGCCGTGCCGGGGGCCGGGATGCCGTTCGCCGCCGCTTCGTCGCCGCCGGGTGCCTGCGCCAGCTTGAGGCCGCCGCGCAGCGGGTAGCCGTCGCTGACGGCCTTGAGCGCGGCCAGTTGGCTGGCGGCCTCCCCTCCTTCCGGTGCCCCGGCCGGACGCGCCGTGGCCATGCTAGGGAACGTCACGGTCTGCGCCACCTGCAATCCATCGCGCTTCGCCCGGTCGATAAAGGCCGTGTCGAAGGGTTGATCGGCGCTCAGGCGAACATCGGCACCGATCATTTGCCGCGCATCGCGCTCCAGCCCCAGCCGCATGCGGTCGGCCAGGAAACCCACGCTGGAGAGCGCCGCCACGGCCAGCACCAGCGCAAACAGCAGCAGCGTCAGTTCACCAGCCAGCCAGTCGCGGCGGGCCATGCGCAGGGCCTGGCGCCACGCGGAGAATCGGACGGGGGGATCGACGGAAACGGTCTCGGCTGGCATCGGCAGTTGGCTATCGGGAAATCTGTATTCAGGAAGTAAAAAGGGATATCGCAGTCACGGCCGGCGGGGCGGCCCCTCTGCGGAACCACGCCCCACACCGCGCAGCCCCGCGTGCAGCCGCTTGACCCCGCGCCAAAGCCTGGGCAGCAACCAGATGGCCACCAGCAGGAACACGCCCAGCAGCACGAAGAACACCACCGGCAGGAAGATCGCCAGCAGCAGGCCGCCTATCGTGCCCACATCTTCGGTGAATGAGGCCACCCAGTTGGAAAAAGGTTCGGGCGAGACATTGATCAGCGCCCGCGTACCGGCCTTGGTGGCATGGGCGGTGCCTGCCAGCGTACCGCCCACCAGGCCGGCCGCCACGGTCCATTGCGGGTCCATGTGGCCGAACGCGGCGGCAGCCAGGATGGCCCCGGCGGGAATACGGATGAATGTCTGGATGCCGTCCCAGGCGGTGTCGAAACCGGGCACCTTGTCCGCCACGAACTCGGTCACGGTCAGGATGGCGGCTACGCCGATCACCCACCACGATGCCAGCACCTGGAGTCCGGACGGGAGATCGAGCCAGCCAAGACGCGCCAGCACCCCGGCAGTCAGCACGGCCAGATAGAGACGGAAGCCGCTGGCCCAGGACATGCCGGCGGCCAGCGCGGCGGTTTCGAGCATGGGAGTCCTCGTTTGCAGCGCATTGGCGCAATGCGCTTCGAGGCAGTGTAATCCCGTCGCCGCCAGCCTGCGCCTTTGACGCGATTATGCCCCTATCGGCACTCCCCCACCCGATTCAGCCTTGGTTGGCTGGCACGGGTTCGAGGCGCGGCAATTGCGGCAGGTCGGACGCCACTTCGGCAATCATGCGACGCAGCCACATCACGTCCGGCGCGGCGTGGCAGCGCTCGTGCCAGAGCTGGTAGAAGCGCATGCGCGGGAACGACACCGGCGAAGGCACCATCCGGATGGGCAGGTACTGGGCATAGTGAGCGGCAAACTGGCGGCCCGTGGTGAACACCATGTCGGTTTTCATCAGCACGTAAGGCACCAGCCCGAAATACGGCAGCGTAACCTGGATATTGCGCTTGTAGCCCTGCTCGGCCAGCGCCTGGTCGATCATGCTGCGCTGCATCGACGCGTACGGCGCCGGGGCGAGGTGCGGCATTTCCAGGTAGTGCCGCAGCGTCAGCCCGTGGCGGGCCAGCGGGTGCTGGGCGCCGAGCATGCAGACCACTTCATCGTCGAACAGCGGCGAGATGTGCAGATGCTCGGGCGGCGACAGCCAGTTGCCCACCACGATATCGAGATGGCCCTGCTCCAGCGCATCGAGAAAGTCCGCCGACTGCGTCATCGGATGGATGAACAGCTTGGCGCCCGGCGCCAGCCGGCGCACGCGTTCAACGATATTCGGCAGGAAGAAGGCGTCGAGGTAGTCCGGCGCGCCCAGGTGAAACGTGCGCGTCGTCGTGGCCGGATCGAACTGCTGCGGCGGACGCGCGATGCGGTCCATCGCCGCCAGACTCTGCTCGGCCAGCAGCAACAACTCGCGGCCTCGCTCGGTGGGCACCATGCCGCTCTTGCCGCGCACCAGGATGGCGTCGCCAGTAATTTCGCGCAGGCGCTTCAGCGTATTGCTGATGGCCGGCTGCGACTGGCCCAGCCGGACGGCGGTGCGGGTCACGCTCTGCTCGGTGAGCAGGGTGTGCAGTACCCGCAGCAGGTAAGTATCGAGATGGTCGCGTCCGTGCATGGCAGATGCCGCCACGCGCCTGCGCTCTCTCGGGCGGGGCGTGGCTGGCGTGGGGGAAGGGAACGGCGCATAGTGTATGACAGCCACCCCCGATGCGGTCAATTCGGACGCCCACAGCGCCCCAACTACGGGAAGACCCGGAGAAACGCCGCCAGGCCGCCATGGGGCTGGAGTTCCGGCGCAGGCGCGTCGCCTTGGGCGCGCCTTGATGGGGCATATCACATGGGCCGAATATTGCATCAAAGGGCCAATGCTATGTTTGCAACCATCCCCGAAAGAGAGAAGACCATGGAGACGCAAACCATCCGCTTTTTCCACCGCGGCCAGGTCCAGGAAGTGGCAGACGCCCCCGTCACCCGCACTGTCCTGCAGTACCTGCGTCAAGACGTGCGCTGCACCGGCACCAAGGAAGGCTGTGCCGAAGGCGACTGCGGTGCCTGCACCGTCGTGCTGGGCGAGCTCAAACAGGACGGCGATGTCGAGTTCAAGGCCGTCAACGCCTGCATCCAGTTCCTGCCCACGCTCGACGGCAAGGCGCTGATCACGGTGGAAGACCTGCGCCAGGCCGACGGCGCGCTGCACCCGGTGCAGGAAGCGATGGTGGAGTGTCATGGCTCGCAATGCGGCTTCTGCACGCCCGGCTTCGTCATGTCGCTGTGGGCGCTGTACCAGCAGCACACGCCCGGCGCCGCCCCGCCCCCTCGGCAGGAAATCTGCGATGCGCTGACCGGCAACCTGTGCCGCTGCACCGGCTATCGCCCGATCGTCGATGCCGGCCAGCGCATGATGGCCCTGCCCGCGCCGACGGCCAGCCGCCTGAATCCGAAGCAGATTGCCGATACGCTGCGTAACCTCAAGCGCGGCGAGACCTTCCACTACAGCGTGCGCGGCCAGCATTTCTACGCCCCGCGCACCGCCGCCGAGTTCGGCGCGATCAAGGCCGCCGAGCCTGGCATCCGCATCCTGGCTGGCAGCACGGACGTGGGCCTGTGGGTGACCAAGCAGTTCCGTGAACTGGGCAACCTGCTTTACGTCGGCCAGGTGGAAGACCTGACCGGCATGGCCAAGCGCGATGGCGTTATCGAGATCGGCGCGGCCGTGACGCTGGAAAAGGCTTACGCCGCGCTGGCCGAAACGCACCCCGATCTGACCGAACTGTGGAAGCGCTTTGCGTCGCTGCCAATCCGCAACGCGGGCACGCTGGGCGGCAACATCGCCAACGGCTCGCCGATCGGTGACTCGATGCCGGCCCTGATTGCGCTGGGCACAGAGGTGGTGCTGCAGCGTGGCGAGACCCGTCGTACGATGCCGCTGGAAGACCTGTACCTCGCCTATCAGAAGACTGCCATGGTCGAAGGCGAGTTCGTGGCGGGCCTGCGCGTGCCGGTGAAGGGACCGCAGCATTTCCGCACGTACAAGCTGTCCAAGCGTTTCGACGAGGACATCTCGGCCGTGTGCGCAGCGTTCGGCATCGATGTCGAAGATGGCATCGTCAAGTCTGCCTGCATCGCCTTTGGCGGCATGGCCGCCACACCCAAGCGTGCCCCGCTGGCGGAAGCCGCCCTGACGGGCCAGCCGTGGAACGAAACCACGGTGCGCGCCGGCATGGCTGCACTGGGTCAGGACTACACGCCGCTTTCCGATATGCGCGCTACCGCGGCCTACCGCTCGCGCGGCGCCGCCAACCTGCTCTATCGCTTCTGGCTGGAGACGCGCGATGGCGCCCTCCCCGCTGCCATGGTCAATGTCCGCGCGCTGGGCGCTGGCGAGGCCGTGGGTGCTGGTGAAACCGCAAGCGTCTGAGGAGAGTCAGCATGAACAAGCAAACCGAACCCTTCCTGCTCGACGCCAGCGTGGCCGCAGAGTCCACGCCGCAAGTGGGCATCTCGCGCCCGCACGAATCGGCCCATCTGCACGTGGCGGGCACCGCCACCTATACCGACGACATTCCCGAACTGGCCGGCACGCTGCACGCCGCGCTCGGCATGAGCACCAAGGCGCATGCGCGACTGAAATCGGTCGGCCTCGACCGCGTGCGCAAGGCGCCGGGTGTGGTGACCGTGCTGACCGTCGATGACATCCCCGGTGTCAATGACTGCGGCCCGATCATCCACGACGATCCGATCCTGGTGAAAGACACCGTGCAGTTCATCGGCCAGCCGATCTTTATCGTCGTGGCCACCTCGCATGACGCCGCGCGCCGTGCCGCACGTCTGGCCGACATCGATTACGAAGACCTGCCGCCGGTGCTGTCGCCCGAGGCCGCGCACGCGGCGGGCAGCTACGTGTTGGCGCCGATGCACCTGACGCGTGGCGAGCCCGCCGCGCATCTGGCGTCGGCAGCGCATCGCGACAGCGGCCACATCCGCCTGGGCGGACAGGAGCAGTTCTACCTCGAAGGGCAGATCGCCTACGCCGCGCCGCGCGAGAACGATGGCATGCACGTGTGGTGCTCCACGCAGCATCCCACCGAAATGCAGCACGCCGTGGCCCACATGCTCGGCTGGCACGCGCACCAGGTGCTGGTGGAATGCCGGCGCATGGGCGGCGGCTTCGGCGGCAAGGAATCGCAATCGGCCATGTTCGCGTGCTGCGCCGCGCTGGCGGCATGGAAGCTGCTGTGCCCGGTCAAGCTGCGTCCGGACCGCGACGACGACA
Organism: Cupriavidus sp. 2SB; assembly: GCF_005503625.1. Taxonomy (GTDB): domain Bacteria; phylum Pseudomonadota; class Gammaproteobacteria; order Burkholderiales; family Burkholderiaceae; genus Cupriavidus. The sequence goes on along the minus strand of NZ_SCMX01000001.1, from coordinate 105,705 downwards.
TGATGATCACCGGCAAGCGCCACGACTTCACGTTCGACTTCGACGTGGGCCATGACGACGAAGGCCGCCTCGAAGGCGTGCGCGTGGAGATGGTGTCGCGCGCCGGTTTCTCGGCCGACCTGTCGGGCCCGGTGATGACCCGCGCGATCTGCCACTTCGACAACGCCTACTGGTTGCCGAACGTGCAGATCGACGGCTACTGCGGCAAGACCAACACGCAGAGCAATACGGCCTTCCGCGGCTTCGGCGGTCCGCAGGGCGCGTTTGCCATCGAGTACATCCTCGACAACGTGGCGCGCAATGTTGGCAAGGATTCGCTTGAGGTCCGCCGCGCCAACTTCTACGGCAAGGGCGAGCGCAACGTCACGCCGTACGGCCAGACCGTGGAAGACAACGTCATCCATGAACTGATCGACGAACTGGTGGTGTCCAGCGAGTACCAGGCACGCCGCGAGGCCACGCGAGCGTTCAACGCGACGAGTCCGATCCTCAAGAAGGGCATCGCCATCACGCCCGTGAAGTTCGGTATCTCGTTCAACGTGGCGCACTACAACCAGGCCGGCGCGCTGGTGCATGTCTACAACGATGGCTCGGTGCTCGTGAATCACGGCGGCACCGAGATGGGGCAGGGCCTGAACACCAAGGTGGCGATGGTGGTGGCGCACGAGTTGGGTATCCGCATGGAACGCGTGCGCGTGACCGCGACCGACACCAGCAAGGTTGCCAACACCTCGGCCACGGCGGCCTCGACCGGCGCCGACCTGAACGGCAAGGCCGCGCAGGACGCCGCGCGCCAGATCCGCGAACGCCTGTCCGAGTTTGCCGCGCGCAAGGCCGGCGTGGAAGTCTCCACCGTGCGCTTCAACGACGATCTGGTGATCGCCGGCGAACTGCGCATGCCGTTCGGCGACCTCGTGCGTGAAGCCTACGTGTCGCGCGTGCAGTTGTGGTCCGATGGTTTCTACACCACGCCCAAACTGTACTGGGACCAGAAAGCACTGCATGGCCGGCCGTTCTACTACTTCGCGTACGGTGCTGCGTGCTCGGAAGTGCTCGTCGATACGCTGACTGGCGAGTGGAAGCTGCTGCGCGCCGATGCGCTGCACGACGCAGGCAAATCGCTGAATCCGGCCATCGACATCGGCCAGGTGGAAGGCGCGTTCGTGCAGGGCATGGGCTGGCTGACCACCGAGGAACTGTGGTGGAACGCGGCGGGCAAGCTGATGACGCACGCACCGTCCACGTACAAGATCCCGACGATCAACGACGTGCCGGAAGGCTTCCACGTGCGGCTGTTCCAGAACGAGAACGTCGAGGATAGCATTCACCGTTCGAAGGCCGTCGGCGAGCCGCCGCTGTTGCTGCCGTTCTCGGTGTTCTTCGCGATCCGTGATGCGATTGCTGCCGTGGGTGACTACCAGGTCAACCCGCCGCTGCGCGCCCCGGCCACGAGCGAAGCGATTCTGGACGCCGTGGAAGCCGTGCAGGCAACCACCGGCGCCACCGCCTGACGCGAGCAAGGAAACATCATGCAGGACGCCCCGCTCAAGCCATTCCGATTCGCCGATGCCGCCCGCTGGCTGCGGGCCGGCGTGCCCGTGGCCATGGTCACGATTGCCGAGGTCAAGGGTTCCGCGCCGCGCGAAGCCGGCATCCGGATGCTGGTGACGGCCGACGACCTCGTCGGCACGATCGGCGGCGGCCATCTGGAATGGCGCGGCATGGACATCGCGCGGGCCATGCTGGCCAATCGCCATGTCCGGGGCAATCCGCACCGCCGCATCGAGCGGATTCCGCTTGGGCCCGCGCTGGGCCAGTGCTGCGGCGGCGTGGTGAAACTCGCGTTCGAGGTGCTCGGCACAGCGGATCTGGCGTGGCTCGACGCGCTCGAAGCATCGTTCGCCGAAGGCAAGTCGCTGCAACGGACGGTGGCACTGTCCGGCGACGTTACCGTGTCGGAAAGCCGCGCACTGCTGCCATCGGTGACGCTGCATGCCGACGATACGTGGATCGACACGCTCGTGCCCTCGCCCATGCACATGGTGCTGTTCGGCGCGGGTCACGTGGGCCACGCACTGGTCAAGGTGCTCGCCACGCTGCCGTGTACCGTGCATTGGGTGGATGAGCGCGACACGCTGTTTCCGGGCGGCCTGCCCGCCAACGTCGAGGCGGAAGCCACCGACTCACCGGAAGCCGTGGTGGATCAAGCACCTGCCGGCACGTATTTCCTGGTCATGACGCACAGCCATGCGCTCGATCAGAGCTTGTGCGAGCGGATCTTCCGTCGCAACGACTTTGCGTACTTCGGACTGATCGGCTCGAAAACCAAGCGTGCCAAGTTCGAGCACCGCATGGTGGAGCACGGTATCGACCCCGCGCGCTTCCCCGAAATGACATGCCCGATGGGTGTGGCAGGCATCACAGACAAGGCACCGGCTATGATTGCGGTAGCCATCGTCGCCCAGCTGCTTCAGGTTCGCGACCAGCGCATTGCTGCGCTGTCCGCTCACCGGCTGGAGGCGATGCATCCGTAACAAGACGGCCGCGATCCGGCCGTCGTCATAGAAAAATGAGGCCCCATGACCATTGATGCCGCGCTGGCGGACAAGATCCGCCGTACCCCCAAGGCCGAATTGCACGTGCATATCGAAGGCACGCTCGAACCCGAGCGCATCTTCCGGCTGGCCCAGCGCAACAACGTCAAGCTGGCCTATGCCGATGTGGAAGCGTTGCGCGCCGCCTACGCCTTTACGGACCTGCAGTCGTTCCTGGATATCTACTACGCCGGTGCCAGCGTGCTGCTGACCGAGGAAGATTTCTTCGACATGACGATGGACTACGTGAAGCGCGCCGCCGCCGACAACGTGCGCCATGCCGAGATCTTTTTCGATCCGCAAACCCACACCGAACGTGGCGTGCCGATGGGCACCGTGATCGACGGTATTTCCGACGCGCTGGCGCAGGCCAGCACCGAATACGATTTTTCGAGCAGCCTGATTCTCTGCTTCCTGCGCCATCTTTCCGAGGAAGACGCGTTCGCCACGCTCGAAGCCGCGCTGCCGTATCGCGACCGCTTCGTCGGCGTGGGACTCGATTCGTCCGAGCGTGGCAACCCGCCCGAGAAATTCGCTCGCGTGTTTGCCCGTGCGAAGGAACTGGGCCTGCGGCTGGTGGCCCACGCTGGCGAGGAAGGCCCGGCGCAATACGTGACGGATGCCCTGGACATCCTCAAGGTGGAGCGCATCGACCACGGCGTGCGTGCCATCGACGACGACGCACTGGTGCAGCGCCTCGCTCGCGAACGCATCGCGCTGACCGTGTGCCCGCTGTCGAACCAGAAGCTGAAGGTGTACCCGGACCTGGCCGATCATTCGCTGAAAAAGCTGCTGGATGCTGGCGTGGCCGTGACGCTGCACTCGGACGATCCTGCGTATTTCGGCGGCTACATGAACGCCAACTGGGAAGCCACGTTCGATGCGCTGCCGCTGGATGCTGCAGACGCCTACAAGCTGGCCCGCAACAGTTTCGAAGCGGCCTTCCTGCCGGACGCGCGGAAAGCCGATTTCCTGGCCGAAGTCGACCACTTCTGGTCGGCCACGCCCACCCACCCGCCTGCAACGGCCAACGTGAACCCCACGACCTGACCGGGCACATACGAAGAATGCCGGCGCCGCGCCCGCTGCAAGATCGCAAGATCCGCGCGGGCGCTGGCTCCGGCCGCCCCTGAGACAAGACGATGACGACGACCGCCCCCTCCTTCCCGAACACCTCCGGCACCCGCGCCGTGCGCGGCCGCATCCTCCATTTCCTGCGCGATCCGCAGTTTCATGAGGATGCCTACGAGTATTGGGAAGACGGCCTGCTGATCGTCACGAACGGCCACATCGCTGCGGCCGGTGCCTACGCAGACCTGTCGCACGACATCCCGGTTGGCGCCGAAGTCATCGATCATCGCGGCAAGCTGATCGTGCCGGGCTTTATCGACACGCACGTCCACTATCCGCAGACCGATATCATCGCGTCGCCGTCGCCGGGCCTGCTGCACTGGCTCGACACGTACACCTTCCCCGAGGAGCGCCGCTTCAGCGACGCCACCTACGCGCGCGGCGTGGCCGACTTCTTCACCGACGAACTGCTGCGCAACGGCACCACGACGGCGATGGTGTGGAGCACCGTGCACGCTGCGTCCGCCGATGCGCTGTTCGCCGCCAGCCAGGCGCGCAACCTGCGCATGATCACCGGCAAGGTGATGATGGACCGCAACTGCCCCGAATTCCTGCGCGACACCGCCGAGACCGGTGCGCGCGATTCGGCGGACCTGATCTCGAAGTGGCATGGCAAGGACCGTCTGGCCTATGCCATCACGCCGCGCTTCGCCCCGACCTCCACCGAGGCCCAACTGGCCGCCTGCGGCGAACTCGCGCGCGCCCATTCGGATGTTTTCATCCAGACTCACGTTGCCGAAAACCGCGACGAAGTGAAATGGGTGGCGGAGTTGTTCCCCGATGCGCGCAGCTACCTCGACGTCTATGACCGCTACAGCCTGCTGCGCCCTGGCGCGTTCTACGGCCACGCGATCTACCTCGACCCCGAGGACCGCGTTCGCCTGGCCGACAGCGGCGCAGCCGTGGCACATTGCCCGACGTCGAACCTGTTCCTGGGCAGCGGCTTCTACGACTTCCACCAATCCGATGCCAATCGCCTCAACGTGACACTGGCCACCGACGTGGGCGGCGGCACGTCGTTCTCGATGTTCCGCACGATGAATGCCGCACACAAGGTGGCGCGCATGGGCGGCTATCACCTGACCGCGCTGCGGATGTTCTACCTGGCCACGCGCGCGGCGGCCGATGCGCTCGGCTGGCAGGACCGCGTGGGCAGTTTCGAGACAGGTTGCGAAGCCGACTTCATCGTGCTGGACCCGGAGGCCACGCCGCTGATCGGACGCCGCAGCAGCCGCTGCGAAACGCTGGAAGAGCAACTCTTCGCGTTCGCCATGCTGGGCGACGACCGCGTGATCGACAACGTCTATGTGATGGGCGAAGCCACCCGCACAATGGCGTCCTGAAAGGTGTCCGAGCGCAAACAACCTTCCGATTCCTGACCAGAAATATCCCTAATAGCCCAAGTGTCTTGATTGGGATCAACACAACAGTCATCAAACCCTTCTAGCCTGTCGGATTCATGCGCCCCTCCGCTTTTGCCGTATAGGATGGGCGCAGCCTCGACTCCGACAAGCCTGACACATCGATGACTGCCCGATCCGACACCCTATCTGCTGCCGACGCCTCGGCCGACGCTGGGGCCAGCAATCCCGGCCAGCCGCATACACGCGGCAACCTTCCCCTGCCCGAACCCATCGCGTTCGAAGCCCCCTTTCCCAATCGCAAGACCATCCGCAGCTGGCTGATCCCGCTCGGGGACCGCAGCACGCCGCGCGCGCTGATGCTGTTCGCGTTCGACTATCTGCTGTTCGCGGCAGTGCTGGCCGGCGTGGTACTGGTGCCGGCATGGTGGGCCAAGGTCGGTCTGGGTGTGCTGGCCGGCCTGATCATCGCCCGCCTGTTCATCATCGGCCATGACGCCTGCCACCAGAGCCTGACCGACAACCGCGGCCTGAACAAATGGCTCGGCCGGCTGACCTTCCTGCCGTCGCTCACGCCGTACAGCCTGTGGGAAGTGGGCCACAACGTGGTCCATCACGGCTATACCAATCTCAAGGGCTTCGACTTCGTGTGGGCGCCCTACTCGCTGGAAGAATTCCGCGCGCTGCCGCGCCGCCGCCGCGTGATGGAGCGGATCTACCGTAATGGATTCGGCGCCGGCCTGTACTACCTCATCGAAATCTGGTGGTTCAAGCTGTTTTTCCCGAGCAAGCGCCAGATGGCAACCCGTCGTGCAATCTTCATGTGGGATTGCGCACTGGTCGCCGCCTTCGGCGCGCTGTGGATCGGTGCGTTGGCAGTGCTGGCGATGGCCACGGAGCAGTCGGTCCTGTTGATGATCGGCACGGGTTTCGTGCTGCCGTTCCTGATCTGGAACACCACGGTCGGCTTCGTGCTGTACGTGCACCACACCCATACGAGCGTGGCGTGGTACGACACCAAGCCGATGTGGTCCAAGGCGCAGCCGTTCGTCTCGACCACGGTCCACCTGCGCTTCGGCATGGGTATCGGCGCCGCGCTGCATCACATCATGGAGCACACCGCGCACCACGTGGACATGAGCGTGCCGCTGTACCGGCTCAAGAAGGCCCAGGCACTGCTCGAACACGCACTGCCGGGCCGCATCATCATCGAGAACTTCTCGTGGCGCTGGTACTTCCGCACGGCGCGCCGCTGCAAACTCTACGATTTCAAGGCACTTTGCTGGACCGATTTCCGCGGTCGCCAGACCAGCGAGAACTCGCCGGTCCCCGTCTGATACGCACCATCTACTGAGAACCGTTCTCAAAAACTAGCATTTACGCCGGATTGGTGGACATCATCCACCGCTCTGGCTACAATGCGGCCTTCCATTGGGGAGTAGCCGCCCTGATCTCACCGCGCCGCGCAATGCGGCATCCGGAAGACAGGGGCGTACGTCAACAGACTTGACTGCCACCGCAGTTATGGCGTGCGCAGCTCTGGACCTTGCGTCCGGCGCCTGGCGAGACCGATGACCATACCTTTCTGGCCGGGCCGGGAAAGGCATGCGTCATTGGCATCTCGCAGATGCGCCTTCGGCCCGGTTATTCGACCTATAAGAAATGGCATCCTCATTCCTCGTCTCCACAGGGATCGTCGCGCTCGCGGAAATGGGCGACAAGACGCAATTGCTTTCGCTCGTCCTCGCAGCACGGTATCGCAAACCCATCCCCATCATTCTCGGCATCCTGATCGCCACACTGGTCAACCACGGTTTTGCCGGGGCACTGGGTGGATGGCTGACCGATGTGCTGGGCGCGAATCTCCTGCGGTGGATCCTGGGCCTGGGCTTTATCGCCATGGCGGCATGGATGCTGATCCCGGACAAGCTGGACGACGCCGAAGACACCAAGCCTGCCAAGACCACGCTCGGCATCCTGGGTACAACCATCGTGGCATTCTTCTTTGCCGAAATGGGCGACAAGACGCAGATCGCCACCGTGGCGCTGGCTGCGCGTTTCCATGGTGAAGTCCTGGCCGTGGTAGCAGGCACGACGCTCGGGATGATGCTCGCCAATGCCCCTGCCGTGCTGCTTGGCGACAAGTTCGCCAACAAGATGCCCATCGCCCTGGTGCACAAGATCGCCGCTGCGATCTTCCTGGTACTGGGCCTGCTGGCGCTGTTCAATGTCGGCGGCTGAGGCACCGACGCAATAATAAAAAAACGGGGCACGAAGCCCCGTTCAAACCCTCGCCGGTTCGGTACAGCCGACTGCCAACTGCGCAGCCTCCGAACCGTCGATCACCGATGCCCGGTCAGATTCAGTTGGTGTTCAGTTGGTCGTCTTGGCGCCGCCTTCGAACCATTGGCCCAGCAATGCGCGCTCGTCGTCCGTGATCTGCGTGACGTTGCCCAGCGGCATCGCCTTCTGCTGCACAGCCTGCTGATAGATCAGCTGGGCATGCGACTTGATGTCATCCACGGTATCGAGCTTGATGCCCTTGGCAGCCGTCGGCATCATCTTCGGCTGCTCGGCATGACACTGCACGCAGCGCGAGTTCATGATCTCCTGCACCTTGACGAAGCTCACCGCGTTGGCGGCAGCGCCATCGGCCTTGGCCACTTGCGGACGCGGCTGCGGTGCGATCAGGAACGCCACCACGCCCAGGCACGCCACACCGGCGGCCGGCCACGCGATGTTGATCTTGCCCTTGTGCTTCAGGATGAAGAACTGACGGATGAACACGCCGGCCAGCATGATCGCGATCAGCACGGCCCAGTTGTTCTTGGCCGCGTACGTCATGCTGTAGTGGTTCGACAGCATCGCGAACAGCACCGGCAGCGTGAAGTACGTGTTGTGCACGCTGCGCTGCTTGGCACGCTTGCCGTGGATCGGATCCACCGGCTTGCCGGCCCGCAGGGCTGCCACCACCTTGCGCTGGCCCGGAATGATCCAGAACAGCACGTTCGCGCTCATGATCGTGGCGATCATCGCGCCGGTCAGCAGGAATGCCGCGCGACCCGAGAAGATATGGCACGCCACGTATGCGGCCACACCCACGTAAATCGCCACGAGGATACCAACCGTCTTGTCGCTCTTGCCGAAGATGCGGCAGATGGCGTCATAGACCACCCAGCCGGCGATCAGGTATGACACCGCGAACCCGACTGCCGCGCCCGGCGACATGTCGAAGACGTTCTTGTCGATCAGGAACGTGCTCGCGTTGAACAGGTACAGCACCACGAACAGCGCGAAGCCGCTCATCCACGTGGAATACGACTCCCAGTAGAACCAGTGCAGATGCTCGGGCAGTTTGGCCGGCGACGAGAGGTACTTCTGCGGGTTGTAGAAGCCGCCGCCGTGCACGGCCCAGAGTTCGCCGCCGACACCTTTCTCCTTCAGGTTCTCGTCGGTGGGGGGCGTCAGGCTGTTGTCGAGCCAGACGAAGTAGAACGATGAGCCGATCCAGGCGATTGCGGTGATGACGTGCAGCCAGCGCAACAGCAGATTGGCCCAGTCGAGAATGTAGCCTTCCATGACTTGTCTCCTTTCCCTTCCGACCGCTTCAGCTACCGCGATAGGTCGAGTACGACCACGGCGAGACCAGCAGCGGCACGTGGTAGTGGCCGCTCGTATCGGCAATGCCGAAACGCAGGGTTACCACGTCGAGGAATGCGGGCTCGGGCAGCCTGGTGCCCTGCGCGCGGAAGTAGTCGCCGGCGCCGAAATCGAGTTCGTAGACGCCAACCTGCAGGTCGGCACCTTCCAGCAGGGGCTGGTCTGCACGGCCGTCGTGGTTGGTCTGGATCGACTTCAGGGTCTCGCGACGATTGTCGACAATTTTATGCAGGGTAACCGACATGCCGGCGCCGGGCGTGCCGGCTGCGGTGTCGAGAACGTGAGTGGTCAAGCGTCCCATCCTGTTCTTCCTTTGGAGTGTGGGTTGTGAGGGGCGCCGCTGCCTTCACTAGCACCATTTGTGGGGAATGGTGCCCGCTCGGTACGTATTTCAACGCATCCCGGCGCTAGGTTGGTGCGTGGCGACAATGCGCCTGCACCGACCCGGTGACAACTCGGTAGATACCCGCGGTTGTCAAAAACCGTACTCGGTTTTGTTGACAATGGTGCTTGCATATCCAAATAATTGTCAACAATTTTTAGATCCATGCAGCCGTATGACCAATATCAAGACGCTTGATGTCGATCTGATGACCGGTCGCTACGATCACTGACCATCGCCCCTTCAGCTTTTTTGCGAGTGTCCAGGATGTCCAAGAATCTCAAGCTCATTGCCCCCACCGCCGCCGACGTACTGCCTGCGTCCCTCGACAACAAGCCTGCCCGCAAGGGATCGGTGGAAGAGCGCATGTATCACGAGATCTACGACGCGATCATGGAGCACCGCCTGCCGCCGCGCACCAAGCTGACGGAGCACTCGCTTTGCGAGATCTATGCCACCGCGCGCCACACCGTGCGCAAGGTGCTGTCGCGTCTGGCCGCCGACGGCATGGTGGATCTGGAACCGAACCGTGGCGCGTTCATCGCCAGCCCGTCCACGGACGAGGCCCATGACATGTTCGAACTGCGCCAGATGCTCGAGCGTGCCGTGCTCGACAAGCTGGCTTCCCTGCCGAACGTGCGTGCCGTGATCGCCCCGCTGCGCAAGATGGTGAACGACGAGCGCCAGGCGTTCCTGACTCACGAGCGTCCGCGCTGGATTCGCTTGTCCGCCGAATTCCATACCGCACTGGCCGAGCTGTCCGGCAACGAACTATTGGTAACGATGATGCGTCGCCTGGTGTCGCGCACGACGCTGATGATCGCCAGCGTGGAAGCCCCCGGCCACAACGCGTGTTCGTTCGACGAGCACGACGAGATTCTCGACGCACTGGAACAGGGCGACGCTGCCCTCGCCAAGTCGCGCATGGCGCACCACCTTGGCGCGTGCGCCGATCGCGTGCAACCCGATGAACCAGGCAATTTCGATCTTCGCAGCGTGCTGGGCCGCTCCACCTAGCGCAATGTTCCCGCCGCCGGGCAACAGCCATCCCCTGTTGCCGATGCAGACCCACCGGTTTAGCCACCACATTCGCCCGTCAGAGGCACGGCAGGAAACCGGACAAGAACCGTCAACAAGTGCCCACGACAAGAGGCGCCGACAAAACGGTCAAGGGTAAAACCCGGCGCGCGTTCCCATCCAAAACCAAAGGAGAGGAGACACACCCATGAATTCCGCAAGCACCACGGTCCCCACGGATCTCACAAACGAGCGGCTGCCCTCCGGGCGGTTGCTGGCGCTGGGCCTGCAGCATGTACTGGTGATGTATGCCGGCACGGTGGCGGTTCCGCTGATCGTCGGCGGTGCGCTCAGGCTCCCCAAGGATCAGCTCGCCTTCCTGATCAATGCCGACCTCTTCGCAGCGGGCCTGGCTACGCTGATCCAGGCCATCGGTTTCTGGAAGTTCGGCATCCGGCTGCCGGTGATGATGGGCGTCACGTTCGCATCGGTGGCACCGATGATCGCCATCGGCAACGATCCCAACGTCGGCTTGCTCGGCATCTATGGCGCGGTGATCGCGTCAGGACTGTTCGGCATCCTGATCGCGCCGATGATGGGGCGCATGCTGGGACTCTTCCCACCCGTGGTGACCGGCACCGTGATCACGCTGATCGGTGTGTCGCTGATGCGGGTGGGCATCAACTGGGCCGGTGGCGGACAACCCACCACCCGCGCCGTGATCGATGGCGTGGTCAAGGAAGTACCCAACCTTGCCTACGGCGATCTGACCAACCTCGGCATCGCCGGGCTGGTGCTGCTGGTGATCCTCGTGCTGAGCAAGTACGGCCGCGGACTGGTATCGAACTGCGCGGTGCTGCTCGGCATCATCGTCGGCACGCTGGTGGCCATGGCCTTTGGCAAGGTGTCGTTCGACGGCCTGCATGACGCGAGCTACGTGGCCGTCATCACGCCGTTCCACTTCGGCATGCCGACATTCGAGATCACCGCCATCCTGTCGATGTGCATCGTCATGCTGATCACACTGGTGGAGTCCACCGGCATGTTCCTGGCGCTGTCCGACATCACGGGCCGCAAGCTGAGCCGCAGCGACCTGACGGCCGGCCTGCGCGCCGATGGCCTGGGCACGGTGATCGGCGGCGTGTTCAACACCTTCCCGTACACCTCGTTCTCGCAGAACGTGGGTCTGGTCACGGTAACCGGCGTGCGCTCACGCTACGTGGCGGCAGCCGGCGGCCTGATCCTGATCGCGTTCGGCCTGTTCCCGAAGATGGCCCACGTGGTGGCTTCGGTGCCGCAGTTCGTGCTCGGCGGCGCCGGCATCGTGATGTTCGGCATGGTGGCGGCCACGGGTATCCGCATCCTGGGTTCGTGCGACTTCAACAAGAACCGCCACAACCTGTTCATCGTGGCGATCTCGATCGGCTTCGGCATGATTCCCACGCTGTCGCCCACGCTGTTCCAGTATCTGCCCAAGTGGACCGACCCGTTCACGCACAGCGGCATCGTGCTCGGCACCATCGTCGCAGTGGCGTTGAACCTGTTCTTCAACGGCATCCAGTCTGCCGATGAAGCCATGCGCAACGCCGCGGCAAACTCGCACGGCACGGAGTAACGCCGCCGACGATTGACCGCCAACAATCTCGAACGACAATCGGGCGGCAACAATTTGTGGCCACGTTGCCGCCACGATGTCAAGCCCGCCGGAGTCTTTCTGGCACGCGCTTTGCATAAGTGAAGCCGCTGCCAGGGACGCCGGACGAGCAAACGTTTTTTTGATTTCTCCGAGTTTTCTCCTGAGGCACCTGAAGCAAACATAACCAGATGAAACACGATAACTATCCACGCGATCTCATCGGCTACGGCGCCCAGCCGCCGCACGCCCGCTGGCCGGGCGGCGCACGCATCGCGCTGCAGTTCGTGCTCAATTACGAGGAGGGCGGCGAGAACTGCGTGCTGCACGGCGACGCCGCTTCCGAGCAGTTCCTGTCCGAGATCATCGGTGCCGCGGCCTACCCCGCGCGGCACATGAGCATGGAAGGCGTCTACGAGTACGGTTCGCGTGCCGGCGTCTGGCGCATCCTGCGCGAGTTCGAGCAACGCAAGCTGCCGCTCACCATCTTCGGCGTATCGATGGCACTGCAGCGCCATCCCGAACTCACGCGCGCGTTCGTCGAACTCGGTCACGAGATCGCCTGCCACGGCTGGCGCTGGATCCACTACCAAGGCATGGACGAAGCCACCGAGCGCGAGCACATGCGCATCGGCATGCAGATCATCAAGGACCTGACCGGCGAGATGCCGCTCGGCTGGTACACGGGCCGCGACAGCCCCAACACACGCCGCCTCGTCGTGGAACACGGCGGGCTGCTCTACGACGCCGACTACTACGGCGACGACCTGCCTTTCTGGACCGAAGTGGAAGTCACCGGTGGCGAGAAGAAGCCGCACCTGGTGGTGCCGTATACGCTCGACTCCAACGACATGCGCTTCGCCACGCCGCAGGGCTTCAATACCGGCGATCAATTCTTCCAGTACCTGAAGGACGCGTTCGACGTGCTGTATGCCGAGGGCGACCCGAGCGGACTCGACGCGCCAAAGATGCTGTCGGTAGGCATGCATTGCCGACTGCTGGGCCGCCCGGGCCGCTTCCGCGCGCTCCAGAAATTCCTGGACTACGTGCAGTCGCACGACAAGGTGTGGATCTGTCGGCGTGTCGATATCGCACGCCACTGGATCGAAACCCATCCCCACCGGAGCCAGGCATGAGCACAACGACCCACAACCCATACACCATCGCGCAGATCAATGGACTGCCCGAAGCAGAATTCGTCAAAGTCCTCGGCGGCATCTACGAGCACTCGCCGTGGTTTGCCGAAGCCGCATCGAAGCAGCGACCTTTCGCCAACACGGCGGAACTCGCCACCGCATTGCGCGGTGCCGTGGATGCAGCCGGCAAGGAGGCCCAACTGAAGCTCGTACGCGCTCACCCGGAACTTGCGGGCAAGGCTGCGGTGCGCGGCGAACTGACCGCGGAGTCCACGCGGGAACAGGCCGGTGCCGGACTGGATCAATGCACGCCGGAGGAATTCCAGCGCCTCCAGAATCTGAATGCGGCCTACAACCAGAAGTTTGGATTCCCCTTCATCCTGGCTGTTCGTGGCTACGATCGCCACGGCATCATCGACGCTTTTGCAAGGCGTTTGGAGAACGCACCCGATGTCGAGTTGCAAACTTGCATCAACCAGATCCATCGCATTGCGCAGTTCCGGTTGAACGACTTAGTATCCGCCTGAAATCAAAACCATAACGGTAGAAGAGAGAGAGAAATTCAGGGACGTTCAGCGAGCCATGCCTGCTGTCAAACAACGTCCCCGGCCGCGCCGGTCCCCAATGCACAGTCAGACTTCCGAGCGCGGCCGAGGGACGTAGTACCAAAGAAACCCTGAAGGGTTCCGGCACACAAGAAAAAACGTTCTGAGCAGCATTACAACCACGGAGGTCTTAAACATGAAGAAGCAGTACAAGCCGGCTTTCAAGCTGGCGGCAATCGCGGCTACCCTTTTCTCCGGCGCGGCCATGGCCCAATCCAGCGTCACGCTGTATGGCCAGGCTGACATGTTCGTCGGTGGCATCAAGAGCGTGGGCGGCGCGGACCGCGCCTACGTTGCCAACTCGGGTGGCATGCAAACGTCGTACTGGGGGATCAAGGGTACGGAAGACCTGGGCCTGGGCACGAAGGCAATCTTCGACCTGAACGGTTTCTTCCGCACCGACTCCGGCAGCATGGGCCGCTTCAACGGCGACTCGATGTTCAGCCGCAATGCGTATGTCGGCCTGCAGAACGATCGCTATGGTTCGGTGAAGCTGGGCCGCAACACCACGCCCTACTTCGTCTCCACGATCCTGTTCAATCCGCTGGTTGACTCGTACGTCTTCAGCCCGATGATTTTCCACACGTACTTCGGCGCGAACAATGGCCGCGTGTACGACCCGGGCATCATCGGCGATTCGGGCTGGAACAACTCGATCGTCTACTCGACGCCGAACTTTGGTGGCCTGACCGCCAACTTCATCTACAGCGCGGGTGAGTCGGCCGGCAACGCCAGCAAGGCCAAGTGGGGCGGCAACGTGACCTACTTCTCGGGTCCTGTGGCAGCCACGGTGGCATTCCAGCAGGTCAAGTTCGACAACACGCCGTTCGACCTGACCAACGCACCGACCACGCCAAACGCCAACACGCCGTACATCGTCGGCTTCGACAAGCAGACGGCAGTGCAGGCCGGCGCCTCGTACGACTTCAAGGTCGTCAAGGTGTTCCTGCAAGGCCAGTACATCAAGACCGACGTGAACAACAATGTGAACGGCGACATCAAGCACATCGACGGTCAGGGTGGCGTGTCGATTCCCGTGGGCGCCGGCAACATCCTGGCGTCGTACACGTATGGCCGTGTGCTGAACGAGCTGTCGAGCTTCAAGCGCAACACGATGGCAGTGGCCTACGACTACAACCTGTCGAAGCGTACCGACGTCTACGCCGCGTACTACTACGACAAGATCACGGGCCTCGAGCACGGCGACAGCTTCGGCGTGGGCGTGCGTCACAAGTTCTGATCGCAAGGTAGTACAGCAGCCCTGAAAGCCTGCCCTCGCGGCAGGCTTTTTTCATGCGCGGAACCCGCCGCTTTTCGCAGAATGCTGCGCACAACATGCTGCGACGCAGCAAGACGTTGCGCAACGACGGCAGGATGGGAAACGGCTGCTTCATAGTCGCTTTCAATTGGCGACTATGTTCTCTTCTACCTAGATTGGTTTTCCGGACTGTGTGCCGGACCACGTAAATCAGGACGAGAGAGGTGACGCATGCGGCGCTATGTGAAGTCCCGATCGGAACTCATGGCCATATTGAGCCAATGCCTGGACAACAACCCGGAGTGCGGCGAGATGGAATTGCACGCGATGCGTGTGCATCAGCCGGACCATACGGGTTGCAACTGGAGTGCTGAGGTCGATCTCCGCCAGGAGTGCTTCGATGACTTGTCGCAGCAAATGGCCGCCGCCCGTTCGATCATCGTGGTGATGCGGGAGCAGTACAACGTGCTGCAGTGAGCGGGCACGACTGTGCGTACTGACTCGCCGACGCGCTGACACCCCGGCAGAAGTGCCAGCGCACCGACAAAAAAAACCGGGCCGCATATGCGGCCCGGTTTTTTTTCGACTACTCGGATCAGCGGATCAGCGGATCGCGTTGGCTTCCGCCACGGCCACGGCCGTCATGTTGACGATGCGGCGGGTGGTGGCCTGCGGGTTCAGGATGTGAACCGGCTTGGCCGCGCCCAGCAGGATCGGACCCACCGTCACGCCCTGGCCGCCCGTCATCTTGAGCAGGTTGAACGCGATGTTGGCCGCATCCAGCGTCGGCATGACCAGCAGGTTGGCGCTGCCAGCCAGCTTCGTGCTCGGCAGGAAGTGGCGGCGCACGTCTTCGTCGAGTGCGGCATCGCCCTGCATTTCGCCTTCGACTTCCAGTTCCGGCGCCACGCGGGCCAGGATCGCTGCGGCTTCACGCATCTTCTGCGCCGACGGACGGTTCGACGAACCGAACATCGAGTGCGACATCATCGCTGCCTTCGGATGCAGACCGAAACGCGCGATTTCCTGCGCGGCCAGTTGCGCGATTGCCGCCAGTTCCTCGGCGCTCGGATCGTCGTTGACGAAGGTGTCGGTGATGAACAGCGTGTGCTTCTCCAGCATCAGCGCGTTCATCGCCGCAAATACCTTGGCATCCGGCGCCAGACCGATCACGTCGCGCACATGTTCCAGGTGTGCTTCGAAACGGCCTACCGTACCGCACAGCAGCGCGTCCGCATCGCCCATGTGCATCAGCATCGTGCCGATCAGCGTGTTCGAGCGGCGCAGTGCCACCTTGGCCATGTCCGGCGTCACGCCATCGCGGCCACGCAGCGCGTGGTAAGCCTCGTGGTAGGCGCGGTAACGCGGATCGTCTTCCGGATTGATGAGTTCGAAATCGACACCCGAACGCAGGCGCAGGCCAGCCTTCTCGATACGCATCTGGATCACGTGCGGACGACCGATCAGGATCGGACGTGCCAGGCCTTCATCGACCACGCTTTGCACGGCGCGCAGCACGCGCTCTTCTTCGCCCTCGGCATAGGCCACGCGCTTCGGCGCTGCCTTGGCGGCGGAGAACACGGGCTTCATGATCAGGCCCGTGTGATACACGTAGCTCGACAGTTGCTGACGATAGGCGTCGAGATCCTGGATCGGACGCGTTGCCACGCCCGACTCTTCGGCAGCCTTGGCCACGGCCGGTGCGATCTTCTCGATCAGGCGCTGGTCGAACGGCGTCGGGATGATGTAGTCGGGGCCGAACTTCAGTTCACGGCCACCGTAGGCTGCGGCCACGGCATCGTTGAGTTCGGCTTCGGCCAGTTCGGCAATCGCCTTCACGCAGGCCAGCTTCATTTCTTCCGTGATCTTCGTCGCGCCGCAATCGAGCGCGCCACGGAAGATGTACGGGAAGCACAGCACGTTGTTGACCTGATTCGGATAGTCCGAGCGGCCCGTGGCGATGATGCAGTCCGGACGCGCGGCCTTGGCCACTTCCGGGCGGATTTCCGGTTCCGGATTCGCCAGTGCCAGGATGATGGGCTTGTCGGCCATCGTCTTGACCATGTCGCCCGTCAGCACGCCTGCGGTGGAGCAACCCAGGAACACGTCGGCGCCATCGACGATATCGGCCAGCGTACGGGCCGTGGTGTCCTGTGCATAGCGGGCCTTGTTGGCCTCCATGTTGGCATCGCGCCCCTGGAAGATCACGCCCTTCGAATCCACCACGAAGACGTTCTCGCGCTTCACGCCGAGGCTGACCATGGTGTCCAGGCAAGCGATAGCTGCGGCGCCCGCACCCGAGACCGCCAGCTTGACCTTGCCGATTTCCTTGCCCACGACTTTCAGGCCGTTCAGCAGTGCGGCGGCGGAGATGATCGCGGTGCCGTGCTGGTCGTCGTGGAAGACGGGAATATTCATGCGCTCGCGCAGTTGCTTCTCGATGTAGAAGCACTCGGGCGCCTTGATGTCTTCAAGGTTCACGCCGCCGAGCGTGGGCTCCAGCGCGGCGACGATTTCCACGATCTTGTCCGGATCGCGTGCATCGAGTTCGATGTCGAACACGTCGATGCCCGCGAACTTCTTGAACAGGCAACCCTTGCCTTCCATCACCGGCTTGCCGGCCAGCGGGCCGATGTCGCCCAGACCCAGCACCGCCGTACCGTTCGTGATCACGGCCACCAGGTTGCCGCGCGAGGTGTACTCGGCAGCCATCGCCGGGTCCTTGTGGATCTCCTCGCACGCATACGCCACGCCAGGCGAGTAGGCCAGCGACAGATCGCGCTGGTTCGACAGCGCCTTCGTGGCCGTTACCTGAATCTTGCCCTTGGTCGGGCTGCGGTGATATTCGAGTGCCGCCAGGCGCAGTTGCGCTTCGGGGCTGTTCGGAACATGTTGCGGTGCATCACTGCGGGTGTTGCTGCTCATCTGCGTGTCCAGGAGAGAAGGCGAAAAAAATCGAGGGGCCATTCTAGCCCAGTCAATACGTGCTGGCGGCCCTTTGCAATGCGCAAATCAAGGTTTTTCACGGGGCTGCGCGCAAAAATCGTGTTGCCGAGTGGCAGGCACTGCGCGTCGTCTCATCAGTGGACGAATGTCGACGAATGCATGCGGCACGCATCCCCTCTGACTTGGCTGCCTTACGGCTTCTTTTCCTTCTCCACTTCGAGCGTGACGCGACGCGGTCTTCCGCTTTCGGCCGGGAAATCCAGGAACGCGCTGCGGATCATGTACGGCATGACACCGGTCAGGCTGCCGCCTTCGGTGGTGTTGCGTGCCGTCACCTGATAGACGCGCTTGCCGCTGGCCGCGTCCTTGAAATAGACGCGGAGGTTCGAGAATGTCACTGGCACGTCGCGTACCACGGTCTGCGGCGGCCAGTATCCCGGCCCCCAGCCATAGGGGCCGTAGGGGCGATACCAGCCATACGGTCCCCAGTAGGGACCCCACGGGCCGTACCAGGGATCGGGGTAGTAGGTTTCCGCCACGCGCACGAAGCCCGGCGTCGCGTCATAGTCCATCGTCACCCGGTAGCGGGCCTGCGCGGCGGGCGTCTGCTCGAAACCAAGGCCGGACAGCGCCTGCGCCAGCCAGAGTTCGTAGGTTTGCCGATCGAGCTGGCCTTCCTGCTGGGGCGCGCGATCAAAGGCATAGGTGCGCGGCGCATCGTTCTGCCAAGTGGCTTCGCGGAATGCGGTCACCTCGGTTGTGATCGTGCTTGCGCACCCCGACAGCCACAGCGCGCCGAGCGCCACCAGGCCCCAGCGTCCCCATCTCAACACGTCTTGCCACATCGCAATACCTCACCCCTGTTGGTCGACCCGTTTCCTCAGACACGAACCGGCTGTGCGAATTCCCATGCAGAAGCTGCCTCAGCGCAAGCCGGCGACCCCTTGGCTACAATGAGGACTTCCCGGACCGTTCCGCACGGCCCTCCGCCCCCGGTCACTCCGAAGACAGGATTTCCCCATGCTGCGCACCGATACGCCCGTTACCGTCTATCGCAAGGACTATACTCCGCCCGCGTTCGCCATCGACCACGTCGAGCTGGTGCTCGACCTCGATCCGCAGCGGACCATCGTCACCAGCACGCTGACCCTGCAACGTACCGCCTCCACGGACGTGCCGCTGGTGCTCACGGGCGAAGCGCTCGAACTGGTTGGCATCCGCCTGGACGGCCACCCGTTCACCGCTTTCAGCCACGAAGACGACACGCTGACGCTGACCGGCCTGCCCGCGCAGGGCACGCTGGAAATCACCGTCGCGTGCAATCCTTCCGCCAACACCACGCTGTCCGGCCTCTATGTGTCGAACGGCAACTTCTTCACGCAGTGCGAGGCCGAAGGCTTCCGCCGCATCACCTACTTCCTCGACCGCCCCGACGTGATGGCCACCTATCGCGTCACGCTGCGCGCGAGCCGTGACGCATGCCCCGTGCTGCTGTCGAACGGCAACCTGCTGTCCGAGCGCGAACTGCCCGATGGGCGTCACGAGGCCGTGTGGGAGGACCCGTTCCGCAAGCCGTCGTATTTGTTCGCGCTGGTAGCCGGCAAGCTCGAACGCATCGAGAAGACGATCCAGAGCGCATCGGGCAAGGAGAAGCTGCTGCAGGTCTGGGTGGAGCCGCAGGATCTGGACAAGACACAGCACGCGATGGATTCGCTGGTGCATTCGATCCGCTGGGACGAACGGCGCTTTGGACTGGAACTCGATCTCGACCGCTTCATGATTGTCGCCGTGAGCGACTTCAACATGGGGGCGATGGAGAACAAGGGCCTGAACATCTTCAATACGAAGTACGTGCTGGCCAATGCGGAGACCGCCACCGACGTGGACTTCGCCAATATCGAATCGGTGGTGGCGCACGAGTACTTCCACAACTGGACCGGCAACCGCGTGACGTGCCGCGACTGGTTCCAGCTCTCGCTCAAGGAAGGACTGACCGTGTTCCGCGATCAGGAATTCTCCGCGGACATGATGGGTTCGGAATCGGGCCGCGCCGTGAAGCGTATCGAGGATGTGCGCGTACTGCGTCAGGTGCAGTTCCCCGAGGATGCGGGCCCGATGGCACATCCGGTGCGCCCGGACAGCTTCGAGGAAATCAACAACTTCTACACGGTCACCGTCTACGAGAAAGGCGCCGAAGTCGTGCGGATGTACCAGACGCTGCTGGGCCGCGATGGTTTCCGGCGCGGCATGGATCTGTACTTCAAACGCCATGACGGTCAGGCTGTGACGTGCGACGATTTCCGCGCAGCGATGGCCGATGCCAACGGCCGCGATCTCACACAGTTCGGCCTGTGGTACAGCCAGGCGGGTACGCCCGTGGTCACCGCGAAGACGCACTGGGATGGCAAGGCTGGCGTGTTGACGCTGACGTTGTCGCAGCGCTGCCCGAAGGTCGGCATCGAAACGCGCGCGGGCTCGCCCGACAAGCAACCGTTCCACATTCCGTTCGCCGTCGGACTGCTCGACGCCGAAGGCAACGACCTGCCGCTGCAACTCGATGGCGAATCACAGCCAACCGTCACCACGCGGGTGCTCGATTTCACGCAGGCCGAGCAGACGTTCCGCTTCGTGGGCCTGCCCACTGGCGACAAGGCTCCCCTGCCCTCGCTGCTGCGCAACTTCTCGGCACCGGTCATCGTCGACTATGAGTACAGCGACAACGAACTGACGTTCCTGCTCGCGCACGATAGCGATGCCTTCAACCGCTGGGAAGCCGGCCAGCGACTGGCCACGCGCGCATTGCTGCAACTGGTGCAGGACGTGCAGGCGAATCGCGAACTGAAGCTCGATCCCGCACTGGTCTCCGCTTTCCGCACGGTGCTGACAGATGGTTCGCTGAACCCGGCGTTCCGCGAGCAGGCGTTGATGCTGCCTGCCGAAGCCTATCTGGCCGAACGCATGAGCGTGGCCGATCCCGCTGCGATCCATCACGCCCGATTGTTCATGCGCGAGGGCCTGGCCCGCGCGCTCAAGAACGAATGGCTGGCGGCTTATCAATCCAACGCCACGCCGGGCGAGTACAGCCCCGATGCCGACTCGATGGCCAAGCGCGCGCTGCGCAACCTCGCGCTCGGCTACCTGGCGGATTCGGGCGACGCCGACATGCAGGCACTGGCCGATGAACACTATCGCCAGAGCGGCAACATGACCGACCGCTTTGCCGCGCTGTCGGCACTGGTGAACAGCTTTGCGCCGGGTCGCGAGCATGCCCTGACCGATTACTACGAGCGTTTCGAGAACGACGCGCTGGTCATCGACAAGTGGTTCTCGCTGCAAGGCATGCAGCGCGGCGAAGTGGGTCCGCACGCGGGCAAGCGCACCATCGATACCGTGCGCGCGCTGATGGAGCATCCGGCCTTCAACCTTCGCAATCCGAACCGCGCCCGCTCGCTGATTTTCAGCTTCTGCTCGGGCAATCCGGCACAGTTCCACGCGCAGGACGGCTCCGGCTACGCGTTCTGGGCCGAACAGGTGCTGGCGCTCGATGCGATCAACCCGCAGGTGGCGGCGCGCCTTGCCCGTGTGATGGATCGTTGGCAAAAATACGAAGCGCCGCTGCGCGAGCAGATGCGCAGCGCGCTGGAACGGGTGGCGGCTGCATCGACGCTGTCGCGCGATGTACGCGAGATCGTGGGCAAGGCACTGGCCAGTTAAGCGCCCCAGGGCGACCGAAAACGGGCTGTCCTTAGCGGCAGCCCTGTAGAATGGCGGCCATCCAAGGAGAACGCACCATGTCACGCATCAGCCTCACCCGCTATCTGGTCGAGGAGCAGCGCAAACACAACACGATCCAGCCGGAACTGCGGTTGCTGATCGAAGTGGTTGCCCGTTCCTGCAAGGCCATTTCCAACGCCGTCAGCAAGGGCGCCCTCGCCGGCGTGCTCGGCTCGGCCGGCACTGGCAACGTCCAGGGCGAGACCCAGCAGAAGCTCGACGTCATCGCCAATGAAGTGCTGCTCGACGCCAATGAATGGGGCGGCCACCTGGCAGCGATGGCATCCGAGGAAATGGACTCGTTCTACGAGATCCCGAATCGTTACCCGAAGGGCGAATACCTGCTGCTGTTCGATCCGCTCGACGGGTCGTCGAACATCGACGTCAACGTGTCGATCGGCACGATCTTCTCGGTGCTGCACATGCCCAAGCCGGGCGAGACCGTGACCGAGGCCGATTTCATGCAGCCGGGCACGCAGCAGGTGGCCGCCGGCTACGCAGTCTATGGTCCGCAGACCACGCTGGTGCTGACGGTTGGCAATGGCGTGCACATGTTCACGCTCGATCGCGAGGCTGGCAGCTTCGTGCTGACGCAATCGGACGTGAAGATCCCGGAAGACACCAAGGAATTCGCGATCAACATGTCCAACATGCGCCACTGGGCTCCGCCTGTGCGCAAGTACATCGACGAATGCCTGGCCGGCGAGGATGGCGAGCGCGGCAAGAACTTCAACATGCGCTGGATTGCCTCGATGGTGGCAGACGTGCACCGCATCCTGACCCGTGGCGGCGTGTTCCTGTATCCGTGGGACAAGCGTGAACCCGAGAAGCCAGGCAAGCTGCGCCTGATGTACGAAGCCAATCCGATGGCGTTCCTCGTCGAGCAGGCTGGCGGCGCGGCCACGAACGGCCACGAACGCATCCTCGACGTGCAGCCGACCAAGCTGCACCAGCGGGTATCGGTGATCCTCGGTTCGAAGAACGAAGTGGATCGCGTGACCCGCTATCACCAGGAAGACGGTTCGAAGCCGGTGGTCTGATCACTGGCAATCGAATGAAAACAAGCGGGGCGCCTTCGGGCGCCCCGCTTCATTTCAGGCGCCAATGTCCCACTGCATGCGCCACGTCACCGACGCATCCGGCTCCAGCCGCCGCAGGCCCGTGCCCTCCCAACCGCGCGCCGCAAGATTCACGGCATCGGCCACATGCGACACCGGTTCCACGCAAAAGAAGTCAGCGCCTGACGGGGCATGCAGCACGAGATGATCGAGCCCTTCGCCGGCACGGATCGTCAGCGCTGCGCCATCGCGGCGCTTCAGTGTGGCCGCGCGCTTCCATGCGCCGTAGTAGCGACTGAAATCACCCTCCGGCAAATCGCGTTCGCGCAGGAAACGCTCGCGCTCCGCCACGGTGGTACGCGCAGTGGCCACGCCTCCGGCGTCCGCAGGCCAGACGTGCGCGGCATCGAACTGCAATCGCATCCCTGGCACGCGGGCAAAGAATGGGTGGAAGCCACCGCCTACAGGCATCGCGTCGTCGCCATCGTTTCGCAAGCTCAGTTCGATTTCGAGTCCTCGTTCGGTGAGTCGCAGGGTCT
Organism: Cupriavidus sp. 2SB; assembly: GCF_005503625.1. GTDB lineage: Bacteria > Pseudomonadota > Gammaproteobacteria > Burkholderiales > Burkholderiaceae > Cupriavidus. The sequence goes on along the minus strand of NZ_SCMX01000001.1, from coordinate 82,611 downwards.
GCCGCGCACGGAGGGGCCATGGCCAGTCTTCACCGGCCGGTGTGTGGGCGAGCGTCATGACGAGGGTGTCTTCGCTGTCTTCTTCCACGGTCCATGGCCGCGCATGACCGAAGCCGTGCATCGCGTGGGCCTGACCCGGATGAGCGGGCAATTCGATATCGCGGCCGTTCCAGCGAAAGCGGCCCAGACGGATGCGGTTGGAGAACGGCAGCAAAGGATAGCTGCCAGTTTTGGGCCACTGGTGGGCGTCGAAGCCTTGGGTTACGTCGAGTGGAGCCAGCCAGTCGATGACGACGCCGTTGGCACGCGTGGTTTGAAACGATGCCATGCGGCCGCCAAGTGAGGGGGCGATGACGAGGGTGTGGGGGCCGGCCCGGAGGGTGTGGATGGGGCCAGCGGAGAGCAATGGCATGTTCAACATTCCACTTGTTTTTGCTCCCCTCTCCCGCTTGCGGGAGAGGGGAGAACTACAGCGGCAGATTCAACCGCGCTCTTGATACTTACTTCAACAACATCTCCGGCAACCACAGCGAGAACGCCGGCACAAACGTCACCAGCATCAGCGCCGCGAGCAACGCGCCGTAGAACGGCCAGATCGTGCGCATCACCTGCCCCACCGACACACCACCAATCGCGCAGCCGACGAACTGCGTGGTCCCTACAGGCGGCGTATTCAAGCCCAGCGCACAGTTGATCAGCATCATCATCCCGAACTGAACGGGACTCATGCCGTAGTGGATGCAGATCGGCAGGAAGATCGGCGTGCAGATCAGGATCGTCGCGGCCATGTCCAGGAACGTGCCCAGGATGAACAGCATCACGTTGACCATGAGGAAGATCATCCACGGCGTGGTGGACATCGAACTCAGGAACTCGCCGGTCAGCGCAGCCACGCCGTACAGGCTGATCATGTAGCCGAACGTGGCCGAGATGCCGATCAGCAGCAGGACCACGCCCGTGGTCTTCACTGCCTTGGCAGCAGCCTTGATGAACTGTTCACGCGTCAGCGAGCGATAGAGGAACACGGTCAGCGTCAGCGCATACAGCACGGCCACCGCAGCGGATTCCGTTGCCGTGAACACGCCCGACAGGATGCCCGCGATGATCAGCACGACGACGAACAGACCCGGCAATGCCGCCGCCAGCGAATGGCCCACGATTTCCCAGCCCGGGAACGAGCCAGCGGGATAACCACGCTTGCGCGCCACGAAGTACGCAGCCGCCAGGTTGCAGATCGTCAGGATCAGCGCCGGCAGCAGGCCCGCGAGAATCAGCGCGGCGATCGACACCTTGCCGCCTGCGGCCAGCGTGAAGATGATCATGTTGTGGCTGGTCGGCATCAGCGCGCCCACCAGCGAGGCATGCGTGGTCACGTTGACCGCGTAGTCCGCGTGATAGCCCTCTTTCTTCATCATCGGGATCATCACCGCGCCCATGGCCGATACGTCGGCCACCGGCGAACCCGACACGCCGCCGAACAGCGTACATGCCACCACGTTCGACATACCCAGCCCGCCGCGCACATGGCCGGTCAGCGACTTGGCGAAATCGACGATGCGGTTGGCGATGCCGCCGTACAGCATCAGTTCGCCCGCAAATATGAAGAACGGAATCGCCAGGAACGAAAACGCGTTCATGCCTGAGGTCATCTGCTGGAACACCACGGCCAGCGGCAGGCCCTCGTACAGAATCGTTGCCACGGCCGACAGGCCGATGGCAAATGCAACCGGCACTCCGAGAATCAGGAAGCCGAAAAAGCTGATGGTGAGAATGATCAGTGCCATGCCGGCTCCACTTCCGTGCCTTTCAGCACGGCAATCAGGTGTTCGATCGAAAACAGCACGATCAGCACGCCGGCGATGACCGGCGGCAGATAGCGCCAGCCTTCGGAGATGCCGAGCGTCGGCAGCTTGTAGTCGGCCACGGACAGCGCCAGCAGCGCGCAGTTGTAAGCCATGATGGCGCCGAAGCTGCCCACCAGTACGTGGATCAGCAGTTCGATCTTGATACGCACGCTATCGGGCAGCAGCACGAGCAGCGACTCCAGCCCGATATGGCCCGAATCGCGCACGCCCACGGCGCAACCGAACATCGTCACGTAGAGCACCAGCAGCATGGCGATGGATTCGGCCCAGGTCGGCGTGTCGTTCAGCACGTAGCGGCCGAAGACTTGCGTGAGCACGGCCACGACGAGCAGCACCAGTCCGAGGACACCGAGCGCGAGGCAGGTGCGTGCGAGCGTGGCGCAGAGGCGAGTGTAGAAGTTGGCGTGTACGACCGGCGCCTCGATGGCGTCGCCGCGCACGCCCTCCGCCGGGGTGGCCGGCGTAGGGGATGGCGAAAGCATGATGATGGATTCCTGCAGCGATACGACAGCAAAGGGACTGCCCGCGACCCCGCTTGCTCAAGGGCCGCGGCCACTACGATGAGGCTTACTTCGTGTCCTGCGCGCGCTTCACCAGATCCTTCATCTGGGCACTGGTGATGAAGCGGTCGTACACGGGCTTCATCGCGGCCTGGAACGATGCCTTGTCCACCTGGATGATCTGCACGCCCGACGCTTCCACCATCTTGCGCGACTTCAGTTCGCGCTCGTCCCACAGCTTCCGCATGAACGGCACCGAATCCTTGGCGGCCTGGCGCACCATCGCCTGGTCGTCCTTCGAGAGGCGATCCCATGCCACCTTCGAGAACAGCAGGATTTCTGGTGCCATCGAGTGCTCGGTCAGCGAGTAGTACTTGGCCACTTCAAACTGGCGCGAGCTTTCATAGCTGGGCCAGTTGTTCTCGGCGCCGTCGACCAGACCGGTTTTCAGCGCGGTGTAGACCTCGCCCCACGGCATCGGCGTAGCGTTGGCATGCATGGCTTCGAGCAGCGAGACCCACAGGTCCGATTGCTGCACGCGAATCTTCATGCCCTTGGCATCGGCCAGCGACTTGATCGGACGCTTGGTCGTGTACATCGATCGCGAGCCGCTGTCGTACCAGGCCAGGCCGATGAAGCCGTTCTTCTCGCACGACTTCAGGATGTCGTCGCCCACCGGGCCGTCCAGCACATGGCGCATGTGTTCGGTGGAGCGGAACAGGAACGGCATCGTCGGCACGATGGTAGCTTCGCAGATGTTGTTCATCGCCGCCGAGTTCACGCGCACCATCGACAGCGCGCCAATCTTGGTCTGCTCGATAGCATCCTTCTCGCTGCCCAGCGAACCCTGCGCAAAGACCTTGACCGTCATCTTGCCGTTGGAGCGTTGCTTGAGCAGCTCGCCCATCTGGCGCACGGCCTGCACCGTGGGATAGTCCTCCGGATGGATGTCGGCGGAGCGGAATTCCACGGCCTGAGCGGCCAGCGGCAGGGCCATCGCGGTGGCGAAAGCGGCCATCAGGGTACGCAGGCGAGGGGGCGAAATGCGGGTCATCAGTGTCTCCAGTGTTGTAGTTCTTCGTTCAAAATCAGTCGCGCATGGAATCGCGCAATACCGGCTCCGCAAGGCCACGCACACCAGGGCGTAGCGCGACCACGGCGCCGGACAGCGGATCGGTGTCGTCGGTGCGGATCGACGTGACATACAGCGTGTCCAGCCCCGCGCCGCCAAACGCGCACATCGCGGGCTTGGCGAACGGCACGGCCACGCTGCGGTCAAGCCGGCCATCGGGCGTGAAACGATGCACCTGCCCGGCGTCGTTGCCGCAGATCCAGTAGCAGCCGTCCTCGTCCACCGCCGCACCATCGGGTCGGCCCGGGTACTTGTTCATGTCGATGAACAGGCGGCCATTCGATGGCGTGCCGGTATCGGTGTCGAAGTCGTAGGCCCACACGGCCTGCCGCGCGGGATGCGAATCGGAGACGTACATCGTGCGGCCATCGGGGCTGAACGCCAGCCCGTTCGGCGTGATCATTTCTTCGCGGACGACATCCAGCGCACCAGTGCGCGCGTCGAAGCGATACAGCTTGCCGTCGGTGGCCGCCAGCGACATGTCCATCACCATCGTGCCGGCCCAGAAACGCCCCTGCCGATCGCAACGGCCATCGTTAAAGCGCATGCCGCCGTGGCTGTGCTGCACCGTCGCCACGCGTTCGATGGCCGATACCGGTTGCCCCGCCGTCAGCTTGCCGATGCGGAACAGTCCCGTCTCCATCGCCAGCAGCCAGCCACCATCGGCCGTCATCGCCATGCACCCCGCCATCTCGGGCACGGCCCATTGATGGGTCTGTCCGCTCGACGGATCGAAGCGCCACAGTGTGCGATTGGGGATATCGGTCCAGTACAGCGCCGCATCGCCGGCGTGCCAGACGGGGCTTTCGCCCACGCCGCAGCGCATGTCGCCGATGCGTTCGAATTCGGTGTGGCCTGCCATGGCGGTCAGTCTCCGAACGGTCCGGCCTTCACGAAGGCGCCGCCCTGGTACCAGCCTGCCGGATCATCGGCCGGCAGCGGCGGCACCGACTCCACCTTGGCGCGGAACTGCTCGGACGATTCCACGGGCTTGAAGCCCAGCTTCGCCGCCTTGCTGTTGTCCCACCAGCTATCGCGGTTGGCCGACGCGCCATAGACAATCAGGAAGCCGACTTCCGGCACGAAGATCGCGCGCTTGATCAACTGTTCCAGGTCTTCGTAACCCAGCCACGTCACCATCATGCGGCGATCCTTGGCCTCCGGGAACGACGAGCCAATGCGCAGCGCCACGGTCTCGATGCCATAGCGATCGCTGTAGAAGCTGCCCATCTGCTCGCCGAATGCCTTGCTGATACCGTAGTAGCCATCGGCGCGCGCTGGCGTATCGGCATCAAGCACCTCGCCCTGCCGGTAATAACCGATCACGTGGTTCGAACTGGCAAACACCACGCGGCGCACGCCATGACGACGCGCCGCTTCGTACAGGTGATAGGTGCCCTGGATGTTGGCCGGCAGGATTTCCTCGAACGGGCGCTCCACGGAGACACCGCCCAGGTGGACGATGGCATCGACACCTTCCACCAGCGCGTGCACAGCCTTGGCATCGGAAAGGTCGCAGGTCAAGACTTCTTCCTGCTCGCCCGCCGGGCCAAGGTTGGCGATGTCGGAAACGCGCACCACATCGGCATAACGCTTCAGCCGGTCGCGCAGGACACGGCCAAGGTTGCCGGCCGCACCGGTCAGCAGGATGCGGTGGCAGCGGGTGGCGACGCCATCCAGCGGGTCTTTGAAAGTCTGGGACATGGATTTCGGCTTGCATGGCGCGCGGGTCCTGTTACAGGCGCACTCATGACTAAATTGAGAGTTATTGATCTGTCGTCATACAACGTCACTGGAATCTAATCGCGCCCCGTATTCAGGTCAAGATCACTCTGTCTCAGTGAATTCCCTAGAAGTTTTAAGTTGCAGACATCCAGACTTTAATTGCTGCAATGCGATATTTCTAACTCAAACGAGTGAATTCCCTATTTTGGTGAATGGCGAAATACAGTCGGATAAAAACCCTGTAACCCTTATGAATAATGGGATACAGGCTTATTAAGCGATTAGCTAATAAAGCCGATGACAGTCATTTCTTTACTTCGACTTCACATCGGCAGACGTGGGATTTCCGCTCTGCATCAAGGGCTGGCGGCTGCTGGAATGATTGAACTGGTGTGATTCCACAACGCAATGTCTCATCCCATGTCTTGCGCCGTTATTTTTTTGTAAGGTACGATGTCATCGGACATCAGATCACATGAATTGCCTTTCCCAATTCCATGTTTCGGACGTCCCGGCGCGCGGCGCGCCTTAAATACCGCGCGCCTCCCATGCCCGCCGGTGAAGGAAATGCCTGAGCCAGACGCAGCAGAAGTCAAAGCATTCGCCACCGGCAATTCCACAACAAACGAAATAACAAGCCAGGATGGAGACTCAAACCATGAAGCGAGCCCTTGCGCCCTTCTTCACCACCGCAGCACTCGCGACACTAGGCGTCTCGGCTTCGGCCCAGGCCCAGTCCAATGTCACGCTCTACGGCATTGTCGACACCACGATCCGCTACACCACGAATGAAAACGCCGCTGGCAACGCCAAGGTGCAGATGACCGACGGCGTGCTGACCGGCAGCCGTTGGGGCATGTACGGCGTGGAAGACCTGGGCCGTGGCTATCAGGCGCTCTTCGTGCTGGAATCCGGTTTCTCGCCTGACGCGGGCCAGAGCCTGCAGGGCAACCGCCTGTTCGGTCGCAAGGCGTACGTCGGGATGCAGGGTGATTTCGGCACGGTCACGCTGGGCCGCCAGTTCACGGTGATCCACGAAGTCATTGCCAGCTATGACGCATACGCGCTGGCCAACCTCGCCATCGTCGGCTTCCAGGGTGGCAACTACACGGGCGGCGTGCGCCAGGACAACATGATCAAGTACGCCGGCAAGTTCGGCGGCCTGACCATCGCAGCCCAGCATGCATTCGGCGAGCAGCCGGGCAGCGTGGCGAAGTCGTCCTCGACGGGCGGCAGCCTGACCTACGCGGCCGGTCCGTTCATGGTGGCAGGCGGCTACCAGATCATGAAGGACACCACCACGTACTACGGCGTCACGGTACCGAACAGTGATCAGAAGGTCTGGACTCTCGGCGGCACATACACCGCAGGCCCGGCCACGGTCTATCTCGGCTACACGAACAGCAACGTGGACAACGCTGGCTACAAGAACCAGGCCGGCTACCTGGGCTTCAAGTACCAGTTCAATCCGGCATGGTCGGTCATCGCGAGCGGCACCTATGACCACCTGAAGACCGGCAGCGATTCGGGCAACCGCTTCACGGGCGCCATGATGCTCGACTACGCATTCAGCAAGCGCACCGACGTCTACCTCGAAGCCGACTACACCACGCTGTCCGACGCCTGGCGCACCCTCGGCGCGCAGCCGACGTTCCAGACGCCGTTCTACGGCCACGGCAGCCGCGTGGGCGTGATGGCCGGCCTGCGCCACAAGTTCTGATGCGGTAATCGACACAAGCAGGTCAACGAGAAAAAGGGGGCGACATCGCCCCCTTTTTCTTGGAACGTGGCAGCAAAGCCCATGCGATGATTACGCCTGTTGTGACGCGTTGCCCCAGCAAGCTTTGCGAAAAAAATTGCAGGAGGGGCTTCACAAATCCGAGGGTCGCTGCTAAGATTGCTGGCTCTGTTGGACGCGATGCCAGAAGCAACAAACGCAGCAAATCCAGCAAGAAAACAGGTTTCAGACAAGTTTAAGGTTTCGCCGGTGTAGCTCAGTTGGTAGAGCAGCGCATTCGTAATGCGAAGGTCGTAGGTTCGACTCCTATCTCCGGCACCACTTGAAGTAGAAAGGGCAACCCACTCGGGTTGCCCTTTTTGCTTTGGGGGGCCCGGCTTGTGGCGCCCCCTCTTGCAAGCGTCCCGCCCTACCCGTTCACGCGATGGCGCGATGGCGCGGTTTCGCCATTACGACAACGCGGAGTGATGTTGATAGGCCGGACGCCAGCCATCCCTCGCAGCGGGCATGGGGACAAAGCCATCGTGACCGAGCATCTGGTAGACCACCGCCTCGATACGCTCGATCGATGCCGACTTCGGCAACTGCTCGATCACGCCGCACGACGTGTTCGTCTCCGGTATGCGCAGCCACATGTTGTCCGACAGCAGCAGGATGCGCGCGCTAGGCATGACGTGGTGCAGCCGGCGTAGCAGGTACCAGTTGTCGGCGGTGTCGGCGGACATGCCGAAGACCACGATGGCGGGTTCCGTGGTGTGTTGCAGCGAGACGATGGCAGCGGGTTCCATCACCCGCACCGCACCGATCCCGGCCATGCGCTCCAGCATCCGTTGCATGCCCAGTCGGATCAGCGGCTGGCTTTCGATCACGATCGTGTCCATGGCAATCTCCCCGTATGTGTTTTGAGTGCAGGAGACACCGCAAACCCCGTGCCAGCGGAAAGCCGCTCATCCGATCAGCGTGCACGGCCACACGCGTAACGCCCGCAACCCTTGAAAACCCGGGCTTTACGGGCAGTTGGGGCGCCGCGCCATGCGACTTCCTGGCTGCCACGGCCGGTCACTCCCAACGTTACGCGTGACGTAACGCGTCACCCTCCCCGGCGTAACGCGTGACGCGGAATACACGAAGCGCACGGCGGGGGTCAGCTTACCGTGATGCGATCCTCGACCACGCGCACCTGGCCGCCGGACTTGTCCTCCATGACCTTCAGCACCTTGTGGCCCACCTGCAGCGTCACGCCACCGTGGATACGTCGGCTGGCCGCGATCACGGCATCGTCGGTCGGCTTGATCTGCTCGTTGAGCTTGGCGATTTCCGCATCGAGCTCGAACAGTTCCCGATTGATCTTGTACATCGTGGCCCGAGCCTTCTCACGGACGTCGCCCTGTGCGCGCTCGGGATGCTTGGCAAAGAACGCCACCAGCTGCTGCAGCTTCGCCTGATCGTCGAGTACATGGCGGCGGCGCGCTTCCAGATCTGCCTTCTGCTCGTCAGCGAACGGATTCAGCCCAACATGCACGGCGGTGGCACTGCCGGCGGGCGCGCCCAGGATGGCGGCACTGACCGCCTGCAACGCACGCGTGCGTCCGCCACTGATACTGCCCTGCCCCGTCGGCGTGCCGACCGCCACGCGCTCGCCCGCCGAGACATCGCTCTGGCGGATACCGCTTTCGACAATGACCTCGGTGGCCGCCTCGACAATCGCGTTCTGGATGAAGCGCGCATGCACGGCACCCTTGCTGCGCACGCTGGCGATTTCACTCGGGGCACCGCCATGGGCGGCTTCCGCCTTGCCGATGATACCGCCCTTGACGATCACATCGCCGCCCGCTTCCACATGGGCAGCCTCGATCGTGCCTTGCACCACCACATCGCCGGTCACGCGTACGGTCATGCCCGTGCGGATGTCGCCCGATACCCGCAGCGAGCCATCGAACGTGACATTGCCCGAATGCAGGTCCACGGCCTCCACGTCCACCACCGGGCTGACGATCACGCCATTGGGCAGCACGCGGGGCGAGCCAGCGATCACCGCCAGCAACAGGTTCGGATCATTGGGATCGACGGCCACGCCGGTCATGTCCGCAGCGAACGGGGTGTCCACCACCGCGTCGGCGGCAATCGGCTTGCCGAGCACGTCCATGCCGTCCTTGCCCATCCGCGCAGGTGTGCGGCGCATCAGCGCAGTACCCGGATTGACCAGCAGCAGGCTGCCCAGATCGCGCAGGTCCACGCGATCGTCTTCGTTCTCCACCTGGGCAGGACGAGGTTGCTGCACGAGGCTGTCGAAACGCGCCGCCTCGCCTTGCACAGGTGCCACGCCACGCGCAATCTCGCGGCCTTCGCAACTGCCCGCTTCCAGCGCCACGCCAATGGCGGCGGAGTCGAGCAGTGCCACGATCTTCATCGATGCTGCCGCTGCCGCGATATCTTCTTCCGCAATCGGACGTCCACCCTCGGGCGGCATCAGCGTCAGCAACAGTTGCAGCTTGTCTGCGGTGATTTCCAGTTCGAACGCGCCGTCCAGCACGCTGCCGATCACGGCATCGATCTCGCGATCGGTCAACTGGCATTGGGTCAGGAAACCCGTCACGGCAGACGGGTCGAGGCGCGCCCCCTCCCAGCCATGGTCGGCCAGTTCGGCGTCCAGCGCCGCCCGGTCGGGCGGCAGGCGCCCCGGCTCGGGCGCAAAGCATGCTCTAACCTGATCGCCGGGTTGGCTCAGCTCCAGGCGCAATCCCATGTCCGCTGTCATGGCTCCCCACTTTCTCGTTCTAAAGTGGCGACAGCCGGCCAGGGTCGATGCCCCGAAGGTTTTCCGCAAAACCCGCCGCAACCGCGCCAACTCTGCTTGTCGTGATCCACAGATCAACGGCAGGAAGCGAAGTGAACTTTAGCCCACAAAAGTAGGGGGCCCTGGTTTTCGGTAAACTGTCGCCCTTTCCAGCATCACCCCCACACCCTGATGTCCAGCCAGAACGAAGTCCGCCCGGGACAATCCATCGAACTGCTCAAGGAGCTTCATATCCTGACGCGCGATGGCAAGATGAACCAGGACAGCCGCCGCAAGCTCAAGCAGGTCTACCACCTGTTCCAGTTCATCGAACCGCTGCTGCGCGAAGTGAAGGACGCCCGCGGCGCCGTCTCGCTGGTGGACCACGGCGCCGGCAAGTCGTACCTCGGCTTCATCCTCTACGACCTGTTCTTCAAGGATCTGAAGGACACCTCCCACATCTACGGGATCGAAACCCGCGAGGAACTGGTGGCCAGTTCCGAGGCGCTGGCAAAACGTCTGGGTTTTCCGGGGATGTCTTTCCTGAACCTGTCGGTCGCCGATTCGATCGAATCGTCGGTGCTGCCGGAGACGGTCGATGTCGTCACGGCACTGCATGCATGCAACACCGCCACCGACGATGCCATCCGCTTTGCACTAGGCAAGCGCGCGCAGCATATCGTGCTGGTGCCGTGCTGCCAGGCCGAGGTGGCTTCCGTTCTGCGCAAGCACAAGGGCCGCATGCTGGCGGGCAATCCGATGACGGAAATCTGGCGACATCCGCTGCACACGCGCGAGTTTGGCAGCCAGTTGACCAATGTGCTGCGCTGCCTGCAACTGGAGGCGCACGGCTATCAGGTCAGCGTGACGGAACTGGTGGGCTGGGAACACTCGATGAAAAACGAACTGATCATCGCCCAGTACAAGGACCTGCCGCGCCGCCGTCCGGCCGAGCGCCTGCAGCAAGTGCTGGAATCAGTGGGACTGGAAGAACTGCACGAGCGGTTCTTTACGGATACCGCTGCGGCGTAGCATCCCTCCCTCAATGGCGGGTCAGAGATCGCTCTTGCCCGCCATCCATTCGAGCCAGCCGGCATGGCCCAGCCGGCGAACCGTCTCCATGTTCCGCTCGTAGATATCTTCAGCTTCGGGAAATACCTCCGCCGCACGCGCGATGCTGTCTTCGCGCAGCAGATGGAAGATCGGATACGGCGCGCGATTCGTATAGTTCTCGATATCGTCCGGCCCGGTCCCCTCGAACCGATACTGCGGATGGAAGCTCGCGATCTGCAGCGTGCCATCCAAACGCAGGCTCTGCAGCAATTGGTCCGCCACGTAGAGAAAGTCGTTGTAGGCGAGGAAGTCCGACAGTGCATGCGGCACGATCAGCAGCGTGGTGTCGATGGCCTCCGGATCGGATTCCACCAGCAGCGTCAGCTCGCGCTCCAGTTCATCGAGCAGGTCCTCGTCGCGCGTGGCATCGCTGACCACGTAGCGCACCTGCCCTTTCACATGCACGCTCTTGGCAAACGGACACAGGTTCAGGCCGATCACGGCACGCGTGAGCCAGTGCCGTACCTCGCCCTTGATGCGAGCGACGTCGACATTATCGTGATCGTCCCCGTCGCCCTTCTGCGTCATCGTCACTGTCCGTTGGTGATGTGCAGCGCCACGGCTTCGGCCACTTCGATGCCGTCGATCGCCGCCGAGTAGATGCCGCCGGCATAGCCCGCGCCTTCGCCCGCCGGATACAGGCCACGCACGTTGATGCTCTGGCAGTCGTCACGGTTACGGCGAATCCGCAGCGGCGACGACGTGCGCGTCTCCACGCCCGTCAGCACTGCATCGTGCATCGCAAACCCGGCAATCTTCTTGTCGAGTTCCGGCAGCGCTTCGCGAATGGCATCGATCACGTAGTCCGGCAGCGACGTACTCAGGTCGGTCGGCGTCACGCCCGGCTTGTACGACGGCTCCACCGAACCCAACGCGGTCGATGCGCGGCCCGCCACAAAGTCGCCGACCAGTTGGGCCGGTGCGCGATAGTCGGCGCCGCCCAGTTCAAACGCGCGCTCTTCCCACTTGCGCTGGAAGGCGATACCCGCCAGCGGGCCACCCGGGAAATCCTCGTCGGGGGTGATGCCCACGACGATGCCGGCGTTGGCATTGCGCTCGGCACGGTAATACTGGCTCATGCCGTTCGTCACCAGCCGGCCCGGCTCCGATGCCGCCGCCACCACCGTACCGCCCGGGCACATACAGAAGCTGTATACGGCGCGGCCGTTGCTCGCGTGATGCACGACCTTGTAGTCGGCAGCGCCCAGCAGTTTGTTGCCGGCGAACTTGCCGAAGCGGCTACGGTTGATCAGGCCCTGCGGATGTTCGATGCGGAAGCCCAGCGAGAACGGCTTGGCCTCCATGAACACGCCACGGTCATGCAGCATGTGGAAGGTATCGCGCGCGCTATGGCCCACGGCCAGGATCACGTGATCGCACGCCAGGTAGTCCCCATTCGACAGCTTCAGGCCGCGCACATGGCCATTGTCGATATCGATATCGTCGACGCGTGTCTCGAAGCGGATTTCAGCACCCAGTTCCAGCATCTCCGCGCGCATCTTCTCGACCATGCTGACCAGCCGGAACGTGCCGATGTGCGGACGCGCCTTGTACAGGATGTCTTCGGGCGCGCCTGCGCGCACGAATTCCTCCAGCACCTTGCGGCCATAGTGCTTGGGGTCCTTGATCTGGCTATAGAGCTTGCCGTCCGAGAACGTGCCCGCACCGCCTTCGCCGAACTGCACGTTCGACTCGGGGTTCAGCACATTCTTGCGCCAGAGGCCGAACGTATCCTTGGTGCGCTCGCGCACTTCCTTGCCACGTTCGAGAATGATCGGGCGAAAACCCATCTGGGCCAGGATCAAACCGGCCAGCAGGCCGCACGGCCCAAGCCCGATCACCACGGGGCGCAGCTTCGGGCCGCCTTCGGGTGCCTTCGCCACGAAGTGGTACGCCATGTCGGGCGTCACGCTCCAGTTCGGCTTGCGGAACATCCGCTTGATCGCCGCGGCTTCGTCCTTGACCTCGATGTCGATGATGTAGGTCAGCTTGATATCGTCGCGCTTGCGCGCATCGTGCGCGCGGCGGAAGACGGTGAACTTGACGAGGCCGTCGCCCTTGACACCGATTTGAGCGAGATGGCTGCGCACGGCAGCCTCCAGGTCGCCCTCGGCATGGTCGAGCGGGAGTTTGACTTCACTGAGACGTAGCATGGGGTACCGATTGTTCTGCGGCCTTGTCGTCTGGTGGCCGGGCGTTACCCAGCAGGAGGCCAGAACGGCCGAGCCGGGATTTTATCAGCCGCCACAGGCTTGGGCGCGGCGGCAGCGCCATGATCTGCAACTGCGCAGCAGAATGCGCCTCGATCCGATACCAGCCCGCCTCTTCGATCACCTGCACACCCTCTCCATCGAGTTCGCTCCCGACAGTGAAGATGCCGCCCGCCAGCCAGCGCGGCGCGGTGTGCAGGGCAATGCGCCCCGCATTCACGCGCACCACCACGCCCGAGGTCAGGTGAATCATGAGACTTTGCCCGGCTGCAAGACGAAGGATCCGGGTGACGATATCGGGGGCTGGCATGTGTTTCTCCTGGCAACATTTCGAGCCTCCAGACTATCGGCCGGCCTTTCCCCTCAACAGGCACAAGCGTTTGAGCACGATGCCAGAACAGATACGATGATTTTGCTCTGTTACGATACAGAACCCCTGAATCTGTATCTGTTCCGGACATCGCCCGCGCGCGATGATGCCTCCCATGTCTGCCGTACCCTCCGCCCTTCGTGCTGCATCCGCCCCGCTCTACCAGCAGGTGGCGGGACACTATCGCCAGGCCATTGCGGCCGGCACGCTGACCACGGGCGATCGCATGCCGTCCGTGCGGACGCTGATGGGACTCCACAACGTCAGTTTGTCCACCGCCCTGCAAGCGTGCCGGGAACTGGAAGCGGCCGGTTTGCTGGAAGCGCGCCCGCGCTCCGGCTACTTCGTGGCGGCCCCGCAGCGCCCTGCGCTAGCCCCGATCGAGGAGCCCGCCCCAGGGCTGCCCGACCCGGCACAGTATGTGGGCATTCACCAGCGTATTTCCGCAATCCTTGCCCGCAGCCGCCACCACCAGGTCAACCTCGGCGGTGCGTGTGGCGCGCCGGAGTTGTATCCGGCCGACGACCTGCGCCACGCCGCCATCCGCGCGCTGCGCAAGCAGCCCGACCTCTTCGGCAGTTCCGTCGAGGCTGACGGCCATCCGGCCTTCCGCGCCGCACTTGCCCGGCATGCGCTGCGCCACAAGATCCATGTATCGCCGGAAGAGATCGTCGTCACCCATGGCGCCACCGAGGCGCTGACGCTCGCGCTGCGCGCCGTGGCCGTGCCAGGCGACATCATCGCGGTGGAGTCGCCCACCTACTACGGCCTGCTGCAGATCCTGGAGAGCCTCGGCATGCAGGCACTCGAAATCCCTTGCAGCCCGCAGACCGGGATCTCGCTCGAAGCACTGGAACTGGCCGCGCAGACCTACGACAACATCAAGGCGGTCTGCGTCGTGCCCAACCTGCAGAACCCGCTGGGCTGCGTGATGCCCGACGCCCACAAGCAGCGGCTTGTGGCATGGTGTGCCGCGCGTGGCATCGCCATGATCGAGGACGACTGCTGCTCGGCCACGTTCGATGACGATGTGCCGCTGACCGCCGCCAAGTCCTGGGATACGACCGGCACCGTCATCCACTGCGCGTCGCTGCACAAAATCCTCGCGCCCGGCATGCGGCTCGGCTGGATCACCGGTGGCCGGTGGCAGGCGCGCGTGGAGATGTTGAAGTTCGGGCTGTCTCGCCCCAACGAGATGCTGACCCAGATCGCCGTGGCCGAGTACATGGGCACCGGCGCGTTCGAGCGGCACCTGCGGCGTCTGCGCACGCAGCTCCGCATGCAGCGCGAGTGGGTAGCGCAAAAGGTAGCCGCGACATTCCCATCCGGCACGCGGCTCACGCTGCCGCGCGGCGGGCTGCACATCTGGCTGGAGATGCCCGCCAATGTCTCGTCGGAAGCCCTTTTCGAACAGGTGCTGCGCGACGGTATCCGCGTGATGCCCGGCGCGATGTTTTCGAACTCCAACCGTTTCAATCACTACCTGCGACTCAACTGCGGCAACCTCCGCACACCTCAGCTAGAGGCCGCGCTCGACACCGTGGCCGCCGCCGCACGCCGCCTGGCGGCCTGACCAGCGTGGCGCGGACGCCAACAGGCGTTTCGCTCCCGCAAGATTTCTCCCCAAGTGAGGCGCGCTCGCCTATCCTAATGCGCGATATGCCATCCATCACAACAAGGGAGAAGAACTTGGGGCACGCATCGGTCGCCGCACGGCTCGACAACGACTATCAGACCCTGTTTCAGCTCGCGCCCGTCTCGCTCTGGCTGGAAGACTTCAGCGCAGTGCGCCAGGCGTTCGACGCGCTACGGGCCGATGGCGTCTCCGACCTGCGGGGATACCTGCGCGAGCATCCGTCCGAAGTGGCCCGCTGCTCGGCGCTGATCCGCGTGCTCGACGTCAATCGCCGCACGCTGGACCTGTTCCGCGCCAGTGACCTGGCCGACCTCGTCGCCAACCTCGACACGGTGTTCCGCGACGACATGTTCGACCAGCACGTGGAGGAACTCGGCCAACTCTGGGATGGCGGCCAGCACTTCGAGAGCCAGACCGTCAACTACACGCTCGATGGCGACCGGCTCGACATCCGCCTGGAAGCCAGCGTCATGCCAGGCCACGAGCATGACTGGTCGCGCGTGCTGCTGTCGATCGAGGACATCACGGCACGTGTACGCGCCGATCGCGAGCTGCGCCGCAGCCAGCAATACGCGCGCGGACTGTTCGAACATTCGCCGGTATCGCTATGGGTGGAAGACTTCAGCGTCGTGAAGATGCTGCTCGACGAAGTGCGGGCTGCGGGCATCACGGACTTCCGCACCTTCCTGAACGTCCACCCCGATTTCGTCTCGCGCTGCATGCAGGAAATCCGCGTGCTCGACGTGAACCAGCAAACGCTGTCGATGTTCGGCGCGCCGAGCAAGGACATCCTGCTGTCGCGCCTCGGCGACGTGTTCCGCGACGACATGCGCATCCACTTCGCCGAGCAACTCGTCGATCTCTGGCACGAGAAACTCTGGCAGCAACGCGAAGTCATCAACTACGCGCTCGACGGCCGCGCGGTCGATGTCTTCATGCAATGGTCGGTCTTCCCCGGCTGCGAATCCGACTGGGATCAGGTGCTCGTATCGCTGACCGATATCACCGCGCGCAAGAAGGCTGAAGCCTACGTAGAGTTCCTGGGCAAGCACGACGTGCTGACCAAACTCTACAACCGTGCGTACTACGAGGACGAACTGGCCCGCCTGGGCCGCAAGGGCCCCTGGCCCGTCAGCGTGATTGCCGTAGACCTGAACGGCCTGAAGATCATCAACGACCAGTTCGGACACAGCGATGGCGACGCCCTGCTGCGCCGCACCGGCGAAGTCCTCAAGAAGGCCGTGGGCGAACAAGCCTGCATCGCCCGCATCGGCGGCGACGAATTCATGGTCCTGCTGGCCGGCCGCGACGAACGTGGCGCCGCCACCGTGGTCGAGCAGATCGAGGAAGTCGTGGGTCTCAACAACCAGTTCTATCCCGGTGCGCGACTGTCTTTCTCCATCGGCGCGGCAACCTGTTCGCAAGGGGACCGGCTGACGGACACGGTGAAGCTATCGGACAGCCGGATGTACGAAGCCAAGCGTGCGCACTATGAAGCGTTGGGCAATGAGCGGCGAGGATAGTACTGCTCGATCGCCCAACAAAAAAGCCGGCAATTCAGCCGGCTTTTTTAATACAACGTCCCGTTCGATCAGAGGAAGACGATCAACGCCACCCCACCGATGATCAGACCGAACTTCGTCATCTTGTACACGGTCTTGTTCCATGCCTTGAAGCGGCGACGGTACTGGCCGCCGAGCCAGACAAAGCGGAACAGCTTGTTGATCATGCCGGTCTGGTCGGTATCGTCATTCGGCGAGCTGGCTGCCGTCATGACCTTGCGGCCCATCCAGTGGTTAACGGCCGCGGCCCAGCGGTAGCGCATCGGACGTTCGATGTCGCAGAAGAGGATCAGGCGATCGGTCTCGCTGCGGTTCTCGGCCCAGTGCAGGTAGGTCTCGTCGAAGACCACGCCATGACCATCGCGCCAGCTATGACGCTCGCCATCAACCTCGATAAAACAGCGGTCGTCGTTCGGCGTGGAGAGACCCAGGTGATAGCGCAGCGAACCGGCAAACGGATCACGGTGCGGATTGAGTTTGCCGCCCGGCGGCAGTTCGGCAAACATCGCCGCCTTGACCGTCGGCATCTCGCGCAGCAGCGCTACGGTATTGGGGCACAGCTGCTCGGCGGACGGATGCTGGGCTTCGTACCACTTGAGGTAAAAACGCTTCCAGCCGTACTTGAAGAACGAGTTGAAACCGGCGTCATCGTTCTTGTCCGCGGCCTTGATCTTGCGCATCGCGATCAGCGCCAGGCCTTCGTCGCGAATCTGCGGCCAGGCAGCGCGCAGCTTTTCGAGATCAGGAAAACGCTCGACGGGAATATACGGCGTGCGCGGTACCCCCGAGAACAGATACATAAAGCAATTCACGGGCGCAACCAATGCCGAATGGTCGAGCATCTGGCGCATGAACGGCAACCTGACCTTGCCGCGGAAATGCACATACAAGATGGCACCTACGTAAGCCGCGACGATAATCCACTTGATCACCCGAATTCTCCAAGACAAACCCACCCAACGGATCGTCCGAACGGGTAGAAACGCCGTATTTTAGCGAATTGGCGCGCTTCGCGCAGTGTGTGCGCAAGTCACCACATCGATAATCGATGCGGGATTATCCCCGCGATTGCCGGGAAATCCGGTCGATCAGCACCCGGGCATCTTCGGCCTTGCCCATCAAGGTCAGCAGGCGCGCATTGAGCACGATGTTTTCGAGCACGAGCTTGGCGGTGGAGACCCAGAGTGTTGCCAACAAGGCATCCTGCGACATGCCCGACGACTCCAGTTCGATGGACCGCTCGGCAATCAGCTTGCACGCCAGCGCCCGCAGCTTGACGTCGTCGAACGGCAGGTTGGCGTAGTCGATGGGATCGGCCTTCTCCACTTCGATGATCAGTTGCAGCAGCATGTCTTCAGTCATCCCGGACTCCTGGAGATGGGCAGATCAAACTCGGAAATCGGCGGCCATATCGGTATCGGTGCGCGCCTCGAGACGCCCCGAGCGGCAGGCATCGACAAAGATCTCGTAATCGCGCTCCACCTGATCAGCATAGGCATTGGCGTAGATCACCAGCGCATCGGCTATGCGGTCACTGGTACCAAGATAGCCGCTGATCTCGGCGGCGAGCCCGCCTGCCTTGGCATGCGCACGCGCCAGCACCCACCCGCACACTCGCGCGTAGAAGTTGAGCAGGTTGGTATCCATCAGCTCCAGATCGGCCGAGAACTTCATGTCGCGCAACTGGCGGATATAGAAGTGCCGGCCGAATGGGCCCTTGGACCAGCCCAGGAACAGATCGCTTGCCGCCTGCATCAGTCGCTGCCCGTCCACTACCCGGCGCCCTTCATGCGCCACTGACGGCGATTCGAAATACCGCGCGACAACGGACTTCGATGCTTCCTTGACCTGCAGGAACAACGGCTTGCCATGGGTATCGATCATCAACTGGATCAGGCACCGCGTACCGACACTGCCGACGCCCACCACCTTGAACGCCATGTCGTGCAGCTTGAAATGCGAGAGCAACTGGCGGCGATCCGGTGCCAGCGTGGCCGTGTAGTCACCGAAACACTTGTTGACGATGGCGGCGGGATCATCGACGCCGAGCCAGTCATCGTCGGGGTCGAACAAGGTTTGCTCACCGCGCACATGGAAGATGGCCGGTGGCGCATCAAGAATGCGCCACCGGTCGCCTTCACCCTCTCGTATGCCGAGCTTTGGCAATAACGCCTCGTGCGTGCGCTCGGCAGCGCGATCCATGGCGCGACGGATACGCTTCTGAACGTCGGGGTCCGACGCATTGTCGAGCAGCCGCTCGAATGTGATGCGGTCATACCAGGTATCCAGGATACCCATCTCCGCATATTCGGCCATACGGTCGCGATAACTGGAGACGACATGACGAACCATCTCGTCCGCAGCCACTGA
This sequence comes from Cupriavidus sp. 2SB, assembly GCF_005503625.1. Classification (GTDB taxonomy): domain Bacteria; phylum Pseudomonadota; class Gammaproteobacteria; order Burkholderiales; family Burkholderiaceae; genus Cupriavidus. The sequence goes on along the minus strand of NZ_SCMX01000001.1, from coordinate 63,614 downwards.
ACCGTGCCGAAAATGCCGGGCCGCAACCACGAAGCTCGCCACCAGCCGCTTGACATCCCACTCCCAGGGGCCGGGACTTGTCTCATCGAAATCGTTGACGTCGAACAGCAGCGCACGCTCGGGTGTAGCAAATCCACCGAAGTTCGAAAGGTGGCAATCGCCGCAGATCTGGTGGATCACGCCTGAATGCCGGGTGCCGGCCAGGTCATGTGCCTGGATAATCGCGCTGCCTCGGAAGAATGTGAAGGGCGACGCAATCATTCGCCCGTATCGAAGCGGAATCAGCTTGGGCACGCGCCCCTCGCTACTCTGCTTGAGCAACGCGACGGGGTCGCGATCGATGTTGCCGATCACTTCATGTTCGCGCCGGGGCACCATCTGCCGCAGAGCCCTGCCTCGTTCGCGCCGTTCCTGCAACTCCGCTTGAGTTTCCACAATGCCTCCACGGCTCACCGAGCCAATGACAACATTTGTGCAGCAATGTAACCACGCTAAGACAGCAGCGTCACATTGTCAATTTGCTGGTTCACACAGCATTCCAGCAACGGCTGGCGCACTTTCTGCGCCGCCGCGGCGCCCATGACATGCGATGCCACAAATATCAGACGCTTCCCTACAAAAACGTCACACCCAAGCGTGTAAGCTGTGGTCTCTGTTTCGCATTGCCAACGAGAAGAACAGCAATCATGACAAAGAGTTTTCTTGCAGCCATGCGTCAATACGTGTGGTTCAGAGGGGTGAAGCACCATGTGGTCCAGGGCGTGGAAGCGCTCGGAGATCTTCTGAAGTCGCCGTCCGTCGCCGCGCGTGCCGTTGCCGCCATCGTGTCCGAGACGGAGCATGGCGTCCAGGTATGGGTGTCCTACTTCGGCAAGCCGATGGATCCGCATACCAACTACGTACTATGGCCGCAGCGCGCGCTGAAACCGGCCCGACGACGCGTAGCCATCCCACCGCAATTGTCGCGGCGCGACTAAGCGCCGTTGCTCCCGCATTCCTGATATTCGACAGCCAAGGAGACGCCATGCCCGAGCCGCAACACGACGAAGCATTGGTCAACAATCTTCTGGAGCGCATTTCCGCGCTGTCGGTCAGCGCGTTCGATGGCGCCGACATCGACCAGGAACTCAAGCAACTGATGAAGGACGCCGCGCAACAATGTGGCAGCGGCGGCAATCTTGCCGTGCTGGCATCGCGCCTGAAGGATCGCGCCGAGGCAGCGGAACGCGAAGGTCAGCCACAGGTGCGCGATACGTTCGCACAAGCTGCATCATTGCTGAAAGCGTGACGACACTCTGTGCGCTGAAGCGGTACTGATCGAAGTTTGAGAAGGTTGGCCGAACGGCCTGGGAACTGCTGGGAAACTACTCGATGACTGCCGAGACTCTCAGGGGTTCCAATACAAGGTACTGGTTGCGGGGGCAGGATTTGAACCTGCGACCTTCGGGTTATGAGCCCGACGAGCTGCCAGACTGCTCCACCCCGCGTCTGAGAAAAAAGATTATGCAGTAATGTGACGGATCTGGCAAGCACTTCATGCACCAAAATGAAAAAAGCCTCAGGCATGCCTGAGGCTTTTTCAATGAGGCCGGGCGTTACGCACGGCGCCGTCGATCATTTTCCGCCTCACCTTCGAGACGCGCTACGGTCTCCGACACGTATCGATTGACATGTTCCAGCGCCTCTAGCTTTGTATCGAACGGCTGACGTGGAAATGGATTGTGTCGCGCCATCAAGACCTCACCACCGTGCCGCCGAATAATTTCGATCATGATCGCCCACTTATCCTTGGGCATGGCAAGCACTTCATAGACGATCCTGAAGCCTTCGTACTCGGGCATCGCACCTCCTGTTTTCTGCAGCTGGCACGCACCGCGGCGCGCCTTATCTGCAGACTAGGAGTGATACCCCAAACCAAAAATGATCTCGATCAAATCGACCTTGATGACAGCCTTTTCGCGTCGATATGGACCGTTGCACGCATCGCAAGGAACTTAGTCTCTTATCTACCGAGCGTCACCCAGCAGCTTGTCGATCCACGCATAAGCCGCGGCAAACGCAGCCACCTCGGCCGCATGCCGTGTGGCAAACACATGCGCGCCGCTCGACAGGATTTCCGTATCGCCTGCATCGGCAGGATCCGCACCCTCCTGGCCCACGCGCACTTCGTAGCCCCAGGTCTGTGTATCGCCAACACTGCCGGCCACGGCATCGCGATGCGATGTCACCAGAACGTATGCATCCATGCCGCGATAGCCTTCCACGCGCCACTCTTCTTGCTGCATGTGCGTCCCCTCGATGGGTTGTCGATAAGGGTTCGAGCCTTGCAACGCGGCGCCGTTCCCGACTCGACACAAAACAAATCCCGAGCGCCCAATGCAAAAAGGGCTTCCATTTCTGGAAGCCCTTCTCACGTATTGGTTGGCGCGGCTGGCAGGATTCGAACCCACGACCCCTTGGTTCGTAGCCAAGTACTCTATCCAACTGAGCTACAGCCGCAACCGAGAAAAGAGATTGTATAGAAGTTTTCAGTTTTGTGAAACCCCTTGCGCGCATTTTTTCTTCCGAGGCGTCCGGCGCGAGCAACTTCCTATAATGAGAGCCCGATGAAGTGATCCGGACCATGAACAAGGCATTTGTCAAAGAGTCGTCCAACGATGACGACGATGATCTTCCCGAAGGCGCCACACCGCTGCCTGCCGGCACCAAGAACTACATCACCGCGACTGGCTATCAACGGCTGCGCGATGAGCTGATGCACCTGATCGATGTGGATCGCCCTGACGTCGTGCAGATCGTGTCGTGGGCAGCATCGAACGGCGACCGCTCCGAGAATGGCGACTATCTCTACGGCAAGAAGCGCCTGCGCGAAATCGACCGACGCATCCGCTTCCTTACACGCCGGCTGGACAAGGCCGAAGTCGTCGATCCCTCGCTGCAGGGCGACAATGACCAGATCTTCTTCGGTGCCACGGTCACTTACGCGAACCAGTCGGGCGAAGAAACGACCATCACCATCGTCGGCATGGACGAGGTCGATCTCGACAGCAATCACGTAAGCTGGATCTCACCGATCGCCAAGGCACTGATCAAGGCGCGCGAAGGGGACACGGTGCCACTACGCACGCCGGTCGGCGTTGAACAGATCGATATCCTGGAAGTGCGCTACCCCGCGAAAGGCACAGCCGAAGGATAGCGGTCAGCCGTCGTTCCGGTCGCGGAAGATACGGATGACGTCCGGATTGCGACGCAGTGCCCGCATGACGTTGGCGAGATGCAGGCGGTTCTGCACCTGGATCACGAATTGCATATAGGTGGCCTCCTGATGGCCGCCCTGCTGCTGTTCCATCGCCACGTGCGCCACATTGGCGTCGGCAGAGGTCAGGTCCGCCGCCACGCGTGCGACGATACCCTTGACGTTGTGGACCATGATCTTGATCGACACGTCGAACGCACGCGTCGTCTTCTTGGCCCACATTACCTCGATCCAGTGCTCGGGGTCCTTGCTGTGCAGGCGCTTGGCCACCTTGCAGTCCTGTACGTGGATCTGCAGCCCTTCGCCCTTGCCCAGATAACCAACGATGGAGTCGCCAGGGATCGGACGGCAGCATGCCGAGAAGATCATCGACATACCCTCGTCGCCGGTGATCGGCACCGCCGGGGCTTCCTCGCCAGCAAACGTCTGCACGGCCGCCAGCAGCGCGCTGTCGACATCGCCGGAGAGTTCCTGCAGCAGGATTTCCATGCGGCGCGCCACAACTGCAGGCACGCGCCGGCCCAGCGCCAGGTCCGCGAAGATATCTTCGCGCGCCTTGTTGCCGGTCCACTGGATCATCCGCTCCCACACCGACTGCGGCACCGCCTTGAGTTCGATACCAAGCTGGCGCGCGGACTGGTCCAGCAGGCGCTCGCCAAGCTGGATGGCCTCGTCGAGCTTCGTCGTCTTCAGGAAATGGCGAATCGCCGCACGCGCCTTGCCGGTGCGCACGAAGGCCAGCCAAGCAGGATTCGGCTTCGAGTATGGCGCTGTGACCACCTCGACGATATCGCCACTCTTGAGCTCCGTGCGCAGCGGCAGCATTTCGTTGTTGATCTTGACCGCAACGCACTGGTTACCCAGGTCGCTGTGCACCGCGTACGCAAAGTCCAGCGCCGTGGCACCACGCGGCAGCGCACGGATATGGCCCTTCGGCGTGAAGACATAGACGGCATCCGGGAACAGGTCGATCTTGACGTGCTCCAGGAACTCCTGCGAATCACCAGTCTGACTCTGGATATCGAGCAGCGACTGCAGCCACTGGTGGGCCTGATGCTGGATATCGTTGGCGTGGTCGGCCTGGTGCTTGTACATCCAGTGCGCAGCCACGCCGGCCTCGGCGATCTGGTGCATCCCGCGTGTACGGATCTGGAACTCCACCGGCGTGCCGAACGGTCCCACCAGAGTCGTATGCAGCGACTGATAGCCGTTGATCTTCGGAATCGCGATGTAGTCCTTGAACTTGCCAGGCATAGGCTTGTACAAGCCGTGCAGCGCGCCCATTGCCATGTAGCAGTGCATCTGCGTTTCCACGACCACGCGGAAACCATAGACATCAAGCACTTGCGAGAACGACAACTGCTTGTCGTGCATCTTGCGATAGATGCTGTACAGCGTCTTCTCGCGCCCCGAGAGTTCGGCCACGATGCCCGCCTGCGCCAGCGACGCCTGCGCGGCTTCGAGAATCCGCTTCACCACTTCGCGCCGATTGCCGCGCGCGGCCTTGACGGCTTTCTCCAGCGTGGCATAACGGAACGGCGAGCCTACCTTGAACGACAACTCCTGCAGTTCGCGGTAGATCGTGTTGAGACCCAGCCGGTGCGCGATCGGCGCATAGATCTCCATTGTTTCCAGCGCGATCCGGCGCCGCTTCTCGGGCGGCACGAAATCGAGCGTGCGCATGTTGTGCGTGCGATCAGCCAGCTTGACCAGGATCACCCGCACATCGCGCGCCATCGCCAGCAGCATCTTGCGGAAGCTCTCCGCCTGCGCCTGCTCGCGGCTCTGGAATTCGAGCTTGTCCAGCTTGGTCAGACCATCGACGAGTTCGGCGACCTTCGGACCGAATTTCTCGGCCAGTTCGCTCTTCGTGATGCCCTGATCTTCCATCACGTCATGCAGCAATGCCGCCATGATGGATTGCACATCGAGCTTCCAGTCCGCGCACAACTCCGCCACGGCAACCGGATGCGTAATGTACGGCTCGCCGCTCTGCCGGTACTGTCCGAGATGCGCCTCGTCCGAGAACTGGAACGCCTCGCGCACTAATGTCTGGTCAGCCGGCTTCAGATAGGCCAGCTTCTCCATCAGGCGCGTGATGGAGATAACCTGCTGGCGCGGCGGCACCGCCGGCTGCGAGGTCGGCCCGAAGAAGTGCCGGTATGACTGCGCCAGCACCGCGTCGATGAACAGATCACCACCCGGCGGCGCAGGCACGGTACCGGCCACGGGCTCCGCTACCAGATCATTCGCCAGTGCAGCACGCGACTTGCCCTGCTGCATCGGCGGGACAACGGCACGTTCCCCGACGACGTTGTCGCCGAGCGGATCGGGAAGATTGGGAGCACCAGTTCGGGCAGTCACAGAAGGAGATTGTCCGGAGCGCTTACGTCCTGGGACGGTAGCTGACGGTGCGGCAGTCAAGGAGGGAGAGACCGGAACGGCCTCTGGAGACGGCGTACCAGGCGCCACCGAAGTGGCGGATGCGCCGCCCAAAACAGATGAAGCCTTCGTTGCCGGCGCTCCACGCGAGTCGTCCGCGCCGGAGGTTTCCGGCGGCGCGATGGCGGGTTCGGTCGGCAATGAAGGCATGGCGGCGGCCCCTGGAATTCGGCTGGATGCGCGGCTGGATGCGTACGCACGCGAAGCAAGGATGAACCACGGGCCACCCTGGCAATCAGGTCGGGACCTTCTTCAGCATCTCGATGCCGACCTGGCCCGACGCGATTTCGCGCAGCGCCACAACGGTGGGCTTGTCCTTGGCCTCTACCTTGGGCGTATGGCCCTGCACGAGCTGACGTGCGCGGTAAGTCGCGGCCAGCGCGAGCTCAAAGCGGTTCGGAATGTGTTTCAGACAATCTTCGACGGTAATACGCGCCATATGAAATCCACCTTGGGATGAAACCTGTTCGACAGGCCGTCATTTTACAGCACGCGGCCGAAACCTTGCCGGCCGCCCCTTGCATCAGTGAATGCCGAGCTCGATAAACAGCTCTGCATGCCGCGCCTTTTGCGACGAAAAGCGCAGACGGGTCGCGTGAACGACGTTTTGCAACTGTCGCAGCGCATCCTCGAAGACCTCGTTGATGATCACGTAGTCCGACTCCGATGCATGCGCCATTTCGCTACCCGCGGCCAGCAGGCGCCGAGTGATCACGTTCGGCTCGTCCTGGCCGCGCTTCTTCAACCGTTCCTCCAGCGCCGTCAGCGACGGCGGCAGGATGAAGATCTCCATGGCGTTGGAGAAACGCGTGTGCACCTGCTGGGCGCCCTGCCAGTCGATCTCCAGCAGCACGTCGTTGCCTTGCGCCATCTGCTGCTCGATCCATACGCGCGACGTGGCGTAGTAATTGCCGTGCACCTCGGCCCATTCCAGGAATTCACCGCGGTCACGTGCGGCGCGGAACTCGTCGACGGTCGTGAAATGGTATTCGCGGCCATTCTCCTCGCCCGGACGCGGCTTGCGCGTGGTATGCGAGATAGACAGGCGAATGGACTGATCCTGCGCCAGCAGCGCGTTGACCAGCGTAGACTTGCCGGCCCCTGACGGTGCCACCACCATGAACAGGTTGCCGGGATAGACGGTGTCGATGGCGGTGTGGGTCGTTTCGCTCATGATCTTATTCGAGGTTTTGAATCTGCTCGCGCATCTGCTCGATCAGGAGCTTGAGCTCCATCGAGGCATCGGCGAGTTCCTTGGCAGCGGCCTTTGAGCCGAGCGTGTTCGCTTCGCGGTTGAGTTCCTGCATCATGAAATCCAGCCGCTTGCCCACCTGGCCGCCCTTCTTCAGGATATGCCGCGTTTCGACGAGGTGCGCCTGCAGCCGCGACAGCTCTTCAGCGATATCGATGCGGATGCCATACACCGTGGCTTCCTGGCGGATACGCTCGCCAATCTCGTCACGGGTCATGTTCGGCATGCCGTTCGGCGCGGCCAGGTTGAAGGCTTCCTGCAGGCGCTCGGTCAGTTTTTCTTGATGATGTGCAATGAGTTGCGGAATCGTCGGCGTCAGGCGCTCGACGATGGCCAGCATGGCGTCGATGCGTTCCTCAAGCGTTGCCTTGAGTGCTGCGCCTTCACGGCGGCGGGCTTCCAGCAGTTGCTTGAGCGCCTCGCGAGCGGCACCAGTCACGGCGTCACGCAGCGCCTCCTGGGACAGCTCGGGCTCCACCAGCACGCCGGGCCAGCGCAGCAGTTCGCCCATGCGCATGGTGCCGGCGTTGGCAAAGGTGGCCGACACCGTGGATTCCAGTGCGCGGATCTGGTCCAGCAGACCCTGGTTCAATGCCAGCGTGGCGCCACCGGCATCGGTGCGCTGCAGATTGATGCGGCACTCGAGCTTGCCGCGCGAGAGTTCGCCCATGAGCATTTCGCGCAGGGCGGGTTCGAACGCGCGGCACTCTTCGGGCGCACGGAACAGCAGGTCGAGAAAACGCGAATTGACAGTGCGGAATTCCACCGAAACCGAGGCGGTGCGGCCGCTGGGCTCGCCCTGAGCGTTGGTCAGCGGTGCCTGGCCGGTAGCCAGGCCATAGCCTGTCATGCTGTGGATCATTGTCGTTTATCTCGCGAAAGAGTCGAAAAATAAGGGATCGGCTATAGACGGCGCGATGTACCCGAGCGGACGGCAGAGCGCCCACAAAATCAAGGGAAATCGGTCGTGGAAAAGCGCGGAGTTTTGGCAACACACCCCGCTACGGATTTCTTTACAAGTGACCGATTAGACCGGAGAATCCGGGAGCAAATGAGGTCCCGAATCCTATGACAGAGTCCAAGGGCGCCAATACACCCAAGAGCGCGCCGCTTCCTATCGGCACGCTGCTTGCCAACTACCGTATTGTAAAGAAGTTGGCCAGCGGGGGGTTCAGTTTCGTCTACCTTGCCACGGACGACACCGGCACTCCGGTCGCCATCAAGGAATACCTGCCGTCGTCGCTGGCGCGCCGCAGCCCCGGCGAACTGATTCCTGTCGTTCCCGATGAAAATGCCGCATCGTTCCGGCTCGGCCTGAAGTACTTCTTCGAGGAAGGCCGGTCGCTGGCTCGTATTTCGCATCCCAGCGTGGTTCGCGTGGTGAATTTCTTCCGCGAGAACTCCACGGTCTACATGGTGATGAACTACGAACTGGGCAAAACACTGCAGGAACACATTCTGCAGGCCCGGCAGCAGGGCAAGCCCAAGGTGCTGCGCGAGCGATTTATCCGCAAAGTCTTCCACGACCTCATGAGCGGGCTGCGCGAAGTGCATATCCACAAGCTGCTGCACCTCGACATCAAGCCCGGAAACATCTACCTGCGCGAGGACGAATCGCCGATCCTGCTCGATTTCGGTGCCGCACGCCAGACTCTGACCATGGAAGCCGCACGTTTCCAGCCGATGTACACGCCCGGCTTTGCCGCGCCCGAGCTCTACGGCAAGCACAGCGACCTCGGCCCCTGGACCGACATCTACAGCCTGGGTGCCACGCTGTACGCGTGCATGGCCGGCATGCCGCCCCAGGAAGCCAACCAGCGCGAAAAGGAAGACCGCATGGCGGAATCCATCGCGCGGTTGCGCAGCACCTATACGAATGGCCTCGTGGATCTGGTGGAGTGGTGCCTGCGCCTGACGCCGTCGGAGCGGCCGCAGAGCGTGTTCCGGCTGCAGAAGGAACTGCGCGACCAGAGCAATGCGCTGGGCGAGCAATCGGCTGCCGCAGCAGCGGCCGGCCCCGCAACTGTGCCCGCAGGAGAGCGCATGAACGCCACGAGCCGTTTCATGACGCTGCTGCGCCGCCGCGAGGAACGAAACGCCGACAAGCCATCGCAGACTGCGCAGGCCGACGGCTCCAGCGACTGATGCCCCCGCATGATGCGACGTTCAACACAACGCCCCACGCGCCGATGCCTGCGCAGACAAGCGCACCAAACCAATAACGAATAAAGCATGCGATTCTCCGTCTACCAGGAAAGCCGGAAAGGCGGCCGCCGGATCAACCAGGACCGCATGGGCTACTGCTTTACGCGTGACGCCCTGTTGATGGTGCTGGCCGATGGCCTGGGCGGCCACGCCTTTGGCGAGGTTGCCGCGCAGCAGGCACTGCAAACTCTGGCGCGCCAGTTTCAGGCGCAGGCGCGCCCATCGATCCGCAATCCTGCCGACTTCCTGCAGGACACGATCATGCTGGCGCACCGCGACATCCATCGCTATGCCGAGGCCAATCGACTGTCGGATGTGCCGCGTACAACGGTGGTCTGCTGCCTGATCCAGAACGGCCAGATCCACTGGGCCCACGCCGGCGATTCGCGTTTCTACCTGATGCGCAAGGCCGCCCTCCTCACACGTACGCGGGACCACTCGAAGATAGAAAACCTGCTGCAGCAGGAGCGCGTCCTGCCCATGGAAGTGGCCAATCATCCCGAGCGCAACAAGCTCTACAACTGCCTTGGATCGCCCAACCTGCCGTTGATCGATATCGGTGGGCCAGTGCGGCTGGAGCCGGGCGACGTGGCGATGCTGTGCTCCGACGGCCTGTGGGGCAGCCTGGAAGAGAGCGTGATCGTGGACAAGGTTACGCACCTGTCGGTCGTCCACGCCATTCCCGACCTGATCGAACGCGCGCTCGCCAATGCCGGCGAAGGTGCCGACAACACCACAGCGATCTCGATGATGTGGGAAGCCGACGCCACAGTGCCCGATGACGACGCCGTGCTGACGGATACGCTGCCCCTGAACACCTTCACGACATCAATCCTGGAACGCACCGGCAACGAGACCGATTTGCTCAGCGAAGAGGAAATCGAACGCTCGATTGCCGAGATTCGTGCCGCGATCGACAAGACCAGCAATCTGATGCGCTGAGCCACGGCGGAGAAACGTTCGCTTCAGTTTGCCGGGGTCGCAGCCGGCGCGACAGGCATTCGAAGCCTGTCGGCGTTAGAATCGCGGTCTTACCCGATTCCAACGAAAACTCCCCATGCGACCCAGCGGACGCGCGGCCGATGCGCTGCGACCCATCACCCTGACCCGCCACTACACGCGCCACGCCGAAGGTTCGGTGCTGTGTGCCTTTGGCGACACCAAGGTACTCTGCACGGCCAGCGTGCTGACCAAAGTGCCTCCGCACAAGAAAGGCAGCGGCGAAGGCTGGGTCACCGCCGAATACGGCATGCTGCCTCGTGCCACGCACACGCGCTCGGACCGCGAAGCCGCACGGGGCAAGCAGACCGGCCGCACGCAGGAAATCCAGCGCCTGATCGGCCGGGCCATGCGGTCGGTGTTCGATCTCGCCGCACTGGGCGAGCACACGATCCACCTCGATTGCGACGTCTTGCAGGCCGATGGCGGCACCCGCACCGCTGCCATCACGGGCGCCTTCGTGGCCGCCCACGACGCCGTTTCCACCATGCTGCGCGCCGGCTCGATTTCGACGAGTCCGATCCGCGATTTCGTCGCGGCCATCTCCGTGGGCATGGTCGACGGCGTGCCGGTGCTCGACCTCGACTACGCCGAGGACAGCAACTGCGACACAGACATGAATGTGGTCATGACTGGTAGCGGCGGTTTCGTCGAAGTCCAGGGTACGGCCGAGGGTGCGCCATTCAGCCGCGCGGACCTGGACGCCATGACGCGTCTGGCCGAGGCCGGCATTGCCGAGTTGGTGCGCCAGCAAAAGCAGGCGCTCGGACTCTGAGCGCGGGAGGAGTGACGATGCAACGCCTGGTCCTGGCTTCGAACAACGCTGGCAAGCTGCGCGAATTTAGCGCACTTTTGTCACCGCTCGGCTTTGACGTACTGCCACAGGGCGAACTCGGGATTCCCGAGGCCGAGGAGCCCTTCGGCACGTTCGTCGAGAACGCACTGACCAAGGCGCGCCACGCCAGCCGGCTGTCCGGCATGCCGGCGCTGGCCGACGATTCGGGCATCTGTGTCGATGCGCTCGATGGCGCTCCCGGCGTCTACTCGGCACGCTACGCGCAGATGGTCGGCAAGCCGAAGTCCGACGCCGCCAACAACGCGCATCTGATTTCCCAACTGGCCGGCAAGCTGAACCGTCACGCGCATTACTACTGCGTGCTGGTCATGGTGCGGCATCCCGAAGATCCGTGCCCGATCATCGCCGAGGGCACCTGGGCCGGCGAAGTCGTCGATGCCCCGCGCGGCGCGGGTGGCTTCGGCTATGACCCGCACTTCCTGCTGCCTACGCTCGGCAAAACTGCCGCCGAACTGTCCGCCGACGAGAAGAACGGCGTCAGCCATCGCGCACTGGCGCTGCAGGGCCTGGTTGCCCGCTTGCAAGCTTCGCGCGCCAGGACCAGCGCATGATTCCGATCATCCCGGCGTCGTCCCCGCCTTCGTCCCCAGCCTCGCGACAGGTTTCTCCGGCGGACAACCAGCAACTCTGGCTCAAGCCGGGAAAGATCGCCCTGCCCGGCTCACCGCCGCTATCGCTCTACGTTCATATTCCGTGGTGCGTGCGCAAGTGTCCGTACTGCGATTTCAACTCGCACGCGGCACCCGGAAAGGCCGATAGCCACGACATCCCCGAGGACGCGTATCTCGACGCGCTGCGCGCCGACCTCGAGCAGTCGCTGCCCTTGGTCTGGGGACGTCCCGTGCATACGATCTTCATTGGTGGCGGCACGCCGAGCCTGTTGTCGGCGGCCGGCATGGACCGGCTGCTGTCGGATATCCGCGCGCTGTTGCCGCTGGACGCCGATGCCGAGATCACCATGGAAGCGAATCCCGGCACATTCGAGGCCGAGCGCTTTGCGAGCTACCGGGCCAGCGGGATCAACCGTCTGTCCATCGGCATTCAGAGTTTCAACGATGCCCACCTGCAGGCGCTAGGTCGCATCCACGGCGAGCGCGAAGCGCGGGCCGCCATCGACATCGCATTGCAGCACTTCGACAACGTCAATCTGGACCTGATGTATGCACTGCCGGGTCAGACGATGGACCAGTGCGTGAGCGACCTCGAAGCGGCGTTGTCGTACGGCACCACACACCTGTCGATGTATCACCTGACGCTGGAGCCGAACACGCTGTTCGCGAAGTTTCCGCCGGCACTGCCCGATGAAGACATCGCCTACGAGATGCAGGATCTCATCGAGGCCCGCACGGCAGAGGCAGGGTTCCGGCACTACGAGACTTCGGCCTACGGTCGGCCGCATCGCGAGGCCAAGCACAACCTCAACTATTGGCGATTCGGCGATTACCTCGGTATCGGCGCGGGCGCGCACGGCAAGCTGTCGTTCCCGCACCGTATCCTGCGCCAGATGCGCCACAAGCACCCGGCTACCTATATGGAACAGGCACTGGCGGGCAACGCCGTGCAGGAGTCGCGCGATGTGAGCGCCGACGACCTGCCGTTCGAGTTCATGCTCAACGCGCTGCGCCTCACCGATGGCGTCCCGGCATCGAGCTTCCACGACTACACCGGCCTGCCCTTGCACACCATCGGCAAGACGCTGGCGGCAGCCGAGAAAAAGGGATTGCTCGAAGCCGACCCGACGATGATCAAGCCCACCGACCTCGGGCGGCGCTTCCTCAATGATCTGCAGGAGATGTTCCTGAAGGATTGAGCCGGCTTCGTCGGTTGGCATGCGAAAGCAAAAACGCCACACGGCGCAAACCGTGTGGCGTTCTTTATTACGGCGTTCGATCAGTACGGCGTGGCCATGTCGTTCGCCACCCGGGCGCGGTCACCCACACGCAGATTGCCGATGTTCGATTGCGTCACCGTTGCTACGCGCCCATCGTCGAGCCGGACATTGACGCGATACGCGGTCTGCGTACTGCTACCCGTGCGCTTCTCGATCTGGTTACCTGCCACGGCACCACCCACTGCGCCCACGATCGTCGCCGCCGTCTGGCCACGCCCGCCACCAATCTGATGGCCGAGCAGCCCGCCCGCGGCGCCACCGATCACCGTACCCAGAATGCCCGAGCTACCCTGCGTATTCTGGATCGGCTCGATCGATTCCACTCGGCCGGTGAACACCGAACCCTGCGGCGCCTGATACACGCTGCCGGGCTGTTGATAACCCGTAGGCTGCGGAGTCGAGTTGTAGTTGCCATAGCCGCCATACCCAGGTTGCGCGCAACCGGCCAGCCCGGCCACCAGCACCAGGGCGCCGAGGCCGCCCAGCGCCATCCACGGCTGACGTTGATCCTTGCGTTGTTCGTTGCGTTGCATCGATTCCTCTCCTCGAATAGCTGTTTGAAAAGCCGACTTCGTGACACGCCAAGATCGCATGTCGTGATCATAGGAGATGCTCGACCCTCACATGGTTCCGCGCTGTCCGACAAACACTGACAACGTCGACAGAGAACGACACATCGTTGAGGCTTTCCCTCATCATCCATGGGCATGCGTCAAGCGCAATACACGCCAGCCCGGCCATCCCTGTATAATGCGCGGCCGGCCGTATCCGCTGACGCGATACAATGCCGGTTCAATCAGAATCGCCTTCAAGGAAGCGTGGCCGAGTGGTTTAAGGCAGCAGTCTTGAAAACTGCCGATGGGGTGACCCATCCGTGAGTTCGAATCTCACCGCTTCCGCCAGATACGAAAATGCCGCAGCACATTCCCTCGAACGAGGGAGCGTGCTGCGGCATTTTTTTCGCGGAAGCCGCGTCAGTGCGGCACTCAATCCACCTTGTCGTACTTCGGCGAACGCGGGCCGTACAGGATGCCGCCCGGCATGCCGGCTGACAGCAAACGATAGCTCGTCGTTCCCGCTATGGGATAGGCCGCATCGGTGAGGTGATTCACCGCCTGGTTGATGGCGGCGCTGATCAGCATGCCGATCAGTCCGCCGCCACTGGTGTTGCCACCATCGTTGGCCGTCACGGCGGTGCCACTCCACAGGACATCGCCGCTGCGCAGATCCACGAGTTTGGCCTTGGCCGCGACGCGCGTGACGCTGCTCAACACCTGGTAACGCGAGCCGTAGTCGGTCACGGTGACATACAGCGCGGCGTCGGCGCCGAAGATCTCGCGCAGCTTGGGCACCGGGACGGTGTGGATCTCACCGGGGACGGTCAAGCCGTTCTGGCGGAACGTCTCGTCGACCAGTGCCACGGGCAGTACGTAGTAGCCCGACTCGGCCAGCGGATACGTGGCCAGCGACAGCATGGCGTACGTGGCCTTGATGTCGGCCGATTCGTTCAGCGGCGGCAGCACCACGATCGAACGCGGCTTGGCCAACCTGAACGCCGAGTAGTCCACCTCGGGCGGCTTCGTGGCACAACCGGCAAACAGCGCCACCGCGGCCAGCGTAGCCATATAGGTCATCACGCGACGGATCATTTGGCGCTCCCGGTGTTGTTGTCAGCCTTGGTTCCTACCGCGGCGGTGGTCGGCTGGGCCGGTACCGCGACATCCTTGCGCGTATCCGTCTTCATATTCCGCGTCAGGAAATCCATGAACGGCGTGGATTCCGGGAAAAGCGTCTTCTCGGTCTGGAACTCCTTGACCATCTGGTCGTCCTTGCCGAGGTTCAGGTACAGCATGCCGAGCTGCGCGTGATAGCCGGGTGGCACCGCTCCCCCTTTCGCCTTGATGGTTTCAAGGCCCTTCTCCAGCGCGATGACCTGCTCTTCCTTCGACTCGCCCTTGAAGTATTGGTAGACCTGAGCCTGATAGCCTTCCCATTGATAGAGCGACGGCTGGGGCGCAGCGCAGCCGGCGAGCACCGCGGCGGCGACCGACAAAAACGCCGCATTGCGCAGCGTGACCAAGTTAATCATTTGTTTTTCTCGTAGTTTGACGAATGCCTGTTACTGCTGGACCGGCTTCCAGATGCCACCGTCGATGGCGCTGACAAGGTTGTTGATGGCTTCGCGCATGGCCAGGTCCATCACCTTGCCGTTCAGCGTGGAGTCATAGCTGGCCGTGCCGCCAAACCCGATGACCTCGCGGTTCGACAGCTTGTATTCGCCAGCCCCCTGGGTGGAGAAAACCACCTCGGACGTCGTGATATTGACGATGTTCAGGTTGACCTTCGCGTAGGCGACCTGCTCACGGCCACGCCCCAGGATGCCGAACAACTGCACATCGCCCACTTCCTTGCGGCCGAACTCGGTGATGTCACCAGTCACCACGAAATCGGCGCCCTTGAGCTTTTGCGCCTGGTTCTTGATCGTCGCCTCGCGCTTGATCTCGTCGAGATTCTCGCGCTCCAGCACCGTGAAGCGGTTGGTTTGCTGCAGGTGGGTCACCAGGCTCGTCTTGGCCTGGCCGCTCAGGCGGTCGATGCCGTCCGAGAACACGCCGCGCATGTAGTTCGAACGGTTGTCGAACTTGCCCACGGCGATCGGGGTCCGCAGGCCGTTATACGGGCGGCTGGCGCTCTCCACCTTCTGCACCGGCAATGCGGTCGACGTTTCCGTCGCGCAGCCAGCCATGCCCATGGCGGCGACTACACCGAGCAGACAGCAGGACTTCAGACTTTTCACTTCGTTTCTCCAAGAGAGATAGATCGAACGGCAGCCGAAAAGGTGCCGGCGCCCAATGTGGCTGAATGGCAGCCAGGATCAATAGGCAAAACATGAATTTTTACAAAGCCCCAGCTTTTTCGCCAGATTTGTCGCATATCTTGTTCACACTGCTTTGACCGATTGAGCGCCTTAGCGTCTATCGGTACGAATTCACCCATATTTAGCGCGCGCGAGCGGACGCCCCACTACAGGGGGGAATCGGTTCCAGGCGAAAAAAAACCCCGCCGGTTGGCGAGGTTTTGACGTGGACAGCGACGATGCCGGCTTACTCGGCCGTGATCTTGCCCTGCTCGATCACGGTCTTCCAGCGTTTCAGTTCCTGGTTCTCGAACTCGACGAACTGCTCGGGCGTGTTGGCCACTACCTCGAAGCCTTGCTCGCCCAGCTTCTTCTGCATCGCCGGGTCCTTGAGCGCGCCGACGATAGCGCCGTGTAGGCGCGTCTTCACATCGGCCGGGATGCCCTTGGGCGCAGCGATGCCCTGCCACGAATAGACTTCCACATCCTTGGTGCCGCCTTCGGCCATGGTCGGCACATCGGGCAACACGGCGGAGCGCTTGCCCGACGTCACGGCCAGCGCCTTGAGCTTGCCGGTGCGGATGTGTTGCAGCACCGCGTTGACGTTCTGGAACGATACATCCACCTGCCCGGCGAGCAGATCCGAGATGGCCGGGGCACCGCCCTTATACGGGACGTGCAGCCCTTCGGTGCCGGTCTTTTGCCAGAACAGCGCGGCCGTCAGGTGGTCCGATGAACCGGCACCCGACGTGGCAAACGTGACCTTGCCCGGGTTCTTCTTCATGTACGCCACCAGTTCGGCCAGCGACTTGGCCGGGAAGTTCG
The DNA here is from genome assembly GCF_005503625.1 of Cupriavidus sp. 2SB. Taxonomy (GTDB): domain Bacteria; phylum Pseudomonadota; class Gammaproteobacteria; order Burkholderiales; family Burkholderiaceae; genus Cupriavidus. The sequence goes on along the minus strand of NZ_SCMX01000001.1, from coordinate 47,031 downwards.
GATTGGCCACGAGCACGTTTGGCGCGCGTACGGCCACGGTCAGCAGGTCGAAATCCTTCGCCGGATCATATTGCAGGCTCTTCTGCAGAAACGGGTTGACCGCGAACACGCCAATCGAGGCCACCATCATCGTGTAGCCATCGGCTGGCGCACGCTTGACGAACGTTGCGCCGATAGCGCCCGTGGCGCCCGGCTTGTTGTCGATCACGAACGGCTGGCCCAGCTTCTCATTGAGCGGCTGCGCCAGGTAGCGCGCGATGGTGTCTGTCGAACCACCGGCCGGGAACGGCACGACGATCGACACCGGCTTCTGCGGCCACGCCGCACTCGATGCCTGCGCAACACCGCTGACGGTCACGCCGGCAGCCAGGGCAATCGCCACGCCCGCAAAGCGGCGCAGCAGCGTGGAAATACGGGCCGCGCGCGGGGCGGCCTTCGAGGGTTGAACCATGTTGTGTGTCTCCTGCTGAATCGAAGGTTTTCTATTTCTGGGAATCGTCGAGATGGACGCTTAGCGCACCATGCAAGGCATCTTGTTGTTGAACTTCCAGTTGGGAATCAGGAACTGCATGGCAATCGCGTCATCGCGCGCCCCCAGACCCTTTTCCTGATAGAGACGATTGGCGCGCGCCAGTGCGTCCATATCGAGTTCCACGCCCAGGCCCGGCGTCTTCGGCACCTGCACGAGCCCGCCTTCGATCTTCAGCGGGTTGCGCGTCAGGTGTTCGCCGTCCTGCCAGATCCAGTGCGTGTCGATGGCCGTGACGCGGCCCGGCGCGGCAGCCGCCACGTGCGTGAACATCGCCAGCGAGATATCGAAGTGGTTGTTCGAATGCGAGCCCCACGTGAGACCCCATTCCGAGCACATCTGCGCCACGCGCACCGAGCCCTGCATCGTCCAGAAGTGCGGATCGGCCAGCGGAATATCCACCGACTGCAAACGCACCGCGTGGCCCATCTGGCGCCAGTCCGTGGCCACCATGTTGGTGGCGGTCGGCAGGCCGGTGGCCGTGCGGAATTCGGCCATGATCTCGCGGCCCGAGTAACCGTCTTCCGCGCCGCACGGATCTTCTGCATAGGCCAGGATGCCGTGCTTGTCGCGGCACAGGCGGATGGCGTCCTTCAGCAGCCAGCCACCGTTCGGATCGAGCGTCACGCGTGCCTTGGGGAAGCGCTCATGCAGCGCGATGATCGCCTCCATCTCCTCTTCGCCGCGCAGCACGCCGCCCTTCAGCTTGAAGTCGTTGAAGCCATAGCGCTCGTAGGCGGCTTCGGCCAGGCGCACCACGCCCTTGGCATCCATTGCCACTTCGTTGCGCACGCGGAACCATGCGTTGTCGCCATTGGGTTCGGTGCGATAGTCGAGCGTGGTCTTCTGGCGGTCGCCCACGTAGAACAGGTAGCCCAGCATCTCCACGGCATCGCGTTGCTGGCCTTCGCCGAGCAGCGCAGCCACCGGCACCTGCAGATGCTTGCCGAGCAGGTCGAGCAGCGCGGCTTCCAGCGCGGTCACAGCGTGGATGGTGATGCGCAGGTCGAACGTCTGCAGGCCCCGGCCGCCAGCGTCGCGGCTGGCGAACTGCTCGCGCACGCGGTTCAGGATCGCGAGATATTGGCCGATGCCCTGCCCCACCACCAGCGGACGCGCATCCTCCAGCGTCTGGCGGATGCTCTCGCCGCCGGGCACCTCACCCACGCCGATGTTCCCTGCGCTGTCCTTCAGGATGACGATGTTGCGGGTGAAGTACGGGCCGTGGGCGCCCGACAGGTTCATCAGCATGCTGTCGTGACCGGCCACCGGCACGACAGTCAGTTCGGTCACGACAGGGGTCGCGCCATTGGCGAGAGAGGTTGCGTTCATGTGGATCGTCTCCGAGTCCTGGTCTGTTTTACCGCCGGGATCGCGCTCTCCCCATGACGTGGAAATGCGCCCTGCTATCGTAGCTCATACGCTAATACATTAGCTGACCGAAAGAAAATTGCGGCGCGGCTGCCACATTGGCCAAACGGCCGCAATGTCCTGTGCGTTATCGGTCGTCGTATGACTTATGACGCAGTATAATGAGCGCGTGCCCGACCGGTCAACAGTACGACCGTCAGGGTCATCCCCACATTGGTTCCCATACCTGCACGCCCATGTCCAACGTCTCGATGTCTTCGCCCGCTCCCCTGCGCCGCCGCGGCCGCACGCTTGCCGAGGAAGTGGTCAGCAACCTGACCGACAGCATCCAGCAGGGCCAGATCAAGCCGGGTGACAAGCTTCCCACGGAATCCGAAATCATGGCCACGCTCGGCGTGAGCCGCACGGTGGTGCGTGAAGCGCTGTCGCGCCTCCAGGCCAGCGGCCTGGTGGAAACGCGGCACGGGATCGGCACGTTCGTGCTGAACCGCCCACTTGAAACCCACTCCCCATTCCGCATCGATCCTTCGGCCATTGTCACGGCCATGGACGTGCTGGCGATGCTTGAATTCCGCGTGAGCCTGGAAGCCGAGGCTGCCAGCCTGGCGGCCACGCGCCGCAACGACGAACATCTGCTGGCCATGCGCCGCGCGCTGGACGACATGAAGCGCAATGCCGCTGAAGGCAGCGACGCAGTGGGTTCGGATTTCGAGTTTCACCTGTCGATCGCGCGTGCCACGGGAAATCGCTATTTCACGGACATCATGGGCCACCTCGGCACGATGGTGATTCCGCGCAGCCGCCTGCAGGTGAGCCGGCCCGAACGCGAACAGTACCTGGAGCGCGTGAACTTCGAGCACGAAAGCATTTTCGATGCGATCGAGCGACGCGATCCGGAAGCGGCAAAAGCTGCCATGCGCATGCACCTGACCAACAGCCGTGAACGCCTGCGCAAGGCGTCGGCCATGGCCGGATCGCCCGCCTGAGCGGCATGCGCCATCCGCGCGTTGTCCGAACGGATGGTGCGGTTGCGAGACGGGAAGCGATGTCATATGATGTCTTACGACGCTTCCGGTCGGCATCCCATGCAGTTCCATCGGCAGGCACCATTGCCTGCCTCTCCCCTTGCGTGACGGTGTTCTGGCCGTCCTTTCATCACTTTTCCCGCAGGACCCAATCATGACGATTTCTGGCGAAATGCTGATCGGCGCCATCGCCGCGCGCGGCACTGAAGAGACTTTCCACGGCATCAACCCGGCCACGGGCGAGAAGCTCGAACCCGCCTACCAGGGCAGCACCGCCGCGGATGTGGACCGCGCCTGCGCGCTGGCCGAAGCCGCATTCGACACCTTCCGCGCCACCTCGCCCGACCAACGCGCGACGTTCCTGGAAGCCATCGCTACGGGCCTGGAAGGTCTCGGCGATGAACTGATCCAGCGTGCGCACGCTGAAACGGCCCTGCCGATCGCCCGCCTGCAAGGCGAGCGCGGCCGCACCGCCGGCCAGTTGCGCCTGTTCGCACGCGTGCTTCGCGATGGCCGCTGGCAAGGCGCCACGCTCGACAGCGCCCTGCCCGAGCGCACCCCGCCGCGCCCCGACCTGCGCATGCAGCGCATCGCCGTGGGTCCCGTGGCCGTGTTCGGCGCCAGCAACTTCCCGCTGGCCTTCTCGGTGGCCGGTGGCGATACCGCGTCGGCACTGGCAGCAGGTTGCCCGGTGGTCGCCAAGGCGCACCCGGCGCACCCGGGCACGTCCGAACTGGTGGGTCGCGTGATTCAAAAGGCTGTGGCCGATGCGGGCCTGCCGGAAGGCGTGTTCTCGATGGTGCAAGGCGTAGGCAACGCCATCGGCACCGCACTGGTGGCCCATCCGGTCATTCAAGCCGTGGGCTTCACGGGTTCGCGCGCTGGCGGTCTGGCGCTGATGAACGTGGCCAACAGCCGTCCGGTACCGATTCCGGTGTATGCGGAAATGAGCAGCATCAACCCGGTGTACCTGCTGCCGGAAGCGCTCAACGCACGCGGCGAGCAGATCGCCCGTGACCTGGTGGATTCGCTCGTGATGGGCGTGGGCCAGTTCTGCACGAATCCGGGCCTGCTGCTGGCAGTTGAAGGTCCGGCGCTGGAGAAATTCCGTGCCGCTGCGCACACCGCGCTGACCGGCAAGCCGGCTGGCACGATGCTGACGCCGGGCATCCACGCCGCATTCGAGCGCGGTGTGGCGCAACTGTCGGAAGTCGCGGGTCTGACGCGCGCCGCTTGCGGTGTGGACGCAACGGGCCCGAATCAGGCTCGTCCGGTGTTCTTTGAAACGTCGGCAGACAAGTTCGTTGCCGATCACCGCATGCACGCCGAAGTGTTCGGTCCTTCGACGGTACTCGTGGTCTGCAAGGACGCCGATGCCCTGGTGGCCGTCACGCGCATCCTGGAAGGCCAACTGACCGCCACGGTACAAGCCGACGCTGGCGATCAGGCAATCGCGGCCAAGCTGCTGCCGGCACTGGAACGCAAGGTCGGCCGTATCCTGTTCAACGGCTACCCGACTGGCGTGGAAGTCTGCTTCGCCATGGTCCACGGCGGCCCGTTCCCGGCCACGTCCGATACGCGCACGACGTCGGTGGGCACCTCGGCGCTGGACCGCTTCCTGCGCCCGGTCTGCTACCAGAATCTGCCGGCCGGCCTGCTGCCTGAAGCGCTGAAGGATGGCAACCCGCTGAACCTGTGGCGCCTGAAGGACGGCGAACTGGGTCACGCTTGATTGGCGTGTTGGAGTGAAAAAAACGGCCACGTGGCCGTTTTTTTTGATACTGCTTCGGGGCGCTCCCCTCTCCCACAAAGTGGGAGAGGGGAGAAACCCCATAGAGAGGGGAGCGACTTACGCCGCCACCTTCTCCCTACCCGGCACCGGCGCCTCCGCCGGCCCGATCATCGCCAGCGGCGAACTCGCCGGTGGCTGGATCACTGGCGCGTTGCCGCGCGAGCGTCCCGAGCTGAGGTAGTCGGCGATCGATTCCTGCGTCACTTCACCGAGGTACATGCCATCGCCATCGATCACGGGCAACCAGCTCGTGTTGTGCTGGTACATGCGCGACAGCACGATGCGCAAGTGTTCGTCGAAGGCCGCCGTGGTGGTGAACTGTCGCATCACTTCCGCGCAGTTGCCGCCCTTGGCTAACGCAGCGCGCACGTCGCGGCGCGTGACGTAGCCGAGGGCGCGCTGATCGTCCACCACGGGCAAATGGCGCACATCCGCTTCATCCATGACGCCGAAGGCTTCCGCCAGCGACATGTCCGGGCGGGCCGTCGGCGGCATCGTGGCGGCATCGCCAGCGCGCACCAGCAGCAGGCGCTTCAGCGTGTTGTCGTGGCCCACGAAGGCCTGCACGAAGTCATCGGCAGGGTGTGCCAGCAGTGCGTCGGGATGATCGAACTGCACGAGCCGGCCGCCGCGGAATACGGCCACCTTGTCGCCGAGCTTGATGGCCTCGTCGATGTCGTGCGAGACCATGATCACGGTCTTGCCAAGCGCACGCTGCATCTGGAAAAACTCGTTCTGGATGCTCTCCCGGTTGATCGGGTCCACGGCGCCGAACGGCTCGTCCATCAGCAGCACCGGCGCGTCGGCGGCGAGTGCGCGGATCACGCCGATCCGCTGTTGCTGGCCGCCCGAGAGTTCGCGCGGATACCGCTTGAGCATCTTGTCCGGGTCCAGTTGCACCATGCGGATCAGTTCGCGGGCGCGCTCGCGGCACTGTTTCTTGTCCCAGCCCAGCAGGCGCGGCACGACCATGATGTTTTCCTCGATGGTCATGTTCGGGAACAGGCCGATCTGCTGGATCACGTAGCCGATCTTGCGACGCAGCGCCACGCCGTCGATACCGGCAGTGTCCTCGCCATCGATGCGCACCGTGCCCGAAGTCGGCTCGATCAGCCGGTTGATCATCTTGAGCGTGGTGGTCTTGCCGCAGCCGGACGGCCCCAGGAACACGCAGATCTCGCCGCGCGGCACGGTCATGCTGACCTCGTTCACGGCCCGCACTTCGGAACCGTCCTTCTGGGGGAAGGCTTTCGTGAGTTTGTCGAGTTCGATCATTGTCGGATTCCTTTCGGTGTCAGTGCGCGCTGCAGGGACTGCAGGGCGACGTCGGCGACGATGGCGAGCAGGCTGACGAGTACCGCGCCCACGGCCACATTGGTCATGTTGGTCTGGCCGATCGCTTGCAGGATCAGCACGCCGAGGCCGCCCGCGCCTACGACGGCGGCAATGGTGGCAACGCCGATGTTCATCACCACGGCAGTACGTACCCCGCCGAGGATCACCGGCACGGCCAGCGGCAGGTCCACCAGCCGCATGCGCTGCCAGGTGGTCATGCCGATGCCGCGTCCCGCCTCCTGGATGCCGGCATCAACGTTGGCTAATGCCGTGTACGTGTTGCGCATGATCGGCAGCAACGAGTAGAGGAAGACGGCGGTCACGGCCGGCACATAACCGAGCGCGTGTCCGAAGCGCGCGAAGATCGGGATCATCAGCCCGAACAGTGCGATGGACGGCAACGTCAGCACCACAGTGGCCAGCGCCAGCAGCGGCGTGGCCAGGAAGCGGTGGCGGGTAATCAGGATGCCGAGCGGCACACCGATCACGATGGCCATGCCCACGGCCGACCCGACGAGGGCGAGATGTTCGCCCGTCAGGCGCAGCAGCATGGCCCAGTTGTTCTGGAGGTAATTCCACATGTTCTGGCTCCTCAGATCAGGCCGTGGCTGCGCAGGAAATCGCCAGCCACCTTGTCAACGGGCTCATGGTTGATGTCGACCTGGTAGTTCATGTCGGTCATCGCGGCGTTGTCGAGCTTTGCTGACAGCGCATTCAGCAGGTTCGCCAGTTCGGGCCGCGCGTCGAGTACAGCCTTGCGCACCACGGGAACAGCGTTATACGGCGGGAAGAAACCCAGGTCGTCCTCGAGCAGCACGAGGTCGAAGCCCTTCACGCGCCCATCGGTCGCGTAGACCAGCCCGAGGTCCACCTGGTTGTTCCTGAGGGCTAGATAGACCAGACCCGGATCGAGCTGGATCACGTCCTTTCGCGTGAAAGGCAGCTTGTAGGCAGCCTTCAGTGGCTCCAGGCCATCGGGACGTGCGGCGAACTCCATGTCCACGGCCAGCGGATGCTTCGTGTCCTCGCCGTCGGCGCGCATCTTCGCGGCGTAGGCCGAAAGTTTGGTAATGCCTGCCGCGCGCTCCTTCGGCATGGCCAGCGCATAGGTGTTGTTGATCTCGGAGGGCGCGAGCCAGACCAGCCCCTTGCCGGCGTCCATTTCCTTCACGCGGGCGTAGGCGGCGGGGCCATCGAGTTTCTCCTCGACCTTGTTGAAAACGATTAGCGCAGTGCCGGTGTAATCCCACACCACGTCGAGCTGGTTCGACTCCATGGCCTGGCGCATCAGCGTGCTGCCCAGGCCCGACGTCAGCGTGGCGTCGATGCCCTTGGCCTTGAGGTACTGCGTGGTCATCGACGACAGGATCAACTGCTCGGTGAAATTCTTGCCACCCACGCGCACTTGGCTGGCGCCTTCCTGGGCGCGCGCCGGGGCCGTGCCAAGCAGCAGTGCGGCGGCGGCCACGCCAATGGCGGCCAGCAGCCAGAACGCCCGGCCTTCGGTCAGGCGGTGTATCGGTTTGGTCATGATGCGATTCCTCACTCAGGCGAGTCCGCGTCGGCGCAGGTACACATGCCCCGCCGCGGCGAACAGCGCGTCCAGCGCCAGGGCCAGCAGCGCGGTGGCGGCGGCGCCCAGCAACAACAGCGGCTGGTTGTTCAGGTAAATGCCCGGGAAAATCATTTCGCCGAGGCTGTTCGCGCCGATCAGGAACGACAGCGGCACGGTGCCGACATTGATCACCAGGCTGATTCGCACGCCGGCAAAGATGACTGGCAGCGCATTGGGCAGTTCCACGCGCACCAGACGCTGGCACGGCGTCATGCCGATACCGCGTGCGGCTTCCTTGAGCGCGGGCGATACCGTGCGCAGCCCTTCATAGGTATTGCGCACGATCGGCAGCAGCGAGGCGAGCCACAGGGCCAGAATGGCCGGTCGCTCGCCGATGCCCAGCACAGCCAGCGCGAGGGCCAGTACTGCCAGCGACGGCACGGTGTTGCCGATATTGAAGACCTGCATCAGCTTGTCCGCCCAGCGGCGCATGCACGGGCGGCTCAGCGCAATGCCTGCCGGCAAGCCGGTCAGCAGCGCAAGCGTCATCGAGATCGCCACAAGGCGAAGGTGGTCGGCTACGTTGTAGAGCAGGCGCTCCTGGTACTGGCGGATGACATCGACGCCGATCCACGAGACGAGCCCGACCAATGCAACGGCAACGACGCCGCCCCAGGCCACAGCCCGGATGGTTTGCTTTGACATACTTCCCCTCTCCAACTCCGAACTGCGACGAAAATGGATCAATCGCCACATTTCAGATGCGGAAAACAATAGGGCCGGCGGTATTTGTCGATGGGTGCCCGCCGGGGCCCGATTCAGATTGCCTTGCCGCCATGACTGGCAGGATTGCCAGCGGACGGACTTGGGTGCGACGCCGACCGGAGATCAGCGAATCACCCGTTGATGGGATTCAGGCGTGAGGCCCGAACCCGCAGGTGCGGCGCAACGCTGAGGTGAAACCCAGGTTGGCCCGTGACGGCGACTGATGTCGTGTTGAACGCGCTTTCGGTTGGCGCCGTCGGTCAATCGGCCGTTGCTGTACAACGGATTGCGGGGGTTCGGAGTGCAGGCTCGCCCACCACAATTCTCAGCAACGGATGACAAAGAGACCGCTATTCTACACAACTTCCGTCATCCTGTCATCTTCCGCCCAAATCCGGCGCTTCCCGGCGGGAAAATCGCGGAAATCCGGCTATTGGGGAACGGGAGGTAGCGCGCTGACCATCGGCGTTTTCCGACGAGGGAAAGACCTCGAGTCCTGATCCGATCCACGCGCCCTGTCGTTCTATTTTTCACTGTTGTCGCGCCAACTTCGTCCCAACTTTGGAACGATCTGTTGCCGGCCTGCCGTCTACCGCTTTTCCGCCAAACCCTTACATTGCATGGGTAGATCGAACGGCGGGCCTTGCGTTTTCCGGCCCGGTCGTCGCAACCGGAGAACAGACATGACCACTCGCATTTCCACCGTACCAGCCACCGCCACGGAAACCGTGCAGCGCTCACGCGTCGTGGACCGCGTGGTGCGTGGCATTGCCACATCCGACGGCGCCGGCGTCAAGCTGACGCGCGTCCTCACGCAGAACCTGCAGCGCCGCCTGGACCCGTTCCTGATGCTCGACGCCTTCGGCACCGACAACAAGGACGATTACATCGGCGGGTTCCCCGATCATCCGCATCGCGGCTTCGAAACCATCACGTACATGCTGGCCGGGCGCATGCGCCATCGCGACAGCGCCGGGCATGAAGGGCTGCTGGAAAACGGCGGCGCGCAGTGGATGGTGGCGGGTTCCGGCGTGGTGCACTCGGAATTGCCTGAACAGGAAGATGGCCGCATGGAAGGATTCCAGCTCTGGCTGAACCTGCCGGCCGCGGACAAGATGACGACGCCGTGGTATCGCGACATTCCGTCGGCGGAGGTTCCGACCGTGGCGCTGCCGTCGGGCGGCACCGTTCGCGTGCTGGCTGGCGCCTCGCACGGCGTGGCGGGCGCGGTAACGCGGCCCGTGACCGAGCCGCTGTATCTCGACGTGCATCTGCCTGCCGGCCAGACCTTTGCGCAGACGCTGCCCGCTGGCCATAACGCGTTCCTCTACGTGTACCGGGGCACGGTGAAGGTCGGCGAGGCAGATGCCGCCGTGCTCGAAGCCCAGCGAATGGGAGTACTCGACAACGCCGGGCAATCCGACGGCGTGGTGGTGGAAGCCAGCGAGGATGCCCGCTTCCTGCTGATCGCCGGACAGCCGCTGAACGAGCCGATCGCACAGTACGGCCCGTTCGTGATGAACACGCAGGAACAGATCTACCAGACCCTGGCCGACTTCCGCGACGGCCGCTTCGCCACGATACCTGCCAGCGCCGGGTAACCCTGGCCTTGACTGAGGTCAACCCAGACCGCCGCCCTGCCCTGACCGGCAGCGCGGCGGTTTTTCTTTGCCAGTGTGGCCGGCACGCGACTTGCAACCTCCCCGTAACCGTTGTGGGGCACGGTTAGAGGGTCAATGTGGTCCGGCCAGCCCCCACGCACTTATATAATTCAACGCTAATTCCGATCATCACGCATTCATGATGATGAAGGCATGGTGCGCGGCGATGCTGCGCCACGCACAGCCGCCGTCACAAGTGCCCAAACGTTGCTGCCACAATAATTCGAGCCGCCTCAGTGACATTACAAACACCCCCCAGGCTGGCGCTTGCGCATATCACCAAGCGCTACCCCGGCGTGACCGCCAATGACGACGTCAGCCTGACCGTCGCACCGGGCGAGATCCATGCCGTCCTCGGCGAGAATGGCGCCGGCAAATCCACCCTCATGAAGATCATCTTCGGCGCGGTTCGACCCGACGCTGGCGAGATGCACTTCAACGGGGCGCCAGTCTCGATCGCCAGTCCGCACGACGCCCGTAATCTGGGCATCGCCATGGTCTTCCAGCATTTCTCGCTGTTCGACACGCTGACCGTGGCCGAGAACATCGCGCTGGGCCTGCCGCCGAAAGACGCCGGCAACATGAAGCAACTCAGCGAGCGTATCCGCGCCACGGCCGAACGCTATGGCCTGCCGCTGGAGCCTGGCCGCCACGTTCACACGCTGTCCGTGGGCGAGCGCCAGCGCGTGGAAATCGTCCGCGCATTGCTGGCCGATCCGCAACTGCTGATCCTCGACGAGCCCACTTCGGTGCTGACGCCTCAGGCCGTGGAAACGCTCTTCGTCACGCTGCGCAAGCTAGCCGCCGAGGGTACGAGCATCCTTTACATCAGCCACAAGCTCGACGAGATCCGCGCGCTGTGCCACCACGCCACCGTCATGCGGATGGGTCGCGTGACCGGCGTGTGCGATCCGCGCGAGCAAAGCGCGGCGTCGCTGTCGCGCATGATGATTGGCGGCGAGCCGCCGCGCGAGGCGCGCGTGACCACCGAGCGCGGACCGGTACGACTTGCCGTGCGCGACCTCACGATGGCGCGCGCGCACCAGTTCGGCACGGCACTGGAACGCATTTCGCTGGACGTGCATGCGGGCGAGATCGTCGGCATCGCCGGGGTATCGGGCAACGGACAACAGGAACTTCTGGCGGCGCTGTCAGGCGAGGACGCACGCGGCGCCGCTGCCGCCGTGCACCTCGACGGCCGCCCCGCAGGAAAGCTCGACGCGCGTGAGCGCCGCCGGGCCGGGCTGGCGTTCGTACCCGAGGAGCGGCTGGGGCGCGGCGCGGTGCCGGGCATGAGCCTGTCGTCGAACGTGCTGCTGTCGCATCAGACGCCGCCGTACGTGCGCAGCGGCATGGTCTCTACCGGCGCGGCCGAAGGCTTGGCCGCCAGCATCATCAAACGTTTCCGCGTCAAGGCCAGCGGCCCTGACGCGCTGGCGCGCAGCCTCTCGGGCGGCAACCTGCAGAAGTTCATCGTCGGACGAGAAATCGAGGCCGGCCCGAAAGTACTGATCGTCGCGCAACCCACTTGGGGCGTGGACGTGGGCGCCGCCGCGCAGATCCACAACGAGATCCTCGCGCTGAAGGCCACCGGCTGCGCGATCCTCGTCGTCTCCGAAGAACTCGATGAACTGTTCGCGATCTGCGACCGGCTCCACGTCATTGCCAAGGGCCACCTCTCACCGTCGATTCCCGTGGAAACGGCCACGCGCGAGCAGGTGGGACTCTGGATGAGCGGCCTCTGGGAAGGCGGTCCCGCCAGCGAGCGGGCCGCTACCGTGGAGGCACCCACTCATGGCTAAATTGCAATCTCCCATCACGCTCTCGCCGCGCGGCACACCGTCGCGCGCCCTCGCCTACGCCTCGCCCGTCTTCGCACTCGTGCTGACGCTGCTGTTCGGTGCGCTGCTGTTCCTCGCCATCGGCAAGGACCCGGTGGCCGGGCTCAAGGTGTTTCTCGTCGATCCGGTAAAGGACACGCGCGCCATTGGCGAGGTGCTGCTCAAGACCGTACCGCTGGTGCTGTGCGCGCTCGGGTTGTCGGTGTGCTACCGCGCCAACATCTGGAACATCGGCGCCGATGGGCAGTTGATCCTCGGTGGCATTTTTGCTGGCGCCACCGTGCTGTGGTTCGATGTGCCCGGCAACACGACGAGCGGCTTTGTCGTGCTGACGCTGGCGGCCGTGGCCGGTTGCATCGGCGGCATGGTGTGGGCCTCGCTGACCGCGCTGCTCAAGGACCGTTTCAACGCCAACGAGATTCTGGTGTCGCTGATGCTGACCTACATTGCCCAGCAGTTGCTGCTCTGGGTGGTCAATGGTCCGCTGAAAGACCCCAACGGCATGAACTTCCCGCAGTCGAAGGTGTTCGCCTCGGCCTTCCTGCTGCCCAACCTGCTGCCCGGTTCGCGCCTGCATGTGGGCTTTGCGGTGATGCTGGTGCTGGTGGTGATCATGTCGATCTTCATCTTCCGCAGCTTTGCCGGATACCGGCTGCAGGTGGGCGGCACCGCGCCGCTTGCCGCGCGCTATGCGGGATTCTCGTCGCGCAGCGCGCTGTGGAGCGCGCTGCTGATTTCGGGCGCCACGGCCGGACTGGCCGGCGCGTTCGAGGTGACGGGTCCGATCGGACAATTGCTGCCATCGATCTCCCCGGGCTACGGCTTCACCGCCATCATCGTGGCGTTCGTGGGCCGGCTGCATCCGGTGGGCGCCGTGTTCGGCGGCATCGTGATGTCGCTGTTCTATATCGGCGGAGAAATGGCGCAGTCGCGGCTGGGCCTGCCTTCGGCGCTTGGATGGGTGTTCCAGGGCATGCTGCTGTTCTTCCTGCTGGCGTGCGACACGCTGATCGACAACCGCTTGCGCTGGCGCGCTCGTGCCGCCTGACCCGGAGCTGACAACATGGAACAACTCGCTCCCCTGATCGCCACGGCGATCAACGCCGGTACCCCGCTGCTGCTGGCCGCACTCGGCCTGCTCGTCAACGAACGCGCTGGCGTGCTGAACCTCGGCGCCGAAGGCATGATGCTGGTAGCCGCCGCGTTCGGCTTCATGGTCGGCTATCAAACCCAGTCGCCCATGCTCGGTTTCATCGCCGGCGCGGGCGCCGGCATGCTGATGGCCACGCTGTTCTCCTGGCTCGCGCTGGTGCTGGCGACCAACCAGGTGGCAACCGGGCTCGCACTGTCGATCTTCGGCACGGGCCTGTCTGCTTTCATGGCGCAACGCTTCGTCGGCTTCGCCATGCCAGCGCAGGCCAAGGCCGTGCCCGGACTGGCCGACCTGCCCTTCGTCGGCCCCGCCTTCTTCCAGCATCACTGGATGGTCTATTTCAGCCTGCTGCTGTGCTTTGCCATCATGTGGTTCCTGTTCCGCACGCGGGCCGGACTGACGCTGCGCGCCATTGGCGAATCGCCGGAATCGGCCCATGCGCTGGGTTACCCGGTGCGCTGGATCCGGTTCTGCGCGCTGCTGTTTGGCGGTGCCTGCTGCGGACTGGCTGGCGCTTACCTGTCGCTGGTCTACACGCCGATGTGGGTGGAAAACCTTGTCGCGGGGCGCGGCTGGATTGCGCTGGCGCTGACCACCTTCGCCACCTGGCGGCCCGGGCGCGTGCTGATCGGCGCGTGGTTGTTTGGCGGCGTGACGATTCTGCAGTTCTATCTGCAAGGCATCGGCGTCTCCGTGCCATCGCAGTTCCTGTCGATGCTGCCGTACGCGGCCACCATCGTCGTGCTGGCACTGATCTCTCGGAATCCTGCGTGGATCCGACTCAATATGCCGGCGTCGCTAGGCAAGCCGTTCCGTCCAGGCAGCGCCTGAGAACGCATCACCGAAAACGCATCACCAAAGCTTCAACAAGAAAGCAGCAACCCGAAGTCAAACCACATCACAAAGACGTCTTATCAAGGAGAGATCGATGATCGTGACACGCAGGACCACGCTGGCGGCCCTGGCCGCTACCGCTGTGCTGGCCCTGGCCGGCTGCGGCAAGAAGGAAGCCGACAAGCCCGCCGAAACGGGCGCTGCCTCGGCCCCGGCCGCTGCCGCCGCCGAGCCGCTCAAGGTGGCCTTCGTCTACATCGGACCGGTTGGCGATGCCGGCTGGACCTATGCCCACGACGCCGGCCGCAAGGCTGTGGAAGCCAAGTTCGGCGACAAGGTGAAGACCACGTTCGTCGAGAACGTGCCCGAATCCGCCGCCGATGCGGAGCGCGTGTTCCGTGACCTGGCCAGCCAGGGTAACAAGCTGATCTTCGGCACCACGTTCGGCTACATGGAGTCGATGCTCAAGGTGGCCAAGGAATTCCCGGACGTGAAATTCGAGCACGCCACGGGCTTCAAGACCGCCGACAACCTCGCCCAGTACGACGTGCGCACCTATGAGGGCGCGTACCTGGCTGGCGTAGTGGCTGGCAAGATGAGCAAGAGCGGCAAGATGGGTGTGGTGGCATCGGTACCGATTCCCGAAGTCATCCGCAACATCGACTCTTTCGCCCTGGGTGCGCGTTCGGTGAACCCGAAGGCTACCGTCAAGGTGGTATGGGTGAACAAGTGGTTCGATCCGGGCAAGGAGCGCGAAGCCGCCACCACGCTGATCGGCCAGGGCGTGGACATGCTGATGCAGAACACCGACTCCGCCGCCGTGGTGCAGACGGCCCAGGAAAAGGGTGTCTACGCATTCGGCTGGGATAGCGACATGACCCGCTTTGGCGAGAAGGCCCACCTGGCCGCCTCCGTGATCTCGTGGGGCGTGTACTACAACAAGGTCGTGGAAGACGTGCTGAACAACCAGTGGAAGAACAGCACCATCTGGTGGGGCCTGAAGGAAAACATGATCGACCTGAAGGCGTTCAACGCCGTGGTGCCTGAGGACGTCAAGGCACTTGTGGAAGAACGCAAGAAGGGCATCATCGACGGCTCCGCACCGATCTGGAAGGGTCCGCTCAAGGACAACACGGGCAAGGAACAACTGGCTGACGGCAAGGCCGCAGACGACGCGTTCCTGCACAACGTGAAGTTCTACGTGGAGGGTGTGGAAGGCAACGTGCCGGGCTGATATCCCGCGGCTGCTTCTGCCCTGTGACGAAAACGCCGGCCTCGTGCCGGCGTTTTTTCTGCCGGATTGTTTCGTTCCCGCGCCGGGGAACTTGAATCGGCCCACACCGGCCCAAGCTACTTGCTCATACCCGCTGATCGTGTGACCAAGGAGGCCCATCATGTGGAAGCGATTCTCTGCCCTCTGGACACTGGTGCGCCGTGACGGCCGCCTGTTCTGGTACGCCCTGCGCCACCCCGATGCACCGCCCTGGCTCAAGCCTGCCGCATTCGGCCTGCTGGCCTATGCACTCTCGCCGATCGACCTGGTTCCCGACGTCATCGCCGGACTTGGCATCGTTGACGACGTAGTGATCATCCCCCTGGCTGTCCACCTGATCCTCAAGCGCCTGCCGCCGCATATCCTGAGGCAAGCGGAACTGCGGGCGACGGCGACGACGGTCAGGCCACGCTGATGGTGTCTGCGTCGAGGTAAAAAAAGCCGCTGCATTGGCAGCGGTTTTTTTCGTCTCGCTTACTACTTCTCCGCCTCCGCACACTGCCGCGCCAGTTCCGCAATCAGCAGTTCGGCCGTTGCCAGGTTGGTGGCGCACGGCACGTTGTGGACATCGCATGCACGAACCAGCGCGTTGATGTCCGGTTCGTGCGGTTGAGGCGTCATCGGATCGCGCAGGAAAATCACGGCGGTCACCCTGCCCTCGGCCAGTTGCGAGCCGATCTGCAGGTCGCCACCCCACGGACCGGACAGCATCCGTGAGACGGGCAACCCGGTTTCGTCGGCGATCCGTCCGCCCGTCGTACCCGTCGCCAGCAGGTCGCAGCGGGCGAGGAATTCGCGATGACGGCCCGCGAAGGCGACGATGTCATCCTTCTTGTGATCGTGGGCAATCAACGCGATGCGGGCCTTGCACCCCCCGTCAGGCCGCAGGACAGCCATCAGAATGTCCCCGGATAGGCGCCGCCGTCGAGCAGCACGTTCTGGCCCGTCATGAAAGCGGCCTGCTTGCTGCACAGGAACGCGCAGGTGGCGCCAAACTCGGACGCTTCGCCGAAGCGGCGCGACGGATTCAGCGCGGCACGACGCTTGGCCATTTCGTCGATGCTGATGCCAGCCTTCTGGGCACCGCCTTCCATCGTTTTCTTCAGGCGGTCGGTGTCGAACGGCCCTGGCAGCAGGTTGTTCACGGTCACGCCATGCTGCGCCACTTCGCGCGCCAGGCCGGCCACGAAGCCAGTCAGGCCAGAACGGGCGCCGTTGGACAGGCCCAGCACGTCGATCGGTGCCTTGACCGCCCCGCTCGTGATATTGACGATGCGGCCCCAGCGGCGCGCGATCATGCCGTCCACGGTGGCCTTGATCAGTTCGATCGGGGTCAGCATGTTGGCGTCGAGTGCGGCCAACCATTCGTCGCGGCCCCAATCCCGGAAGTTGCCCGGGGGCGGACCACCGGCGTTGTTCACGAGGATGTCGAGATCACCGAGCTTGGCTACGGCGTCAAGCGCCAGCTTGCGGCCTTCCGGCGTGGTGATGTCGGTCGCCACCGCCAGCACGCGGCGGCCGTAGCGGGCGCGCAGGTCGGCAGCAGCCTTCTCCAGTGCCTCCGCACCGCGCGCGACGATCACCACGTCGACACCTTCCGCCGCGAGCGCTTCGGCACACGCGAACCCGAGGCCCTTGCTGGCGCCGCACACCAATGCATGCTTACCGCGCAGTCCGAAATCCATGGTCTCTCTCCTTCCTTGGTTGAACCGTCAAAACTAGTTTCAGGGTTTGCTTCAGACTTTCTTCATCGACAGCAGATACATGCCGCCCATCACCAGCGCGCCACCGGCCAGTTGCACCCCGGTGATCGGCTCGCCCAGCACCCAGAACGCCAGGGCCAGCGTGGACACCGGGCCGATCATGCCGGCTTGCGACGCCAGCGGCGCGCCGATGCGCGCCACCGCGATCATCGTCAGCGAGACCGGCAGCACCGTGCAGAACACCGCGTTGATGGCCGACAGCCACAGCACCGGCGCCGGTTGCGCCAGTTCGGCTACGGGCCGGCCCAGCACCGCATACTGGATCACACAGCAAAGCGTGGACACGCACATGGCGTAGGCCACAAGCCGCAGCTAGCCCACCCGCTGTACCAGCTCGCCGCTCAGAATCAGGTAGACACCATACGACAACGCACTGGCCAGCACCAGCGCTCCGCCCAGCCAGACCTTCGCGCCACTGACGTCGAGGTCATGCACGAACACGAGCACGATACCTGCGTAAGCCAATAACAGCGAAATCCATTGGCGACCATGGATGGGACGGCGGAACACCAGCGCGGTGAACAGCAGCACGAACGACGGCGTCAGAAAGAGGATCAGCCGCTCCAGCCCGGCGGTGATGTATTGCAGGCCGAGGAAGTCGAGGAAGCTCGACAGGTAGTAGCCGATGATGCCCAGGAACACCACGCGCCCGCGATCCGCCCATGACAACGCCGGCAGCTTGCGCGCCTGCCACCAGCCGATCGCCATGAACAGTGGTGCCGATAGCAGCATGCGCAGCGTGATGACCATCACGGCATCCACGTTGTAGCGGTACATGAGCTTGGCCACGATGGCCTTGGCGGAGAAGAGCACCGCGCCGATGGCGGCAGTGGCGAGTCCGACACGATGCGCGGCGTGAACGCCTGCTGACGGGGACGAGGGGAGCGACTTCTGGGAAGCGGACACGGGAAAAGCAGGTTGGGGCGTGGTCGCCGCTGGCGGTCGGTGTCGTGTGCCGATGGCACCCGGCGAACCCGCCGATTGTAAGTCAAAAGGCGCCCGGGCTGGCCCCGGCGGCATGACCTGCTTTCCCATACAATGACCCGCGCCCGACCCGGCACGGGAGCGATCCGGCCGGACGGTGCAACCGATAAAAAGATCAAGGAGACCCGACGCATGCCGTCCCACCCCACCGCCGCGCCGCGGCGCGCTTTTCTGCTTCTCGCCACGTTGCTCGCTGCCGGAGGCATGTCCCCCGCCTTCGCCGCTGACGGCTTCCCGTCCAAGCCGATCCGGTTCATCGTGCCGTACGCCGCGGGCGGCACCACCGACCTGGTGGCGCGCACGGTGGGCCAGCGTGTCGGCGAGAAGCTCGGCCAGCCCGTGGTGATCGAAAACCGGCCCGGCGCGGGCGGCAACATCGGCATGGAAGCCGTGGCCAAGGCAGCGGCGGATGGCTACACCATCGGCTTCGGCGCCATTTCGACGAATGCGCTGAATCCTCATATCTACAAGCACGTCCCGTTCGACCCACGCCGCGACTTCACGGCCATCAGCCTGCTCGGCACGTCGACCATCGTCCTGGAGGTCAGCGAAAGCCTGCCGGTCAAGACCGTGCCCGAACTGATCGCCTATGCCAAGGCCCATCCCGGCCTGACGTACGCCACGGCCGGCACGGGTACCTCGATGCATCTGGCGGGCGCCATGTTCTCGCAGATGACGCAGACGGGACTGGTTCATGTGCCCTACAAAGGCAGCAGCCCGGCCATCAACGACATGCTCGGCGGCCACGTCAACGTGATGTTCGACAACCTGCCCGCGTCGTTGCCGCACATCCAGGCTGGAAAGCTGCGTGCGTTGGCGGTGGCGGGCAAGACACGCGCGCCGTCGCTGCCCAACGTGCCGACGCTGGCCGAGGCCGGCCTGTCTGGCTATGCCGTGGAACCGTGGTTTGGCGTCTATGGCCCTGCCAACCTGCCCGCACCGATCGTCCAGGCACTCAACTCCGCGTTCGTCGAGGCGCTGGCCCGGCCGGAGGTGCGCGACAAGCTGGCCCAGGCGGGCTTCAATCCGAAGGGGTCCAGCGCGGCTGAACTGCAGGCACTGACGCAGGCCGAGTACGAGCGGTTCGGCAAGGTGGCGAAATCGGCAGCCATCACGGTGGACTGACCCGCCCGGCTGCCTTCACCCGGCAATTCCTGCCGCTGCGCAACGGCGGTCAGCCCCCATCCATTACAATCCGGCTGCATCGGCCCTCCCGTATCCGGGAGGGCCTCCTCCTTTTGCCGAACTTCGCCAAAGTTTGTCGAGCCTCTGCCGAGCCGCCATGAAACAAGATCCGCGCTTTCCCAATCTGTTCATCCTCAATCACCCGCTGATCCAGCACAAACTTTCGCACATGCGCGACAAGGAAACGTCGACGCGTACGTTCCGCGAGCTGCTGCGCGAGATCACGCTGCTGATGGGTTACGAGATCACGCGCAACCTTCCGCTGACCACCCGCCATATCGACACGCCGCTGGTGCCGCTGGAAGCACCTGTCATCGCCGGCAAGAAGCTGACGATCGTGCCGGTGCTGCGCGCGGGCGTGGGCATGAGCGATGGCCTGGTCGAACTGATTCCGTCGGCGCGCATCGGGCATATCGGCGTGTATCGCGACGAGCAGCATCGCCCGGTGGAATACCTGGTGCGCCTGCCCGATGTGGAAGACCGCTCGTTCATCCTGTGCGATCCGATGGTCGCCACCGGCTACTCGGCGGCCCATGCCGTGGACGTGCTCAAGCGCCGCGGCGTGCCCGACGAGGCCATCACCTTCGTTGCGCTGGTGGCAGCCCCCGAAGGTGTCGAGGTCTTCCAGAAGGCCCACCCCGGCGTGAAGCTCTTCGTGGCCTCGCTGGACAGCCACCTCGACGAGCACGCCTATATCATCCCGGGTCTCGGCGACGCGGGCGACCGTCTGTTCGGCACCAAAAACTGAAGTCGATGGGGCGCGCTTGACACGCCTCAACGTTTTACGGGGTGGACTCTTTCTACACTGGGGACGCGTGTCCGGGCATCGTTTCCGGCGTCAACAAGGAGTCTCCCCATGGAAGCACTGAAGATCCTGACCTCCACGGCCACCGGCCTCGCCAGCCTGGCCGTCATCGCATTCATCATCGGCATGGCAGCGTTCTTCGTCTGCCTGTTCTCGCGCAAGGCAAGAGAGGATGCGGAGGCGGCAAGAAAAGCCGTCGGCAAGCCGTGACGAGTTTCCTGCAGCCGCACAGTCGCAATGACAATCGCCCGCCAGATGCGGGCGATGTCGTTTCTGAAAGCCGGAAGACGTATTGTTACTTCCGCTTGCCCCCGCCCAGCAGACTGCCGAGCACGCCTCGGATCAGTTCACGTCCGACCTGCGAGCCCACGGTGCGGGCAGCGGATTTCGCCATCGACTCCAGGATCGAATCGCCGCGGCCCGTCTTGCCAGTGCCGCGTGTCAGCGAGCCGAAGATCTCGCCAGCCCAGCTGCCTTCTTCTTCCTTTGTGTCGGGTGCAGGCTTTGCGCCCGCCTTGTCGCTCGCGCCGGTCGGTGTGCCGCGCGCCGCGCCAACAGCCTCGCCGCGCAGCTTTTCATAGGCCGACTCGCGGTCGATGGTTTTTTCATAGGTGCCAGCGACAAGCGAGTTGGCGATCAGGGCGCGGCGCTCCTCATCGGTGGCCGGGCCGATGCGGCTCCCAGGCGGCAGCACCCACGCCCGCTCGGTCACGCCAGGCGTGCCCTTGGCGTCGAGGCATGACACCAGGGCCTCGCCAACACCCAGTTCGCTGATCGCCTGCTCCAGATCGAGCTTTGGATTCGCACGCATCGTAGTGGCTGCCACCTTCACTGCCTTCTGGTCGCGCGGCGTAAACGCACGCAGGGCGTGCTGCACGCGGTTGCCAAGCTGGCCGAGGACCGTGTCCGGGATATCGACCGGGTTCTGCGTCACGAAGTACACGCCCACACCCTTGGACCGCACCAGCCGCACGACTTGCTCGATCTTGTCGAGCAGTCCTTTCGGCGCGTCGTTGAACAGCAGGTGGGCCTCGTCGAAGAAGAAGACGAGCTTGGGCTTGTCCAGGTCGCCGGCTTCGGGCAACTTCTCGAACAGTTCCGACAGCATCCAGAGCAGGAAGGTGGCGTACAACCGTGGCGCATTCATGAGCTTGTCCGCTGCTAGGATATTGATGACGCCCTGCCCCTTCTCGGTCTGGATAAAGTCCTCCAGGTTCAGCATCGGCTCGCCGAAGAACTTGTCCGCACCCTGCGATTCCAGTGCGACCAACCCGCGCTGGATGGCCCCGATCGACGCCGACGAAATATTCCCGTACTCGGTCGTGAACTGGCTCGCGTTATCGCCCACGTACTGGAGCATCGCGCGCAGATCCTTGGCGTCGAGCAGCAGCAGCCCATTGGCATCGGCAATGCGGAACACGAGGTTCAGCACCCCCTGCTGCGTGTCATTGAGTTCGAGCATGCGGGACAGCAGCAGCGGCCCCATGTGCGACACCGTGGCACGCACCGGGTGCCCCTTCTCGCCGAAGACATCCCAGAGCGTGGTCGGGCAGGCCCCCCAAAGGGGTTCGGGCAAGCCATGTTCGGACAGTCGGGCCTTGAGCTTGTCCGATGCCACGCCGGCCTGGGAAATGCCCGTTAGATCACCTTTGACGTCCGCCATGAAAACGGGGACACCCAGGCGCGAGAATCCTTGGGCCAGGGTCTGCAGCGTGACGGTCTTGCCGGTACCGGTGGCGCCGGTGATCAGGCCGTGCCGGTTCCCCATTTCGGGCAGCAGCATCAGGTCGTGATCGGCATTTTTGGCAATGAGGATGGGGTCGGCCATGGCGGGTCTCGGCAGTCGGCGTGTCAATTGACAGAAAACAGGCAGGAAACCGCGCGGCGGCCGGTGTCCGGCCATCGATCATGGTGCGGCACGGCAGGGGCGCGTGATAAAATCCTGCGCTGATTATAGCCAGCAGATTGGCACATCAATCACATGGCGTGGCCACCGGATCGTCAGGGACAAACCTGGAAACCGACCCGAAACCGGTCACGCGCGGCATCCCGCCGGCGCCATGCCACCGGGCTCCCACATCACACGACACGTTTTCCGCTTCGGAGAGAAACATGGCCGGTCATTCAAAATGGGCCAATATCAAACACAAGAAAGCCGCCGCTGACGCGAAGCGCGGCAAGGTCTGGACGCGTCTGATCAAGGAAATCACCGTGGCCGCCAAGCTTGGCGGCGGTGAGGCCGAATCGAATCCGCGCCTGCGCCTGGCCATGGAAAAGGCCATGGACGCGAACATGCCCAAGGACAACATGCAGCGCGCGATCCAGCGCGGCGTGGGTGGCCTGGAAGGCGCGAACTACGAAGAAATCCGTTACGAAGGCTACGGCCTGTCGGGCGCCGCGATCATCGTGGACTGCCTGACCGACAACCGTACCCGCACCGTGGCCGAAGTCCGCCACGCGTTCTCGAAGCACGGCGGCAACATGGGCACCGAAGGTTCGGTGGCGTTCATGTTCACCCACTGCGGCCAGTTCCTGTTCGCCCCCGGCACGCCCGAGGACAAGCTGATGGACGCCGCGCTGGAAGCCGGTGCCGACGACGTGGTGACCAATGAAGATGGCTCGATCGAAGTGACCTGCCCGCCGAACGATTTCGGCGAGGTCAAGGCGGCGCTGGAAGCCGCCGGCTTCAAGGCCGAGGTGGCCGATGTGGTCATGAAGCCGCAGAACGACGTGAGCTTCACCGGCGACGACGCCGTCAAGATGCAAAAGCTGCTGGACGCGCTCGAAAACCTGGACGACGTACAGGAAGTCTTTACCAACGCGGTGATCGAGGACTGACCCTCGCACCGCGCCCCACGGCGGCAGCCCGGCCTCGTCCAGCTGCCGCTTCTCGCATGCGTTTCTTTTCTGGCAGTGGATCATGAAAGTTTTGGTTGTCGGTTCGGGTGGGCGTGAGCACGCACTGGCCTGGAAGTTGGCCCAGTCGCCCAAGATGCAGGTCGTCTACGTGGCCCCGGGCAACGGGGGCACGGCGCTCGACAAGCGTCTGCAGAACGTGCCGCTGACCGATCCCGAGGTGCTCGCCGCCTTTGTGGAGCGTGAAGGCGTGGCGTTCACCGTAGTCGGCCCCGAGGCCCCGCTGGCCGCTGGTATCGTCGACGTGTTCCGCGCACGCGGTCTGCGCATCTTCGGACCGACGAAGGCCGCTGCCCAGCTCGAATCGTCGAAGGACTTCGCCAAGGCGTTCATGCATCGCCACGGCATCCCCACCGCCTACTATCAGACGTTCTCGGACGCAGCCGGCGCCCATGCCTACATCGACGCACAAGGTGCGCCGATCGTGATCAAGGCCGATGGCCTGGCCGCTGGCAAGGGCGTGGTCGTGGCCATGACGCTGGAAGAAGCGCATAGCGCCGTGGACATGATGCTGGCCGACAACAAGCTCGGTGACGCCGGTGCGCGCGTGGTGATCGAGGAGTTCCTGGAGGGCGAGGAAGCGAGCTTCATCGTCATGGTCGACGGCAAGAACGTGCTGGCCCTGGCCACGAGCCAGGACCACAAGCGCCTGCTGGACGCGGATGCGGGCCCGAATACCGGCGGCATGGGCGCGTATTCGCCGGCCCCGGTGGTCACGCCTGCGCTGCACGCCCGTGCGCTGCGCGAGATCATCCTGCCCACCGTGCGCGGCATGGAAAAGGACGGCATCCCGTTTACCGGTTTCCTGTACGCCGGCCTGATGATCGACAAGGACGGCAACCCGAAGACGCTCGAATTCAACTGCCGCATGGGCGATCCGGAGACGCAGCCGATCATGGCGCGCCTGAAGACCGACCTCGTGGACGTGATGGAAGCGGCCGTGGACGGCAAGCTCGACCAGATTGAACTGGATTGGGATCGCCGCACCGCGCTGGGCGTGGTCATGGCCGCGTACGACTACCCCGAGAACCCGCGCAAGGGCGATGCCATTACCGGCATCCCGGCCGAGACCGACGACGCCGTGACGTTCCATGCGGGCACCACCCTGACCGATGGCACGCTGCTGACGTCCGGTGGACGCGTGCTGTGCGTGGTAGGCCTGGCCGACACGGTCAAGGCCGCGCAGAAGAACGCCTATGCCGCCGTGGAGCAGATCCGCTTCGACGGCATGCAGTTCCGCACCGACATCGGCTATCGCGCGATCAAGCGCTAACGAGTCGGTCACCCGCACGGATCCGGCCAGCGTTGGCGTGAAGTGGGTCTCGAAGTCGGCCCACATTGCCCCCGCAGCCCGCGGGGCGGATCAAGCCGGTACAATCATGACACCGCAATGACGGCCGGCGCACGCAGCCCGGCCGTTTTGCCACCGGCCCACCCCCATCCACGATCATGATCGAATCCCAGGCAGTCCGTGACTATCTGCTCGGCCTGCAAGACCGCATCACCGACGCCATCGCTGCTGTCGATGGCCAGCCGTTCCTGACAGACAACTGGGAAAAGCCTCCCATGGAGCGCTTGCAGGGCAATGGCCGCACCCGCATCCTGGAAGGCGGCAAGATCATGGAACGGGCCGGCGTGGGTTTCTCGCACGTGCGGGGCAGCACGTTGCCGCCGTCGGCCACCGCCAACCGGCCGGAGCTGGCGGGACGTGGCTTCGAGGCGATGGGCGTCTCGCTGGTCTTTCATCCGCGCAATCCGTATGTCCCGACGGTCCATATGAACGTGCGCTGCTTCATCGCCCGCAAGCCCGACGCGCCCGATGAAGAACCGGTCTGGTGGTTCGGCGGCGGCATGGACCTGACGCCCTACTACGGCAATGCGGACGACTGCACGCACTTCCACCGGACCTGCCAGGCTGCGCTGGCACCGTTCGGCGGCGATCTCTATCCGCGCTTCAAGCAATGGTGCGACGAATATTTCTTCCTGAAACACCGCGGCGAAGCGCGCGGCATCGGCGGCATCTTCTTCGATGACTTCTCGGCGCTGGGTTTCGAGCAGAGTTTCGCGATGATGCGCTCGGCTGGCGATGCATTTCTGGACGCCTACCTGCCGATCCTGAATGCGCGCAAGGACACGCCCTATGGCGAACGCGAGCGGGATTTCCAGGCGTATCGGCGCGGCCGCTATGTCGAGTTCAACCTGGTCTTCGACCGCGGCACACTGTTTGGCCTGCAGTCGGGCGGCCGCGCCGAATCCATCCTGATGTCGATGCCGCCGCAGGTCTCGTGGCGTTACGACTGGCAACCGGAGCCGGGCACGCCGGAAGCGGCGCTCTATACCGATTTCCTGCCCGCGCGGGACTGGGCCTGATGTCGATGACCGAAGCCACCCGCCCGACCGGCACTGAAACGACTCGCCCCTATCGCCTGGGTATCCTGGGCGGCACTTTCGACCCGCCGCATCGTGGCCATATCGCACTGGCGGAGCTTGCGCTGGACCACCTCGATCTCGACGAACTGGTCTGGATTCCGACCGGGCAATCCTGGCAGAAGGGTGATCACGTGACACCCGCCGCCGACCGGCTGGCGATGACGGAACTGGCTGCGGCCACGCTCGCCCCGGCACGCGGCAAGGTACGCGTGAGCCGCATGGAGGTGGAGCGCGAGGGCCCCAGCTACACCATCGATACCGTGCGGCACCTGCGCGAGGCCTATGGCGCCCAGGCATCGCTGTCCTGGCTGATGGGTGCCGACCAATTGCTGCGCCTGCACACATGGCACGGCTGGGAGGCACTGTTCGAATATGTGCACCTGTGCATCGCCACGCGCCCGGGTTTCCATCTCGATGCGCTGGAGGGTCCGGTGCTGGAAGCCATGCAGCAGCGTCAGGCGGACACGCACCTGATACAATGCACGCCCTCCGGACATATGTGGATCGACCAGACGCTTGCCGTCGACCTGTCGTCCACCGGCCTGCGCCAGCATCTGGCAGGCGGCGTGCTGCCGGACCAGGCAGATGACCAACTGCCGGCCGGCGTGGCACACTACATCGCGCGTCACGGGCTATACCAATACCCTTGAGCCGACGCGCACCCTACCCGAATGAAGCTGAACAAGAAAGACACCATGGATATTCGTAAACTGCAGCGCGCGATCGTCGACGGACTCGAGGATGTGAAGGCGCAGGACATCAAGGTGTTCGACACCACTCACCTGACCGAACTGTTCGACCGGGTGGTGATCGCCAGCGGTAGTTCGAACCGCCAGACCAAGGCGCTGGCGGCGTCGGTACGGGAAACGGTCAAGGACGCCGGCGGTCATATCATCGCCGTCGAAGGTCTGGAAACCGGTGAATGGGTGCTGGTGGACTGCGGCGATGCCGTGGTGCACATCCTGCAGCCGCAACTGCGCATGTACTACAACCTCGAGGAAATCTGGGGTGACAAGCCGGTGCGCGTGAAGCTGTCGTCCGCAAAGGGCCTGGCCAAGGCCAGCGAACCGATGGACGACGAGGACTCGGAACCATCGCCGCGCGTGCGTCGCCCGTCCAACCTGCGTCCGGCATTGGCCCGCCTGCCGGAAGGCATGAAGGAACCCTCCCCGCCGATGGGCCACGAGGATACCGATTCCGACGCATTGGCCACGATGGGCGCCCGCGCCCGCAAGACGCCGGCCAAGCGCACGACTTCGACTGGCACGGCTGTCAAGAAGGCTCCGGCCCGCAAGACCGCCACGGGCACCGCTGCCAAGGCGCCCGCTCGCAAGACCGCCACCGGCACCGCTGCCAAGGCACCGGGTCGCAAGACTGCCACCGGCACGGCCGCCAAGGCACCGGCTCGCAAGACTGCCGCCACCAAGACGGCCGCCAAGGCCCCTGCCAAGACCGCAGCGCGCAAGCGCTCGGCCTGACCCGAGCCACCGGGCATCGCACATGCAACTCGTGATCGTGGCCGTCGGCCACAAGATGCCCGCGTGGATCGAATCCGGCTTTGCGGAGTATGCAAAGCGGATGCCGCCTGAACTGCGCATCGAACTGCGCGAGGTCAAGCCGGAAGCCCGCTCTTCCAGCAACAACGCCGCCACGGTGATGCAGCGCGAAGCCGCGCGCATCGACGCCGTGCTCGGGTCATTGTCGAAGCAATGCCGCATCGTCGCGCTCGACGAGCGCGGCAAGGACTGGACGACTGTCCAGTTGTCCGAGCAACTGACCGGCTGGCAACGCGAAGGCGGCGACGTCGCCTTCCTGATCGGCGGCGCCGATGGCCTCGACCCCGCGCTCAAGGGGCGCGCGCACACGTTATTCCGACTCTCCAGCCTGACCTTGCCGCACGGCATGGTGCGGGTACTGCTGGCCGAGCAGTTGTATCGCGCGTGGTCGGTGACGCAGGGGCATCCGTATCATCGGGTGTGAGTTTCTCGCTTCCTATTGTTGTGCTCCCCTCTCCCATGCAATGGGAGAGGGGTTGGGGGTGAGGGCATAGCGGTACAAATTGCGACTTGTCGTGGATAGAACCGCTGGCCCTCACCCCCGCCCCTCTCCTGCAAGCGGGAGAGGGGAGAAAACCGAGAGGGAGCAAACACTCGACACCTCGCTACCACGCGTACAATCGGCGCACTCCTTTTTCGCACCGATCCCCGTGACCGCCCTCCTCTATCTCGCCTCCCAATCTCCCCGCCGTCGTGAACTGCTGACCCAGCTTGGCGTCACGCATGAATTGCTGCTTGCCGATGCCAGCGAGGATGCCGAGGCGCTGGAGGTCGAGTTACCCGGCGAGACCCCCGATGCCTACGTGCAGCGTGTGTGCGCGCTCAAGGCCGACGCTGCGCTGCAGCGCCGCATTCGGCGTGGGCTGGCCGAGGCGCCGATTCTGACTTCGGATACCACGGTCTGCCTGGGTGGCGAGATTCTCGGCAAACCCGCCGATGCGGCCGATGCAGCAAGGATGCTGTCGGCACTGTCCGGCGCCACGCATCGGGTGCTGACCGCCGTGACCGTAGTGTCGGCGCGAGGCCAGCGCCATGCGCTGTCGATCTCCCACGTCACTTTCCGTGCGATGAGCGGTGCCGAGATCGAGCGCTATGTGGCCAGCGGCGAACCGCTCGGAAAGGCCGGCGCATATGGCATCCAGGGCCGTGCGGCGGAATTTGTCCAGCGAATCGACGGAAGCTATTCGGGTATCATGGGCTTGCCCTTGTTCGAGACGGCGGCGCTGCTGCGCGAAGCGGATCTGCGCTTCTGACAGGCACGATGCCCGGTCGCACCGGGCGACAACAACAAGCGCCGGCCAACCGGCGACGCGCATCCAGCCGCATCTATCGCCATGACCGAAGACATCCTCGTCAATATCACGCCCCAAGAGACGCGCGTGGCCATCGTGCAGCAGGCGGCCGTGCAGGAATTGCATGTCGAACGCACGCTCACCCGCGGGCTGGTCGGCAACATCTACCTAGGCAAGGTCGTGCGAGTCCTGCCGGGCATGCAGTCCGCTTTCATCGATATCGGACTCGAGCGTGCGGCCTTCCTGCATGTGGCGGACATCTGGCATCCGCGCGATGGCGAGAAGAACGGCCATACCGCCATCGAGAAGACGCTGTTCGAAGGCCAGGCGCTCATGGTGCAGGTCATCAAGGACCCGATCGGCACGAAGGGCGCGCGGCTTTCCACGCAGGTCAGCATCGCTGGCCGTACGCTGGTCTACCTGCCGCAGGACCCACACATCGGCATCTCGCAACGCATCGAGGGCGAAGTGGATCGCGAAGCGCTGCGTGCCCGCGTGCAGGGACTCGTCCCCACTGACGAGCGTGGCGGTTTCATCGTGCGCACCATCGCCGAGGAAGCCAGCAACGAGGAGCTCGGCAACGATATATCCTACCTGCGCAAAATCTGGGCGTCGATCCGCCAGAACGCCACCACGCAACCGTCGCCCAGCCTGCTTTATCAGGATCTGAATCTTGCGCAGCGTGTGCTGCGCGACTTCATCAACGATGCCACCGGCGTGATCCAGGTGGACTCGCGCGAGAACTACCAGAAGCTCGTGGAGTTCGCGCAGGAGTACACGCCGGCCGTGCTGTCGCGGCTGTCGCACTACACCGGCGAGCGGCCGATCTTCGACCTGTTCAATATCGATGCCGAGATCGAGAAGGCGCTGTCGCGGCGCGTGGACCTGAAGTCCGGCGGTTACCTGATGATCGACCAGACCGAGGCGATGACGACCATCGACGTCAACACCGGCGGTTACGTCGGCGCGCGGAACTTCGACGACACGATCTTCAAGACCAACCTCGAAGCGGCGCACACCATCGCGCGCCAGCTTCGCCTGCGCAACCTGGGCGGCATCATCATCATCGACTTCATCGACATGGAAAATGTCGAGCATCGCGATGCGGTGCTGTCGGAGTTGAAGCGCGCGCTGTCGCGTGATCGCACGCGCATCACGGTCAACGGTTTCTCGCAACTCGGCCTGGTCGAGATGACGCGCAAGCGCACGCGCGAATCGCTCGCGCATGTGCTGTGCGAACAGTGCCCGGTCTGCACGGGCAAGGGTCAGGTCAAGACGCCGCGCACGGTCTGCTACGACATCTTCCGCGAGATCATGCGCGAATCGCGCCAGTTCAATCCGCGCGAATTCCGCATCCTCGCCTCGCAGGATGTGATCGACCTGTTCCTCGAAGAAGAAAGCCAGCATCTGGCCATGCTCGGTGACTTCATCGGCAAGCCGATCTCCCTGCAAGTGGAGTCTACGTTTCACCAGGAGCAGTACGACATCATCCTGATGTAGCCTTTGCTCCCCATCGGAAAACCTCCGGTACAAGTCATCGTTCTGTCATCGACTCCCCCCAGAATGCGCAGGTCATTCAAGCAAGGGAGTCGGCATGACGCATGCAATTGAAGTCCGCGGACTGAGCAAATCGTTCCGCGCGGACCGCAAGGCGCTCGACGATGTCACGCTACACATCGCCCCCGGCGAAATGGTTGCGCTGCTGGGCGCATCGGGTTCGGGCAAGTCGACGCTGCTGCGCCACGTGGCCGGCTTCGTCACGGGCGATGCAGGTTCCGGCGAGATCCTCGTCAACGGCCGCACCGTGCAGCGCCATGGTCGTCTGGCCCGCGATGTTCGCAAGGTGCGCGCCGAGATCGGTTTCGTATTCCAGCAGTTCAATCTGGTAGGCCGCCTGCCCGTGATCACCAACGTGCTGGTAGGCATGCTGACGCGCATCCCCGCGTGGCGTGCACTGACCCGCATTTTCAAGGCCGAGGAAGTGCAGGCCGGGCTCGATGCCTTGGCTCAGGTTGGTATAGACGACTATGCGTTTCAGCGTGCATCGACGCTGTCCGGCGGTCAGCAGCAACGTGCGGCCATCGCGCGCACGCTGGTGCAGAACGCTCGCGTGATCCTGGCCGACGAGCCGATCGCCTCGCTCGATCCGGAATCGTCGCGCCGCGTGATGTCGCTGCTCACCCAGATCAATCGCACCCGCAAGGTGGCCGTGGTGGTGTCGCTACATCAGGTGGATGTGGCGATGCGCTACTGCCCGCGCGTGGTGGCATTGCGGCACGGCAAGGTGGTGTACGACGGCCCTTCGGCTGCGCTGACAACAAGCATGCTGCGCGACCTCTACGGCACCGAAGCCGACGAACTGCTGCACGACAGCGTGCCGGAAGAACCGGCGCCCGCCATTGGCGTGGCAGTCCCGGCCATGGTCCGCATGGATCTGGCCGCGGCCTGATCCGCACTGTATTCCCCCAAGCGTTTCCCATCAGTCCATCAGCTTTCCCAACGGAGTTTTCGATGCTTCGCAGAACCTTTCTCGCCGTGGTGGCCTCGGGTGTCGTGGCGCTGCCCGCTTTCGCCCAGGACGCCAAGACCCTGAACATTGGCTTCATCTCGACGGAATCGTCGTCGAACCTCAAGAGCGCCTGGCAGCCCCTGATCGACGATCTGAGCAAGACGCTCGGCGTGCAGGTCAAGCCGTTCTTCGCTTCCGACTATGCCGGCATCATCGAAGGCATGCGCTTCAACAAGGTGCAGATCGCCTGGTTCGGCAACAAATCGGCCATGGAAGCCGTGGACCGCGCCAACGGCGAAGTGTTCGCCTCGGTGATCGACAAGGACGGCAACCCGGGCTACTGGTCGCTGCTGGTGGTGCGCAAGGACAGCAACATCAAGTCCGTGGAAGATGTGATCAAGCGCGGCAAGGATCTGACCTACGGCGCCGGCGATCCGAACTCGACGTCGGGCACGGCCGTGCCGGGCTACTACCTGTGGAACGCCAACAAGGTAGATCCGAAGACGCTGTTCAAGGCCGTACGCATCGGCAACCACGAAACGAATCTGCTCTCCGTGCTGAACAAGCAGCTCGACGTGGCCGTGAACAACACCGAGAACCTGGAACGCTATCGCATCAACACGGGCAAGAACGCCTATGACGATCTGCGCGTGCTGTGGAAGTCGCCGCTGATTCCGGCTGACCCGATGGTGTATCGCAAGGACCTGACGCCGGAAATGAAGAAGAAGATCCAGACCTTCTTCGTCAACTACGGCAAGGGTGCCGACGCTGCACGCGAAAAGCAGATCCTGACCACGCTGACGTACCAGGGCTTCCGCGCATCGTCCGATGCGCAACTGGTACCGATTCGCCAGATCGAACTGGCGCGCGAAAAGAGCCGCATTGAATCCGACACCACGCTGGCCGACGCCGACAAGGAAAAGAAGCTGGCCGACTTGACGCGCCGCCTGGCCGATCTCGACAAGGCTGCCGCTGCAACGAGCACGCAGTAAGCACGTAGCAAGCCTTACGGGAGGACTGGCATCGACGCCCGCCCTCCCGCTCCGTATGACTTCCGGATTGACCCGATGACCGTCACTGCCAAGCCTGGCCTGCCTCCCTCGCCCCAAAGCACTGTTCGCCCGCCTCGTACATCGCTACCGATGATGATGGTATGGGGCATCGTGCTGGGCATGCTCGCCCTGTCATGGCAAGGCGCCGACATGCGTCCGATGGACCTGTTGCGCGATTCCGGCAACATGGCGAAATTCGCCGCCGAATTCTTCCCGCCCGATTTCCGCGACTGGCGCCACTATCTCGAAGAGATGCTGGTGACCGTACAGATCGCGCTGTGGGGCACTGCACTGGCCGTGGTGCTGGCCGTGCCGCTGGGCCTGCTGTGCTCGGCCAATATCGTGCCGGTATGGATCTATCAGCCCGCCCGCCGCATCATGGATGCATGCCGCGCCATCAACGAGATGGTGTTCGCGATGCTCTTCATCGTGGCCGTGGGCCTGGGTCCGTTCGCTGGTGTGCTGGCCATCTGGATACACACGATGGGTGTGCTGGCCAAGCTGTTTGCCGAAGCCGTGGAAGCCATCGACCCGCGTCCCGTCGAAGGTGTGCGCGCCACGGGTGCTGGCCCGCTTGCCGAGATCGTCTACGGCGTGATTCCGCAGGTACTGCCGTTGTGGCTGTCGTTCGCGCTGTATCGCTTTGAATCGAATGTGCGCTCGGCGTCGGTGGTGGGCATCGTCGGTGCCGGTGGCATCGGCACCGTGCTGTGGGAAATCATCCGCAGCTTCCAGTACGGCCAGACGTGCGCCGTGATGCTGATCATCATCGTGTTCGTGACGGCCATCGATATCGTCTCCGCGCAAATTCGCAAGGTACTGGTCTGATCATGCTGACGCTCCCCCTTATCGAAAACCTGTTCGCCCAGCACGGCACTGCCTACTACGGCGGCGAGGACATCAGCCAGACCGCCCATGCACTGCAATGCGCCCTGCTGGCCGAGCGGGCCGGCGAAAGCGAAGCGCTGATCGTCGCCGCGCTGCTCCATGACGTGGGACACCTGATGCTGGCCGAAAGCATCACCACGGATATGCGCCACCAGGAAACCGGCGCCGATGCACTGAGCACGCTGTTTGGTGCCGATGTGACCGAACCGATTCGACTGCACGTTGCCGCCAAGCGATATCTGTGTGCGGTGGATGCAGCGTACTTCGACACGCTGTCGCCGGTGTCGGTACACAGCCTGGAGCTGCAGGGCGGGATCTATGGTCGTGACGAGGCCGAAGCGTTTGCAGCAAGACCGCATGCGCTGGAGGCGGTGCGGCTGCGTCGCTATGACGATCTGGCGAAGGTAGTGGATCTGGAAACGCCGCCGCTGGCGCATTATCTGGAAATGGCGGGGCGGTGTTTGCGGGCAGCGGCCTAAGGTCTTTGATTTGCTTTTGCTTTGCTCCCCTCTCCCATGAAATGGGAGAGGGGTTGGGGGAGAGGGCATGGTGGCTCTGCTTGCCGACTTGTCGCAGCTTGCACCGCTGGCCCTCTCCCCCGCCCCTCTCCCGCAAAGCGGGAGAGGGGAGCAAACCGTCAGGGATTTAGGGGCCGTTGGTGATTCAATTCAAACGCGATCCGTCTGAACCAGATCCACCAACCGTTGCGCCGATTCCTCCAGCACCCCGCTGTTATCGATCTCCACCACGCGCACGCCTTCGGGCACGTCGAACCCCTGCGCCGCGCGTTGCAGCCTTCGTGCAATCCCTTCTTCCGATTCCCGCCCACGCTGCCGCAACCGCGCGGCCAGCACATCGGGTTTCACGCGCACATGCACGGCGCAAAGCTCCGGGTACCGCTTTGCGGCAACAGGCAGATATTCGCGCGAACCATTGACGATGACCTTGAGGCCGCGCGCCAGCCACTGGTCGATCTCCTCGCCAATGCCGTAATGCAAGCCGTGGCTCTGCCAGTGCAGTGCCAGGCAACCCAGGCCGATACGGCGCTGGAATTCGTCAGAGGTCAGCGCAACAGATGCCTCGTTGGCATCGGCCGCACGGGTAATGTAGCGATGCGCGACCACGATCGGGTCTGCAGGTTGTATGCGCTCGCGTAGTGCGCGCAGCAGCGAATCCTTGCCGCTGCCCGATGGCCCCATCACGTAGAACAGGCCGTTGCCTTTCGATATCTTCGTCACGCCAGAAACTCCGCGCCCGCGCCGTCGGCAGTGGTGCCGTCGAAACGATAGTGCCGTGCCAGCACGAAATCCGCGCCTGTTTCGGCCTGCGCAAAGATGCTGATGCCATCGACATGCAGCGGTTGCTCCAGTAATGCACCACCGGCCTTGTGAAGCATCTCCAGCGCGCTGGTCTCATCCGCTGCGTCGAGCATGCCCGTCAGCGTGATGTGGAAAGTGAAGGTATCGAACACGTAGGGATAGCCCCACGTATCGAGCATGGCGCGCTGAACAGCGCTCAGTGCCGAAGGATTGCGCCGCGCGATATCGGCAGCAGAAGGCGCTGCACGAAAGCGGTCGAAGTCACGCACGCAGGCATCGGCCAACGTATGCATCTGCCGGCCGCCCCGCCCTTGCGTATCGGCGAGGCACCATGCCAGAAATCCGCGCAATGCTCGCAGTACCAGGGGGGCTTCGAATGATGCACGCCCCTTGGCGAATTCACGCGCGGCACGATCGAGCATCGCGGCATCGGTGCCTTCGGCAAGACGGAACGGAGGCTTCAGCGTGGCGTGTAGCGCGTAGTGCGCGGGTGCCTCGACCCATTCCACGGGACGTTGTGCGATACCGGGCGGCAGGGGCTGTGGCTCGCCGCTTTCGGCGTCGCGGCCGAGCCATTGCGCACCGAAAGTGCGAAACGGCTCTGCAGGGGCCAGGTAGATGGCGTAGCGATGCGCAGCGCGGCTCATGCGGCCAAGCTGGCGCGCTGGCCAAGTGACGCTGCATCGATCATCGGCAGCGCGGTGCTGGCATGGCGCAGCTCGCCATTGACGATGGCGGCGCATACGCGCGGCAGGCCCGGATCGCTGTCGTCCACGAGAATGGCGTCAGCGCGCATGCCCGGCATCAGCACTCCGCGATCGCGCAACCCCGCCGCGCGTGCCGGGTTACGCGAAACCAGATGCCACGCAGCGGGGAGATCGCAAATACCCAGTTGCACAAGCCGGAACGCTGCCTGCAAAGGCGCGGGATAGTAGTAATCGGATGCCAGCACGGTGCACAGTCCCGCCGCAATCATCTCGGTGGCGTTGGGTGCGCCGGTGTGGCTCTTGCCGCGCAGCACATTGGGGGCGCCGAAGACGGTCTCGTCCCCAAGCTGCCGCGCCAGTGCGGCCACCTCGACAGTCAGCGGGAACTCTGCGATGCCGCAGCCCTGGCGATGATAGTGCTGACGCGTGGCCGCATCCGGATCATCGTGCGATGCGACGGGAAGATGGGCGGCGCGCGCCGCAGCGATCAATCGCGACATCTCGGCGGGTACATCCTGCGCGTGGCGGCTGGCGTTTCGCAAGCGCGTGCGGAAGGCTTCCATCTCGCACTCGGCACGCTCCGCGTACTGCGCAAGCTTGCGATCGTCGTTCATGCGGCGCGCCAGCGTCGGCAGGTGATCGTTGATCGCCAGCAGGTTGACACGCCCTTCCTTCATCCACTGCATCGCCGTTTCCACGCCGGCGAGGTGATACGCCTCGAAGCGCAGATGCACCTTGTGCGATGCACCGAGCACCGGCTGCAATTGCGCCAGTGCCTCGAACATGCGAATCGCATAAGCTTCGCCGCGCAGCCCGCCTTCCCACGACAGCGTCACACCATGAAACTCGGTGGTGATACCGTGGGCCAGCAACTGCCGATCCACGTCGAGGAGCGCCGGGCCGTACGGAAAGCTCACGCCGGGACGCGGCATGACCGAACGTTCGAACGCGTCGCCGTGGATGTCGACGATGCCCGGCAGCACAAGCAGGTTGCGTGCATCGATGCAGGGGCCGTTCGTCGGCGTTTGCGGGGCAATGCTGCCTTGCGCAAAGCCGAGGGTAGCGGGGGCAATGCCGGCTGCGCCAAGCACCCGGCGGCCGGTGATGCCGCTCAGGGCGGCCGTATGGTTTTGCGTGGTCGTATGCATGGGCGTTACGTTAGCGTGGGCACATGACAGACAGATGTCTAGACCAATGCGACCGGACCGCCGCATCGATCCACGACACGTCCCAGTTTAGTCGTTGTCGGCCACCGTGAGTTGTACCCAGTCTCCGGCAAAGCGGGTCATGCTGTACTGCACTGGCTCGCCATCGATGTCGACGTTGAGCGCCTCCACTTGCAGTACGGGCCGGGTCTTCGGCTGGTTCAACAACCGTGCCACCGGCGCACTGGGCATGGCAGCGGTGATACGCGACCACTTGCGCGTGTAGTCGGCAATGCCGTACTTGGCGAGTGCGCGCGAGATCGATTGCGTTTCACGCGCCAGTTCGTCCAGCGCCGGAAAGCGCTTCAGATCGAAGTAGTGCTCGGCCACGTCGATGGTGCGTCCCTCGGCCTTGCCCACCATCTGGATATGCAGCACGTCAGCCGTCCGCGACAGGCCCAGGTGCTTGGCCACTTCCGGCGCGCGGATTTTCTGGCTTTCCACAATTTCCAGGTGACCGCGCATGCCTTGCGCAGCGAGGTTCTGCGAGAAACGCGTGCGGCGCCCGATCGCGTAATCGATCGCATGTTCCTGCACGAACGTGCCGCGTCCCTGCTCGATCCGCACCAGGCCGCTCAGTTCCAGCTCGCCCATGGCACGCCGGATGGTGTGACGATTGACGCTGAAGCGCGTGGCCAGCTCCGGCTCGGGCGGCAGTTGCTCGCCGGGTCCATAGAGCTTGTTGCGGATGTCGTCCGCCAAGGCCTCGCCAATCTGGCGCCATACGGCTACGCCCGA
Source organism: Cupriavidus sp. 2SB (assembly GCF_005503625.1). Taxonomy (GTDB): domain Bacteria; phylum Pseudomonadota; class Gammaproteobacteria; order Burkholderiales; family Burkholderiaceae; genus Cupriavidus. The sequence continues at coordinate 10,548 of NZ_SCMX01000001.1, read as the reverse complement.
GCCGCGTTCCACTTCCCGTTCAGACATCTTCAACCCTGTGTCATCAATGCTTCATCGATAGCGTGCGATTGTGCCTCACTCCGGCAGCGCCGTTGGCGTGTCCGAGCAAAGCCAGCACCCGTCATGAAACGTTCATCTGGCTGTGGTCTAGTATCGCCGTGTTGTGTTAGTTTACATCTAAACGTATAGACGTATAGGGGTGATCATGCAAAAAGAAACCGCCAATCCGGGCAGCCGTGAGGCGGATGCGGCGAATCGGGTGCGCGCCGCATGGCTGCGGATTCTGGCCCTGACCCAGTCGGATGCCCTTGACGCTGCCTACTCGCGCTTGCTGGAAGCCGCGACCCCGCCCACGTATCGCCTGCTGCGCAAGCCCGAATCTGGCATGGCCATGGTGCGGGCGCGTGCCGGCGGCACCGGCGTGCAGTTCAACCTGGGCGAGATGTCGGTCACGCGTTGCGCCGTGGTGCTCGACGCAGTTGAAGGACAGGCAGCCACCGCAGGCGTGTCCTATGTACAGGGACGCGGCACGCGCCACGCCGAACAGGCCGCCGTGCTCGATGCACTGCTGCAACGCCCCACGTGGCACCAGCGCGTGCAGGACACCGTGATCGCCCCGCTCTCGCAGGCGCTAGATGCGCACGCTGCACACCAGGCCGCCACCGCCGCGCAAACCCGCGTGGAGTTCTTCACGATGGCACGCGGAGAAGACTGATATGCCTTCCCTGATTTCCTCACAGAATCCGATGCAAGCCTCTGCCACGTCGCTGCTGCCCGGCTTCGACAACCCAGTCGACGATGCCCAGCAGGTCTTCCGCGCCACGCTCGAAGCGTTCGCGCATCCGGGTCGGCTCGACACCCTGCCGGTCACCAGCGGCCAACCCGATGGCCTGTCGCCCGCGCTTTCGGCCCTGCTGCTGACGCTGGCCGATCCCGACACGCCCGTATGGCTGCCCGCCGATATTCCTGCTGCGGCACGCGCCTTCCTGCGTTTTCATTGCGGCTGTCCGCTGGTCGATACGGTAAGCGATGCCACGTTCGTCTGCGTGCCTGCTGGCTATGCGATGCCTGCACTCGCCGATTGCGCGCAGGGCCTGCCCGAGTATCCCGATCGCTCGGCCACGCTGATCGTCGAACTGCCGTCGCTGACCGAAGGCGCCACGTACACGCTGAGCGGCCCCGGCATCGAGACCACGCAGACGCTGCGCGCCACCGGCCTGCCCGCCGATCTCGTCGCGCAATGGGACGCGAACAATGCGCTGTTCCCGCTCGGCGTCGATCTTCTGCTCGCCAGCGGTTACCAATTCTGCGCGATGACGCGCACCACGCAAGTGGCACTGGAGGACTGAGACATGTACGTAGCCGTCAAGGGTGGTGAACGCGCCATCCTGAACTCCTACCAGATGCTCGACACATACCGTCGTGGCGACACGTCGGTGCCCGAGCTCACGCTCGCGCAGATTCGCGAGCAAATGCCGCTGGCCGTATCGCGTGTGATGGCCGAAGGCTCGCTCTACGACCCGCACCTCGCGGCGCTCGCCATCAAACAGGCAGCCGGCGATCAGATCGAAGCGATCTTCCTGCTGCGCGCCTACCGCACCACGCTTGCGCGCTTCGGCTACACCGCACCGCTCGATACCGGCAAGATGAAGCTGCAGCGCCGCATCTCGTCCACGTTCAAGGACGTCCCCGGTGGGCAGGTGCTTGGACCCACGTACGACTACACGCAGCGCCTGCTTGACTTCTCGCTCGAAGCGGGCCGCGATCCCGCGCCGCTGCCGCCGTCGCCCGAACCGCTCTCCCCGAACATGCCGCGCGTGACGGGACTGCTCGAAGCCGAATCGTTTGTCGAAGCCGACACGATTCCTGCTGGAGATCCCACACCGCCGGACCTCACGCGCGAACCGCTGACGTTCCCCGCCGAACGTCCCGCGCGCCTGCAAAACCTGGCGCGCGCCGACGAAGGCTTCCTGCTGTCGATGGGTTACTCCACGCAGCGCGGCTACGGCAACTCGCACCCGTTTGCAGCGGAAATCCGCTACGGCAGCACCGAAGTGGAAATGTTCATCGAGGAACTTGGCTTCGCCGTGACCATCGGCGAAGTGGAAGTCACCGAGTGCCAGATGATCAGCCAGTTCGATGGCAACGCCGATGAATCGCCGCGTCTCACGCGCGGTTACGGACTCGTGTTCGGCTACAACGAACGCAAGGCCATGTCGATGGCACTGGCAGACCGCGCGATGCGCGCCGCCGAACTGGGCGAGGCCGCCGACAATCCGGCCAACGATGTGGAGTTCATGTTGTACCACAGCGACAACGTGGAAGCCTCGGGCTTTGTGCAGCATTTGAAGCTGCCCCACTACGTGGACTTCCAGGCCAATCTGGAGCTGCTGCGCCGCCTGCGCGCCGAGCAGGAAGCGGCATCGTCCACATCGGGCATTGCATCCGATCAGCAACAGCCGCCGCAATCGCAACCGGCATCGCAATCGCAAGAGGAATCCCTGGCATGAGCACCGCCACCCAGATCCACAATCCGCCGCAGGGCGTTGCGCGCGACGACCACTACAACTTCGGCTACCTCGACGAATCCACCAAGCGCATGCTGCGCCGCGCATTGCTGAAGGCCGTGGCGATTCCCGGCTATCAGGTGCCATTCGGCAGCCGCGAAATGCCTCTGCCCTATGGATGGGGCACGGGCGGCATTCAGGTCACCGCTGCAATCATCGGTCGACAGGATGTGCTCAAGGTCATCGACCAGGGATCGGACGACACCACGAACGCGATCAACATCCGCCGCTTCTTCGGCCGCGTGACCGGTGTGCAAACCACCGAGCGCACCGTCGAAGCGACGATCATCCAGACGCGTCACCGCATTCCGGAGACAAAGCTGGGCGCTGGGCAGACCATGGTCTATCAGGTACCGATCCCCGAACCGCTGCGCTGGCTGGAGCCGAGCGAGACCGAGACGCGCACGATGCATGCGCTGGCCGAGTACGGATCGATGCATGTGAAGCTGTACGAGGACATCGCGCACCACGGCCACATCGCCACCACGTACGACTATCCGGTGATCGTGAACCAGCGCTACATGATGCGTCCGTCGCCGATCCCGAAGTTCGACAATCCCAAGCTCGACCGCAGCCCCGCGCTGATGCTGTTCGGCGCTGGCCGCGAGAAGCGTGTCTATGCCGTGCCGCCGTACACCTCGGTCAAGAGCCTCGATTTTGTCGATCATCCGTTCACGGTCGAGAAGTGGGCAAGCTGCTGCGCGCAATGCGGCGCCACCGACAGCTACCTCGACGAAATCATCACCGACGATGCTGGTACACGCATGTTCGTGTGCTCGGACACCGAGTACTGCGCCAACCGGCAAGCTACACAGGCGCTGGATCAGGCAGGAGCCGCACAATGAACCCCACGCCCCTGCTCTCCGTCCGCAACCTCACGCACACCTGGGATGGCGTGCACGGCTGCCACGACGTCAATTTCGATCTCTATCCCGGCGAAGTGCTTTGCGTGGTCGGTGAATCCGGCTCGGGCAAGAGCACGCTGCTGCAAGCGCTGTCGATGCAGGTACGCGCCCAACGCGGCAGCGTCAGCTATGACATGCGCGAGACCGGCCTGACCGATCTCGCCGCACTCTCCAGCGCACGCATGCGTCTGCTCGCACGTACCGACTGGGGCTTCGTGCGTCAGCATGCCCGCGACGGCCTGCGCATGCAGGTCAGCGCCGGTGCCAACATCGCCGAACGCCTGATGGCCGTGGGCAATCGACACTACGGTGATCTGCGTGAAATCGCCGGTGCGTGGCTCGAAAAAATGGAGATCGACCTCGCGCGACTCGACGATGTGCCGAGCACGTTCTCGGGCGGCATGCAGCAACGGCTGCAGATCGCGCGCAACCTCGTCACGCATCCGCGCCTGGTGTTCATGGACGAGCCCACGGCATCGCTCGATGTCTCCGTGCAGGCGCGCCTGCTCGATCTGATGCGCCGCCTCGTCAACGACCTTGGTCTCGCCGCCATTCTCGTCACGCACGATCTCGCCGTGGCGCGCCTGCTGGCGCACCGCACGCTGGTGATGCAGGGCGGGCGCGTGGTGGAACAGGGCCTGACCGACCAGATTCTCGACGACCCGCAGCACCCGTACACGCAGTTGCTGGTCTCCTCCATTCTTCAGGGCTGAACATGATGCAGAACGATTCCGCCAAGCTCATCGAGGTACGCGGCCTCGGCAAGATGTTCACGCTGCACAACCAGGGTGGCATTCGCCTGCCAGTGTTGCAGGCCATCGATTTCGATGCGTCGCGTGGCGAATGCGTCGTGCTCTCGGGTCGATCCGGCACGGGCAAGAGCACGCTGCTGCGCTGTCTCTATGGCAACTACCTCGCCACGGAAGGCACCATCCGTCTGCGCGACACGACCGAAGCTGGCGAGCCGTGGGTAGAGCTGACGCAGGCGCCCGAACAACGCGTGCTGAAGCTGCGCCGCGATGTGATCAGCTACGTCTCGCAGTTCCTGCGCGCCATCCCGCGCGTCTCGGCGCTCGACGTGGTGGCCGATCCGCTGCAGCAGCGTGGCACCAGTCTGGAAGACGCCCGCGCCCGCGCTGCCGTGCTGCTCGAGCGCCTGAACCTGCCTCGCCGTTTGTGGGATCTGCCACCCGCCACGTTCTCGGGCGGCGAACAGCAACGCGTGAACATCGCGCGCGGTCTGATCGGCGGACATCCGATCCTGCTGCTCGATGAACCCACCGCATCGCTCGACGCCGATAACCGCGCCGTGGTGATCGAACTGATTCGCGAAGTGCTGGCCGAGGGCCGCGCGCTGATCGGCATCTTCCATGACGAAGCCGTACGCGATGCCGTCGCCACCCGCGCGCTGCCGCTGCAGCCCGTGGTGGCCGCCAACGCCTGAACCTGCCCGACGCTCTGAACCGGAACCGGACATGACTGCTACCTACCTCACGCACGCCACGCTGGTGCTGCCTGACCGCGTGCTGCACAACAGCGCGATGGTGATCACAGACGGCCAGATCACCGCCATCGAACCGGCTTCGGCACCGGCTCACGCGCAGATCGTCGACCTGCGCGGCCATACCGTGATGCCCGGCCTGATCGACGTGCATTGCGACGCCATCGAAAAGGAAGCCGAGCCGCGCGCCAGCGTGCTATTCCCCCTCGATTTCGCCGTGGCGCAGGTCGATCGCCGCAACGCCGCAGCCGGCATCACCACGCCGTATCACGCGCTGTCGTTCGCCAGCAATGCGTTCGGCGTGCGCAACAACGAGACCGCGGCCACGCTGGTACGCGCTGTGGCCGCCTATCGCAGCCACAGCCTTGTCGATAACCGCATCCACTGCCGCTATGAAGTGAGCGACGCATCCGCCGTGCCCGCGCTGGAAATGCTGATGTCAGAAGGGGTGGTGGACCTGCTGTCGGTCATGGACCACTCGCCGGGCCAGGGTCAGTTCAAGACACTCGACGCCTACCTCACGTACATGATGGGCAACCACGGCATGAGCCGCGAGGCCGCCGCCGAGGCCGCCGCGAAGAAGTTTGCCGATATGGATGGCGCCACCGAGCGCGTGAACCAGCTGGTAGCGAAAGCCCATGCACTGGGCATTCCCACTGCGAGCCACGACGACGATTCGCCCCAGCGCATTGCTGCCATGCAGGCGCTTGGCGTGCGCATGAGCGAATTCCCGATCAACGTGGAGACGGCGCAGGCGGCATCAAGCCATGCGCTGCCGACGATCCTTGGCGCGCCCAATGTGCTGCGCGGCAAGAGCCAGAGCGGATCGATGCGGGCCATCGACGCCATCCTGGCAGGCGTGGGCGACATCCTCTGTTCGGACTACCAGCCCTCGACGCTGATCGCCGCCGCCTTCGCCGCCGCGCAGCAGGCAGAGCTGCCGCTCAACGAGGCACTGGCATTGGTCAGCGCCAATCCGGCCGACGCCTGCCTGCTGCACGATCGCGGTCGCCTGGCCGTCGGCAAGCGCGCCGATGTGATCGCCGTGGCCAGCGTAGCTGGCCAGCCACTGGTCACGCACACGTGGTCGGCGGGCCGGCTGGTGTTCGCCGCCGGCTATCCGGCCGTGCAGCACGCCGCGCCGCGCGAGCGCGAGATGGTTGAAACGAGCGTTTGACGAAAAAAAAGCGCGCCCGAGTTGGGCGCGCGGAATATCCATTGACTATAGACGGTGGCCCGGCGGTTCGCCCAATAGGGCTAGTACCGAACACTTCCGGCTGGCCTTTGTGCCCCCATCCCCTACATTGAAGGTGAAAGGTGACGGACGCACGAGGGGTCGCACATGAAGTCAACCACGATCGCAAAGCCAGCCCTGCTGGCTCTTTTTTTATGCGTCGGATGCGCGCCGCTACAGGAGCGCGTGGATCGATCCCCGCCACTGGCCGGTCCGACGGTCAATGCCGACAAGACCTACCCGCCCGCACCGCAGGCCCGCGCCACGCCCATCGCCGCACGCGAGATCAACATGGCGGGCGCGTGCAAGCGCACCGAGGAAGACGGCTTTCGCGAAGACGCCGTGGTGCGTGTCTCGCGCAACGCCGTACAGACGTTGACCTGGAAACTTTGGGTCTCGCGCAAAGGCTCATGCCAGTTCGACCTCGCCCAGTTCAAACAGGTACAGCAGACACCACACATCGAACTGCATGCGGTAGATGGCGGCGGCTGCAAGCTCATGGTCTGGCAAGATCCGCGCCGCATCACGCTGGCGCACGCCAAGTGCGAGAAGTACTGCACACCGGGAATTTATGAGCAGGCGTGGCCGGTGCTGTTCGATCCGAAGAGCGGAGCTTGTGCGCAGGTGCGCTGAACAGTGATCCGCCACGGACCGGTTCCCCTCTCCCATGTAGTGGGAGAGGGGTCAGGGGTGAGGGCAGGCCGTCGATACACGGTTGCGCGGTTAGGGCTTGATGCGCTGACCCTCACCCCCAGCCCCTCTCCCGCAGGCGGGAGAGGGGAGAAAACCGAGCGGAAGATCTACTTGGCTCTAGCCACCCGCCCCATCAAATAAAACTCGTCATTCGGCCGCATACTGATCGTATTCGCCATGCGATTCGACAATCCGAAAAACGCCGTGATCGCGGCAATATCCCAGGCGTCTTCCTCGTCGAATCCATGCGCGCGCAGCGCCTCGAAATCGGCGTCGCCTACCGTGTGCGACGCCTCGCACACCTTCATCGCGAAATCGAGCATCGCGCGCTGGCGTGGCGCGATGTCTGCCTTGCGATAGTTGACCGCTACCTGATCGGCCACCAGCGGTTTCTTCTCGTAGATGCGCAGGATCGCGCCGTGCGCCACCACGCAATACAGGCACTGGTTCACACCTGACGTTGCCACCACGATCATCTCGCGGTCGCCTTTGGTCAGGTTGCCCGTCTCCTTGAGCATCAGCGCGTCGTGATAGGCGAAGAATGCGCGGCACTCGGCGGGACGATGCGCCAAGGCAAGAAACACATTAGGCACGAAGCCGGCTTTCTCCTGGACTTCCAGCACGCGCTGCCGCAAATCTTCGGGCAGGTCGGCAATTGCTGGAACGGGGAAGCGGCTGATGGGAGGGGTGGTGGCGGACTGCGTGGTCATGTCTGTCTCCTCGGGGTATATGTCCCCTGTTGGTACATGCCCGGCCGTGGCGCGATGCCACGGCCGTGAATCCTTGCTGATAGTGCTTGCTCAGTGCGCGGCAGTGGCGAACTGGATGCGATGCAGGCCGGCGTACAGGCCATTGGCGGCCAGCAGGTCGGCATGGCTGCCGGACTCTGCCACGCGGCCCTGTTCGAGCACCACGATGCGATCGGCGTTCTCGATGGTCGACAGGCGGTGTGCAATCACCAGCGTGGTGCGGCCCACCATCAACGATTCGAGCGCGGCCTGGACCTGGCGTTCCGATTCCGAATCGAGCGCCGAAGTGGCTTCGTCGAGAATCAGGATCGGCGCATCCTTGTAGATGGCACGGGCAATCGCCAGACGCTGGCGCTGGCCGCCCGACAGCTTCATGCCGTTGTCACCGATATTGGTTTCCAGCCCTTCGGGCAGGCCCTTCACCGTGTCGGTCAGGTAGGCCGCTGCCAGCGCGCGCTCTACGCGCGCCATGTCGATGGCTTCACGCGGATGTACGCCATACGCCACGTTGGCCGCCACGGTATCGTTGAACAGCACCACGTCCTGGCTCACGAATGCAATCTGGCGACGCAGGTCGTTGAGCGAGAACGAATCGATCGGCTTGCCGTCGAGCATGATGCGGCCTTCGGTCGGATCGAAGAAGCGCGGCACCAGATTGACCAGGGTGGTCTTGCCACTGCCCGAAGGACCCACCAGTGCCACCACCTCACCCGGTGCGGCACGGAAGCTCACATGGTTCAGTGCCGCACGGCCAGCGTCGCCATAGCGGAAACCAACGTTGTCGAACACCAGATCGCCCTGCGCGCGTTCCAGCGCGGCGCCACCCACCAACGGCTCCACGGGTTCGTCGATCAGGCGGAAGATCATCTCGGCGGCCGTCAGGCCACGTTGCAGCGGCTGGTTCAAATCGGTCAGGTGCTTGAGCGGCGAGATCAGCAGCAGCATCGCCATCACGAAGCCCGTGAAACCGCCAATCGTCGTCTGGTCGGCCTGGGCCTGCACCATGGCGATGGTCAGGATCACCGACAGCGCCAGCGACGCCAGGAACGCCGTCACAGGCTGGTTCAGCCCGCCCGCCACGGCCATGCGCATCGAGTAGCCGCGCAGCCGCTCGGCCATCGTCGCAAAGCGCGCGGTTTCGTAGGCTTCGCCGCCGTGCAGCTTGACCACCTTGTAGCCACCCGCCGCTTCCTCGACGACATAGGCCGCCGTATTGGTCAGCGTCTGGTGCTCGCGATTCAGGCGGCGCAAGCGGCGATTCACCTTCGCCATCACGAAGCCGATGGTCGGCAGCAGCACCGCCACCACCAGCGTCAGGCGCCAGTTCGTATAGAACAGGTAGATCAGCAGGGCCAGCACGGTCAGCGAGTCACGCACCAGCGTGATCAGCACGCCTGTCAGGATCTGCATCACCTGATTGACTTCGAAGATCACGGCGTTGATCAGCGATGCGGCAGTGTTGCGGTGATAGAACAGCGCTGGCGCGCGCAGCATGCGCTCGAACATCTGCATGCGCATCTTCAGCAGCACCTTGTTCGAAATCATCGACAGCAGGTACCCCGACGCGAACTGCGCCACGCCGCGCACCAGTGCCACGCCCACCAGCAACGCGGGAACGTGCCAGAGCTTGCCTGAGTAGGCGCCGCCAAAGCCCTTGTCGAGCAGGTCGTTCACCACCTTGGGGATAATGCCCTCGCTCGCCGCGACCAGGGCCATGGCCACGATCGCGAGCACGAAATTGCGCATCTCGGGCTTCAGGTAGGACCATACGCGCTTGAGGGTATCGGTTTCCTGAGGCGTTTGTTTTGTGTTGTCGTTCACGTTTGCTCCACTTGCCGAGCGGGGCACGCGCCGTCTGCCGCTAGAATGGCGGGCAAATCCGGACTGCGGGCTACCGTCGCAAGCATCTCTATGAAAATCTCAGTCGTACTGATTACCAAAAACGAGGCACACAATATCCGGGAGTGCCTCGAAAGCGTCTCCTGGTGCGACCGCGCGATTATAGTGGACTCCGGCAGCACCGACGGCACGGTGGAAACCGCGCGCGCCATGGGGGCAGAAGTCCATGAAACGGCTACCTGGCCCGGCTTCGGACCGCAAAAAAACCTGGCCTTGTCGAAGGTGCAGACCGAATGGGTACTGTCCATCGACGCCGACGAGCGCGTCACGCCCGCCCTGCGCGACGAGATCCTTTCCGCGATCAACGCCAACGAGGCCGACGCCTACGACATGCCGCGCCTCTCGCGCTTCTGCGGCCGGTTCATGCGCCACAGCGGCTGGTATCCGGATCGCCTGACCCGCGTGTTCCGCGTCGGCAAGGCGCGCTTCACCGACGACATCGTCCACGAAAACGTGGTGACCGATGGCCCCATCGGCCATCTGCAAACCCCGCTGCTGCACTACACCTACGACAACTTCTCGCAGGTGCTCGGCAAGATCGACCACTATTCGACCCTCGGCGCCCGCCAGGCATTCCAGCGCGGCAAGTCCGCCTCGGTCGCCAGTGCATGGGGCCATGGTGCCTGGGCCTTCCTGCGCACCTACCTGCTGCGTCGCGGCTTCATGGATGGACCGCAAGGACTCGCCGTCGCGCTGATGAACGGTCAGGCGAGCTACTACAAGTACATCAAGCTCTGGCTGCTGCACCAGCAGGCGAAGCAGCCTGCCGCGTCAGGCGATCGACCAGCGCACTGAACGCCTGCGCGGTCGGACCAAAGCCCATCTGTTCGATGTGATGCGCGGCGTGCGCCAGCAATGCCGCGCGCAGCGCCTCGTCATGCAGGCCACGGTCGATGGCCTCGGCCAGACCTGCTACATCGCCTACCGGGACGAGCAGGCCGGCGCGGCCATCGTCGAGAATCTCGCGCGGACCGGTCGGACAATCCGTACTGACCACCAC